>JAVHLL010000027.1:0-5633 GCA_031082155.1 Thermodesulfovibrionales bacterium | reverse complement strand
TGGGATAATATGAGTTGTGAAGCTCAAGGTAAGGTTAAGATAATCTTGCGATAAATTTCAAGGGCACCATTCGTGTGCCTGTTGTAAATACCCCGCCATAAAAGAAGAACTGAAGGGGTGAAAATTTGTGGAAAGAGTAGAAACGACATGAAAGGAAAAGTATATCTCATTGATGTAACAAACAGGGACGGCGTCCAGACGTCGAGGATTCTCCTCCCCAAGCTGGCCAAAACAATGCTTAACACCTATTTCGATGAGATGGGTCTCTTTCAGAGCGAAATCGGGTTCCCCACGTTAAAGCATGAAGTGAACTATATTAATGCAAATCTCGAACTGGTAAGGCTCGGTGCGATAAAGAGAACTCACCTCGAAGGCTGGTGCAGGGCAGTCCCCGAAGATGTGAAACTAAGTTTCAAGAACTGCCCGGAACTGAAACACCTCAATATCTCTATCTCGACTTCAGAGATCATGATTGCCGGAAAATTCCAGGGGAAAAAAGTCTTTAAAGATCTCCTGAAATCTCTTGTCGAATCAGTCAGGATAGCAAAGGAACTCGGGGCGGAGACGGTAGGGATCAATGCTGAGGACGCATCGAGGACCGAACTGAACAGGCTACTCGAATTCATCAACGCAGGGAAAGAGGCCGGCGCTGACCGCTTCAGATATTGCGATACTCTCGGGACTGACGACCCCATTACCATTTATGAGCGGATCAAGACATTGGCGCTCGCAACAAAGTTCCCTGTTGAAATGCACTGCCATAATGACCTTGGCATGGCGGAAGCAGTCTCGATTGCGGGCGCACAGGGTGCGATAGAGTGCGGTGTTGATTCATACATTAATACGACGGTGAACGGATATGGAGAACGCTGCGGCAACTGCGACCTCGTATCGACTATCCTGGCCCTGAAATTTTCACAGGGGTTGAAAGACAAATTGCCCCTCGATGAACACGTAGACCTGAAAATGGCATGGAGGATCGGGCGCTATGCATCCTATGCGTTCAATATCCCTATCCCGATCAATATGCCTGGCATCGGTGCAAATGCCTTTGCCCATGAATCCGGCATACATGCTGACGGAGCGCTGAAAGACCGCCGGAACTATGAATTATACGATCCTGAAGACGTGGGGAGGGGTGAACCGGAACTTGCCGAAACAGGGAGGGTCATCACAACGGGAGGGTACGGAGGGATCAAGGGGTTCAGGCATGTCTATGACAAACTCGGCATCCATTTTAATACTGATAATGAGGCGAGACGGATTCTCGAACTCGTACAGTATGCCAACCTTCATACCCAGAAGCCTCTCACTGACGATGAACTGCGGTTCATTGCCACCTATCCTGATATCGTACAAATGCTACTGACGGTAAAGATATAATGTATGCGATCACGTTAATACCCGGCGACGGCACAGGACCTGAAATATCAGAAGCAACAAAGCGGGTGATAGAAGCGACAGGTGTTCCTATCCAGTGGGATATTCAGGAGGCCGGGCTCGATATCTACGAAAAAGAAGGAACTCCGCTGCCTCAGAGGGTACTCGATTCCATTCAGAAAAACAAGGTTGCCATCAAGGGGCCTGTCACAACGCCCGTGGGGACCGGTTTCAGAAGCGTCAATGTGACATTGAGGCAGGCGCTTGACCTTTACTGCTGCCTCAGACCTTCAAAAACCATCAAGGGGGTAAGGACGAGATACGAAAACATCGACCTCGTAATCGTGAGAGAAAACACCGAGGACCTGTATGCGGGCATTGAGTTTAAAAAAGACTCGGCCGGCGCGCAGGAACTCATTGGAACGATTCAGAAACTCACAGGGAAACAAATCAGGCCGGACTCGGGTATCAGCATCAAACCTATTTCCGTATTTGGTACTGAACGAATCGTCCGTTTCGCCTTTGAGTATGCACTGAAGAACAAGAGGAAAAAGGTCACTGCCGTCCACAAGGCAAACATCATGAAATATTCAGACGGCCTCTTCCTCGAGGTCGCGCGGAATGTTGCACAAGAGTATGCGGACATCGAATTCGAGGACAAAATAGTAGATAATATGTGCATGCAGCTCGTTCAGAAACCTGAGTTATATGACGTGATCGTACTGCCGAATTTATACGGCGATATTGTTTCGGACCTGGCTGCAGGACTGATCGGAGGGCTCGGTGTTGCGCCAGGGGCAAACCTCGGTGAGAACTATGCAGTATTCGAACCTGTGCATGGCAGCGCACCAAAGTACAAAGGATTGAACAAAGTGAACCCCCTTGCTATGATACTCTCGGGTATTATGATGCTGAGACACCTGGGTGAGTTCAACGCCGCACAGAGCCTGGAACATGCTGTAGCCGCTGTTGTAGGGGAAGGCAAAGAGGTAACCTATGACCTGAAACCATCCCCTGATGATCCGACAGCGGCAAAAACTTTCCAGATGGCAGACGCCATCATCAAGCGATTGAAATAACCAGAATAATGGATAGTGACAGTTCACAGAATATAGAGCCGCCGCATAGAACAACAAATCCGAAATTCGAATTCCGAAATTCAAAACAAATCCAAATACCGAAAAATCTTCGACTGTTCAGAACATGTGAATTTGGAACTTTGAATTTATTTGGGATTTCATATTTCAAAATTGGGAACTTTAGTATCCATGTGGTCTGATATCCTTCTCATTGTTGTCTTTATAATCCTGAACGGCTTTTTTGCTGCGACCGAGATCGCTGTGGTCGCAACACGAAGGATGCGGATACGGCAGCTTGCAGAAGAAGGGAACAAGAGCGCGCTTATTCTGAAAAAATTCAAAGAAGAACCGGACCGGTTCCTCGCCACTATCCAGATAGGAATCACCCTCGCAGGAGTCCTTGCAGCAGCAATCGGAGGGGCTGCTGCTGTTCAGGTCATAAAACCGGCAATCCAGAAGCTTCCTTTTCTCCCTTTCGCCGCTTCGGCTGAAGCCATTTCAATCGGGATCGTAACACTTGTCATCTCATACTTCCTCCTCATCTTCGGCGAACTAATCCCTAAATCAATCGCTTTGAGCAATCCCGAACGGGTAGGGTTAAAAACAGCGAAACTCGTTGAAACCTTTTCAAAAGTCGCGTTCATCTTTGTGAAAATATTGACATTCAGCACCAATGTCCTCCTGAAGCCTTTCGGAAAGAAGACCCATACCGGGAGGGCGATCACCGAGGAGGAAGTCCGCATGCTCATCAAGGAAGGCGGCGAGCAGGGAATATTCGAACCCACGGAGCAGGCGCTCATTCACAGTGTGTTTGAATTCACTGATATGTCTGTGAAGGAGGTCATGGTGCCAACCACCCAGATGGTGACTGTCAGTCTCCAGATGCCTGTTGATGACATTAAACACACTCTCACCGAGGAGCAGTTTTCTCGGTATCCGGTGATCGGGAAAGACCTGAATGACATCAGGGGAATCCTGTATGTGAAAGACTTCCTGAATGCTCTCGCGAAAGGAAATGTCGACGTACGCAAGCTTATCAAACCGCCGTTCTTCATCCCGGAAAACCTGAAGATCAGCAGTCTCCTGAAGGAAATGCAGAGAAAACGCGTCCATATGGCTCTGGTCATAGATGAATACGGAGGGGTTTCAGGCCTCGTGACTATGGAAGACCTCATTGAGGAGATCGTCGGGGAGATAAGGGACGAATATGATACGGAAAGTCCTGTTATCCAACAGGGGGACAAGACATATCTCATAGATGCGTCGATAAGCATCCGGGACCTGAAGGAGGATTACGGGATAGAGATCCCCGAATCCACCGAGTATGAGACCCTGAGCGGTTTTCTCCTTACTTCCCTCCAGAAAATCCCGAAGATCGGCGATATCGTTCTGTCCGACGGCAAGAAAATAACGATTTCAGAAATGGTGGGGCAGAGGATAGCCAAGGTAAAGCTCGAGAAACTGCCTGAAGAAGTCGCAGAAGCATAGTCTCCCTCCGCTTGCCATTCTCCTTCCATATCATCTATAATTTTTATCTGCCATGAAGAAGAAAGTATCTATAATCGGTGCAGGGAATGTTGGCGCGACTACCGCGCTGCTCGTAGTCCAGTCCGGAATCGCCGATGTCGTGCTCTTCGATGTAGTCGAAGGGATGCCTCAGGGCAAAGCGCTCGACCTGGGAGAGGCATGCCCCCTCTGGAACTCTTCTACAAGAATCAAGGGGACAAACGACTATGCTGATATGGCAGACTCAGACATCGTGGTCATCACTGCCGGATTTGCGCGTAAGCCGGGCATGTCAAGGAGTGACCTCCTCCATGCGAACGCAAGCGTGGTGAAAAACGCCTGTATGAAGATCGCCGAGATATCCCCGCATTCCATACTCATCGTCGTAACAAATCCGATGGACGTCATGGCGCAGCTTGCATGGAAGACCACCGAATTTTCCTGCAGGCGGGTAATGGGGATGGGAGGGATACTCGATGCTTCACGCTTCAGGTCTTTCCTCGCATGGGAACTGAATGTCTCTCCCGAAGATGTGGAAGCGCTTGTTTTTGGCGGGCACGGGGATGACATGGTACCCCTTCCGAGATTTACCACAATAAAGGGGGTGCCGATTACAGAACTACTCCCCAAAAAGAAAATCAACGCCCTGATAGAGAGGACGAGAAACGGCGGAGCAGAGATCGTGTCTTTCCTGAAATCAGGGAGTGCATACTATGCGCCTGCAGCGTCAACGTTTCAGATGCTCAAGGCCATTCTTCTGGATGAGAAGCGTATCCTTCCCTGCGCAGCCTATCTGAACGGCGAGTACAGGATGAAAGATGTGTATATGGGAGTGCCGGTCGTTCTGGGGGAGGAAGGAGCAGAAAAGATCGTCGAGGTAAAACTCACCAGAGAAGAAAAGATGCAGGTGAAACGATCATATGCCTCGGTAAAAAAACTGATCAAAACATTGAATCTGTAACGGAGGAGAGATGGAAAAAACACTGTCTATCGTTAAACCTGACGGGGTGAAAAAAAACCTTATCGGGGAAGTCATAAAGAGGTTTGAACAGCAGGGCCTCAGGGTCGCTGCCCTGAAGATGCTCCATTTAACAGAAGAGGGCGCGAAAGGGTTCTATATTGTCCACAGGCAGAGACCTTTTTATGACAGCCTCACTCGCTTCATGTCGGAGGGCCCGATCGTGGTAATGATGGTCGAAGGAGAGAAGGCTATCAGCAAAGTAAGAGAAATCATGGGAGCCACAAACCCAAAAGACGCTGCCCCCGGAACGATCAGGGCAGACTTCGCGTCAGATATCGAACATAATATTGTGCATGGTTCCGATTCTCAGGAAGCGGCTGAAGTCGAGATATCATATTTCTTTTCTTCTTTAGAGATTCACTGATCCATTCCGGCAGGATTGCATTTAGAATTGTTAAAATGTTATTTTAGTTATTCTGTAGGCGCGTAGCTCAGTGGGAGAGCGCTTCCTTGACACGGAAGAGGTCAGGGGTTCAAAACCCCTCGTGCCTACCATATAAATCATTTAATATCAGATAGTTATTAGATTTTACCCTTCAAAAAAACCGTCACCAAACCGTCACCAGAAGGTGATTTTTGCTCTCGCGGCTTCCTTCCTCCTACCAACAAATGTGCTATAAAGAGAGTAAGAACGGTAAGGCAGGAGA
>JAVHLL010000026.1 GCA_031082155.1 Thermodesulfovibrionales bacterium | reverse complement strand
GGAAAAAGGTCCTGCATTTCAAGGTAGGCAAGGCCCTCAGGGAGGCGATGAACTCTCAGTAAGGCTTCGTAATTATTTCGACGCATATCTTAACACTGTATCGTTGTGTATTTCCTCTGTACTTTAGCGAGTATAAATAACCATATCCCTTTTTTCTCTCATGCATCTTTTACAATGCGTATCTCATTTCCTTCAAAATACAGCACAGAGATGATTTATTGGGCCGGAAAGGTTTATGATAAAAGATTCAAAGGGTTATGCAGAGAGAAGGTAAAATGAAGGGCAAGGTATATTTGGTAGGCGCGGGGCCCGGTGATATAGGCCTCCTGACCATCAAGGGGCTGAATTGTCTGAAAAATGCGGATGTTGTTGTCTATGACTTCCATCTGAACGCCCAGGTGCTCAATTATATCGACCATAATGCAGAGTTTATCTATGCCGGAAAACGCGGCGGCCATCATACGATGACACAGGATGAAATCAACAGGACCCTTGTGGAAAGGGCAAAACAGGGGAAGATGATATGCAGACTGAAAGGCGGTGACCCCTTTGTATTCGGCAGGGGAGGTGAAGAGGCAGAGGCGCTTGCAGAGGAAGGGATAGAATTCGAAATAGTGCCGGGAGTAAGTTCATCAATCGCAGCCCCTGCATATGCCGGCATTCCACTGACCCACCGGCACCTTTCGTCGTCTTTCGCAGTCGTGCCCGGATATGAAGATCCCACGAAAAAGGAAAGCGTGATCGACTGGTCGAAGCTTGCAACCGGCGTGGGCACTATCGTTTTCCTCATGGCGGTAAAGAACCTTGATCTTATCGTTCGAAAATTGATCGAACATGGTCGTTCACCTGATACGCCAGTCGCTGTTATCCGCTGGGGGACAAGGCCGGATCAAACGACACTGGTCGGCACTCTGAACACCATTGCAGCGCTCGTGAAAGAGAAAGACATCAGGCCGCCTGCAGTCACGGTAGTAGGAGAGGTGGTAAGACTCAGGGACTCTCTGCAATGGTATGAAAAAAAGCCCCTTTTCGGTCATCGGATACTGGTGACCAGAGAGCACAGTGAAGGATTCGATCCGCTGGCTGAACTCGGTGCAGAGATCATTGCATTTCCTACCATAGAGGTTGTCCCTCCTACAGACTATAAGGATCTCGACAAATCGATCGATACGATAGAGAAATATACCTGGATTATAGTTACGAGCAGAAATGGGGTAAAGTTTTTCTTCCAGCGTCTGTTTGAGAAGGAGCGGGATATCAGAGATCTGAAAGGGATCAAAATCTGTGCAATCGGCACGAAGACAGCCCAAGAGGTAAAAAAGTTCGGAATACACGTTGATTTAATCCCGGAGGAATTTCGTGCAGAAGGACTTATAAAGGCGTTTTTACCCCCCCATCCCCCCCTTGTTAAGGGGGGGGCTCAGGGGGTCTCAAACAAACCCCTGAAAGGCATGCGGTTCCTTCTTCCCCGTGCCGAGGTGGCGCGGGAAATTTTTCCGGAAAAGGTGAGGGAACTCGGTGGAGAGATAGATGTGCCTGTGGCATACAGGACAGTCAAACCTGAGTCTCACGGCAAGAGACTCAGGCGGTTCTTGAAAGAAGGCAAAATATCGATAGCAACATTTACCAGCGCTGCCACATTCAATAATCTACAGCAAATTATGGGCAAGGATGTTGATCAGCTTCTCAAGGGAGTAACAATTGCCGTCATAGGGCCTGTTACCGCAAAAGCGGTACAGAAGGCGGGGCTGAAGGTTCATATCATGCCGGAAGAAGCCACGATTGAAGCGATGGTTGAGGCGATCATTGTATTGGTTAAAAAGCAGAACAAAAAAGTGTCCGGGAAAAGCGTACCCCACCCTGAATGAGCCTCCCTGACTTAGATATCTTCCTGTTTTTTCTTATCAATCATGGTCTCCGGAACAGTTTTTTTGATCTTTTCATGCCCTTTATTACCGACAGGTCATATGTATTCTACCTGCCTGTTTTTATATATTTTCTGTTCAGAAATAAAAAGGATGCGATTACTGCACTGATTCTTGCTTTCGGCGCATTGCTTCTCACCGATTGGTTTTCCTATGAACTGAAGCTTGTTTTTGAGAGAGTAAGACCATGTCATATACTGGATCAGGTCAGACTCCTCAAGGGGTGCAGCCAATCCTTTTCCATGCCTTCAAATCATGCCTCGAATGCCTTTGCATTTGCTACTCCTTTCATTGTTCTGCTCAGAGGCCGTGTGCGGTACGCTTTTTATCTGATTGCATTCTTTGTAGCATTGTCCCGTGTTTATGTGGGGGTGCATTACCCTTCTGATATCATTGCAGGGGTGTTGTTCGGTGCAGGAATATCCTTTTCAGTAATCTGCCTCTACCGGTGGTCATCGCTAAGGTTCAGAGAAAGACCTTCCACAACGATTCTGTATCTTTCTCTTTTTATGATCAGCCTTTTCCGTATTTATTATATCCTCCATGCCCCTCTTGACTTGGGCCCGGACGAAGCCCATTATTGGGAATGGTCACGCAGGCTGGACATCAGCTACTACTCAAAAGGACCGATGATCGCCTATCTGATATTCATCGGCACACAAATTTTTGGAGATCAGGTGATAGGGATCAGAATTATGGCCGTTGTTTTTTCTCTGCTCAGCAGTATATTCCTCTATCTGATCGGGAAACGACTCTCCGACGAGAAGACCGGGGTTATGTCTGCGGTGATATTCCAGATCATCCCCCTTTTTTCTACCTTTGGAGTAATCTTCACTATAGATTCTCCGTTCATATTTTTCTGGATAATATCGCTCTATTTCTTCACGAGAGCGGCTGACATAGGCAGTTCCCTCAGCCCCCCTCAGCAGACAAGGTACCGGGAAAGTCAAGGAAAAGAGCGGGGCGGGGAAGTCCTCTCCTGGATACTCCTTGGCTTTACCATCGGTCTCGGCCTTCTCACAAAATATACCATGGCCTTCTTTCTGCTTTCCGGATTTCTGTATCTTCTCTCGTCCCGTGAAAAGAGAGGGCTTTTGCTCACCCGGGGACCTCATCTTGCGTGGATTCTCAGTCTCGTCGTCTTCAGTCCTGTAATTCTATGGAACATGAATCATGACTGGGTTACAATCAGGCATACTGCAGGCCAGGCGCATATGTCAGAGGGATTTCAGATATCCATCGACAGTTTCATTGAGTTCCTGGGTTCACAGTTCGGCGTGATTACGCCTCTTCTCCTGGTCTTTATGGCCGTTGCATTATGGAAACTCAGAAAAACCCTTGCCGGTGCTTTCCTCCTCTGGTTTTCTCTTCCGGTTGTCGCCTTTTTTCTTCTGAAAAGTCTTCAGGCAAAAGTCCAGGCGAACTGGGCCCTTCCAGGATTTATCACGGGGGTTATCGCGTTTTCTGCATATTCTTTGCAAGGGCTCCATTCATGGGGGAGAGTCAGGAAAATCCTGCTGTATCTATCGATTGTCCTGGCATTTGCAGTGACCGCGGTGGCACATTATCCCTCTGTGCTCGGTCTGCCGGTGAAGCTTGACCCCTCGGCGAGGCTCAGGGGCTGGAAGGAGCTGGGAGCCGAGGTCACAAAGATCCATGAGCAGATGTCCTTATCACATCCTGTGTTTATTTTCTCTGACAGATACCAGATTGCGAGCGAACTTGCATTCTATGTGCAGGGCAAACCAGTTACCTACTGTGTGAATCTTAACCGGAGGATGAACCAGTACGACCTGTGGCCGGGATTCAGCAATCTTCTCGGGTATGATGCGATCTTTGTAAGGCAAGATGATGCTGCACTGCCTGAAAAGATTGCCTCGGCATTCAGCAGAGTTGAGAAAAAGGTTTTTACCGCTTATACTAAGCAACGGGTAAAAATCAGGGACTATTCCCTGTATCTGTGTTATGATTTCAAAGGACTGCAGAAGGAGAAACCCGGGAGATTTTAATGACACTTTCAGTTGTGATACCTGTCTATAATGAAGAGGAGAACGTTCAGATGCTCCATGAGCAGCTGAAAAGTGTCCTTGACACCTTAAACACGGAATATGAACTTATCCTGGTTGATGATGGAAGTTCCGACAGGACACTTTCTCTGCTCGAAGAGATCCAGCGGCGGGATAACCATGTGATGGTCCTCAGTCTGAGACGAAATTTTGGACAGACCGCGGCGTTTGCTGCAGGGTTTGATTTTGCACAGGGAGATGTCGTGGTAACGATGGACGGGGATCTGCAGAATGACCCGTCTGACATACCGAAGCTCCTTGAGCAGATCAAAGACAATGACCTGGTGAGCGGATGGAGAAAGAAAAGGAAGGACCCTTTTCTTTCGAGAAGGTTACCCTCTATTCTCGCGAACTGGCTGATCAGTAATGTCACCGGCGTTAAGCTCCATGATTACGGATGTTCGCTCAAAGCATACCGGAGGGAAGTCATCAAGAACCTGAAGTTGTATGGAGAAATGCACAGATTTATCCCTGCGGTTGCAAGCTGGTACGGAGTCAGGATAGCTGAAGTCGAGACGACGCATCATCCGCGTCTACACGGGAAATCGAAGTATGGCATCTCGCGTACAGTAAAGGTGGTGCTCGATCTCATAACAGTGAAGTTTCTCCAGAGTTTTTCAACAAAGCCTATTCAGTTCTTTGGACCGGTCGGTGTCCTGAGCGGTTTTCTCGGGTTCCTCATCCTGTTCTATCTGACGTTTGATAAATTATTTTTTGGTCATGATATTGGGGGGAGACCACTGCTTCTTCTTGGAGCCCTTTTGATTATTGTTGGCATACAGCTCATCGGCATGGGCCTCCTTGGAGAGATGCTCGTGAGGGTTTACCACGAAAGTCAAAGAAAACCCATTTATGTGATTAAGAAGATCCTTGGCCCTGAAAGCAAATAAAGCCGTACTTCTCATACTGAAAATCTGCATCAGCTCCGGACTTCTCTATCTCGTTCTCTCAAGGACTGGTCTCGATCGGGTATTCCTTGTAATGAGACATCTCAGTCCTGCCGCTTTTTTCTTCGCAATAGCTCTTTATGTCTTTGCTCAGTTCATATCCACCGTGCGCTGGAAACTTCTCCTCCCGGGAGAGATGAAAATGCGGAAACTGTTTTCGCTCTATATGATCGGGTCGTTCTTCAACACCTTTCTTCCTGGCCTGGTTGGAGGAGATGCAGTGAAAGGTTATTATCTCTATCAGGCTACCGGGAAAGGGCCCCTCGCATTTGCCTCTGTTTTTATGGACAGGTATCTCGGCTTGTTTGTAATGATTGTCATAAGCGCACTGGCTTTTCCTTTCGGCTATCCGTATTTTCAGGGGGCTGACATTGTGTGGCTCCTCCCTGCCGCTGTAGCATCTTTTTTTATCGCGAGTATTCTCATGTTCGGTCTTCGCCTTGGCAACAGGATACCGATGCTCTCGGTCTTTTATACCTCTTTTCACGCATACCGGAACCAGAAGAATACTATGGCACACGCACTTCTCTTATCTGTTGTTGTCCAATTTTCCGGTTTTCTCGCTGTCTATGTTCTTGCCCTCGGTCTTGGGCAGCATGTCCCCTTTCTTTCGCTTCTCGTATTCCTTCCCCTCATCATTCTCTTTACCATGCTCCCGATCTCCATCTCCGGGCTTGGGGTCAGGGAAGGGACTTTCGTGTTCTTTTTTGGACTCATTGGGATAAAACCCGATGCGGCAGCAGCAATTTCATTGTCGTGGTTTCTTACGATATCGGCAGGCAACCTCCTCGGTCTTGTTGAATACATCAGATACAAAAAAGAAGGTTTACAGATTCATGTCAGCGGACATGCGGGAGAATAGGAATATCGTGTTCCTATATTGGGTATGTCGTGGGTGAAAGAAAGGAGGTTTTCCATGTAGCTTTATCTGGTGCAGCACGGAGCAGCAAAAGGGGAAGAAGAAGACCCTTCCAGACCTCTCTCCTCACAGGGGCTGATGGATATCACAAGGGTTGCTTCCTGCCTTTCCAAACTTGATATCAGGGTGGATGATATAATTCACAGCACGAAATTGCGGGCGCGACAGACAGCAGAAGTAATCTGCAAGTATCTCAAACCGATGAAAGGAATATCGGAAAAAGATGGCCTGTTACCCCTTGAAAATCCGGCAATATGGAAAGAGAGGCTGACCGGTTTATCGGACAACCTGTTTCTTGTTGGTCATCTCCCCCATCTTGCCAGACTCTCTTCCCTCCTCCTGTGCGATGATGCAGAAAAGAATATCATTGCTTTTCAGATGGCAGGGGTCGTGTGTCTGAAGAGAAATGAATCAGGTATATGGTCGCTGCAGTGGATGATAACGCCGCAGACTATTGTGGGAGAAACAGTGGGGTACTGTGATTCGTTGTAAGGGTAACCCGGATAGTACAGATTGAGAGGAGACTATAATGGTACTAAAGTTTCTTGGTGGTGCACGAATGGTGACAGGGTCCTGTTTTTATCTGGAATGCAATGCACTGAAGATGCTGGTAGAATGTGGGCTCTCTCAGGGTGAGGATGCAGACGAAATAAACAGAACAGAGTTCGATTTCCAGCCTGAGGATATCCGGTATATCTTCATCACCCATGCCCATCTTGATCATTCAGGCATGCTGCCGAGGATTGCGAGGGAGGGGTTCCGGGGGAGGATTCTCACTACGCCTGCTACGAGAGATCTTCTCGAATTCATGCTCTCGGATTCCGCACATATTCAGGAAAATGATGCGCTATGGCTGACGAAAAAGGCAGAGAGAGCAGGCATGCCTCCTGTTTCTCCACTGTATACGATTGATGATGTCAGGAACGTGATGGAGCTTTTCGAGACAAAACCATACAACACTGTTTTCCCTCTCGGGAACGGAGTGCAGTACCGGTTTGTTGAAGCCGGCCATATTCTCGGCTCCGGTTCGCTCGAACTCTGGTTTCAGGATGGCGAACGAGAGAAGAAGGTCGTGTTTTCAGGCGATATCGGGAAGCGGGGGAATCCCATCCTGCAGGACCCCTCCGCGCCTGCTGCAGCCGATTTCATCGTCATGGAGTCTACCTATGGCAACAGACTCCATAAGCCGCTGAAAGACAGCATAGACGAGCTCGCTGAAGCGATCAAAACAACGTTCAAAAAAGGCGGCAATGTCTATATCCCCTCTTTTGCAGTGGGAAGGACGCAGGATCTGCTCTATATCCTCAACGATCTCGTGAGGGAGAAGAGGCTTTCAGGCCTTCAGGTGTACCTTGACAGTCCGCTTGCAGAAGAGGCAACAAAAGTATATCTGGCGCATCCTGAGCTCTTTGACGATGAAGCCAAGAGACTTTTTGCGAAGCTGGATTTTGATCCTGCCGTCAGGCTGCACTTCGTGCAGAACGTTCAGGGTTCGATGGCCCTGAATAAAATAAAATCGGGAATCATCGTGATCGCAGGGAGCGGAATGTGCGATGGCGGGAGGATCCGTCATCACCTGAAGCATAACCTCTGGCGGCGTGAATGCAGTATTGTGTTCGTCGGGTTCCAGGGGAAAGGGACCCTCGGGAGGAAAATAGTCGACAGGGCAAGGAGTGTGAACATCCTCGGTGATGAGATTGCGATAAGGGCTTCGATCTATACCATCAACGGTTTCTCCGCACATGCAGACAGGGCGGAACTCATGGCATGGCTCTCGCATTTTCGCAATTCACCAGAAGTTTTTATCGTGCACGGAGAAGAAGATGTGGCGCTCTCGTTTGGTGCACTCGTGAAGGAGAAATTTGGTTTCGCCACGCATGTGCCCGCGAAGGGAGATGTTTTTGCCCTCTGATATAGAGGAGGGGACGCTGCTTATGTGCATCAGGATTCCAAAATATTTTAAAATACCTTTATGAAGGCAAAGAAAAACCTTATCGTTATCGGTGACCGGGTTCTCATCGACCCGGATGAAGGTATGGACAAGACAAGTTCAGGGCTTTATCTCCCGGACACTGTGAAAGCAAAGGAGAAAGTTGTCGGAGGCTATGTGGTAAAAGCTGGTCCGGGCTACGCAATCCATAACCCGAATGTTTCCGACGAACCCTGGGCTGCGGGCGCAACACAGGAAGTAAGGTATATCCCCCTTCAGGCAACCGAAGGAGATTATGCAATCTTCCTTAAGGATTCTGCTATGGAGATAGAGTTTGAAGGGAAGAAATACCTTATCGTTCCCCATTCTTCCATCCTGGCGATAGTGAGGGTTGAGATCGAGACCGAAAGCGAGCATTAGCATTCTCCGCATAAAAGCTTCCACAAGAAGAAGCTTGTGAAGAGGATAGGAGAGACACGAAACGGCGGAAGGATTCTGGTCTATGAACATGTATAATAAGGAAGCCCGGGAAAGAGGTATCTATTGACGATATCCATACTGTATTTTATTTCCGGCCTGATAATAGGTGGCATCATCGCATGGCTCCTTGCAATTTCACGCCGGCAGCGACAGTCTGACAAACAGGTCTCCGACATCCAGGTGTCATATGCAAACCAGATCACGGAACTGGGGAAAAGGGCAAGCGGAGCCGAGGCGCGCGTAGAGGAACTGAGGCAGCAGGTTCAGCACAGGGATTTCGAGCTTGAACAGATAAGAAACGAGCTTGATATCGAGCGTGAAATGAAGGCGAGACTCGAGGAAGCCCAGAAACATCTGAAGGAAGAGAGAGAACGATTTGAGTCAATGGCAGCAAGGCTCAGCGACACATTTAAAGCCCTCTCGCTGGACGCCCTCACAAAAAATACCGAGGAATTCAAAAAATATGCAGATGATTTTATCCGGCTTGCTGAAGAGAAACTGAAGACCCAGACAGTAGACGGCAAGAAGGAACTCGACGGCAAAAAGGAACTTATTGACCAGAATATCGAAGCGATCGGGAAAACACTCTCCGACGTTCAGAGAAAAATCGAGGAAATCGGCAAGGCCAGCGGTGAAAAATTTACTGAGGTTGCTACTCTTATCAAAAAGCACGAAGAAGTTACGTTTACCCTGAAGGAGACTACCGAACGGCTCAGTCATGCGCTTGCGAGCTCCAAAAAAAGAGGTGAGTGGGGTGAACGTATGGCAGAAGATATCATCCGTCTTGTGGGCATGGTAGAAGGGATCAATTACATAAAACAGAAGACGATGGACAGTACATCGGGCAGGCCCGACTATACTTTCTATCTTCCGAACCAGCTGAAGGTCAATATGGATGTGAAGTTCCCGGTTGATAATTATATGCACTATCTCCATGCAGAATCTGATCACGACAGGAAACGCTACAGAGATGAACTCCTGAAGAATACGAAAGTCATGATGAAACAGTTGACTACACGTGATTACATTAATCCTGCAGAGAATACTGTCGATTATGTGCTCATGTTTATCCCGAATGAACAGGTATTCAGTTTTATCAATGAAGCGGACACAACAATCATGGATGAGGCACTGAAGCAGAAAGTTATCTTATGTTCTCCTTTTACCTTATATGCAGTTCTTGCGGTCATAAGGCAGGCAATCGAGAATTTCAATCTTGAACGGACCGCTGCGGAGATACTGAACCTGCTGAGTGAGTTTTCGAAGCAATGGAATGCCTATAAGGATAAATTTACAAGCATGGGTGAGAGACTGGATGCAGCAAAAAAGGAATACGATATCCTCGTTACGACAAGGAGAAACATGCTTGAGAGACCTCTGAAAAAAATAGAAGAAATCAGAAAACAGACAGCCATTGACTCTGATGAGAAGATAAAACTTGATGAAACAGCGTTACTTTGATAACGTTATGATGGATATATATAAGTAAATATAACCCTACTATAATGAAATACAAGAAAAGGAGGAGGGAACCATGTCAGAAAAGTTAAGTCATGAGGAGTTTATTAAGAAAGCTGTCGTGAGTTTGAGGAAGGAAGGGTACAAGGGTATTCACAGTGTCTACTCAGGGTTCAACGAGGCGTTCAAAAAGTATTTCAATGGTGAAAACCCGGTTGAGGTCACGAATAAACTGTCAGGCGAAGGGAAGATAATTATAAGGCCTGTCAGGGGCGGGGTCATGCTCTATCTGCCTGAGGAGGCCCCGGCGGCAAAGAGTTCTGCGGATGAAGCCCTGCACAAAATGGGCATTGAATAGTAATGTCCGTTGTTTCTCAGGAGGCAGAGAATTAAGGGAAAATCCGTAAACGGCTTTGGGGATAAAATGGAGATTCCCGGATAAAAGAGGGTAAGCAAAAATGCTATGAGAGGGAATTGGCCCCGATGATATGAAGCCATTCATTGATTTCTTTTTTTATTGTTTTTGCGTTATAACTGTGCCAGCGTTTTCTTTCTTTGGGATAGTGCACTAACACGTCTTTGAAGTTCCTGAACGCTCCTTTTCCATCGAGGGCATCGAGCAGTTTTGTTTTCAGCGCGGGGTCTGCGACTGTTTCAATAAACAGGGACATGGATGTATAGGCGGTCGAGGAAGGCCTTTCCGGTATCCTGACATACTGTCCGCTTTCGTCAAGCAGAATTTCGAGTATTATCTCAACTTCGTCTTCCATATATTCCGGAAGGTCAGGCAATTCATCAAATTCTATGGATTCAATCTCATCCATCATATCGTCAAAGTCTTCAACATGCAGCCTGGATTGAGCTTCCTCCAGCATTTCTTCGGAGAAGGCGATCACTTCCCCGGTTGCAATATCGAGAAAATAATCGAAGTTGTCGCGTACGACGTCTTCCATTGCCTTCTGAATCTCGTCAAAATTCACTTTGAGCTTTTTCATCGAGTAAACGGGTGAAGACTTTGTTATTCCTGCACACGGCAAACCAGTCGCATTCCCTGCAGAATTTCCCGGCCCAGGAAGCGAATATTTCCGGTATGCGTTCTTTTATTGCCAGCCATGAGATTTTCACATGGGACTGGATATGGAGTAATTCAATTGCTGCCCTGTCCATTTCTTTGATCTCTTTCTCGGAATCTTCACTATAGCGGCAGCGTTTTTCCTGCAGAGAAGGACACGCACTGCAGATATCGTCGGCGCCCTCACAAATATTGATCTGTTCCCCTGTCTCTGCTCTCTCCAGAATATTCCTGAGATTTGCCACAAAGTTAGGGCGGTATCCTTCACCATTAAAGAAATGGAGGCATATCAGGTGATGACCTCTCAGGCTGACAGGGGATATATGCATAGATTCCATAGGGTCTGATCAGTGTATACTATGAGTCCTTAAAACTTCTCAGCAGAGGGTCCTGCATACCCGCCTCTTGAAACCCTTTTGCCCTGAACACGCAACTGTCACATCTTCCGCAGGGAACGAGTACAGTTCCTGAGGGCAGAGTTCTGGGTCCGGATTTTTGTTTTCCATGCCTTTTCACTCTTAATTTTTCACTTCCAATTTTTTTTGGTTGCGGGTCATAACAACTCCAAGTCAGTGCATAATCGAGTCCCAGTTCAACCCCCTTTTTGATAATTTCGGATTTTTTCATCCGGAGAAGGGGTGCATGAATGTGAAATTGTATCTTCTTCTCAACGGAGGCCTTTGTTGCAAGGTTGGCCATTGCTTCATATGCCTTAAGATATTCCGGCCTGCAGTCAGGATACCCGCTGTAATCGACTGCGTTCGCGCCGATAAAAATATGTTCTGCAAGAAGGACCTCGGCCCATGCAAGAGCGAAGGAGAGAAAGATGGTATTCCGGGCAGGAACGTAAGTGACGGGGATGATGGATGATGCTCCCGACCCGCTTAATTTATCTTTTAAACGTCCCTTCGGTACTTCTATGTCAGAGGTCAGTGCAGAACCCCCTATTTCTCTGAGATTGAATTGTATTACAAGCTGCTGTTTAACTCCGAAGACCGAGGTGACCATCTGTGCAGACTCAAGCTCTCGTGCGTGCCGTTGGCTGTAATCGAAACTCAGGGCATAGATTTCGTATCCTCCGGATTTTGCAATCGCGAGTGTTGTCGCGGAGTCGATGCCGCCGCTCAGGAGGACTAAAGCTTTATTCCCGATCATTGGAAGTGCTAATAAATATCGTCGGATGTACCCTGTGCACCATCAGGTCCAGGGCTGAGAACAATGAAGGCATAATTGTTCTGTGTATAGAAATACGGGTTTCCCCACGGGTCCGCTTTTTGAGAAATCATGTCGAGTTTTTCAGGGTATACACCATGCTCGAATTTGTAAACCTTGATTTCGAACCTCAAATCATTAATTGTCTCGGCGGCCCTCAGTTTTTTAAACATCTGGCTGCTATCAAGAAATACAGAAGGCAGGGATACTAGCAGTGCAAGAACGACTGCAAAGACAGGGGTTAGACGGTAAGAGGCTGAAGGCTTCCTTGGTGCAGCAAGCGCTATCTCTCCAACAACCGGCGCCGCTGTTGTCAACTCTATCGCATGTTTTTCGAGCAGAGAGACAAGGGTTTTCGATACCTCGAAATCGTCATGTCCGCTCAGGTCAATAATTGTGCTTACATCGTTTCCACCGTCTACCAGGGAAAGAATATCCTCTTCGTTCGCGGTGAGTTCGGCAGTGTGGCCGGATATTTTTGAAAATACGGTATCGAGTGTGATTTTCCCTTCTATGAGCGTCCATTCGTCAACAATCCTCAACCCTTCCATGAGCAAGTGCTGGGTATCAATGGATATGGGTATATCCTTATCTGCAGGCACTGCCTGTGGAGTGAACGCATAGGTGCCGTCTTTCCAGGCGAATACCTGGATTATGGTCTCTTTAATCTGACCAGTCAGTATTTCTTCAAGCTCTTCTTTTGTGACCAGTCCTTTTCTGACCAGGAGATTGCCGAGTTTGATATTGGTGCTCCGCTGTTCATCGAGCAAACCCTGAAGCTGTTCTTCGCGAAGGATTTCTTTTTTTACAAGGACTTTGCCGAGCCTGTTTGCCTCTATCCTGCGCTTCGATTCGGCGCCGGTGATATGCCCTTCGATGAAGAGCAGCCTGATTTTGTCCATCCTGCTGTCGATCGTGAGAACGCCGGTCTTCCTCTGAAAGAAGATAAGCTGAAGAATATCGGCGAGGCCAAAATCTTTGAGAGAGCCTTCTAAAGCCATCCTTTTGCAATCCTCCGCCTGGTAATGATATTAGCCAAACCATAGACGACTACCATAAAAACCAGTGATACAAGATTTAGCCAGATATGTGAAAAATTTGGCATTCCGGTCGCAAAGAAAGAATTCGCCAGGGGAATGAGCAGGAAGAAAAGGAAAGGCCAGAGAAAGAGCATGCCCCTCATGATATTCCCGGCATAGATAAAACCGGAACCCGGCAGGAAAAGGGTGATGATTTTAATTATATCCCTTTGAGTTTTCTTGTGTTCATATACATCGAGAATCCGTGCAATTCTCTCCCGTGCATCAAGTTCATCAAGTTTTACCAGAGATTTAAAGCACTGCGGACACATATGTCCCCAGAGAATATGTTTTTCACATTTACTGCACATGATCTTTCCGCACCGGGTGCACCGATACGCCCTGTTCTTTATCCGGTCATTCATCCACAAAAAGAGAATTCCCATGAGCACTGCCACCGCAGCTATTGCCCATGGCGGCAGGAGTGACAGCCCCATCGTCGAGATGCGGTATGTCTTTGTCCTGGTATGGTTCCAGAGCACGGGTTCAGGCAGGTCCTCATCGATGACAAACCTGTTCGGTTTCCTGGAAAATATGGCCCTGAATTGCGAAACGGCATTCGTGTCGCGTCTTTGTGCTTCGAGGAAATATTCTTCTCCTTTCCCAAAGTCGAGCGTCTCCCGATATACTTGGCTCAGATTATACAGCACCGTAGCCGCAGGGCGCATCTGGGCCGATTTCTTGTAGAGTTCCTTGGCTTTCTCTATGTTCCGGAGAGCCACATAGCAATTTGCGAGATTATTATATACACGCGGGTCCGGTCTCAGCGCAAGCAGTTTGTTGTATGAAGCGATGGCCTCCCCATACTTTCCTTCCCGTTTTGATGCAAGGGCATAGGAAAAAAGTTCAACGGGATTTTCTCTGTTCTGTAAAACCGAGAGCGCATAGGTGTTTCCCCTTGCTTCATTGACTTCCACGACGGCTTTCAGCGCACCGGAAGCAGGAGCCGACATCGCTGTTGAAAGCGCATAAAAAGTCCAGGGAGAGGAGAGCAGAAAAACGAGGTAGAGAGAGAGGACGACCTTGTCCCATCTGGTCATATAGAGTCCGAGCAGGATGAGCAGACTGCCGAGAAGAAAAAGCGGACCAAAGAAGGCCGGAAAAAGGACCAAGAGTATCAGGACTTTTTTCCTGTTTTCCTGAATGTCATGAGAAATCAGCGGGATATCCTTCAATAGCCTGATGAGGACGATGATTCCTGTGGTGAGCAGGAAGGATAAGAGGAGGCTTGTGAGGAGTGAGGACGCCAGCATGAATGACGACCAGAAATTCTGCTTGTAGATACTGATTCCCTGAAATATATAGTCGAGAGCCTCGAATACCCGATGGGGCTGGAAAGAGAACCTGGCCTTTGCAAGCTCAAAATATGTGGCAGGAAGGTCGGGGGAATGTTTCAGCGCTTCCCTCAGGAGTTCTGTAGATTTCGTGTTTTCTGTTTTCGACTGTTTGATGAGGATATACGCATACGGGTCCGAATTCCGGATCCCCCTGTTCAGCTGCTCTTCATAGGGTGTTTCCCCTTGAGTGAGGGAAGGGAGAAAAAGCAGCATTATGCAAAGGAGAATGCGTTGTATCATATCCGCTGTCCTATCTTTCTTTCGGTGCCTTGTAAAAGTCTCTTGAGATTCTCTCTGTGTCTAAGAAAAATAATAACAGCGATAAGCAGGGTAATCAAGAGTTTTCCCTTGTATCCTGTATCAAAAAGGAACACATTTAATGGAAGGAGAGCAAAAGATATGAGTGCGCCCAGTGACGAATATTTTGTGAGAACAACGACGGCAAGCCATATGATCAGGGTCAGGAATGCTGCGAGCGGAGAATAGATCATCAGCACTCCGAGACTTGTGGCTACGCCCTTGCCCCCCCTGAACCCGAGAAAGACCGAGAAATTATGTCCCAGGATAGCGGATATACCGATAAAACCTTCCCAGACTGGTCCGGCCTCAAAATATCGTGCTAATGCTACCGCGAGGGTTCCTTTCAAAATATCTCCACAAAGGGTAATGGCTGCCGGCCACTTCCCGAGCGACCGCAGTACATTTGTTGCTCCGATGTTTCCACTTCCGACCTTTTTCAGGTCGACGCCCTTAATTTTTGCTATTATTATACCAAATGGAATAGATCCAAGAAGAAAGGCAGCAAGAAAAAGCACACTGAAGATCAGGGTACTCATTCCGAGATTTTTCTCCCGAACGAAATAGTATACTGGACGCCCGAGACGAGAGAGAGCACGAGCGCCCCCCAAATCAGGACGATACCGATATCATACAGGTCTATATCGAAAAGACTCTGTTTCAGGATCAGGCAGAGGATTGCTATTATCTGAAAAGTCGTCTTTATCTTGCCGCCCATCTCCGCAGGAATGACTATGTCCTTTGAAAGGGCAACTGCCCTTAAACCGGTAATAAGGAATTCTCTGGCGATAATTATGATGGCTATCCACGCGGGCAGTCTCTCCATGTCCACGAGGACAATAAGGGCGGAAATAACAAGGAATTTGTCGGCAATGGGATCAAGGATAATCCCGAATTTTGTAATATCTCCCGACCGCCGCGCAAGGTACCCGTCAAGAAAATCTGTAAGAGAGGCAACGCCGAAGACAAATGCGCCGAAGAGGGGATGCAGGTAAACGGTGAATATAAATACAGGAATCAGAACAATTCTACTGAGCGTCAGGATCGTCGGCAGGTTAAGTTTGAGAGTATTCATCGATGATATTCCCCCATACCCCTTTTGCCTTGAGAAGGAGGTCGCACACTTCCCTTACCGCCCCCCTGCCGCCTCTTCTTTTGGTGATAATGGCTGCCTGTGCCTTCACCTCTTCTTCGGCATCGGCAACCGCGATAGGAAGGCCGCATTTCTTCAAAACAGGGATATCGACGATATCATCACCGATGTATGCTATTTCTCTGTCGCTCGCTGAATATTTCTCGGCAAGCTGGCGATAGGGGATACGTTTATCGTAGCATTTCTGAATCACATCGGTAATGCCGAGTTCATGCGCTCTTCTTTCAACGACCCGGGAATGTCTCCCGGTGATTAACGCAACCTTAATTCCTGCACGAATCAGCATTTTTACTCCATGGCCGTCCCGCACATGAAATATCTTGAACTCGTTCTCATTTTCGTCAAAGATAATGCTTCCGTCTGTCAGTACGCCGTCAACATCGAGTATCAGGAGCTTGATCTCCCGTGCAGTTTTCAGGATTTCATCTTCGGCCAAGGTACCCATAGAGTTTCTTATCCTCCCGAGAGTCACAGGACTGATGTGTAAAGCAGGAGTCTCCCATCGGTTTTGTGCATATTCTGCAATGGAAATCGGTAACAGAAAGAGTATAGCAAACAGTCAGGTTTTTTTAAACACAAATGAAAATACCATTGCTCTCCAGACCTTTTCCCAACGAGAAAGAGAGGCCTTCCTGCGGGATGGAAAAACAGGCTATTTTTGTGCGACGTCAGAATATACAGAAAACAATGAGTTTTTATCCGTAGAGAGGATGCATCTCCCTTGCGCGGTCAATCCCTCGTCACATCGCAGAGAATATCGAATATATCTTCATATTTCGAATCTAATTTCCTGAAAACCCCGTGATCGATATAATTGTATTTTGACGAATACTCGAGGAAGAGTTGCGTTTTCGATGCTGCCTGTGCTGCGTCAGAGAGTTTGTTGATAAAGCAAGCCTTCTGTTTTTTCATGTGCCAGGCTTCTGCGAGATTTGTACAGACCAACCGTGCATGTTTCCGGATCTGTTCGGTCAGGAATGTCTTCTCTTTCGGAAAACTTCTGGATGTCTCGAATATCTCTTCGAATATCTCGATCGCGGTCTCGAAGACAAACCGGTACACTTCGAAGTCCTTACCATTTCTCATGCTTTTTTTCGCATACATAGTCTTTTTTCCCCTTTTATCAACGGAGACGGATCTTTTATCCATATCAGTCCCGTGTTGCATGAAGGTTTCGGGTTTGCGGTCCGAATTCCGGGGCATGGCGGAGAGGTTCTTTGATTCTTTGAGAACGGACATGTTTTCTGCAATCCTCCTTTGGTAGTTTTATAAAAAGCAAAATTAATGCCATAGAAAGCTCCCTGTCCCAGGGAAGTCATAACTTCAATGTTTATCCGCAGATACATAGTCAATACATCTTTTAAAGCAAGTGTTTTTACCCAGGCTCAATTCTCATTTCTGCAGTTCTCATTGTTAAAAACGAGAATGCCTGTAACTTGCTTTTTCGTGAACCTGGTTCAGGGGGAGATCATGCTGCGTTGTTTGCCGACAGGAAGCAGAGGTATTTTCAGACCATCGGCAGAGTCTCCTCGTACCTGTTCCATGATATAATTACCGGTAAAACAGGAGGATATCATGAGGAAAACGGTAAAAGTGAAGAAATATGCTGTTCCCATAGAAAAACTCCGCTGGGTCTGTTCGCAGGACATTTTTGCTTTCGAATGTACGAGCGATATCGAACCGTTAAAAGAATTCATCGGTCAGACGAGGGCTATTGACTCGATAAAGTTTGGCCTGGCAGTTGAGAGATCAGGGTATAATCTCTTCCTGACGGGGCTGACAGGCACGGGCAAGGCTGCAACGATCAAGGCACATCTTGAGCGGTTCATTGCCGGAAAACAGGGAAAAGGGATGCGCTACGAACTGCATGACTGGTGCTACGTATATAACTTTTCAGAGCCTGATCAGCCGCGTATTCTGAGAATGCCGCAAGGGATGGCAAGAACCTTCAGCAGTAATCTCGACGCGCTTCTCAAAAAGCTCAGGGAGGAAATCCCAAAGACCTTCGGCAGCGAAGAATACAACAAGAGAAAACAAAATGTCATGCAGGACCACCAGAAACGATACCAGGAAGCGATAGATGTTCTTGAACAGGAGGCAGCAAGGAATAGCCTTATGGTCCAGCTCTCCCCCATGGGTGCGGCTGTTGTGCCGCTCGCTGATGGCAAACCGCTTCCGAGAGAGGAATTCCTGGCTAAGCCCGAATCAGAAAGAGAGCCGATCGAAGCCAAGCGCCTCGAAATTATGAGGAAGGTTGAGGAGACATATTCCCGCCTCCGCGACCTTGAAAAAGAGGTCGGCGAAAAAATGAAGGAGATTGAACAGAAGGCGGGAGAATTTGCGGTAGCAAATCCATTTGAAGAAATATTCAACCAGTACCGTGAGCATCCCGATATCATGGACTTTCTGACGCAGCTCAAGGAGTATACGCTTTCAAGGCTCGATCTGTTCCTGCAGGCACAACCAACAGCCCAGATGCCCAGTATCCCGCCTGCCTTACAGACTGACGCTATTATGGCGTACAAAGTGAATATATTTATCGACAACAGTTCCCTCAACGGTCCGCCCATCGTCATAGAGCCGAATCCCAACTGGTTCAATATCTTCGGAAAGATCGAGCGGAAGGCATTTATGGGAACATATGTGAGTGACCATACGATGATTAAATCAGGCGCTGTCCAGAAGGCAAATGGCGGGTACCTTATCCTCAATATCCGCGACGTATTGATCAATCAGGGCGTATGGGAAGGGTTGAAAAGGGTAATCAGGGCAAAAGAGGTCCGGGTTGAGGACCCCTGGGAGCAGTTAGGATTTCTCGCGCCACAGGGGATGAAGGCACAGCCTATGCCTGTTGAATTCAAGATCATAGTTATGGGTGATGATACTCTCTATCAGATGCTTACTCTCTATGATGAAGATTTCTGGGAAATGTTCAAGGTAAAATCCGATTTCGATTCTCATATGGAGCGTTCCGATGAAAATATGAGGTCTTTTGCCTGCTTTATACGGACATGCTGTGATGATGAAAAACTCAAGCCCTTTGACCGTTCAGGGGTTGCCAAAGTGATAGAGTATGCGGTCAGGTCGACCGGTGATCAGGAGAGGCTTTCTGCACGGTTTGGTCCGCTCAAGGACCTCCTCGTCGAAGCAGACTATTGGGCCCGCGAGGCAAACCGTGAGATGATATCCGGTGAAGATGTTGAGAAAGCGGCACGGGAAAAAGTTCACCGGCTTGATCTTGTCGCTGAACGGATGAGGCAAATGATTATCGACGGCACGCTCATGATTGACGTCAAGGGCGCGGTTACCGGACAGGTGAACGGGCTGTCAGTATATGACCTTGGCATATTCAGCTTCGGACATCCCAACCGCATTACCGCGAAAACGTTTCTGGGAAGGCGGGGTGTTATTAATATTGAGAGGGAGTCCCAGATGAGCGGACGAATCCATGATAAAGGAGTCCTTATTTTATCGGGATACCTCGGGTGGAAGTATGCGCAGAACAAGCCATTGTCCCTCTCGGCGAGCATCTGTTTTGAACAGTCGTACTCGGGCGTTGAAGGTGACAGCGCCTCTTCGACCGAACTCTATGCGATTATGTCAAGTCTCTCGGGGTTGCCGATTCGCCAGGATATTGCCGTCACCGGTTCTGTAAATCAGAAAGGAGAGGTGCAGCCGATAGGCGGGGTGAACCAGAAAATAGAGGGTTTTTTCGATATATGCACGGCGAAGGGACTTACAGGAAAACAGGGGGTCATGATTCCCTCTCTGAATGCGCGACATCTGATGCTTCGTGAAGATGTGGTCGAGGCTGTCAAAGCGGGAACCTTCCATCTTTATGAGGTGAAAACTGTCGATCAGGGTATCGAAATTCTTACCGGTGTGCCTGCCGGGGAAAGGCAGTCTGATGGAACGTTTCCTGAGGGAACAGTGAATGCGCTTATGGACAAGCGCCTCAGGGATTATGCAGAGAGGATGAGGGGTTATATGACTTCACCATCAGAAACTTTTTAACCCAAAGAATGTCGGCATTGTCTTCTATAGGAGGGTTCGTTGACAGAAGTGTACTCAAGAAGAAATAATTAAGTATGTCCAGACGGTACAACTTATTCGGCTCATATATCAGGGGACGTTTCGGTACAACTGTGTATAAAGTCAATGTAGACGCCGGGTTCACATGCCCAAACAGGGACGGGACCCTTGGGACCACAGGTTGTATATACTGCAACAATGATAGCTTCAGACCGAACTCCTGCAAGCCGACACTCTCGGTCGTCGAACAGATCAGAAACGGTGTTACCTATGTGAAGAAACGGTATAAAGCAAAAAAGTATCTCGTTTACTTCCAGCCATATACAAATACCTATGCACCGGTTGACGTGCTGGAGAGCCTCTACCAAGCGGCACTGGCCGAACCAGGAGTGGTCGGGCTGGCAATCGGTACGAGACCCGATACGGTTGATAGGGAGAAGATCCAGCTTCTCGAATCCCTTGCAAAAAATGCCTTTATCCTCATCGAATACGGAATGCAGTCGATTTATGACAAGACACTTGAGTTCATAAACCGTGGCCATACCTACAAGGCGTTTCTCCAGGCCCTTGCCTTGACAAAAGACAGGGGGATTCATATCGGAGCGCATATCATAGTCGGATTCCCCACAGAGACACGGGAAGAAATGCTTGGAATGGCGGACGAACTTTCGCAGTTGCCTGCCGGATTTCTCAAGATTCATCAACTCCAGGTCATCAGAGACACCCCTCTCGAGGTTCTCTACAAAGAAACACCGTTTCACGTATTCAGCTACGAAGAATATCTGGAATTTGTCTGCGACTTCATGGAGCGTCTCTCTCCCCGTATTGTTCTCCAGAGGCTGTTCGCCACTGCACCGGACAACATCCTTATAGCGCCGGTATGGGGCAGGAACAGGCAGGAGATCTACAGGGATATTGAAAAAAGGATGGAGGTAAGGGACACTTTTCAAGGCATGAAGATGAAGGAGCATGCTGCAATCTGAGCAAAAGTTAGCCTATGGGAACTGAACTATGAAAAGAATAATCGCTGTCATAGGGGGACGAAGGACTGAAAAGGCGCTCCTGAAAGAAGCTGAGGAAGTCGGACGTCTGATAGCGGGGAATGGCGCCGTGCTTGTGTGCGGCGGATTGGGTGGTGTCATGGAGGCAGCATCCCGTGGGGCTAAGGCAGAAGGGGGCCTCACAGTCGGCATTCTTCCGCAGAATGACCCAAAAGGAGCAAATCAGTATATCGATATCCCGATTGTCACAGGTCTTGGCATAGGGAGGAACGTTGTCATCGCCCGCACGGCAGATGCGCTGATTGCGGTCGGCGGAGAATATGGCACCCTCTCGGAGATTGCCTTTGCGCTCCAGATGGGCAAACCGGTTATCGGCATTCGCACCTGGGACATAAAGGGAGTTGTACCTGCAGAAAACGCAGGTGTAGCTATAGAAAAGGCCTTTGAATTGTTGAAGGCTTAGCCTTATTATTCATACCCTTCTCCCCCGACAAGCCTGATCCGCTTTGTAGTCCCCGCATTGATCAGATTTTCTCGTCCTTCTGGCTGTAGCCTATTTTTTTCAGGGCTTCCTCGACCTCTCCCAGGATCGAAGGGTCATCGATTGTCGATGGTATGGCATAGGTCTTCCCGTCAGCAATATCCCGCATGGTACTCCTCAATATCTTGCCGGACCGGGTTTTCGGAAGCCTCGGAACAACAACTGCCTCTTTGAAGCAGG
Organism: Thermodesulfovibrionales bacterium; assembly: GCA_031082155.1. Taxonomy (GTDB): domain Bacteria; phylum Nitrospirota; class Thermodesulfovibrionia; order Thermodesulfovibrionales; family SM23-35; genus JAKLQR01. The sequence goes on along the minus strand of JAVHLL010000026.1, from coordinate 18,243 downwards.
CGATCGGGCCGATTTCGTTCCTGATCATCTGGATGAGTTCCTGCTTGATTTCAACTTCTTCCCTCGCCACCCCGGACTTCAGAACTACCAGCCCAACGGGGAGTTGGCCTTTCAGGGCATCTTTTGCGCCGATGACAGCACACTCGGCAATATCCTGGTGTTTTGACACGACCTCTTCCATCGAACCGGTCGAGAGCCTGTGGCCCGCCACGTTGATAACGTCATCGACCCTCCCCATTATAAATACATAGCCTTCTTCATCCATATGTCCGCCGTCACTCGTGAAATAATATCCGGGGAATAATTTCATATACGAATCGATATACCGCTGGTCGGCATTCCAGAGCGTCGGCAGTGTTCCGGGGGGGAGCGGGAGTTTCACTACTACGAGTCCCTCCTTGTTTGGGCCGAGTTTTTCCCCTGTGCTTGTAAGTATCTGGACGTCAAATCCGGGCACAGGTTTTGTGCTTGATCCGGGCTTGACCGAGAAAGGTTCGATGCCCAGACTGTTTGCGGTGATCGGCCATCCGGTTTCTGTCTGCCACCAGTGGTCGATAACCGGTTTCTTTAAGAGATTATGCGCCCAGTGATACGTGTCCGGATCGGTCCTTTCGCCGGCCAGGAAGAGATAGCGGAAGCCGGAAAGGTCATATTTTCCTATATGGATACCGTTCGGATCTTCTTTCTTGATTGCACGGAACGCTGTCGGAGCGGTGAAAAGAGTTTTTACCCTGTGCTGTGATATAACCCTCCAGAATGCGCCGGGGTCAGGGGTGCCGACGGACTTCCCTTCGTAAAGGATTGTCGTACAGCCGGTTATAAGGGGTGCGTACACGATATATGAATGTCCTACCACCCAGCCTACGTCGGACGCAGCCCAGTATACTTCACCGGGTTTTGTATCATAGATATTTTCGAGACTCCATCTGAGGGCAACCGCATGGCCGCCGTTGTCTCTCACGATGCCTTTTGGCTTTCCTGTAGTTCCTGAGGTGTAAAGGATATAGAGAGGGTCTGTTGCTTTGACAGGGACACAGGGGGCAGGTTCTGCCTTTGCCATGAGTGCATCCCAGTCGAGGTCACGGCCCGGGGTCATCTCGGCCTTCACCACCTGGCGCTGAAGGATGATGCATGTTTCCGGCTTATGCCTGGCAAGGTCAATCCCTTTATCGAGAATAGGTTTGTATTCGATAAGTTTTTTTACCTCAATGGCCCCTGACGCGGAGACGATTACCCGGGGCTTTGCATCGTCGATCCTCAGCGCGAGTTCATTTGCAGCGAATCCACCGAAGACCACTGAATGGATTGCACCGAGCCGTGCACAGGCAAGCATCGCCACTACTGCCTGAGGCACCATTGGCATATAGAGCACTACAGTGTCTCCTTTATTCACGCCAAGGCTTTGCAACACGCCTGCAAACCGCGATACCTGGTCGAGCAGTTCACGATAAGTAAATTTTTGAATCTTGTTTCTTACCGGACTGTCATAGATGAGGGCTGTCTGGTCGGCACGGCCGTTCTCCACATGCCTGTCGAGGGCATTATAACAGGTATTCAGTTCACCGCCGACAAACCAGCGGTAGAAGGGAGGGTTTGATGCATCGAGCACCTTGTCCCATTTCTTGTACCAGGTGATATCAGCAGCGGCATCGCCCCAAAATCCCTCCGGGTCTTCAATACTCCTCTGATATAAATCTTGATACCTTCCCATACGAAGCCTCCTGATGTATTTGCCACAAAGGTTTTTTATCATAGCACAAAAGGTATTTTTTGTAGTATGGCGTTCTTCTCGAAGATAAAACAGGGACCACTGAACCCCCTCACAACACTATAGACATTATTCCTGAAACCCGTCTATAATTTTGCAGCCATGACCTGTATGCGTGATAAATCCGAAGAAGTCCTGTCTCAAAGGAAATTCACGGGATCTGGTGTGCTGCAGTTAACCATTCCCTATTCGCTGAATCAGGACAGACTGAAAGATATACTCGAACAGGGCGCCGGCAAACCGGTATCCCTCATCATCACCGACAATTCAACCCGTATGGTATCGGTCAAACCAGAAAACAGCCATGTGTCGGTGAGGCTGCACTGGATGTTCCTGCACGCTGGCGACGAGGTTATCAGAGAGATCGCAGTCTTTCTGAAAAACAGCAGGCGGAGAACACCCCGCATCACCAGATTCATCAGGGAAAACCGGCACTGTATCAAGAAAGGCAATGGAAGACCCTACAAAGGCAATACTCAGGGAAAATGTTTTGACCTGAAAGAGCTTTTTGATTCCATTAACCGTGAATATTTTGATCAAAGGGTTTGTGCTTCGATCGGATGGGGACGAAAAAGTCTCCGGCGGTCGGTCAGAAGGCGGACGCTGGGCAGCTACTGCAGGGACCACAACATCATACGGATTCACCCTGTCCTTGACAGGAAGAATATCCCCCTGTATTACATCAGATATGTGATTTACCATGAAATGCTTCACAGCGAGATTGGAGAGGAGAACAGGAACGGACGGAGATTGATGCATTCGTCCGAGTTCAGAAGACGTGAGAGGATATTCAGGGAATACCGAAAAGCCAGGGAATGGGACGTAAGGCATTAGTAGGCGGACGTTTTAACGTTTTCCCATTCATCTAGGGCTTCTTATAATCCAATATGACGATTCGTCCGGATATTCCAGTTGCAATGCATGCGGAGCAGGTTTCCCCGGATGCGCAAAAGAGGTATAATTGAGAATGCTGAAGGAATACCGCACCGCTCTGAGTGTTGAAGCAATCAGGCAGTCTGTACTCGAAAATCTTTATTTCCACCTTGGAAAGGTTCCGGATACGGCAACGCAGCACGACTGGTACATGGCGCTTGCCTATACAGTCCGGGACAGGCTGATGCAGCGATGGATCAAAACCGTTCAGAATTATACAGAGGATCTCACCGTAGTTGCATATTTGTCTGACGAGTTTCTCATGGGACCACAGCTCGGGATGCATCTTATCAACCTCGGCATAGCGAATGAAATCTCACAGGCTTTGCAGGGATTAGGCCTAAATGTGCAGGAACTTGCCGGGCAGGAGGGAGAACCCGGTCTCGGGAACAGCGGCCTCGGTATGCGTGCAGCCTGCTCCATGGATTCACTTGCAACACTTGAAATCCCTGCGATCGGGTACGGTATCCGGTATGAATTTGGTGCCTTTCACCAGGAGATCAGGGATGGCTGGCAGATTGAAATGACGGACAAATGGCTTGGCCACGGGAACCCATGGGAGGTACAGCGCCATGAGATTGCCTACACCGTAAATATTGGCGGCCAGACCGAGTCGTATTATGACGAGCAGGGCTGCTTCCGGGTACGCTGGATTCCCAAATTCGCGCTCAAAGGGACGGCATATGATACCCCTATATCCGGTTACAGAGTCGCCACAACAAACCTGCTGCGTCTCTGGAAGTCGGAAGCAGTCGAAACATTTGATTATGAGGCCTTCAATATCGGGGATTATTTCGGAGCAGTCAACGAAAAGATTGCGTCGGAATCGATCAGCAAGATCCTTTATCCCGACGACGAGCCGTATATCGGCAAACAGCTGCGGCTCGCGCAGCAGTATTTCTTTGTTTCCTGTGCCCTCCAGGACATGATCCGGCTACACCTCCTGCGCTGGAAAAACATCAATGCTTTCTCAAGCTCCTTCGCAGTGCAGTTGAATGATACCCATCCCGCAATTGCGGTTGCGGAACTCATGAGACTCCTGGTGGATGAGCATCTGGTGAACTGGGACAAGGCATGGTACATCACACAGAATGCCTTTTCGTATACAAACCAGACTATTTTGACTGAGGCACTCGAGAAGTGGCCTCTTTCCATATTTGCGAACATCCTCCCGCGGCACCTTGAAATCATTTATGAGATAAACCGGCGCTTCCTCGACGAGATATGGCTAAAATACCCGGACAATAATGAAAAAAGCTCAAGTCTCTCGCTTATCGATGAGAGCGATCAGAAATATGTCCGGATGGCGTACCTTGGAAGTCTGGGAAGCCATGCAGTCAACGGGGTTTCGGAAATCCATTCTGAACTGCTGAAGACGTCGGTTTTCCCGGATCTTTACGAACTCTATCCTGAGAGGTTTCTCAATATAACCAGTGGCGTGACACAAAGACGCTGGATGGCACTTAGTAATCCAAGACTTACTGAACTCATTACGAATACAATCGGAGATGGTTGGGTCAGGAACCTGGAGGAAATCCAACAGCTCGAAGCCTTTGCGAATGAGCCGAACCTGAGAAAAAAGTGGCTCCAGATAAAACATGAAAATAAATCAGAACTCGCAGGGATCATTCTTGCCCGGACCGGCGTATCAGTTCGTCCGGATACGTTTTTCGACGTACAGATGAAACGCTTCCACGAAAGCATGCGCCAGCACCTGAACGTGCTTCATATCATTACGCTTTATAACAGGATCAAGAAAAATCCGAAGGAGGATATCACGCCCCGCACCTTTCTATTTGGAGGCAAAGCATCTCCCGGGTATTTCATCGCGAACCTCATTCTTAAGCTGATCAGTTCCGTTGCCGAGGTGGTGAACAGTGATTCTGACGTTGCAGGACGGTTGAACGTTGTCTTCTTTCCAGACCTGAATGTAAAGAACGCCCAGAAAATTTATCCGGCTGCCGACCTCTCAGAACAGATCTCTACTGCGGGAAGAGAGTCAGCAGGGACAGGGGGCATAAAATTCTCAATGAACGGCGTATGCACGATAGGGACAGTCAATGGGATGAATAAAGAAATCCGTGAAGAGGTGGGAGCTGAAAACATGTTCCTCTTCGGTCTGAACGCAGAAGAAATCTCTGCCATGAAATCTGAGGGCTATAATCCCATGGCATACTATAATGAGAATCCGGATTTGAAAGCGGCAGTCGATCTTATCAGCTCAGGATATTTTTCCAGAAAGGATACAGACCTTTTCAAGCCTCTCGTTGACTCACTGCTCTGCCGTGATGAGCAGATGGTCCTTGCCGATTATCAGTCCTATATTGAGTGCCAGGACCGGATAAACGTTGCATTCAAAGACAAGGAGAAATGGGCCAGAATGTCTATCCTCAGTGTTGCGCGGATGGGAAAGTTCTCCTCGGACCGGTCAATACGCGAGTACAACGAAAAAATATGGAAGGCAGCGCCTCTGAAGATCGATCTTGAGGATAGATAAAGTACGCCTGATCCAAAAATAATTAGTGGATGAACCTTCCCTCAATACATTTTCTTATTTCTTTTAATATATCCGCTTTATATTGTAATCCCTGTTATGCTCCTTCCGATAGATCATCTTGCTGTTTTCATCGAGCATCTTGTCAAGTTTTTCGAGCTCTTTTATGGTGAGTATGCCATCCTTTCTCATTTTTGTGAATCTTCCCCTGATGTTGTTCAGGTTATCCTGCACAATATCAGCTTCACGCCTAGTGAGTTCTCCTGATGTGAGCCCCTGATTGATCGACCTTTGCTGCCTGTCTATCCGCTCCTGGACATCGGCATCATAGAGCTGTTTTGCGGGGTTATTTTTTTTGTTTCTTATCATCTCGCTGTTTTTATCCAGCATTTTGTCCAGGAGTTCCTGTTCATTTTGAGTCAGTATGCCGTTCGCGGTCATCCGTGCATATTTGTCCCTTATCCAGTTTAAATTGTCCAGCAGAATCCCCGCCTCCTGCCGCGTAAGCTCGCCGGATTTTATGCCCTGGTTGATGCGACTCTGTTGGTTTTCGATCCTTTCATAAAAAACGCCTTGCTTATTGTAGGCAGACCTCTCCTGGTAAACAGGCCGCTGGCTCGAAACAGCACACGATGCAACTATAGACAGCAGACCGAACGCAATGAAAAGAACAGATATTTTTTTCATAATTATCACCTCCTTGAAGAATATGTTATTAGAAATTAAGGCGATTTGCAATGTCCTGTGAGAGCGGCATGACGCTTATTCGAACTCCGAGGTATTTGTAATGCTATCCTGAATACGCTACATTATAATAAAGTTACAGAAAGCGCTTTAAGAAAGAAGGAGTCACTTATGAACAACAAGGGATTGTCAGAAATCATACAATCAACGTCACTGCTTAATCAGGTTGTGGGCGCAGAGAAGCTCTTTCTCTCGGGCCGAAGGAAACGGGGCGAAGATCTGGAGAGTGCAGTGCGATTCTTTCTCGAATTCCTGCATGGCTTCGAGAGTTTTGAATTTGACGGCCCCTGCGTTACGGTATTCGGATCGGCGCGGTTTCCTGAAAGGCACCGCTATTATGAGCTCGCGCGCGAGCTCGGCCGGGCGCTGGCCAACGCAGGTTATGCGGTCATGACCGGAGGAGGCCCCGGGATTATGGAGGCTGCAAACAGGGGTGCCAAGGAAGGCGGGGGGCTGAGCCTGGGCTGCAATATCACACTTCCCTTTGAACAGAAACCCAATCCCTACCTCGACAAGTTCATCGAATTCGAGCACTTTTTCGTACGCAAGGTAATGCTGGTAAAATACTCCTCGGCCTTTGTCGTCATGCCGGGTGGGTTTGGCACGCTTGATGAAGCCTTCGAAGTAATAACCCTCGCACAGACGGGAAAACTTGAGCGTTTCCCGGTTGTAGGGATGGTGAGGGACTTCTGGGACCATCTCCGCCGCTTCATGCACGACACCCTGCTGGCTGAGGGAACCATAAGTAACGAAGACATGGATTTTATCCAGGGAGCAAATACAGTCGAAGACGCCATCCGTATCATCCGCCGGCTTTCACGGGGGAGTTTTTAGTCAAAGAATTCATCGCAGCTTTGCTGCGGGGTAGTTCATTTCACACAATTGTCGCTTCATCTTTTCTCCACAATTTTCTTCTATCCTGCAATCAAGAACAAACTGAAAGGAGACACATCATGAAAAAGGTATTCATTAGTTTCGCAGGCTCAGCCCGGCTGCCTTTCCTTTCTGCTGCCTTTCGATGAAACCGGTGAACTCTGTCATCTGATTTCAAGAGTCAGCTCTGACCATCAGAACCATATGTTTACAGCCTGAATCGTGAAGACCTGGCTCCGTCCATCCGGTGGCTCACCTTGACGGAAATATAGAAAACAGGGATAATGCTAGAAAAGGTTGTGAGAGGACAGTTATGGCAGATGAACATTCATTTGATGTGGTGAGCCAGGTTGATATGCAGGAGGTTTTAAACGCTGTACAGCAGACAGAGAAGGAGATAAGCCAGCGCTTTGATTTCAAAGGCAGCAAAAGCAGTATTGAATTGAGCAAGGAAAAGGGAGAGATCATTCTCATCGCAGACGATGAGTACAAACTGAAAAGCCTGACAGAAATTCTCAAGAACAAGCTTGTGAAGAGAACTGTATCCCTGAAAGCCTTAGCCTTCGGCAATATCGAGAAGGCGGCTGGTGATACGGTAAGGCAGGTAGTAACCCTTCAGAAGGGCTTATCTCCTGAACGGGCGAAGGATATTGTCAAGCTTGTGAAAGACATGAAGCTCAAGGTGCAGTCAGAGATTCAAAAAGAGCAGGTGAGGGTACGGGCAAAGAAGATCGATGACCTTCAGGTGGTAATACAGATGCTGAAAGGGAAAGATTTCGATTTTCATATTGAATTCATCAACTATAGATGAAGTCGCATTTTTTTAGGCAAGAATCTGGCTAAGGGATATGACTCAATTTCTGAAGCGATATAAACTACCTTTGTTTTTGTACATACCTTTATCTGACTATAATATTTTTACTCAATTCATACGTGAGACTTCCGCTTCGTCTTCAGCCTCATCAGGATTACCCGTGATCTCGCTTCAGAAATTGAGTCATATCCCTTAGCTGAATTATTTCGGACACATATATGGTCGGTTATTTTTTGATAAAACAGGTGAGATGGCCGTCCGTATAAACAACGGAGAATCGCCTGCCGAGAAAACCGGCCAGGCAATCAGCAATACTGAAGATAACAATTGGCTTCTCGGTCCTATTCAGTTTACGGGCGATAGCCTCATATACTTCCTTTCCCCCATCGAGCGGTTTTGCCGGCAGATAAAGATAAATAAAATCTGCTTCTTCAATCGATACATGCACAATATCGTCGTGAATCCACTCTATACGATCAGCCTCTATTCCGAGCGTGTGCTGAAAGATCTGACCGACGCGGATCAGTGCGGAGGAAATCTCGACCTGGATTGTTTTCCGGTGAGGGCAGATGCACTGTAACAATAAACCCTGTAGGCCGTTCCCTGCACCGAGGTCAGCGACAACTGAATCAGGTCTGATAAACTGTACAGCCCTTATGAGCGGGGAAAGGCCACCGGGATAGCATGCATACCCTTTCCTTTTCGAAAGACGCTCCCTTTCCTCGGGAGAATACCTGGCGCCTGCTCCATGCAATCGTGTATACAGACTGAGCAGCGCGTTTTCGGTTAGGGGAATATCACCCGTCTGCAGAGCGCCCATAAGATTTTTTACGTAGTGGTCTAGATCAGGGAATTCTTTCTGAACGGCGGTATTTGTCGCGAGAGCAAGAAGAGACTTTGTAAGAGCGGGCGACTGTTTTGCCAGACAGATATTGCCTGAAAGGTCATCCATGTTTCAGTACACTCTCGTTGCCCTAAAAACCGTATCTGCCAGCAATCCTCTAAATGATGATACAGGCGGTTGCATATAAAGAAATTATATAGCAGGATAGTCCTTAAATGCACGTTCGCAAGATCGTCACTGTTTGCATGTGCTTGTCGACGAAATGCTCTCTTCCTTTCCCCCCTTTTCTGGATCAATTGAAGCCGACAGGAGAAGTGCAGAAGAAACCTGAAGTTTCAGAACTTGCCTTTACCATCAGAATAACTATTGTGACGCACTGAAAATAATCCCGGTTCTACTGTATCTCCACAACCTCGACGTCAAAATCAAGGGTCTTTCCTGCAAGGGGATGGTTGAAGTTCATTACCACCACATCATCCTTGATTTCCATAACTCTCACTGGGACCTGCCGTCCATCCGGAGACTGTGCATAGAGAGTCATCCCCGCTTCAGGGGTTACCTCGGGAGGCAGCTGATTCTTTGGAATGTTTTGTATCGCTTCCGGATTTTCAGGACCATATCCCTCTTCCGGATTAACCTTGAAAGACTTTTTCTCACCGACCTTCATACCCATGACGCCCTTTTCGAAGCCGGGGATCATCTGACCGCTGCCTGTCTTGAATTCAAGCGGTCCGCGCTCCTTCGAACTGTCAATGACTTTGCCATCGACCTCCAGGGTGTAATCGACCTTGACTGTTTTTCCTTCAGTGACCACGAGCGCACCTCCTTCTTTTATTTTTTCAGCCGCATCGGATGCAAATGCCGAAAATGAGAGGGCTGCGATAAGCCCTGCCAACGCGGTGAGCCACATAAAATGTTTTTTCATTCTCTTTCCCTGAATCCCTGCTGGTTAAAACGCAATAGTAAAAAACAAAAAACCGCAAAGCAGAATAATTTGCGGTTCCATGCCAAATACCCCGTTCCGACCCTTTCAGTATAATATAGGAAAAGTATTTCAGACAACCCCTCATGGTACAATGGACCCATGGCTGATGAAAAATCCCGATTAGTCTATTCCACAGACAGAGCAATCTACCAAAAGGGAAGGAAGACCGGAGAGGCCCTGTCACCGGGTGTGCCTCAGGCGCAGCAGAAAGTGAAGGTCCGGCTTGAGCGGAAAGGCAGGGGGGGAAAGACCGTCACGGTTATAGAGGGTCTCTGCATGCCGGACAAGGACCGGGAGTTGCTCCTGAAGCAGCTCAAGGCAAGTCTTGGCACAGGAGGAGCTGTCAGGGACACTTTGCTTGAAATTCAGGGCGACCACCGGGAAATGATTATGGCGACATTGGAGAATCGGGGATACAGACCGAAACGTTCCGGCAGCTGAGCGCACCCTATGTGTCGCTTATTCCTGCCCGGATGCCAGGATTCGTACAGAAACAGAAAGGGATATCCGTCTTCTGGCCGGGGGGATGAAAACAATATTTTAGAAGAAAATTCTTTCGGGAAAAACTATAATAAAGAATAAAAAGCCAAAAAAATAATATCCTGTTTACCAGGATACCCATATAACTAACCAGCGACAAACAATGCGATAATTTCCAGAATGTTTTATGGATAAGCACATCAGGCAGCAAAAAAAATTAGTCGAGAAGATTGCACTCAACATCGCCGAGCATGAAATACGGAATGTAGTCACCGGGTACAGGACCTATCCTGAAATATACGAGGAAGTGAGAAGAACCGCTTCCTATGCGTCGGCGGTCCATGAAAATCAGTGGAGAAAAAACGGCGACCCCTATATATTTCATCCCCTCAATGTAGCACTTATCGCAGCAGAAAACGGCATGGTCGACAAAACCTCTATCGACAGCTGTCTGCTTCACGACGCCATCGAGGACGGTGAAGTCAGCAGCAGAGAGATCGCAGCGACTTTCGGCGAGGAAGTTGCCGAGGTTGTAGAGGGCCTCACAAAGATCAAGGAACACAAGGCAGAGTCGTACGATAAATTTTTTTCTCATACCGTGAATAATCCGAGGATTGCCTATATCAAGATCTTCGACAGACTGCATAATCTCCAAACCCTGAGCCACCATAAACCTGAAAAACAGGTCATAATCGCCAATGAATCCATGGATATATACCATAAGCTCTGCATCCGGTTGTGTCTTACGGATATCGCGAATGAAATCGAGGGTCTTTGTGCGCCCATCCTGCATCCTGAAATGTTCAGCTTGTTTTCCGCACGTCTGAAAGAGGTACAGGAAGAAGCCGCTCAGGTAATCGACACGTTCAAAATGAATATCCTGGTCAAATGCCACGAAAGCGATGTGAGAATAAAGAAGATCAGGGTCCATTGGAAACCGTTCCTCCCTATGAACGATTACAGGTTCATGCATATCCCGCATGTGCTCCTGTTTAAGCTTGTTGTCGATACTGTGGAGAATGCGTACAAATTGCTTTGGCTCGTCAATACACAATACAAGGTTGCCGGCACCATTGAGGATTATATTTCCGTCCCGAGGTTCAATAATTTCAGGGGTATTCTCTATACCGTTGTGGTAGAAGGGGTGAAGATCCCCATCCTCATTGCCACGGACAGATTCAATGAGTTCAACAGGAAAGGCATTCTTGTGTATGGCAGCTTCAGCAGGGATACTGCCCTCAATAAAAAATTCATGGAGCACCTCCAGGAATATCTGACGAGTGAAAGCAATTTCATGGATGTAAGGACGCTCATCTCTTTTATCGAGAAGGATGACATTCAGGTTTTTGCCAAGGACGGGAAGACTACCGTTGAACTGAAGAAAGGCGCTACAGTTCTGGACTTCGCGTTTAAGATACATTCAGAGCTGGGATTACGGGCAGAGTATGGAATCGTGGACGGAGTGCGGGCAGTACTGGGACATGAATTGACAAACGGGAATATCGTCCATGTGCACACAAAGAATACCGTTACGGCAACCGAGGATTTTCTTACAAAATGTGTTACACCCAAGGCGCAGAGGATACTGAAGAAGTTCTTCGAAAATGCATATACAGATTCACTCGTCAAGATCGCCAAGGACTATATCGAGAAGAATCTTTTCACATTCCATGCAGACCCGGAGGAATTCCGGAGAAAGCTCAGGGAAGCATATCCTGCGGAGAAGGAGAGAAAAGAGAAGGTCCTGGGTATCCTCCGTGCGGTGAACGCAGTAGAGGATCTGATGATTGAACTGGACCTGATCGACAATAAAACACTCTCCCTCCACCGCAAGAAAGATGAGACTTTCCGTAAACTATGGAATGTTTTTTCACCCCGCCAGAAAGGGCTGCCTATAGAACTCGATTTCCTGGATACCAACTACCTGTCCTGTCCCTACTGTGTCCCTACCCTGCACAATTCCCCTCACAAAGGGGTTCTTGCGGAGAACCGGTTTGCCATTCACACCGGCAATTGCAAAAAGATCGCAGATGCCCCGGAGGAAAAGGTCTTCTCGGTCAAATTCAGGAAGACAAGACCGATAGAGGGCATGATTTATATGAGAATAGAAACGGATGACGTCTCGGGTATTACGCACGCGGTGTCTTCGGTCTTCAAAACCGTGAATCTCGAAATATTCAATGTCGAAAACGACCACACCAAGGCGCTTTACCGTCTTGCATACTATCAGAAATCTCCCCAGACAGTCTCTTCATATCTCGAACATCTTCACAAGATACAGGAAGTGAGGAACATCGCAATCAGCACAAAAAAAATCTTCTGAGCGCAGCCGCATTAACCCGGAATCTCTGCGGTGTGCATGGTTAATTTTATGAATAACCCAAACGAAAAGGAGGGGGCTTTGAAAAAGGCAATGGTTTTTCTTTGTGTAATAATCCTGCTCGCCGCAGTCAGCGGCTGTGAACAAAAGTCAGGCACAAAAGCACCTGTGGTTTTTGCGGAAAACCTGAACGAGCCGGAGTCCCCTGTTCTTCTGCCGGACGGGAGCTGGCTGGTCGTCGAGATGGGACCTGAGAAGGGGTCAGTCACCCATATCAGCTCCGACGGGAAAACTCGGCGGATTATTGCAAAAACGGGAAGGCCAAACGGACTTGCCGTGGATAAACAGGGTGTCATCTGGGTTGCGGAATCCGTGAATCCCCCTTCACTGCTGAAAGTTTCCATGGACGGGGACGTTGAGGTTTTTTTGAAAGAATACAGGGGCGTTCCCTTCCTGTTTCCCAACGACCTCGCTTTCGGCCCGGATGGGGCGCTCTACATGACCGACTCCGGTGTCGGATTCAATAATCTTGTCCGGGGTGGAAAACTTCGTTCTGATTATATGGATATCAACACGGACGGCAGTGTCTTCAGGATTGAGGTGAATACGAAGACCATTGAGAAGATCGATTCCGGGCTTAAATTCGCAAATGGCATTGCGTTTGGGCCGGATAACACTCTCTATGTGGACGAAATGTTTACCGGCAAGGTGTACCGGTACCGGTGGGCAGACGGGAAAGTGAAGGCAGCGCGGGAGTTTTTCGGGAGCGTCTTTGACGGAGAGAGACCGAAGGTATTCAACGGCCCTGACGGAATGAAGTTCGGAAAGGATGGAAACCTCTATATTACGGTTTATGGCCAGGGTATGGTAACGGTGCTCAGGAATGACGGCTCGTTACTGCAGCATATCCCGACAAAAGGAAGCAAACCGACCAACGTGGCCTTCGGCGCTGCCGGTGAAAAGAAGATTTATGTTACCGAGGACGAGACAGGGGTGCTGCAGGCAATAGATGTCGATACTTCGGGACTGCCGCTCTATCGGTGAATATGCACGTTCACTCTTATTCTGTATCTTCCGCGGGATTCTGTTTCAGGAAAAGTGTGAACAGAAAACCGGAAAAGAGAATCACTGAGAGCACGATCAGTCCGTATTTGAACTCGCCGGTGTAGTCCTTAATGACCCCAACAAGATAAGGCCCGACAAAACCTCCGAGGTTGCCGACCGAATTTATTAGTGCGATGCCGCCTGAGGCCGCAGTGCCGCTGAGAAAAGAGGTTGCCAGAGCCCAAAATGGGCCTAACGTTCCCCATATTCCTATTGCAACCAGGGAAAGACAGGCAAGTTCCATTGCAGGAGTGTATGCATATGCAGTCAATAGCATACCTGCTGCTGCCACAAGGATCGAGGCCGCCGTGTGCATGCGCCGTTCTCCGGTCCTGTCGGAATGCATCCCGATTACCGTCATCCCTGCTGCGGCAAGCAGATACGGGAAGACTGAAACGATTCCGACCATGAAGTCGCTCAATCCGGATACTCCTTTGATAAGCAGCGGCATCCAGAAGCTCACTCCGTAAAGGCCGATGACTATCGAAAGATAGATCAGGCAGAGCGCCCAGACCCTGCCGCTTCCGACCGCCTGCCTGAGCCTCACCATTCCATGGTGTTCCCTCTTGAGCCGCTCTTCCTTCATCCGGGTTATCAGCCAGGTTTTTTCATTATCCGAAAGCCATTTCGCCTTCTCTGGTCGGTCCGTCAGGTAAAAGAGCACCACTACCCCCAAAATAACTGCCGGAAATCCCTCGATAAGGAACAGCCATTGCCATCCTGAAAGACCCCCGAATCCATGCATTGTGAGGAGTGTCCCTGAAACCGGGCCGCTTATCACCCCTGAGACAGCAGTGGCGGTCATGAAGAGCGCGACGGTCTTCGCACGATGTTTTGCGGGGAACCAGTAGGTAAGATAAAGGATCATGCCCGGGAAAAATCCTGCCTCGGCCAGACCCAGCAGGAACCTGACGAGGTAGAAACTCCGGGGACCCTGTATAAATGCTGTTGCAGACGCGACAATGCCCCAGGTAATCATTATCCGCGCAATCCAGATCCTGGCCCCTATACGCTCAAGGACCAGGTTACTCGGGATCTCGAAGAGGAAATACCCGATGAAGAAAATACCGCTGCCGAATCCGTATACCGCTGCGCTGAAATTCAGATCTGCATTCATCTGCAGCGCAGCAAACCCCACATTCACCCGGTCAAGATAGGCGATTACATACAGGATAAACATGAAAGGAATCAGCCGCCGCGAGACCTTGCCGATAACCCTTTTTTCAATATCTGACGGACCCTGTGATGGTCCCGACATTCTCACTTCCTGAGCTTCTTGCACAGGTAAATACGAAGAGGGCAGTGGCAGAGATACGAGCCCTGCATCGGAACCGAGAATTTGCAGTCTTCCGGTTTTTCTTCCAGGCACAGCAGAAAGGATTCTATGCCTATATCTTTCGCGTTGCAGAGATCATCAAAGTCCGAGGCATAGCACCGGAAGGCTTTCGGGCATTGAATTTTGCCGATGATATTTTCTATTTCCTTTTTATATTTCCCTGTAAATTCTTTTGGCATGGGATCTTTTCTTTCCCCAAGGCTATCACAGTTGCTCCGGTGTGTAAAGGAGATGCATACGAATATACACTGCAGCGGGCAGGTTTAATGATAGTGGATGATAGACAGGGTATTGAATGATTGATGGCAGGTTTTCAGGGAACAAGAATACCTTTATGACGATTCTTCCGAGTTGTTAAAGTAGCCTGCCCCCATTGATTATGATTATGGTGTGCGGAGCAGATAATCAATCGTATTCAATATATTTTCCATCGGAGATGAAGAAATCATATTTGATTCCTCTGTTTTTTGAGCAGGAAAATATTCGTAGCTTCTATAACCTGTAAAAGTCGTGTTCACATTAATTGTTCCCTCAATATCATATTCATCAATATACAGGGACATATTCATTTTCATTTTTCCTTTAATCTTGTGAGAAGATTTGTCTTCAGAACCATAAAAAGAGTAACTAGTAATATAAACATCGACGTCTGTATCAAGCATATATTCCAGATTGTCCTCAAAATAGTCCTCAAGATCAGCAGGATCAATGTAAACGTTGAATTTCCTTCGTTCTTGGCTCCAAGTTCCTTCGGAATCGATCATCTCAAAGGTGTTGTCATTATAGAAAATGAATTCGTCTTCGAAAAATGTTGTTTCTTTTTCGGTCCCATATCCCTTGATCGTAACCTTTACAGTTGTTTTTCCATTGATATCCCATATTCCCTCAACTGATGACCAAACGGGATGATAAATTGAGAAAAGAAAGGTAACGGTTAATAGAGTGATAAGCCATTTTTTAGACATTTTTCCCTCCTTGTGAATTTGATTTGTACCGAATAAATTACTTTCCATCCCCTAACCCTGCCGGCCACGGCTTTGAGGCAGATATCTTCTCTGAGTTTATAATCGAGGTGTTTGATGAATAGCATTCGCGGAAAATCTCTTCCTCAGCCTTCTGTCCCTTTGTGCTTTTCCGGTTTCTCGACCTGTGTCCAGGTCCTGTCGGGGTTGAATATTTTCATCGCCTCTGCGCTGCGCTTCGTATTCTTGCCGAGATTCTTTTGGTAAATGATCCCCTGTTGATTTACCATAAGGGTCATAACCCCGGAATTTCCGTATTCTGCAGGGTAGGCGATGATCGCAAACCCGAGGATCATTTTTCCCTTAACCACATAATTGTATGATCCTCCGTCAGCATGTTTCCCCTGGCCCTTCAGAATTTTGAAATAATACCCATGGAATGGCTGGAGATCGGGGTTGGCATACCCTTCTTTTGCAGCCTGAGCGACCATTGGTCCCAGCGGGCTCTCTTCCTCACCTTCTTTTGCTTCCCAGTAGAGCCCGTCCTGTTTCCCTTCGATGCTTATTATTTTCTGAGCAAACTCGACCTTTCCCCTACCGCTGCAATCCTTAGTTGCATATTCATGCTGAGCAGCGACATAGGCGTGCAGGACCTCCATAACAAGCAACTCATTTCTGCCTATTCTCCGATCCAGGATCTCCTGCCTTCCTTTTTGTGTGTCGAAAACCCATACTGAGCCCTTCTTCACAATTGGGATAGGCATAGGCCAGTTATCGGCGCCTACAGAAAGAATCATTGTATCGGCAGGTTTCTGCAAAAGGGTATGCAGCTCATTATACGCCCTGAGGAATTTTTCACGTCCAGTCCTGTCTGACGCTTCATCACCGGAAGAGATCAACTCCCTGCTGCCGGGACCGAGTATCGCAAGCATTTCGTTCAGGTCATGTGCCTTGACTGCAGCGACAAGAGCTGCCGCCGCTTCTTCAGGCGAGCGAAAGTTCTTCTGTTTTATGTTCTCTGCATGCAAGTCCGGGACGATTGCCAGCAGGAATACTGCAAACATGGTGAGGCAGGACAGCAAAGACAACCAATGCACCTTTCCCTTTTCATGAGATATGACGATATTCATTTATTTTCCTCCCTCGTGCATGTATCATCCCTGAAAAAATTCAGGACGGATTTCAGATGCCCTACCTGCGGAATACTCCTCCTCTTCCGCTGTTCCGGAATCCGTCATCCTGCTGTCTTCCCCTGCTTTCTGGACGTATTGTTTCCATGCTCCTGTGGCTTTCGCCTCCACGTTCACTGGCCCTTCGCTCAAAATTTCCGTTGCCGATTCCCCTGAAGGGAGTATCCCGCATAGGAGTCTGCTGAATTTTTTCCGGTTTGGTTCCGATGCCGGGAACAGGTGTTCCTTTCCGGACCTCGGCAGGACGTCGCGGCGGTTCCGCTGAATTTTTTCGCGGGTATCCTCGTATTTCCTGACTTGACGGGGCTATACTTGACGCTTTGGGGTTTGACCCGAAGCGTTCACTGGTTCTCCTGTCCCTGTAGGCAACTCCTCTCCTGTGACGGGGGTCATGACGCCAGAAAACCGCACCGGAATCACGCGTATCGCGGTGTCTGTGGAATCGTTTCGTTTTATGGTCGTCAACATAGATGTGATGGACATGCCAGTCGAACCATGTCCAGGACCAGAACCCGATTCCAAAAAAAATTGGGGGTCCATAACTGACGTACGCGCCGGTGATAATATACCCCGGCGGTGAGTACCAGGAATAAGGGGGATAAGCAGGATACCACCATGGCCCATATACATAAAAAGGGTCATAGACTGGCACATAGATAACCCGGGAGTCAACCGGTTCGATCCTGACAATCTCCCTTTCGACGATGACTTGCTGTTCTGCGGTTGTCTTGAGATTGCCCTGATCCCACGCTTTCCCGCGCAGCTCCTGGATGACGTACATTACTTCATCTTCCTGGATAAGAAATGCATCTCCCAGTTTCCTGGTCTGGTCAAGTTTATCACTCAGGGCGAAAAGGATATCCGGGAAATGACAGAGCGATTTTACACTCGGGTCCCAGGGTTTCAACTGTAGGGTGTTATCCAGTGAATCGTCTTTCAATCCCTTGTTCTGACGCAACCAGCGCTCGGCTTCGACTACCTCGATCGGATAGGTCGATGCCATCAGTATCTGTGCGATCAGCGAATCGGGGTAGAGGGCGATCGGAGCAAGCATCTGGGAGAGCTCCTCCTTGCTGAATTTTTCATCCTGCTCCAGCTCCCCGGAATCTTGCGCCGGCAGCTCGTGCGGTATCATAAGCATGGCGGTGATGATCCATGTCAGCGTTGCAATAATAATTCGTGCAGTTCTCATGATGTCTCCTTTTTCTGCGCTCCTGCAAAATACCAAGCTTCCCCGGAAACCTTAGCATACCTCACCGTGACGGTTTCCTACAGAATCATTGCGAGTTCATGTAAATATTATAACAACAGCAGGTATGGCATACAAGTTGGACAGGGGAAATGGTAGCGTAAAATCTTCTGTGTAAAAATCTTGAGGTAAAAAATAAAAGGGTGT
>JAVHLL010000025.1 GCA_031082155.1 Thermodesulfovibrionales bacterium | reverse complement strand
CCAGTACTAATAGACCGTGCGACTTGACCCCTCTTCATTTCCCTCCTGTTGTCAAAGGGAATGGGGGCCTTTGAAAAGGCCCTTTTTGCGTCTTTTAAGGAGTAGAGAGAGAAATGAGAGAAAGAGACATTTTCGAAGAGATTATCGATATCGGCAAACGCCGGGGAATACTCACCTATGATGAAATAAACGATGCACTTCCCTCCGAGTTTTTCTCGCCGGATGAGATAGAAGACCTGATGGACATCCTCCAGGATATGGGTGTCAAGGTTGTGGATCATGAAGAGATGACGCCGGCAGAAGAGGAGGCAGAAGAGGAAACAGAAGAATATGAGAAAACGGAAGACCTTGTTCAGGCATATTTCTATTCGATGGGGGACATTTCCATCCTCACAAAGGATGAAGAAACGGACCTCGCCAAAAGGCTTGAAGAGGGAAAATCAATAATCCGTGAACTCATTACCGCATTGCCGCTGTACAAGAAACTGGAGGTCAGCGAGAACGGAGATGAAGAAGAGGTAATCCCGGAAGAGGAGCGTACTGATGATGCACTCCTCAGGACCGTAGAAATTATTGAGATGCTGATGGAGGAGATTGAAACAGCAGACAAGCGTATCACGAAATATGGGACGCTGAAGGGGCTGAAGACTATCATCCGGGAGAAAAAGAAGAAAAATGTTGATACGAAGAAGCTCGAACTACTCGCGAAAGAGGTGGAGAAGGTATTCAAAAAGGTTGAGGCTGAAGTTGGCGCAAAGATAGATTACCTCAAATTGATGTGGACACGGATCGAAAAGGCGAAGATACTGATTTCTACGGCCAAGAATGAACTGATAACCCGAAACCTGAGACTCGTGGTGAATATCGCCAAGAATTATGTGGGCAGGGGACTCCCCCTTCTCGATCTGATACAGGAAGGCAACATTGGCCTCATGAAGGCTGTTGACAAGTTCAAATATGAAAAGGGATTCAAATTCAGCACGTACGCAACCTGGTGGATCAGGCAGGCAATTACAAGGGCCTTGATTGATCAGACGAAAACGATAAGGGTCCCTGTGCATATGATGGAGTTCTATAACAGGGTTACCAAAGCGTCAAGGGAACTTACCCAGCAGCTTGGGAGAGAGCCGACCAACGAGGAAATCGCGCAGAAATTATTAGTGCCGGTAAGGAAAGTTGAGGAGGTTTTCAGGGCGATACAGGATCCTATAGCGCTCCAGACGCCTGTCGGCGACGAGGATACTGAGCTTGAGGATTTTATCGGCGACAAGAACAGTCCTTCTCCCTATGCAGATGCCGAAAAAACAGAGACGTCGGAACAAATTCAGCAGGTCCTGAAAACCCTGACTCCGAAAGAGGAGATGGTTATCAGAATGAGATTCGGCATAGGAGCCGACCGGGACCATACGCTCGAAGAAGTGGGAAGGCATCTTTCGATAACACGGGAAAGGGTAAGACAGATAGAAGCAAAGGCTTTGAGAAAGCTGAAGCATCCCAGCAGGCTCAAAGCCCTTAAGAGATTGACTGTCATTCCTACTTAGCCATTAACACAGGGTCTCCCTGCACGACCTCTTCGTGGCTTTTCCGGACGATCACGGTTGCGGTCTTTTCCTGCAGACTTATTACCTGGAGTAACCCGTTTTCTATTCGGTGTTTACTCTGCTTCAATGTCGCCAAAATGTCGCCAACCTGAAGGCCATCTCTCCTCCCTTTGTCTATATAGGCAATCTCATATTCAACGCTAATGAGCCGCGATTGTTTTGCAGCCACCACGTAACCCTTGATATCCGGCTTCCGGGGATTTTCCCTCTCGAGAGGTGGTTCTATGTCATAATATGTGTCAAGGAGATCCCCTGTTTTTACTTCCCAATAAGAGTCAGTGATCAGAATCTTCGGATCGTTCTCGTCAACAACCTCCGCAATCCCTACCACATCAATGAGATACCCCATAAAGTCGCCTGTCTTAGGATGTATTACCTTCTGCATGGGTCTGATGATATAGAATTTTCCCCCTTTCCTGACAGGTACAACAGGTTTAATATATGCCTCATCCCCCTTGCCGACGATCGTTTTGCCGGCCCCGAATGGTGTCTCCGTTATTGCCCCGAGGTTGGGGATTGTTTCTGCAACATACCCGCTGGAAATCAGAAGGGTCTTATTCAC
Organism: Thermodesulfovibrionales bacterium; assembly: GCA_031082155.1. Classification (GTDB taxonomy): domain Bacteria; phylum Nitrospirota; class Thermodesulfovibrionia; order Thermodesulfovibrionales; family SM23-35; genus JAKLQR01. Next base: position 39,173 of record JAVHLL010000025.1, on the reverse strand, counting down.
CAGATAATCAATTTTTTTCGGTTCGATTATTTTCGGTGCTTCCCTGGGGGGCTTGGGTTGTGCAACAGGTTTTGCCACGGGTTTGATCTCGGGGACGATCTCTTCCTGGAGTAAATACAGTGGTATTTTAATCGTCTGCTTTGGATAAATCAAATCGGGGTTCTTAATGTCAGGGTTTTCTTTCCATACTTTCGGCCAGAGAAAGGGGTCCTGAAGTTCCTTGTCCGTAATGTCCCAGAGAGTGTCCCCTTTTATTATTGTGTAGTCCTTATATTTCTGGTCTTGCGTGAATGCAACAGAGTACAAGACGAAAATAATCAGAAAAGGAATTGTTCCACCGAACAAAGGTTTTATTCTCCGCATAACGTTTACTCCTTTTAAAAGTTTTACTTTACATAAAAATAACGAAGATGCCGAAAAGTGTCAAGTAATTTCTCTCCCATACGAGAGAATCACTTTTTCCCCCACTATTTATACATTTTATGATATATTTTATATATGAAATATTTCGGTCTGCTTTTTACCCTTGTCTTTTTTCTCGTATCGGGAAATGCCGGCGCCTCTGATGTCACGGAATATACCCTGGAAAATGGATTGAAAATAATCCTTATTGAGGAACACAAGGCGCCTGTTGTGACGTTTCAGGTATGGTACCGGGTCGGTGCAAAGGATGAGCCGGCAGGGAGGTCGGGACTCAGCCATCTGCTGGAGCACATGATGTTTAAAGGCACTCCGAAATATGGCCCGTCGGTATTGTCAAGAACAGTACAGAAGAATGGCGGCACAGACAATGCATATACCACAAAAGACTATACGGTCTATTTTGAAATGTTATCTTCGGACAGGGTTGCACTTGCTGTTGAACTCGAAGCCGACAGGATGCAGAACCTGACACTTGACCCGAAAGAGACGGCCTCCGAGAGAAATGTTGTCATGGAAGAACGGAGATTGCGGTATGAAGACGACCCGCAGAATGCGCTCTTTGAAGAAGTCATGGCTGCTGCATACAAAGTCCATCCTTATCAACGGCCTGTTATCGGATGGATGTCCGACCTGAAAAATATAGAGAGGGAAGCCTTATTTAAATATTACAAAACCTATTACGCGCCCGGCAATGCGGTGATCGTAGTTGCAGGCGATATTGACGGAGAGGAAATGATGAAACATATCCGGGCTGCGTTTGATGATGTCCCCCGTGGTCCGGAATCCGAAGCTGTCATGTCGAGGGAACCGGATCAACGTGGAGAGCGGAGGGTTATCCTGAAAAGAGAAGCGGAGCTTCCTTATGTCCTTATGGTATATCATACGCCAAGCTTTCCTGATGAAGACAGCTATGCCCTCGAAGTGCTCAACGGAATACTCTCGGGGGGAAAAAGCACGCGGCTCTATCAGTCCATAGTGTATGACAAGAAGATCGCACTCGCTGCAGATGCTGATTACAGTGGCTTTAGCAAAAATCCCTATGTCTTTTTCCTTGCGGCAACAGCGGCGCCCGGCAAGGATATAAAGGATGTGGAATCCGCGCTGCTTCTGGAGATAGAAAAGATTCAGGAAATTCCCCCTTCAGAACGCGAGGTGCAGAAGGCGAAGAACCAGATCGAGTCCTCATTCATCATGGGACAGGACTCAATTTTCATTCAGGCAATGAAATACGGAACGTTCGAGATGCTCGGCGGATGGAAGCTTATTGATACCTATGTCGAAGGCATCCGGAAAGTAACTGCTGAGGATGTAATGAAGGTGGCAAAAAAGTATTTCCATGAAGAGAACAGAACAGTCGGGATACTGGTACCGGAAAAGAAAGTGAAAAGTGAAGAGTGAAAAAGGTAATGGGTAAAAAAAGAATTCTTGTCAGCTTGATGCTGGCAGCCTGCTGGTTCCTTTCTTCGCAGGCCTTTGCGATTGATAGCACAAGAACTGTGCTGCCAAACGGTTTGATTGTGCTCCATTCGGAAAATCACAATCTTCCTATTGTCATGGTTACCCTGATCGTCAGGGCAGGCCAGGTTCATGAGCCGGGAGAAAAAGCGGGACTTGCAAATGTGACTGCCGAACTTCTTTCCGAAGGAACAAAGGCGCGTTCGTCGAAAGAGATAAGCGAAGCGTTAGATTTTATCGGCGCATCTCTTGGCATATCTGCCGGCGCTGATTATACGACGCTCACCCTTTCCGTATTAAAAAAGGATATACAGAAAGGCTTTGATATCTTCTCCGACGTCCTCCTTCATCCGTCTTTTCCTCAGGAGGAGATTACACGGGTCAAAGAATTAATCAAGGGTTCCCTGAAGCATCGGGAAGAGGACCCCTCTTTTCTCGCAGGCCGTGCATTCAGAAAAGAGGTCTTCGGGACGCATCCGTATGGCAGGCTCATGGAAGGGTCGGCTGAAACAATTGACTTTATCACACGGGAAGACATGATGCAGTTCCACTCGGCATATTTTCTCCCCAACAATGCGATCCTCTCCGTTGCCGGGGACCTTACTCCGGAAGAACTGCAGGGAATGCTGCAGCAATACCTAAACGAATGGAAAAAGGCAGTTGTCCCCTTAACGGTTTTTGGAAAACCTGCAGGCAAACCGGGGAGGTCTGTCCTCAAAATAGAGAAAGACCTGACACAGGCGACCCTCATGCTCGGAAACCTTGGCATTCGGCGGGAAGACCCCGATTACTATGCCGTCTCAGTTATGAATTATATCCTTGGCGGGGGGGGCTTTTCCTCAAGGCTCATGCGGTCTATCCGGGACGAAAAGGGACTCGCATACGATGTGCAGAGCTTTTTCGCCGCCCAAAAGGAGAGCGGATATTATCAGATCAGCCTTCAGACAAAGAACGAATCTGCAAATACTGCGCTTGCCGAAATAATAACGCAGGTTAAAAGAATTACGGCGGAACCGGTTTCGGACGAGGAACTTTCAGAGGCGAAATCATTTCTGACAGGGAATTTTCTGAGACGCCTTGATACGAACAGGAAGATTGCCGATTTCTTCGCAGCGGTCGAGTTCTATGCCCTCGGGCTTGACTACAGAACGAACTATCCCGGCTATATCAATGCCGTCACAAAAGAGGATATACTGAGAGTGGCCCGAAAATATCTCTCCGCTGAACAGTACGTCCTTGCAGTCGTTGCAGACCAGAAAAAAGCAGGCCTGCAATATCCCGAAAAATAATTAATATTTCCTCCCGTCATTCCCCGGCTTGATCCGGCAATCCATCCTTGTTTTTACAGACAGAGTCTGCTTGCAACTTTTCTCTGTTTCATGAATAATCAGTGGTGAAAACGATGAATATTCATCAGAAAATAGGCAGGCGCATATTCGTTTTCTGCATCCTGTCGTCAGCGTGTTTCCTCGCCCTCCTCATCTGGCGGCCGGGTGCCGTCGAGGAGCGCGTCGAAACGCTCACCCTTGACTATCGGTTTCAGACCAGAAATTTTATCTCTCCGCCGAAGGTGTCGGGTAACGTAGCCGTTGTCGTAATAGACGAAAAAAGCCTGAGGCAATACGGACGCTGGCCCTGGAGCAGGACCCTGCAGGCTGAACTTATAGCAAAAATCCTTGCTCTTCAACCAAGGGTCCTTGCAGTAGATATTTTTTACACCGAACCGGAAGATGCACAGTCTGATAAAGCGCTTGGTGAGGTATTGCACCGTGCAAAGGATAAGATTATCCTGGCAGCGGTCTTCGATGTCTGGCTTAAAAAAAAGGACCTGGAGAAAAAGGATATCCCGTACACGCTGTTCGATTCCGTATTCATGAAGCTTGAGGACCAGAGACAAATCCGGGCGGTCGAGGCTGATGCCCTTATGGCAGATATCCCGCAGATTCTCGATAATACCCTCAGCGGGCATGTATACAGCCATCCCGACCGCGACGGGAAACTGAGGTGGGAGTTCTTATATCTGAAATATGCAGAGGAATATTTTCCCTCTCTTGCACTGCAGACTGCGCGAGTGTCCCTCGGATTGAAAAGTGATGAAATGGCTCTTGTCGGTAGCAGGGGGGTGAGGCTCGGAAGCGGCCTGTTTATTCCTGCTGACCGGAAAGGGAGGATGCTCATTAATTATTACGGCAGGGAGGGAACATTTATCCCGGTTTCTGCTGCCGACGTCCTATCGGGGAAGGTTCAACAAAAAGAGCTTGAAAACCGGATAGTATTCCTCGGCACGTCAGCCATTGCGACCTATGACCTGAAGAACACTCCCTTCTCAGCGAACATGCCGGGTGTAGAGAAAAATGCCACTATCGTTGAGAATATCCTCACCCGGAATTTTCTTGAAAAAAGTCCGGGATATATTGAAATCATTGTCCTTGTCATGACAGGTCTGGTGCTGGGTTTCTTCCTCCCGCGTCTCAGTGCGATCAGGGGCGCTGCGCTTTCCTTTGCGCTGTTCTCCGGGTATATTCTCGGCGTTCAGATACTCTTTTCTTTCATGAATCTCTGGGTCAATTTCATCTACCCTGCAGCGAATATGATGATGATAGCTGTTGTGGTCACTGTAACGAAATATTTTTTCGAGGAAAGGAAAGCCGGTGAGATAAGGAGGATGTTTTCGAGTTATGTGTCGCCAAAAATTGTGGAACAGATTATCAACAACCCCGAGAAGGCAAAGCTGGGCGGTGAAAGGAAGACAGTGACGGTCCTGTTTTCGGATATTATAGGGTTCACCACACTGTCGGAACAGACATCGCCTGAGCAGGTCATAGAACTGCTGAATGAATATTTCGAAGAAATGGCAAGCATTATCTTCAAATGGGACGGCACCCTCGACAAATTTGTGGGTGATGAAATTATGGCCTTCTGGGGCGCTCCGGTCGACCAGGAAAACCATGCAGAGAGTGCGCTCCGTTGCGCGCTGCATATGGTTGCGAGTCTCGAGAAACTGCATGAGAAATGGACAAGGGAGGGGAAGCCGGTACTCGACTGCGGCATCGGCATCAATACCGGTGAAGTGGTAATTGGCAATATAGGAGCGCCGGGCAAAAAGATGGATTATACCATTATCGGTGATCATGTGAACCTCGGTGCGCGGGTAGAAAAACTGACGAGAAGTTATAATGCAAAGATCATTATCACAGAATTTACGCTGGAACACATTCAACCATTTATGGGAGAAAATTTATTTGGACATATAGAGCTCAATGAACTGGACCGGGTCAGGGTAAAAGGCAAAGAAAAGGAAGTAAGGATTTTTGAATTGAAGAATATGAAACTTGAGCAGTTAAAGCAGCATGCCCATATTCACCGGGAACCCGGGGACTGAGAGTATGCTGGATTTGCAAAAGGACTGGCAAGTTTAATGCGGGTACGGTATAATGGGAACAGCAGAGTTCTCAATATAAGAATATTCCGATAAGCACAGAATGTCCTAACAGCGCTTGCTGTATTGTCGCTTCTTCTCAAAAAAATCACAGGAGGTTTTTCATGAAGAACAGAAAATCATTCTTTTTTGTCGCAGGAATTCTCGCCCTCCTGTTTCTCTTCGGCGGCACATTTATTACGGTCTATACCGACTGGCTTTTTTTCAGCGATCTGGACTATCAGAGCATTTTTGCGAAAATCCTCTCCACACAACTTCTTCTTGGTTTCACGTTCGGATTGTTATCCCTTGTGTTTATCATGATAAATCTCTTCTTTGCGAACAGGGCCCATTTCGCTCCCATCGAACTTTTTTTTGACGGGCAGACACACATCTCGCTGAATATTGCGATGCTTGCAAAATGGGTAAAACCTATAACCGCTATCCTCGGAATCCTCGCAGGCCTGTATATCGGGCTTCTCGGAAGTTCTCTCTGGAATGAATTCCTGCTCTTCCAGAACCGTCTGAGCGTAGGCATGAGCGATCCGTTTTTCAATCGGGACGTCGGGTTCTATCTTTTTGTTGTCCCGTGGCTTGAAATTATAAGGAATTTCATAACCCTTCTCATTTTCATAACCCTTCTCATTGTACTGATCAATTATTTTCTCAGGGGAGGCATAGCGGTTCAGGAGAAAAACTTCTCTATCGACAAACGGGTGAGAATCCATGCAAGTTTTCTTGCCGGACTGTTCATCATCAACATTGCCTTCGGGTTATATCTTGACCAGTTCCAGCTCCTCCTGTCTCCCCAGGGCATCATCTTTGGGGCCGGATATGCCGACGTTCATGCGAGAATGTATGTCCTGCGCGTCCTCGTTGTCCTCACGGTTCTGAGCGGCGTACTTTTTATGGCCGGTGCCTTGAGGGGCTCCCGGAAAATAATGATTGCGCCGCTGGGGCTTACCGCGCTCGTCTACGTGATAGGCCTTCTGATATATCCTGCAATGCTGCAGAGTCTCAAGGTTACGCCGAACGAACTCGCACTTGAGAGACCGTTCATAGAAAATCATATCCGGTTCACAAGATTCGGATATGACCTCGACAGAATAACGGTAAGTCCGTTCGACGTCTCTTATACCCTGACTTCCAAGGACCTCGAAAAAAACAATGCAACCATCAAGAATATACGGCTGTGGGATGATGCGCCGACCCAGAGGACATACAGCCAGCTCCAGCAGATCAGGACCTATTACAGCTTTAAGGATGTGGACAACGACCGGTACTGGATCAATGGCGAGTATATGCAGGTAATGATGTCCCCGAGGGAGCTCTCACATGACGACCTGCCCAGCAGGTCCTGGATCAATGAAAAACTTGTGTTTACCCACGGCTTCGGTATCTCCATGGGACCTGTGAGTAAAATTTCGAGAGAGGGGCTGCCCGAATTTATCATAAAAGACATCCCCCCTGTTTCTTCTTCAAATATCACCGTAACGAGACCTGAAATTTATTTCGGTGAACTCTCCAGTGATTATATCGTGATAAAAACCAAAGTCCCTGAGTTTAATTATCCAACCTCGGAAGGAAATGTCTATACCTCGTACGAAGGGAAAGGCGGGGTAGAATTATCATCGGTATTGAAAAAGGCGGCCTTCGCAGTAAAATTCCAGACGGAAAAACTTCTTCTTTCCTCTGATATTACCCCCTCGAGCAGGATTCTCTTCTACAGAAATATCATAGAAAGGGCTCGGAAAATAGCTCCTTTTCTTCTTTATGATCAGGACCCGTATATTGTGGTCGCTGACGACGGCAGGCTGTTCTGGATTATTGATGCCTATACCGCATCAAACAGGCTTCCCTATTCGAATCCTCTCAACAATAAAATCAACTACATCCGGAATTCGGTGAAAGTTGTCGTTGATGCGTATAACGGCACCGTTCAGTTCTATATCAGCGACCCCGGCGATGTGATCATGAAGGTATACAACACCATGTTCCCGAAGCTCTTTTTTCCCCTGTCAGCCATGGGAAATGATTTAAGGAAGCATATCAGATATCCGAAGGGGTTTATTCAGATCCAGGCAAAGATGTTCTCAACATACCATATGACCGATCCCAAGGTTTTTTATAATAAAGAAGATTTGTGGGAAATCCCTGCCTATGGAGAGGAGCCTATAGAGCCTTATTATACGATCATGACATTGCCGGCGGAGAAACAAGAGGAATATATCCTCCTGCTGCCCTATACTCCTTCTAAAAGAGATAATCTTGCCGCATGGATTGCAGGGAGATGTGATGAACCGCATTACGGAAATCTCATTGTATATACGTTCCCGAGGGACAGACTCGTATTCGGCCCGAGACAGATCGATGCCCGGATCGATCAGGATTCCTACATATCACAGCAGCTTACCCTCTGGGGACAACGCGGGTCGAAAGTTATACGGGGGAGTCTCCTCATAATCCCTATAGAGAGTTCCCTCCTTTATGTACAGCCTCTGTACCTCGCTGCGGAGGACAAGGGCGGATTGCCTGAACTCAGACGGGTTATCCTTGCGTTCGAAAACAACGTAGTCATGGAAGAAAATCTTGAACTCGGTCTCCAGCAGCTCTTTGGGGGCAGGATTGCCTCTTCTCTCCGGACAAAGGCGACAGGAGACGAAAAGACTTCGCTTGAGCAGCTTGCAAAAGAGGCTGCGCAGACATACGAAAGGCTTAACGAACTCTTACGACAGGGGAACTGGTCAGGCTATGGAGAAGAACTGAAAAAACTCGGGCAGATACTCAATAAAATGACCCGGTGAACAGGATGATCCGGTGTCAGCAGCTCTTGCGTTCGCTTACTTCAATAAATTCTATAAATACTGTGCGCTGGATATAATCATCTAGGGAGGGAGACATGGCCGATCTGAAAGACCGCATTTTTCGCGCCGCCAAATTAGATGCACAGCTCTATGAAGAAGTTGAAGCTGATACCGGAGCATTAAAACAGGCTATGCTCGTTGTTGTACTTTCCAGCGTTGCTGCAGGTATAGGGACATTCCGGTACGGAGGGTTGAGCGGCATGCTTCTTGGTACGGTCGGCGCTCTTCTCGGTTGGTTTCTCTGGGCATATCTCACCTATTTTATCGGAACCAGGATCCTTCCGGAGAAACAGACCAGTGCATCTCCCGGCGAGTTGCTCCGTACTGTCGGATTTTCAAGTTCGCCCGGTTTAATCCGGGTGTTCGGTATCATCCCTGGAGTCACAGAGATAGTTACGTTTGGCGCATCCATATGGATGCTCATAGCCATGGTCATTGCAGTCAGGCAGGCCCTGGATTACAAGAGTACATTCCGCGCGCTGGGAGTGTGCATAATCGGCTGGATAGTTCAGATACTCTTCATTGCAATGATGTTCTTTTTGTTCGGGATAAGATTAGGGTCTTTTTAGTCTTTTGGGAAAGGGACTGTTTTTACAATGAGCTGAGAACTATGTCGGCTGCAATGGCAAGGATGGACAACAGGAATATGATGACATAGTTGATGCCTTCAAGAGAGTACTTCACCGATGAGAGCAGATATAGCATAACCTCCCGGTCTTTCTCTGTCAAACAGGCGTTCGCTTTAATTTTCTCGATGAGCTGAAATTCCTCACTAAAAAAATCATCTCAGGACAACAAGATACCAGACGAGCAGGAACAGGCTGCCCCACCACCCAAGGACCGAGATGACAAAACTCACCGCAATCTTTTTCTGCATATCCGAAGGGAGTAGTTCCTGTGCATTTCCCTCTTTCTCCCTCTGCAGGAGGCGCGGGCTTATCCGGAAAGAGAGGAATACTCCATTCAGTATCAGCACAACCGCGATGAAGCTGTGGATGGGTGCAACGCCTGTAAAACCGAGATTCCTGTAAGTGAGAACACCCCCCAGGATTGCCAAAAACATGCCTGCCCAGATGAGCGGTTTTGTGATTTTGTGGGTGCGTATCGTTGCCTCTGTCCAGTAAGGGGATTTTCTTCCAAAAAACCCATGAAGGTCGATAACGGTGACTGCTCCCAGCCCGATGATAAATCCTGCGATAAAGAGAAAAAGCCCGAGGATGTCGTACCAGGAAAAATTCCTGTTGCTCCAGATGCCTAGAAAATAGAATAGCTGTTGCATGTCCTGATTGTAATTATATCATGTCCCGGAATGTATCCCTGATGCATTTCGTCACAAAAAAGGGAATGCTATTTTTTGCCTCCATACATGGCAAATATTCCATATTTATAAAAACAGTCAATATTTTTGAACCCGACAGATTTCAGCGCGTTGAGCTGATCATTCAGAGTGTCAGGCTTATTGTCCGTATTGTCTTTATACCTTCTGGCAATAGCATCATAGTAATTTCCCTGAATGTGTAAAGAGAGTTTCTTTTCCTCGATCCATTCTCTCCATAACGACAAATACCATTGTTCCAGAGCATCTGTCGGCGAAAGGACTACGTCGATATTCACAAAAAACCCCGCAGGGTTCAGGTAAGCATAAATCTTGTTGAAAAGAGATTGTTTTTCGTCCATTGTCAGATGATGAATTGCGAATGATGAGACAACAAAATCAAAATTTCGACCCAGAAGCTCATTTTCCAAAATATCCTGAAAACTTGCACGAATATAGTGCAGGTTTTTGAATGCGTTCAGGCGTTCTCTGGCATTAGTCAACATGTCTTCGGAACCGTCAACAAGTATGACTGATATCGATTTATCAATCTTCAGGATTTCGTGCGTAAGAATGCCGTCTCCACACCCGAGATCCAGCATTGCTTTGTGCCGACCGTCATTCAGAAAATTTATGTAAAAAGACTGAAGTATAGCGAGAAGCCTTCTTCGTTCAATGATATAAACTTCGGCGTTGTCCCTGTACTCCCGGGCAAATTCAGCGTTTGCCCACCGGGAGGCATCAAATTCGGTCATAATTTACACCCCTGATCATAATTTAGCCATGAAACACTGCTTGCTATTTAAAATAAGCAGAACGATCCAGGTTTCTACAGAAAATTCTTGAGATAATCTTCACGTTGCCTTCTTATTGATAATTTATTCGTTCCGTGATATACATAAAGCATACAAGGAAAATGAAAAGAATAATATTCTTTATCACGATTGTCAGTGTAATTTTTATTGTGAGTATAGTCTCCTTTGGGTGTGAATTTTTCAAGAAAGAAGAAATACCTCCGGAAAAATTACCGCCGGTTCCTGAGTCATGTGCTGCATTATCCAATCAGTATGCTCATGCGCTTATGCTAGCTCATTCATCAGCAGAAGTCAGTCAGTTGCAGATTACAAGAGTAGCAAATCAGTTTGCTCATTGCATGGAAGACGCAGGATTATCAGAGGGAGAAGCGAGAGGCATTGTAAAGAATATAGAGAAAATGGTCAGGGAACAAGGAGAAAAAGGAAGCGGTCAGGAAGGGTATTTCTACCGCTAATATCTGTTCCCAACTGAATAGAGGCCTTGTATCGTGCATTCCACATTTTGCCTTTGCTCCCTTTCTTTCACAAGCCCATACCATACTTTTGCCTCTAATTTATTCCAAGCTTTGCTAATATAGGAGAATGAGCCGGAATAGGATATGTCCTGATTGCGAAATGGAGTATCTGCCGCATATCGAGAAATGCGCTGATTGCGGCGCGGTCCTGCTTTTGCACGAGGAACATAGACAGGCACAGGAGGAAAAGAAGCAGCTGATGGCGAAGGCCGTTGAAAACTCAGTTGTGGTCAGAGAGGGCGATCTGAAGTGGTTAGGGGAACTGTACAACGTTCTCATCAATGCCGGTATCCCTTGTACGGTCACTTCCGATGTCAGCTGTAACAAAGGCTGTTGCGGCGATATATACCGGTTGATCGTATCTTCAGAGCACCTTGAAAGAGCACAGGAGCGCATTGCGGAATACTTTATGGAAATGCATCCGGAGCTCCGGGCTTCCAACGAACTGATTAACCAGGGTAAATGCCCTGCCTGTGGTTCCCCCGTTGGCCCGGATGACAAAGAGTGCTCCGATTGCGGCCTGACACTTTTGGTCATCGTTGAAGAGAACCAGGAAGAGGGAGACGGCGGGGGCAGAATTGATTATCGGCATTGATTATAACTTCGTCGGTAAATAAAAGAGAGCCAAAAATTAGTTTATTATTGAACGAATATGAACTTAGCAGTGTCTGGGAGAGTGGCGCCCGGTTTATGGGTCATTCTTTCGGTGCCATTGGTATACAAGAGCTCTCTTTTATGAAACCTTTCATAGCACTAACACCCCGAATTTCTTCAGACCTTCGGCAAGAGCATGCAAGGGCAGTCCCACCACGTTGAAGAAATCCCCTTCGATTTTTTTTACCAGCACAGCGCCAAGTCCCTGAATGCCGTAGGCGCCCGCCTTATCGAGAGGCTCGCCTGACCTCACATATGCCTTGATTTCATCCATGCTCAGCCGTTTGAAGAAGACCTTTGATTCGACTGATCCGGAGAGTTCCCTGGAATCGGCAGTATCTATTATTGTAAATCCCGTAATAACTAAATGTGCTTTCCCGCTCAGGATCTTCAGCATCTCTCCTGCTTCTGCCCGGTTCCGGGGTTTTCCATAGAGATTGCCTTTCAGAACGACGATTGTGTCAGCAGCGATGACGAGAGCATTTCTGTGCCTGCCGGCAACGTCCCTTGCCTTTTGACGTGCATGGAATTCTACCAGTTCGTGAGGCTTCAGTCCAGGAACGGCGTGTTCTTCATAGTTGCTTTCTTCGACCCTGAATTTCAGCCCTGTCTTTCTGAGAATCTCTTTCCTTCTCCGAGATGCCGACGCGAGTATGACAGTTCTGGTATTACGCATATTGTCCTGCAGCAAATCCCGATGACCATGCCCACTGAAGGTTGTATCCGCCGAGCTGTCCTGTAATATCAATAACCTCGCCTGCAAAAAAAAGGCCTGGGATCTTCTTTGATTCCATTGTCTTTGAAGACAGTTCTGCCGTATCGATTCCGCCGCTGGTGACCTCTGCCTGTGCATAACCGGCGGTGCGTTCAAACTGTATCGACCAATGGTGCATTTTATGCGCGATTTCCCTTAGCTCTTTTTCTGTATATTGGCATACCGGTTTTGAAGGTGCGTTCGCTGCACACCACTGCTGACAGAACTTTCTGGGGAGATATGACGAGAAAAGGTTACTCAACTCCATCCGGCTCTTTCGCATTCCTGTGAGAAGCGCATAGGAATCCATGCCAGGCAGCAGGTCAATCGAGATTTCATCTCCGCAATCCCAGTACGATGAAATCTGAAGAATCGCAGGGCCGCTCAGTCCCTGATGGGTAAAAAGTACTTTCCCCCGGAACTGTCTGCCACTGCACCTGACTACCGCATCAAATGAAATGCCGCTCAATCCACTAAACGCCTGCAGATAGTGACGGCTGAACAGAAGCGGGACGAGCGCGGGTCTCAGCCTTGTAACTCTCAGGCCAAAATTCTGTGCGATACGGAATCCGAGGTCTGTTGCCCCGAGTTCAGGATACGACAATCCACCCGTTGCGATAACAAGCGTGCCTGCTTCTATCCTGCCGGCATTTGTTGCAATGGAGAAATGGCCGGTTTTTGTTATGCTCCCCACTCTGCAGTTTAGGAGGATTTTTACCCCGGCATTCCGGCATTCCTCATCAAGCATCTTCACGATATCCCCTGAAGACCTCTGGCAAAAGATCTGGCCTTCTTCCTTTTCGCTGTATGCTATCCCGTGACGTTCTGTCATGCTGATGAAATCGCGGGGAGTAAACCGTGCGAGGGCAGATTTACAGAAATGGGGATTGGCTGACAGGTACTTGTCAGGCTGCAGGTGTAAATTGGTGAAATTGCATCGTCCCCCGCCTGAAATCCTGATTTTTTTCCCTGTTCTGTTCATATGCTCGAGGACAAGGACTGAACGGTTTCTCTCCCCGGCTTCTCTGGCGCACATAAGGCCTGAAGCTCCTGCCCCGATGATGACCACATCTTTCTTTATCAGTGACTTTGCATTCTGACTCATATGCCGAAAAACTTTTTCTCAAAACATTTCTGAATGATACTCTAGATTAAAGGGTCATGCCCGACCGGGGAGTAGTTTTCTCACGGTTTTTCAGCCATCTCACCAGATTCCTACCGAGTGACATATTCTCTTGCACAAGAAATGAATTCTGGAATATTGCATCGTCTCCAAAGATCACATAGCGCCCTTTACCGAGGGTCCCGGCGACAGCGACTCCGAATGCCTGTCGTGCATCAGGAGGAGTATCGAGTTTATTGTTTCTGTTCAGGTCGATCCATGCCTTCGGGCTGGTCCAGGCGATGACCTTCCCTGTTTGTGATTCGCTCATGAGCGCCCATCCGCCGTAGACAGCGAATTTTTTGATCCCGTGTGTGATTGCGTGCTGCCCTAGTTGCGTTACGAAAAATTCTTTTGGTCCCTGTTTTATCAGGTTCTCTTGTTCCTGAAGTACCCCGTTGGAGGCGTAGGTCCTAAGCCGGGTCATCAATTCGTGAACCGGCTGCGGTATGTGAAGCATTACACAGAGGTTGCCTCCTCTTTTCAGAAAGCGGACTATGGCTTCTGTTTCTGCGGAAGCAAGGGGTTTGAACCCGCCAGAAATCACCAGTACGTCGGTTTTTGCAAGGACCTTGTCGGTGATCTGTCCGATATTGATTTTTACTTCGAAGCCGTCACTTTTGAACAGACCCGAGAGTCCGGAGAGATGGAGGTCTCCCTTCTGTTCGATCACGAATTTCTGGCTGTGACCCTGGTCAAAAATGACCACAGGCTGCTTTGCGTCTGCCCATGATCCGGCCGGAAGAAAACAAAGTGTAAACAAAAAGACCGCGATCAATACTTTGCAACTTTTCATTTTTCATCTCCCCCTCGGTGCTGATTTTGATCCTTGCGCTATGAACCTGAATAACCCACAATGGTGATTTTTGCTTTGTTTGCCTCTTCGATCAGAGAATCCTTGTTCAGGATAAGGCATTTGTTTGTTTCCACGGCAAGGACTTTTGCGTGGACCTCTTTCATGATATGCAAAGTCTGGGGGCCCACGGCAGGGACGTCGAACCTCATGTCCTGTTCTGGTTTGCTCACTTTTATTACCACAGCGCCTTCACCTGCAAGGGCGCCTCCTCTCCGGATCGCCTCGTCCGTGCCTTCGATGGCTTCCACTGCCATGACTGCCTGCTCCCTGATCACAACGGTCTGGCCGATGTCCAGTTTTCCGATTTCCTTCGCGATCTTCCATCCGAATTCGATGTCTTTCCATTCGGCCTCGGTCGGCTTTCTTTTCGTATGCACCCCTTCTGATGCGAGAAGGGAACCGCTGAAGCGGGTGATGTCAAGGAGGCGGATTCCTTCCTGTTCGAGTTCTCGGGTGATCGCAAGGAGAATGGAATCGTCTTTTCTGTCCTTCAGGGAAAAGAGGAGTTTTACAGCTCTCAAATCGGGAGTAATTTTGCTTTTATAGAGAAGGGTCTTTGATACTTTTCCTGCCATGACAGCTTCGCTGATGCCATGTTTTTGCAACGTGTCGATCAATTTCCCGAATTTGCCGACGTTTACCCATTGTATCTCATCGACATGTGATGACAATGCCTTGTCTGCCAGGGGTTCAAGCGCTACTGCAAATACAGCATATCCGAACGTTTTTGCTTCATCGGCAATAGCAATAGGAAGTTCACCTGCGCCGGCTATAATGCCGAGTTTTTTAGATGTATGACTATGGCTTGTCACATAATCTCCTGGAAGAGAGGCAAGTAAAAATTAGCAATGAACAAGTATCAAGTCAAAACTCCAATTGATAATTTTGCATTGATCATTGTCCATTGATACTTGATTCTTTGTCAGCGGCAGATCCCTCTTTTGTTCGCCTGTATGAATTCGATGAGATGTTTTATTTCATCGGTGTATGGGAGGTTCTCCTGGACTTTCTTGATTGCTTCCTTCAGTGTGTGTTTCTCTCTGAAGAGGATCTTGTATGCTTTTTTCAGTTCGTTAATGGTCTCGTCGGAGAAACCGTGTCTCTTCAGCCCGATGGTGTTGGGACCGAAAAGTTTTGCCCTGGCTCCTGCTGCGGTCATATACGGCGGGATGTCTTGTCCAACACCGCTAAACCCGCCGATCATCGCATAGGCTCCGATCCGGGTGAATTGGTGGATTGCGACAAGGCCGCCGATTACAGCGTGGTCTTCGACAAGGATATGTCCTGCAAGCGTTGCAACGTTTGCCATGGCGATGCCGGAGCCGAGCTTGCAGTCATGCGCGATATGCACATATGCCATGAGGAAATTGTTGTTTCCGATCCTGGTGAATCCGTCTCCGCCGACAGAGGCCCTGTGAATGGTAATATACTCCCGGATGGTATTGTTGTCGCCGATCTTTACCCCGGTTTTTTCCCCCCTGTACTTCATATCCTGCGGGGGGAGGCCAATGCTTGTGAACGGATAAATGGTACAGTTTTCCCCTATCTCGGTATCTCCTTCGAGAATGACATTCGACATGAGCTTTGTGCCTTTTTTAATTCTGACCCCTTCCTTGACTATCGAGAACGGGCCGATTACAACCCCTTCCTCAATTTCAGCTTTCGGGTCGATAACGGCTGAGGGATGAATCTCTCTCTCCATAATTCTCTATATCTCCTTGTCGGTAACCATGGCAGTGAACTCTGCTTCTGAGGCGATCTTGTCCTCGACAAATGCATGTCCGGAGAATTTCCATACGTTGCCCCTTTGCTGGAGTATTTTGATCTCCATCCTGAGCTGGTCTCCGGGCACTACCGGTCTCCTGAATTTTACTTTCTCGATGCTCATGAAATATACGGATTGACCCTGAATGTCCCCCGACTTGAAGGCGAGGATTCCTGCAACCTGTGCCATCGCTTCAACCATGAGGACCCCCGGCATAATGGGATTGCCCGGGAAATGGCCCTGAAAAAACGCTTCATTCGCCGTGACGTTCTTGATCCCTATCGCTTTTTCTCCTGGTTTCAGTTCGATGATCCTGTCGACCAAGAGGAAAGGATACCGGTGAGGCAGGAGTGTCTGAATCTCTTTTATATCTATCATTCAGGATTCCTCCTTTTCGAGTTCCTTTATTTTTGCTTCGAGCGCCCTCACTTTTTTCTGGAGTTCCGGCAGTTTTGCATAGACCGCCTGTGCCTTCAGCCATTCTCTGTGCGGGATACCGGGAGAACCTGAATATATTCCCTTTGCAACGTGCCCCATTGCGCCCGCCTGGGCGCCGAATATTGTTTCGGACTCGATGTGAGTATGGTCTGCGACCCCGACCTGACCGGCCAGGGTGACATAGTCACCTATTTCGGCACTCCCTGCGATCCCGACCTGCGAGATAATGAGGGAATTTCTCCCTATCTTTACATTGTGTGCAATCTGAACGAGATTGTCTATTTTTGTGCCGCTGCCGATCAGGGTATCCCCTGTAGTTGCACGGTCGATAGAGACATTCGCCCCTATTTCGACATCGTCTGCAACGATCACTCCCCCGACCTGGGGGATTTTATGGTGTATGCCCTGATCAAACACATATCCGAACCCGTCAGAGCCGATTACCGCACCGGAATGGATGATGACCCTGTCCCCGATCCGAACCTTCTCTCTTACGGTAACATTGGGGTGTAGGATGCAGTCTTCTCCAATCGCACTATCCTCCCCTATAAAAACATGGGGATACACCACTGTCCGCTTCCCGAGAGAAACCCCGGCAGAAACATAGCAGAACGGATATACAGAGACTCCTTCCGCGATCCGTGCAGTCCCGGAGATATATGCATCAGCACTTACCCCGGCAGGGACGTGACGTTTCACATAGAAGTGTTCGAGTAGTTTTGCAAAAGCCAGCTGGGGATTCGGCACCTTTACCTGGGCAACCGGGATGTCGGTAAGCGGCTCCCTGACGATTACACACGATGCCCCGGAACCGGCAAGATCTTTCAGGTACTTTCTGGCAGAAAGGAAAGTGATCTCGCCTTTTTTCGCTTCCCGGATGCCGGAAGCCCCGGTAATCTCGATGCTCTCATCACCGATGATTTCGCCGTGTATGAGCGATGCAAGTTCTCTGAGCTTCACTACTTCTTTCTGGATTTCATGTCATCGAATTTCTTTAACACAATATCCGTGAGGTCTATCCCCTTGTTTGAATAGATAACCATCCCTCTTTCGAAGATCATGGTATATCCTTCATCTTCGCCGATCTTCTGGATCATATCCTGGACTTCTTTCAGTATATTTTCGGTGAGCTCGGACTCTTTCTTTTTTACATCGGCCTGTGAATCCTGCACGAGGCGCTGGTACTCTCTTACATATTTTTCGAGTTCGTCTTCCTTGTTTTTCCTTGCGTCTGGAGAAAGCACCGAAGCCTGCTTTTCGAGATCGTTCTTGAGCTTCTCGATGGCCTTGCCCTTTTCGTCTATGAGCGTCTGCTTCGTTTTTATCAGGGATTCCAGGTCGGATTTCGCCTTTTTCCCGGTGTCGGATTCATTCAGTATCTTCTGCACATCGACCGCACCGAATTTCATAGCCTCTGCAGCATGGGTGAACGCAGGCAGCAGGCAAAAAACTACAAGTACCATGCTGAGGGTGAGTGCTCTCATAACAGGTTTTTTCATGTATCCTCCTCGTTGTTTTTGTGCTGGTTAAAAAAATATTTAGAAGAAGGTCCCGAAGGCAAATTCGAACCTGCTTGATTTTTCTCCGGGCCTTCTGTCAAGGTTGTATCCCCATTCGATCCTTACAGGCCCTATAGGCGAGATCCATCGCAGGCCTGCCCCGGCTGTATACCTCAGATCGCCGAAACTGTCGGAGGTGACGTCTGCACTTTCAGTGTCGTATGAGTTTCCTGCGTCAAAGAAGACAACGCCCTTTAATTTGATGTCACTCACGAGGGGGAAGAGAAACTCAGCATTGAAAATAAGCTGGGTGAGACCGCCTATCTCGTCTCCATTGCTGTCCCTAGGTCCTGCTTCGCCAAAGCCCAGCCCCCTTATGGTATAGATGCCGCCCACATAGAACCGTTCATATAGGGGCAGCTCCTTGCCGCTTATCCCTGACGCATACCCTAACCGCCCGCGGAGCATGAACGAGGTGGGACCGAGCGGAAGATACCATGCGGAATCAATTTCACCCTTCACAAAATTATTCGTTCCGCCGAGACCAGCATAGGTTATATAGAGTGAGTTCCTCGACCCGCGGGACGGGTCAAGATAGTTGTCTCTCGAATCCCTGACCATGGTGGGCGTGACACTGCTAGTAGTCCTTGATCCCTCCTGGTCTTGAATGATTACCGAAGCGTCATCAGCAACATTGGTGACCTTTGCATTTTCGAAATTATACGCAACGCTGCCGGACCAGTAGTCGGTGAACCTTTTGCCCAGGGAGATACCGAAACCGATTGCGTCTTTGTCATATTCGATATAATCTCTCTGGGTTTTATAGATGTTGGTAGAGAGCGAGATCGGCTTGTCAAAGAGCCACGGTTCCCTGAAAGTGATATCATAATACGTGGTTCTCCCTCCGAGTTGTGCCCCTATTTTCATATACTGCCCTCTGCCGAAAAGGTTCCCCTGTGTCAGCTCGATCATGGCAATGAACTTTTCGACGGAGCTATATCCACCGCCGATGCTGAAGAAGCCGGTCGGCCTTTCTTTTACCTTGATATCAAGGTCGACGAGTTTTTCCTCGGGGCGGGGTTTCGGCGAGAGGTCGACTGTTTCGAAGTAGTTCAGGTTATTGATTTTCTCATAGCTCCTCTTGATCAGGGAGCTGTTAAAGGTGTCCCCCTCATCGAGTCTCACCTCTCTCCTGATTACCTTGTCGCGTGTTTTCGTGTTCCCCGATATCTCTATCCTTCCTATCTTATATTTCTCGCCCTCATCAATCTTCAGCGTTATTTTTACAAGTCTGGCAGTATCGTCAGGTTCGAGGTCCGGGGTGACCGTTATAAGCGCATACCCGTTTTCCGAATAGAGATCGGAAATTCCCATGATGTCTTTCCTGAGGGATTCCTTGCTGAAGGGTTTGCCGGTCGCCATGGTGATCTTCTTTTTTATTTCGTCATCCCCGAACACCGTGTTCCCTCTGAATTCTATTGAGGAAACGCTGAACAGTTCCCCTTCAGAGACCGGTATGGTGATCGTCATTTTCTGTTTGTCTTCCGTGAGCTGTATTTCCGGATCGCTGACTACGACCTTGAGGTATCCGTTATTGAAATAGAGGTCGCGTGTCCGCTCTATATCCATATCCATGCGGGTTTTCTGGTAATACCCGGAGGAGGTGATAAAAGAGAAAAGCCACCACTCTTTTGTCTCCATGACGCCCTTGATTTTTCCTGCCGAAATGGCCTTATTCCCCTCTATTTGTATCTTTTTTATCTTTACCTTCTGCCCTTCCTCGATCTGGTAGGTGAGGCTCACTTCATGCTCGCTGACAGTTTTTACAACAGGAACTATGCGTGCGAGCCAGTACCCTTCCTCTTCATAATAATCCTTCAGTTTGTTCGCATTGTCCTGAATAAGGACCGCATCGGCGATAGCTCCGGTCGTTATGGTAAGTTTCTCCCGCAATTTCTCATCGTCAAACTCTTCATTGCCCTGGAGGTCGATTTTTATTATTGTCGGCTTTTCTTTGATCACATAAATGAGTTTTACCCCGCCTTCGAAGGGTTCTATTTCTGCTCTGACATCGTCGAAGTACCCCATTTTATAAATGGCCTTGATATCCTCATTCGTCTTTTCCTGAGAGATCGGTTCGCCTGCTTTCTGCGTAATCTTCGCTTTCACGGCACTTTCTTCTATCCGTTTCAGGCCCTGTATTTCGATTGAATTGATCACGGGAAATTCCTCCGCATAGACAAGGGCAGGAAGGGCGATCAGGATAAAAATGAGGCTTATCAGTCGTATTTTCATTTTTTTGTGCTCCTCTATAAACCCCTTAATATATCACTCACTATAGGGTGCTTGTAAACAAAAATATCAAAACTGTGGAAACAATTACAATTACGGCAGGGGAAAGTCTCTCTTTTACAAGGGAAGATGCAGGTGGGGTATTTTGGAAAATATATTCAAACCTCCCCAACACCTCCTGGGGATTTCACTCTTCACTGAAGGGATACAAACGATGTAAAATGAGGTGATATTGATAAATGGCATGGAACAGGGGAATTTGTCGGTAAAGAACCAGGTAGCAGAACTGCTGAAGAGGAGAGAATATGCCCTCCTGGTGGAATATTGCATCAGGGACCGGCATTCCTGGCAGGCGGTCCGGTTCCGGCTTTATGATCTGGACGAACCTGTGCGCTGGGCTGCGATAGAGACTGTGGCCAAAGTTATGGAGCAGTGGTGGAAGGCAGGGCGGGGAGAAAAGGTGAGGAATTATATCAGGACCCTTTTCTGGTCGATGACGGATGAGTCAGGAGGGATCGGCTGGAGCGCCCCCCAGGCAATTGCGGAAATTATTGCCCATATACCTGAGATCATAGACCCGTACGGCAGTATGATGATTGCGCACACTATTGATGAACCGCCTCTTGTAAAGGGCGGACTCTGGGGTGTCGGCCGTCTCGGGAAGCGTATTGAGGACTCGGTGGATTTCTTTCGTGACAGGATATTCGCGGTGTTTGCGAGTACGGATGCAGAGACGCTCGGACTGCTCGCATGGGCAATGGGCCAGACAGGATACAGGCCTGCGGTGCCCTTTCTCCGGCAGATGCAGGTATCTGATGCTGCAGTGACCATCTATTGCAATGGAGAATTTTCAGTGAAGTCCTTGGGAGAGTGGGCTGAAGAAGCCGTCAGCAAGATAACCGGAGTATCCGGAGGACTGAAGTCTTCATAAAAATTCCCTTGTGGGGATCCGCTGCTTTCAATGTAAGCAATTGCTTGTAATCAGGTGCTAATTATCAGATAAATTAATTCAGTCCATTTAAATTTTCTATAAAAATTCTATACTTGACAAAAGAAAGAGAGTTGATTATTATTAAACACTTTTCTTAAGTTTCACCAAAAGAAAAAGGCATATTTCTGTCTACAATATTTTAGTGAATATTCATAGCGGGAAGGGGGTGAACAAGTCAGACTGTTGGTTTCGTTCCGTTTGCACGAACGTATAAAAAACTCAAGCAGAAGGAGGTAAGCAATGGGAGCCCCAGGACAAGAGAAGCTGTGGGATAAAGAAGAAAAAGAGCATAAAAAATATGATGATATAAGAATTTTTACTGACGAGCAGCTGAAGAATTATACAGACGATGAGTTGAAGAATTTCAAGGTGAAGCATGATATTTCGATGATAGAGCAGTTAGAGTCGGGACCCTGGCCCAGTTTCGTCAGCGACATCAAGAGAGAGGCTTTGCACAGACATAAATTGGGGCAGGACAATCTCATGATCCCTGCAGATATTTGCGATGATCTGTTGGGAATAGTGGAGCTTTCCTATAAAGAGGGTGAGACCCACTGGAAACACGGCGGTATCGTTGGAGTCCTCGGTTATGGCGGAGGCATTGTAGGCCGTTATAACGACCAGCAGGCGCAATTCCCCAATATCGCTCATTTCCATACCATCCGTGTTAATCAGCCAAGTGCAAAATTTTATACCACTGACTGGCTGAGAGGATTCTGTGACATCGCAGAATACCGCGGAAGCGGGTTGACCAACCTGCACGGTTCTACCGGAGACCTTGTTATTTTGGGTTCATTCTCTGACCAGTTGGAGCCTATATTCTTTGACCTGACCCATGATCTCGGTGTTGATATCGGCGGTTCGGGTGGAAACCTCCGTACCCCTTCTGATTGCATCGGCAAGGCACGCTGTGAGTTTGCATGCTACGATACCATGGATCTTTGTTATGAAATGACCATGGAGTTCCAGGACGAATTGCACAGGCCTGCCTTCCCCTATAAATTCAAATTTAAATTTGACGGATGTCCAAATGGCTGCACCGCAAGTATCGCCCGTTCGGATATGGCGTATATCGGCACATGGAAGGACGACATCCGCATTAATCAGGACGCGGTCCAGGAATATGTTGCCGGAAAGATCCCTGTTGACGGCGGAGCATTTGCCGGGAGAGACTGGGGTAAATTCGACATCCAGAGCGAAATAATCGACCTCTGTCCTACCAAGTGCATGAAATGGGATGGAAAGAAACTCAGCATCAACAATGCAGAGTGTAACCGCTGTATGCATTGTATAGACGCCATGCCCGAAGCATTAAGGGTAGGGAAAGACCAGGGTTTGAGTATCCTCTTCGGCGCAAAGGCCCCGATCCTCGAAGGCGCTCAGATGGGATGCCTGACCATACCATTTATGTATGTAAACAAACCGTATGATTCCCAGAAAAACCTTGTCAGAAAGGTCTTCGACTGGTGGATTGAAGAAGGAAAGAACCGTGAGCGTATCGGTGAAACAATCCAGCGCGTCAGCTTGAAGACATTCTGTGAAGTACTCGGGATTCCGCCTATGCCTCAGATGGTGAAAGAGCCTCGTTCGAATCCGTACGTCTTCTTCAAGGAGTCAGAGGTTCCCGGTGGATGGGACAGAGACATTAACGCTTACAGAACCAGACATCCAAGATAATATAAAGGAGGATATGTTATGTCGAAAGGCAAACTTGGTTATTATGATCCCAAAAAGCCTCAGGCAGGCAGGATAACTGATATCGGCCCCAGTCACTATGGGCAGATGTTGCCGCCTGTCATCAGGAGGAATTACGGGAAATGGGCTTCTCACAGAATACTGGAGCCCGGTCTTTTAGTGCATGTTTCCGAGACAGGTGAAAAGGCCTTTACTGTAAGGGCTGCTGCACCAAGACTGATTTCGGTTGAACACATTCGTGAAATCTGCGATATCGCTGATAAACACTGCAATGGTTATGTGAGATTCACGACGAGAAATAACATTGAATTTATATTGGACGACGAAGCAAAGGCAAAGGCGCTCAAAAAAGAGCTTGACGGTAAAAAGCATATTGGAGGTTCTTTCAAATTCCCGACAGGCGGCACAGGAATGGGCATGTCAAATATTGTCCATACCCAGGGGTGGGTCCACTGTCATACCCCTGCAACCGACGCTTCCGGTCCGGTCAAGGCGACTGCTGATGTGCTGTTTGACGAATTCAAAAACATGAGGCTGCCTGCGAAATTAAGAATAGCATTGGCCTGCTGTCTCAATATGTGCGGCGCTGTGCACTGTTCTGATATCGCTCTGCTCGGCTATCACCGCAAGCCGCCGGCAATTGACCACGAAGTCCTTGGGAAAGTCTGCGAGATTCCCCTTGTTGTCGCTGCATGTCCGCTCTATGCAATCAAGCCGATTACCACCGAAGAGGGCAAGAAGAGCGTATCGGTCAATAATGAAAAGTGCATGTACTGCGGCAACTGCTATACCATGTGTCTGGGATTACCTCTGGCAGACAGAGAAGGTGACGGTATCGCTATTCTGGTCGGCGGCAAGATTTCAAACCGTATCAGCATGCCGAAATTCTCGAAAGTAATTATTCCGTGGCTTCCGAACAATATGCCGCGCTGGCCTGAAGTAACGAATGTGGTGAAACACATCGTTGAAGTCTGGGCAAAGGACGCGAATAAGTATGAGAGGATCGGCGACTGGGCTGGGCGTATCGGCTGGGAGAGATTCTTTGAGAAGACCGGTATCCCGTTCACCGAGAAGAGCCTGGACGATTACCGCCTTGCTGTTGATACTTACAGGACATCGACTCAGTTTAAATATACCGACCATGCATGGGCTGTATCCAAGGCTGTTGGTGGTATATAAGAAAACGAAGAGGAGTGAAAAATTATGGGAAGAGATGAAGACATCAGACAGGCTATCATAGACTATGCCTCGAAAGGCGCCAAAAGCAAATTCTATTTCAAGGATATGCTTACCGGCGTGAAGAAGACAATCCCTGACGCTGGTGCATCAGAGGTCAAGAAAGTAGCATCCGCGATGGTAAGTGAAGAGGTAATGGAGTTATTGTCAACCGGAAGTTCTACCATGTACGGACTGAAAGGCAGAGGCATATCTGTTGAAAAATCAGGCGATGCAGGAGGATAGAAACTCGCAGAATTCAGGCGAGCACCTTGTTTCCTGAACGACTGATTTATTTGGATTAAGGATTTTGGATTAAGGTAAAGGGTGGTCATAATATCATGGCCACCCTTTGCTGACTTTCTGGCATTCTCAGAAAGAGTTTTTCATCCAGGGCTGATTTAAGAAACACCTGCCTTTGCGTCTTAAACTTAAGAGAAAGAACATTATGGTAAGATAAATTTTATGGATGAACTGAAAAACATAGAGCAATTTATTCATGAACAGAAACTCCGATTGATAGAGAAACCGGACTGTGCCGCGTCCCTCTATAATCTAGGGGTTGCTCTGATGAGTCAGGGGAAGTTCGATGAAGCGATTGATGCGTTTGAAGAATCAATAGTCCAGGGCGTCAGGATGTTTGAGTCTTTCGTAAATCTTGGCTATATCTATTTCAAGGATGGAGACCTGGAAAAAGTTGCAAAGGCGAATATCCGTGCGGTTGAAATAGAACCCCGGTATGCCCGGGGATATGCAAATCTTGGTTTTGCCTACCTGCAGATGGGGAAGACCGATGAGGCAATAGAGGCGTTGGAAAAAGCGCTGGAGCTGAATCCTGACGTTGTGCAGGCAATGTGTAACCTCGCAAATGCGTATCTTCAGAAAGATGATATTAACAAAAGTCTTGCGATGAACAGGAAAATGCTGGAACTCGCGCCGGATTTTGCTCTTGGTTACAATAACCTTGCGAATGTATATCATCTTCTCGGTGAAATAGAGAAAGCGATCGAAAATTGCGACAGGGCGCTTGCACTCGGATTTGAGGTCCATCCTGATTTTCTGAAACTTCTCGAACCGCACCGGAAAAAATCGGAAAAGAAGACTGCAGGCAGGACAAAGACCAAAACAGCAGCGAAAACCAAAACTAAAACCAAAAGCAAACCAGAAAAGACTGCTGGGACAGGAAAAGGGAAAAGGACAGGAAAAGCCGGGCCGAAGAAATGATCGAAGAGCTTTTTTCAGAATATGCAATACTTGCCCGGAAAGCAGATATCCTCTTTAAGACAGTCCAGGAGAAGTATCCTGACAGTGTGCGTTGCAGGATCCGCTGCTGCGACTGCTGTCATGCTGTTTTCGGTGTGTTCCCCATAGAGGCAGCCTCCATTCATTTTCATTTCAGCCGTCTCGAGCGGAAGGTCCGGAGAGATATCCTGAGAAGGGCTGAAAAGGGCGAGGACGAGATACTGAAGGCAAAGGAGACCCTCAAGGTGTTTGATGAAGACCCGAAAATGAAAGTATACGGACTCGGGAAACAGCGGGTGCGATGTCCTTTCCTTGGTGACAAAGAAGAATGTGTATTCTATGAGACCCGCCCGATCATCTGCCGTATTTATGGTGTTCCCTACAGCCTCCGGAAAGAGAAAAAGGAACACGCGTATGTCTGCAGTATCTCGGGTTTTGAGGAAAAAGCCTCTTATCCCACGGTAAAGCTCGACAAAATTTACAGTGAACTCTGCAGGCTGTCCGAGAAGCTTCTGACTGAAGGGAAAACGCTCCATCCTGACAGGAAAGCAAATCTTATGCTGCCGCTCTCGCGAATATTGAGGATGTCTTTTGACGATCTCCTTAAGGGAAATTTTGAAGCGTAAGAAAAAACCTGCCGATATGATCCTCTAAATTTTTCTCTATCACCGGAAAGTCTTTTGTCTGTTCGAATTGGGCAGCAACTGTGCGGAACGTAGTTTTCAGGTCTTCCCTGCCGAACGATCTCAGCAGGTTCAGAAATTCTGCAGCCGAACCACAGCATTCGCGAAAATCTTTCCTTGAGTCAAGTCCGTGGAAGAACCCTGTGAGCGTGGCATCTACGCATCCATCGTCTGCCCAGGCGGTATCACCGACGCCGTCCAGTTTATCCAGCCGCATCTGAATCGAGAGATGGAGGAGGAAATAGAACAGGGCAAGGGTGGGATGCACCATGTCTTCAGCGGCTCCGAGGAAAGGTTCATATCCGCGTACTGTAGTGAGCCTCACCTCTGTCCCTTTCCCATCGGGTATCTTTACCACGAAATCCCCTGCTGCGTGGTGCCATGGATAGATTAGCCTGAAGCGTTGTATATCATAATAGAGGGTGAGAATCCTGGAGGCCTGCCGGTAGATTTCAGCGCTCTCTTCAGGAGAGAGAAAACGGTCCCCTTTCCCGTATTCCCAGAGTTTCAACTTCTGTCCCCCGTCTTCAGTATCCGCAATATGGAATTCATGATAGCCTTCGAACCATTCCTCGATAAGAAACACCATGGAATCCGGTTCGTCAAGGAAATAGGGGGCCGGGATATACGGCAGACTGAATTTTTTATGGAGCATGGTGAGCAGCGTAAATTCTCTCTTGAGAAAATCTTTCCCCGTATCCGTGACTGCGACATTAAGGCCGAATTTCCTCCTGTTTTCCCTGCAGACGACTTCGATGCTTGCCGGATGGTAGAGCGCCCCGTGTTTTTCTGTCCGGACAACGATTTCCTCAATATCATGGGGCTGAATCTCTGCTCCGGGCGCTGTATTGAGCGAGTGTAACAGCGGCATACAGTTGTTCCCCAGAAGAAAGTCGCTGATCGACCGGAAATACACTCTGTAAGGGGTTTTTAACGGGTCCGCTTCGAGAGGGAAATCGAGCTTTTCATCGTCGACCGGGACGTCACCATAGGGTGAAGCGACCAGGTACCGTATTGACGGTTTCTTCATCGGGTGATCTTTTCGATCGCCTCTTTCGCGAGCTGTGCAACACTCACTTCCTGCAGCTCTCCGTCTCTCCAGAGAGAGAGTGTGTTGTCATCGGATTCGAGACTTTTCAATTTTTCAAGCACGTCATTGAACCCGATGTTGCCTAACGCCCACGCAGCATATCCGCGCACTCCAGGATCTTTGTCGTCAAGCAATGCAGAAAGGGCGCGGAAAGCATGTTTTGCAAGGGCTGGATCTGCTGCTGCAATCTTTCCAATGGCCCACAGCAGTTCTTTTCGGAGGCTTTCATGAACCATGAAGGAAAGGAGAGGCTTTGTGAATTCGCCAAACAAACCTGGATTTATGCTGATAACGGTACCGATTGTTTCGAGGGCGCCCCATGCTGATGCACCGGGATATGCTGCACTCTGCAGGAGATTATTGATAAATTTACTCACAATATCAGGCCTTTTTTCGGAAACTTTCCTGCAGACCATGCCGAGCATGTCAATAACTTTCCAGCGTACCTGCTCATCCGGAGTATAGAGCATCCGCTGCAGTTCATTGATTACCCGGGTGTCTTCTTCAGCGAGAGCTATAAGGTCAGAGAGGTTATTTTCTGCAATATCCCGACGGACTTTTTCCTTCGAGAATTTTTCCGAGCGGAGCTTCGTCTTTACAATAGGGGTGGAATATTTTAATTTTTCTTTTACCTTTCCTCCTGTTGCATCATGGAACTGGCCGAAGAGCTTGACGAACACGAGGGCTCCCCGTACATACCGGTCATTATATACTTTATCGGGCACAATACTATGGGTTACGATATCGTAATTCCCGACCACCGCATCAGTGTAATCATCTCCATGAGAGAGAGAAAAAGCCAAATAGTCATCTTCATTGCAGGCAAAAAGAAGGGACTCAATAAACGCTGCCCCCATATTATGCCCTGTAGTGTCATATGCATACACAGCGCCGCAGTGCATGCATGCACCGACAGGAAATTCCATGACTTTTCTTTGGGGCAGTTCTCTCGGCTGTTCGATCCTGTGGTAACAGAAAGGGCAGCGGGGTTCTTCCGGTGCAGTCGTCATGTGTTCTCCTTCCAAGTATTTTTTATTATAGCCTCCCCGGTTTGTTTGAAGGAACAAGTATTTTACAACCCGCGTGGAATGAGGGGTTCCTTGACTTTTCCTGAAAGGCATATTTATTGTAAAACTGAGAGCAGTATATAGTCAGTGCAGTTAAATTATTTTATTAAGATGAAAGGAGCAGCTATGCCTATTTATGAATTCCGCTGTCTGAAATGCGGGAAAGTATTCGAACTTCTGAAATTGAAGAAAGAGGAAGAAGGCATAAAAATGAAGTGCCCAAAATGCAAATCAACGGAGGTTGAGCGCATATTAAGTACCATCAATATCGGTGCTTCAGTAAGCGGCAGCAAAGCAACATCTACCGTGAAGAGCTGCAGCAGCGGCAGCTGCAGCACGATCGAAGTGCCCGGCCCAAGCAGACGATGATAGAATGCCCCAGGCTTGTCATCGCCGGTCTCGGGGGAGACACCGGCAAGACGGTCCTTAGTGTAGGGCTCTGCCGTGCATGGAAAAAACAGGGATACAGGGTCGTCCCTTTCAAAAAGGGACCTGATTATATTGACATGGGCTGGATGAGCAGTGGCGCAGGTCATCCGTGTTATAACCTCGATCTTTTCCTTATGAATAAAGATCAGGTGCTCTCTTCCTTGAGTCTGCATGCGCAGAATGCGGATATAGCTGTTATCGAAGGTAACCGGGGGCTGTATGACGGTATGGATGCTGAAGGAAGTGTGAGCACCGCTGAAGTGGCAAAACTCCTTCAGGCCCCCATCATTCTTGTCGTAGACTGCACAAAAGTGACCCGCACTGTTGCTGCTCTTGTTCTCGGATGTCAGACTTTTGATCCTGTAGTGCCGATCAAGGGGGTTATCCTCAACAGGCTAGCAGGGCATCGTCACGAATCAGTTATCCGACAGAGTATAGAAAAGTATTGTCACCTGCCGGTTCTTGGCGCAATTCCGAAACTGCAGAATATCAATTTTCCAGGGAGACATCTTGGTCTCGTACCTCCCCAGGAACATCCTGTTGCCGAAGATGCAATTGAGAAGGCTGCTCAGACTGTCTCCGAATATCTGGACATGAAACAGGTATGGCAAATCGCAACTGAGGCTCCTGCGGTAAACCTGCGGCACGCACCGATTTTAGAGGTCAGGGAAAAACAGGTTACTATCGGAGTGATTCGTGACTCAGCCTTCCAGTTCTACTATCCGGAGAACATAGAAGCGCTGGAGCGGGCAGGGGCGCAAATCATCGAATTCAGTGCCCTGACCGATGATCTGCCGTCTGCATTGGATGCCCTCTATATAGGCGGAGGCTTCCCCGAAACTCACGCAGATGCTCTTTCTGCCAACCGGAAGCTCCTTGAGGCAGTCAGAAAAGTTGCTGAGGAAGGAATGCCTGTGTATGCTGAGTGCGGAGGATTAATGTATCTGGCGAAAACATTGTTCTGGGAGGGCAGGACCTATGAGATGGCCGGCATTTTCCCGATCGTTATCGAGGTGAGCAAAAAACCGCAGGGGCACGGCTATGCAATTGTTGAGGTAACACACCCCAACCCGTATTTTGATTGCGGCAATGTCCTCCACGGTCATGAATTCCATTATTCCCATGTGCGCGAACTATCGGAAAATGAAGGATTTTCTTTCGTATTCAGGATGCGGAAAGGGCAGGGGATACTGAATAAAATGGATGGGATTTGCTATAAGAATGTGCTTGCCACCTATGCCCATATCCATGCCTTTGGCACACCGGAGTGGGTGAATGGGATGATTCGGATGGCGGAGTCCCATCAAAGAAAAAAACTTATTCATAAATAAATTTTTTTTATTTGACCATACTCATGTCTTTGTATTACTTTGTATAACCCGTTTAAAAGAACCCTTTTTCGCATTGATTGAAAGTTCATATATTTGTGTGCTACTATACTCTGGCTTAAGTTGATGGGAGTGTCGCTTCTATCAAAAATTAAATACAGAGAAAAGGAGGTAGTAAAATGCCGTTTTTAGAGTTTGAAGGGCAGCAATTAGAAGTTGATGAAGATGGGTATCTGGTAGATTGGGAGTCCTGGAAGGAAGGAATTGCTCCGATTATGGCAGCCCAAGATGGTGTTGAACTCGGGTCAGAGCATTGGGAAATCATCAAATTCCTGAGAGAGTATTTCATCAAATTCCAGATTGCACCTATGATTAAAATTCTTGTAAAAGAAATCGGTAAGGCTTTTGGTCCGGAGAAGGGGAACACAAAGTACCTGTATGAGTTATTCCCGGGCGGTCCCGCAAAACAGGCCTGTAGGTATGCCGGGCTTCCTAAACCGACAGGCTGCGTATAATCTTAAAAAAAGAGTCTGGAAAAGCAAGAAGTGAGCAGTGTTTTCCGGCTTCTCACTTCTTGCTCTTCATTTTGCAGTTTCATTTTATTGCAGTATTCAAAAAAATACGTTGACGTTTTTTAGTTGATACAATAAAATTACCGACGTACCATGCTTTCTTAATCTCAAATCAAGGGGTGACGCAGAGACTGGATATGAATCTCAAGGATCTCCTGTTAGAAAAAAAATCGTCCATTCTGAAAAGGTGGTTTGATACAATTGTAGCAAGCTATCCCCCGGATACTTCAAATTTTTTTAAAAGCAATCACAATCAGTTTGCCAATCCAGTAGGATTTACGTTCTCGGAGGTAATACACGGTCTGTTTGAAGAACTCCTGCAGGGAGGTGACCCTGAAAGGTATTTCCCTTACCTCAACGATATTATAAAGATAAAGGCAGTGCAGGATTTTTCCCCTTCCCAATCCGTATCCTTCCTCTTCCTGCTGAAAAAGGTCGTCCGGGAGGAACTGAGAAAAGAATTACAGAGAAATCAATTCCAGGATGAATTGCTTTCACTGGAATCAGAGATAGATGCGCTGGCGCTTCTTGCCTTCGATATTTTCATGCAGTGCCGGGAGAAGATTTACGAGATCAGGACGAATGAGGCAAGGAATATGATGTTCAGGCTTTTGAAAAGGGCAAACCTGGTATGCGAAATACCAGATGGCAATCAGGGTCTCGGTGAGGAAACAGTACTAACTCAAAAAATAGAGGGGTAGAACCATGGGACTATTATTTTCCTTTTTCGCAGTAGCAATACTTGGGGTTATTGCCTTCGTGGGGGTGAGGAGCATTCATCTTCACTACTTCTTCGGGGTCATTATTCCCTATCTGGCCTTCGCAGTGTTTATTGTGGGGATTGCATTTCGGGTGCTGAAATGGGCGCGTGTTCCTGTCCCGTTCCGGATACCGACAACTGCCGGACAGGAGAAGAGCTTCCCGTGGATAAAATCGAGTAAGATTGACAACCCATTCACTTCGTTCGGGGTTATCATCAGGATGGCACTGGAAGTGCTGGTTTTCCGTTCCCTTTTCAGGAACACGAAGATGGAACTGAGAGACGGGCCACAATTCACCTATGGCTCAACCAAATGGCTCTGGATGGCCGGACTTGCCTTCCACTGGACCTTCCTCGTTATCCTTACGAGGCATCTGAGGCTTTTCTTCGAGCCGGTTCCGTTTTTTGTGGAAATCTTAGAGACCCTCGACGGTTTTTTCCAGGTCGGGGCCCCTGTCCTCTATATAACTGATCTGATTTTCCTTGGTGCAGTAACCTTCCTCTTTCTGAGAAGGGTCATTATCCCGCAGGTAAGATATATCTCCCTTGCCTCTGACTACTTCCCGCTTTTCCTCATCGGCGCGATAGGTACTACAGGCGTTCTAATGAGATATTTTCTGAAAACGGATGTGGTAGGCATTAAAGAGTTGATGATGGGACTGATAACCTTCAATCCTGTTATTCCGGCGGGTATCGGGACCATCTTTTACATACACCTTTTTCTGGTCAGCGCACTCTTTGCGTATTTCCCCATGAGTAAGCTTATGCATATGGCAGGAGTATTCATGAGCCCTACAAGGAACCTGGCAAATAACAACCGCGCCGCATTGCATGCGAACCCCTGGAATTATCCTGTCAAGGCTCATACTTATGAAGAGTATGAGGAAGAATTTAGAGATAAAATGAAATCAGTAGGATTACCGGTAGAAAAGGAGTAACCATGGCAAACCCAAAACCAGAAGAACTTATAAGAATAAACCATGTTCCACCCAAGCAAGCATGGATGGATACCCGTCCTGACTTCAGGCCGGGGATGTTCTGTTATGCATCGAAAGCTAAATCCCTTGAATATGTCGGCATGCCGAACCCGAGGCAGTGGTCAGTAAAAGACGAGGACTGGCATCTCCCGGAAAACTGGCAGGAGATATTCATCGAAGGGCTGAGAGAGAGAGTTGACAAGTACCGGTCGTTCAGGCTCTTCCTCGATATCTGTGTCAGATGCGGAGCCTGTGCAGACAAGTGCCATTTTTATATCGGTGGCGGGGACCCAAAGAATATGCCGGTGCTCAGGGCAGAGCTCCTCAGGTCCGTGTATAGAAAGTACTGTACAACCTCCGGCAGGATCATGGGCAAGATCGCGGGAGCAAGAGAGCTTACAATAGATGTGTTGAAAGAGATCTGGTACTATGCATACCAGTGCACGGAGTGCCGCCGCTGTTCTCTTTTTTGTCCTTATGGTATTGATACCGCTGAGATTACTATTCTCGCAAGGGAACTGCTCAATCTCCTCGGATTAAACATTGACTGGATTGCAGGCCCGGTTGCAAACTGCTACAGAACAGGGAACCACTTAGGGCTCCAACCCCACACGATCAAGGATTCATTCGATATGTTTATTGATGACCTCGAGACAATAACCGGGATAAAAGTATCACCGACCTTCAACCGGAAGGGAGCCGAGATTCTTGTAGTGATACCCTCCGGAAGTATGTTTGCGGACCCGGGGACATTTACCACCATGGGGGAACTCCTCCTCTTCCATGAACTGGGATTAGATTATACCTGGAGTACCTTTGCCTCTGAAGGGGGAGATTTCGGTTTCTTTACCACGAATGAGATGGCGAAGAGGCTTCATTCCAAGATCTATGCTGAAGCAAAGAGACTGAAGGTAAAGTGGATACTTGGCGGAGAATGCGGGCATATGTGGAGGGTCTGGCATCAATACCACAACACCTGGTTCGGTCCTGTAGACTATCTTGAAGAACCGGTTTCACCGATTACCGGGACAAGGTTCGAGAATGCAAAGTCCAACAAAACGGTTCATATCACAGAGTTTACTGCTGACCTGATAAAAAACGGTAAATTAAACCTTGATCCGAAGAGAAATGATAACCTCATTGTCACTTACCATGATTCCTGCAACACCTCGCGGGGTATGGGATTACTTGAGGAACCGAGGTTCATAATCAACAATGTCTGCAACAATTTCTACGAAATGCCCGAGAATACGATCCGGGAGCAGACCTTCTGCTGCGGGAGCGGCTCCGGACTTAACGCCTCGGAAAATATGGAACAGAGGCTGAGGGGAGGGTTGCCGAGGGCAAATGCGGTGCGCCACGTCCATAAAAAGTATGGAGTGAATATGCTCGCCTGTATCTGCGCGATTGACAGGGCAGTTCTGCCCCCGCTTATGGATTACTGGGTGCCTGGAGTAGCAGTGACAGGTGTTCATGAAATGGTTGGAAACGCCTTAATCATGAAGGGAGAAAGGAAACGAACTACGAACCTGCGTGGCGAACCACTCCCAGGAATGGAGGGTGAAGAAGATGTATAACGGCGGAAAGATACTACTCGGATTGATTATTTTTATCTCGTTAGTGACTGCTCCGTTCTGGTTAAGCGGGAAGCAGGCAACTGCAAAGCCTGATCCAAAGATTGATACCCCGGAAATTCTCAAGCTTCCAGAGAGTGATAGGCAATGTGTTGAATCAAAGGCCTATATGAAAAAAGAACATATGAAAATGCTCAATGAGTGGAGGGACTGGGTTGTCCGTGACGGAGTAACGGTCTATACGAGTACGACAGGAAAACAATATACCATGAGTCTCCAGAACACCTGTATGAAATGCCATTCTAACAAGAAGAATTTCTGTGATGAATGTCACAATTACGCTGCGGTAAGTCCATATTGCTGGACTTGCCACTTAGAGCCGAAGGAGAAAGGGTTATGAGCATGAATAGGAGAGAATTTATAAAAATAGCCGGTCTTTCCTCTATTCTTGGTATTGGCGGGGTTACCGGCGTCACTGCCTTAAAGAACAGCGTTGAAGCTTCCCAGGTTTCAAAAAACCCGGAGGCATTAACCGCGAAACGTTGGGCCATGGTCGTTGATATGAGCAAGTTTGCCTCAGAAGAAGATTTCCAGCCATGTATTGATGCCTGTCACCGTGTTCACAATGTACCTCATGTAACCGATAACCCGAAACATGAGGTGAAATGGATGTGGCCGGAAACCTATGAACATGCTTTCCCCGGTAATGAAGATGAATACCGCGCTGAGAAATATCAGCATATGCCGTTCCTTATGCTCTGCAATCATTGTGAAAATCCTCCCTGCGTAAGGGTGTGTCCAACGCAGGCAACATTCAAGAGAAAAAGTGACGGCATTGTTATGATGGATATGCACAGATGCATCGGATGCCGGTTCTGTATGGCTGGCTGTCCTTACGGCGCCAGGAGTTTCAATTACAAAAATCCAAGGCCTTTTATTGATGAGTCAAAAGAAAACCCTGAATTTCCAACACGAATGAAAGGTGTTGTTGAGAAATGTACCTTGTGCTATGAAAGACTTGCCAAGGGGCTTGAACCTGCCTGTGTGGAGGCGGCCAAAGAGGTTGCAGTCAAAAAGGGTACAACACCCGGATTAATTTTCGGCGATCTGGAAGATCCGGCTTCTGAAGTCAGGAAAATCCTCAGTGAACGGTTTACCATCAGACGTAAGCCCGAACTCGGGACAAGCCCTAGTGTGTATTACATAATTTAGGAGGGAATTGGAATGCTTGAGAAAGCGATATACGGAGGTCGAAGATACTGGGTATGGGTATGTTTTTTGCTGTCTCTGATAGGCGTCGGGTTCCTGGCGTATCTTTATCAGTTTCAAAATGGCCTTGGGGTAACCGGTATGAGCAGGGATGTTTCCTGGGGTCTTTATATCGGTCAATTTACCTTTCTGGTTGGCGTGGCTGCGTCAGGTGTTATGGTTGTCCTTCCGTATTACCTGCATGACTACAAGAAATTTGCCAGACTCACCATTTTAGGGGAATTTCTTGCCATTGCTGCTGTCATTATGTGCATGCTGTTTATCTTTGTCGATCTGGGACAGCCGCTTCGTGTCCTGAATGTTATCCTGCATCCAACCCCCAATTCGGTAATGTTCTATGATATGCTTGTGCTGAGTGGATATCTTTTCCTCAACCTGCTGATTGGATGGACAGTTTTGGGCGCAGAGAGAAAGGAAGTTGCACCACCTAAGTGGGTAAAACCTCTTATCATTCTCTCGATCGCCTGGGCGCCTTCAATTCATACGGTTACGGCATTTTTGTATGCAGGTATTCCGGGAAGACATTTCTGGCTGACGGCAATTCTGGCTGCCCGATTCCTGGCATCGGCATTTGCCGGTGGTCCCGCGCTCCTTATCATCCTTGCCATGATCGTGAGAAAATATACGAAGTTTGATCCCGGCAAAGAGGCGATTCAGACGCTCGGGAAAATTGTTACCTACTGCATGCTCATTAATGTCTTTTTCCTCGGTCTTGAGCTCTTTACCGCATTCTATAGCCAAATCCCCGGACATATGCACGCTTTTCAATACTTATACGCCGGCTTGCACGGACACTCACAGCTTGTTCCGATTATGTGGCTTTCAAGCATCCTGGCAGTTATTGCGATAGCGCTGTTGGTTTTTCCTCAGATCAGGAAAAACGAAAGCCTGCTTGCAGTCGCCTGTGCAGCAACATTTTTCTCCCTCTGGATTGATAAGGGGTTTGGTCTTGTTATCGGAGGATTTGTGCCGAATCCTTTTGAGAAAATTACTGAATACTGGCCGACGCTCCCGGAAGCATTGATCACTCTTGCCGTATGGGCGATAGGGTTTCTCGTATTGACTATCCTGTATAAGATTGCAGTATCAGTGAAGGAAGACGTTGTCTTTGACAAATATGGAGAAAGACAGATCAAAGCCGAATGAAAAAGGGGCACTCTTTTAAAAAATAATTAAAATAATTTAAAATAAAATATAAAAACCGAATGGTTTTTAACTTCAAGGAGGTGAAAGAATAGTGGGAACCTTTATTGTTACAGTTGACAAAGATAAGTGTGATGGCTGTGAGGAATGCGTCAATAATTGTCCAGTTGGCGTATTTCAGCTTACAGGCGGAAAATCAGATCCTTTTCAGGCGGACTTGTGCGAGGGATGTGAAACCTGTGTCAGTGTTTGTCCGACAGGCGCAGTAACATTGAAAGAGCAATAAGATTTAGAAACATGTTCGAATATAGTAAAAGGGGATGTTGGAGAGGCCAGCATCCCCTTTTTTTTGCGTCTTCCCTGCGCATCCTTTCCCGGAGTTGTTCTGAGGTATTTTATGCCGGACAGGAGGATTTCTGGAAGAATTTCTCTCGAAATATGGATACATCGCAATATTCATACTGACCTTCTTCGAGGGTGAAAGTGTGCTTATCGCAGCGGGATTCCTCGCTTTCAACGGGTACCTGAATGAATTTGCCGTGATCCTCGTCTCTTTCGCAGCCTCATACATAGGACACGGCACCTTTTTTCTTATTGCCCTCTATAAGAGAGAGGCTTTCCTTGGATTGATTCAGCGATTTGTCAAGGTAAACCTGCTGAAGCTTGAAGCGCTTATGGCAAAATACGGAGTTGCCGCAATATTTATAAGCCAATGGGTATACGGCTTCAGGCTGCTGAGCGCCGCAGTGTTGGGGCTCTCACGCATGGGGAGCATGAAGTATTTTACGTTCATGCTCCTGAGCTGTATCCTGTGGGCAACGATATGCACTTACGCAGGCTATTTCTTTGGCGCAACGCTTGAAAGCCTGCTTGGAGATATTGAGCGGTATGAAAAATATATTGCGGCTGGGCTCCTGATCGCAGGATTACTCATTTGGCTTATCCGGGATTTCAGGAGGAAGAGGGCTAACCCTTTTGAATAAAAAGCTCCCAGTAACCGTTCTCAATCTTTACCGATTCGAAATCATATCCATGCTTGTCACAGTACCGCGGAATAGAATCTTCTGCGGTGTCGGCCGAGTCACAGAGAATTTTCAATATCGCCCCCTGTGGAAGGGTCTCCATCACTTTTTTTACGAGCATGATGGGATAAGGACACGATCTGCCCTGCACATCAAGGGTTTCTGCCGGGGTTTTTGACTGTAAGTCTGACATTCTGTTTTCTTCCTCCCGTTTGTAACAGAGTAAAGAGTATGATACCAGATATGTTCTGTTTTTCTTCCCCCCGAATCAGTACAGTTATACCCTGCCGGAGGCGCCTTCGTCAATACAAAAATTGTTGGTCGCGCATGCCCCGCGAAGAGATGCTATAATGATATTCAAAAAGCAAACGGAGGGCCAACTCTATGGGATGCTTATTCTGTGAAATTATTGAAAGAAAACGGCCTGCAAAAATCGTATATGAGGATGCACAGGTGATGGCTTTTGATGATATCCAACCCCAGGCTCCGGTACATACCCTCATAATACCCAAAAAACACATCGCTACGAACCTGGATCTGCAGGAGGAAGACATTGGACTTATTGGGCATTTATTCCAGACCGCGAATCGGATTGCATCGGAAAAGGGGGTTGCTGAAAACGGCTTCAGGCTTGTGATGAACTGCAATCGTGATTCAGGGCAGACAATCTTTCATATGCACCTCCATATACTCGGAGGACGTCTCATGCACTGGCCGCCTGGATAACAAAGTTTTGCCGGTCATGAATGATGAAGAAATGCGTGCTTCGGATCCATTGCACTTCCTGTCAGGGGGCTTTTTGTTCTGGATGCCCTAATGCACGATGGCAGGCCGTCCTGTAGGGCGATACCTGAGGAGAATCCGGGAACCTGTCAAAGCACTGTAGCGCCTTCGTATAGTGTGCCAGGTTCATATGGCTTAACCCGAGGCAGAGGGCCAGCTGCTCACTTGCGGGGAAATGTTTTTCCCCTTCAGAGAGTAGCGCTATCGATTCTTTGTACTTTCCCTGTTTCTGTTTGAGGATACCAAGCCCAAGGTATGCCCGGTGGTCAGGGAAGTACGAGAGCGCCCTTTTGAAAAGCCGTTCTGCAACACCCTCTTTGTCCAGTATTGCGTCCACTGCAGCATAGTCCCCGTGGCTGAAGGTCATCCCGAGCCTTGAAAGGAACTCAGCATGGCTTTCGTAAAGATCTTCCCTGTCAGCAAGCGAGATTGCATCTGCAAACCCGGGAAGACTGCGGTAATATTCTGTCCGGAGTTTCCGGCCGAAGGACAGGATCACGTTTTCCGACAATTTCTGGTCAGTCTCGCAATACATGATATCCTCGATTCTCTCTAACCAGATGTTGTCACCAAGCGTTGTCCTTTGCTGAAAATCTTCATATAACGCAGTTCCAGGGAAGATATCGAGAATATAGGAAACCATGCTCAGCGGCCGGATCTCGTGCATGAGGTCCACTGTTTCCTGTATAGTCTCCTCAGTTTCGCCCGGCGACCCATAAATGAAATAAGCCCGTGGCAGTATGCCGTAGCGGGCGGTCAGGGTGAAAGCCCTTTTGATATCTTCAGCCTTGATATTCTTGCAGAGAGTTTGTCTGATTTTTTCCGACCCGCTTTCAACCCCATAGCTGATCTGGATGCACCCTGCTTTCCTCATCCAGTAGAGCATCTCTTCACTCACACAATTTACCCGTGAAATGGCAAACCATGAAATTTTAAGGCCCTTTGCCACTATCATTTTGCAGATATTGATTACACGGTCTTCTCTCATGGTGAATGTGTCGTCCGAAACATAAAAAAAAGAAATGCCCTTGCGGGAGAGCTGTTCCAGTTGCGCAACGAAGTACTCAGGCGAATGGAATCTGACCCTCCGTCCCCAGAACTGCGGCGA
>JAVHLL010000053.1 GCA_031082155.1 Thermodesulfovibrionales bacterium | reverse complement strand
TTCGCATGCGGCTTTACCCTCTCAAATTTCGCCTTTGCCATTTTTCCTCCTCTTTTTCAGTTGACCGTTGTTTTTCATCCTAATTCATTCAGGGAACCAACGTACAACTGCCCACTAAACTCCCTTATCCACCCCTCACCACTGCAATGATGCCTTCTGACACTCCCTTTGGCACTTCATCATATCGTGAAAACTGCATTGTGTAGGTGGCTCTGCCCTGTGTCTTGGATCTCAAACCAGTCGCATACCCGAACATTTCAGCCAGAGGGGTCATTGCCTTAATTAACTGGACATTCCCCCGGCGTTCAATATTCTGAATCTTCCCTCTCCTGGCATTCAGGTCTCCTATCACATCGCCCATGTATTCCTCGGGAGTTACCACCTCTACATTCATAACAGGCTCAAGGATCACCGGTTTTGCATTTTTTGCAGCTTCCTTAAATGCCATGGACCCTGCAATCTTGAATGCCATTTCCGATGAGTCAACTTCATGGTATGAACCGTCATATAGCCTTGCTTTTATATCGACGACAGGATATCCTGCAAGGATACCCCTGTCTGCAGACTCTTTAATGCCCTTTTCCACCGCGGGAATATATTCCCTCGGTATAGTACCACCAACTATTTTATTCTCGAACTCGAACCCTTTTCCCATTTCTAACGGTTCTATCTCAATAAATACGTGCCCAAACTGACCACGTCCACCGCTTTGCCTTACAAACCGCCCTTCACCCTTTGCAGCTGCTCTGATAGTTTCCTTATATGCAACCTGTGGTTTCCCGACATTCGCGCCAACCTTGAACTCCCGGAGGAGCCTGTCCACAATAATCTCGAGGTGCAGTTCCCCCATACCGGATATGATCGTCTGCCCCGTCTCCTCATTAAATGATACCTTGAACGAAGGGTCTTCTTGTGCAAGCTTCGCCAGAGACTGGGAGAGTCTTTCCTGGTCTGCCTTCGTCTTAGGTTCGATCGCAACAGACATGACCGGTTCGGGGGATTCAATAGACTCCAGAATGATCGTGTTCTTCTCGTCACATAAAGTGTCGCCAGTGAGAGTCTGTTTCAGTCCCACCACCGCTGCGATGTCACCGGCGGATACTTCCTTTATCTCTTCGCGTTTATTCGCATGCATCTTGAGAAGCCTGCCAACCCGTTCCTTGGTATCTTTTGTTGAGTTATAGACATAGGAACCTGCATTTAACACTCCGGAATAAGCCCGGATGAAAGTAAGCTGTCCAACAAAAGGATCCGTCATTACCTTGAATGCAAGCGCGGAAAAAGGCTCGCTGTCATCAGCATGCCTGACGATCACAGAGTCGCTGCCAGGAACGGTCCCTACAACAGGCGGGATATCAAGAGGCGAAGGCAAATAGTCAACAATCGCATCGAGAAGCTGCTGAACTCCCTTGTTCCGGAAAGCAGAGCCGCAGAAAACAGGAGTCAGCTTCAGTTCGAGTGTTCCCTTCCGTAAGGCTGCCATTATTTCATCGGTACCGATTTCTTCACGGTTGAGGAATTTTTCCATAATCGCATCGTCTACATCAGATAGCGATTCGAGCATTTTTTCCCTGTATTCCTTTGCAATCGGAAGGAGATGCTCCGGAATATCTCCTTCTGTATATGTTGCACCTAATGTTTCGTTCTCAAAATAGAACGCCTTCATGCTGACGAGGTCGATCGGTCCCCTGAATTGTTCCTCTGCCCCGATCGGAATATGAATAGCCACCGGATTTGCGCCGAGACGTTCTATCATACTATTTACACTCATAAAAAAATCAGCACCTACCCTATCCATTTTATTCATAAAGGCGATCCGCGGAACGCCATATTTATTCGCCTGCCTCCAGACTGTTTCAGACTGTGGCTCTACGCCCGCCACAGAATCGAAAACCGCAACTGCACCATCAAGTACTCTGAGCGATCTTTCTACTTCGATGGTAAAATCAACATGCCCTGGAGTATCTATAATATTGATTCTGCAGTCTTTCCAGAAGCACGTAGTAGCGGCAGAGGTTATGGTGATGCCTCTTTCCTGCTCCTGAACCATCCAGTCCATGACAGCCGTGCCATCATGAACCTCTCCGATCTTGTAGGTAACGCCGGTATAATAGAGGATGCGTTCTGTGGTCGTGGTCTTCCCTGCGTCGATATGTGCCATGATACCAATATTGCGGGTCTGTTGTAACGGGAACATTGACAAATCTTTTCTCCTCTATTCTTCCTACCATCTATAATGTGCAAAAGCCTTATTCGCTTCAGCCATTTTGTGGGTATCTTCTTTCTTTTTAATCGAAGTCCCTGTGTTGTTATATGCATCCAGCAACTCTCCTGCCAGTTTCTCATGCATAGTCTTTTCGCCTCTGGCGCGGGAATATTTCATAAGCCATCTAAAGGCGAGCGCCGCTCGTCTATGCGGCCTGATTTCGACCGGCACCTGATATGTCGCGCCTCCGACTCTTCTTGGCTTTACTTCCAGGACAGGTTTCGCATTCTCCAGCGCCGTCTTGAACACTTTTATTGGGTCACTGCCGGTCTTTTGCTTAAGCACTTCAAACGCACCGTAACAGATACTCTCGGCAGTTGATTTCTTGCCGCTTTGCATTATTGCGTTGATGAATTTACTGACGATTTTACTGTTGTATTTCGGATCAGGTAGAATTTCTCTTTTCTCAACAACTCTTCTTCTTGGCATGTATCACTCTCTTATTTGGGCCTTTTCGAGCCATATTTTGATCTCCCCTGTCTTCGTTCTGCAACTCCCATGGAATCCAGGGTGCCTCTTATAATATGATACCTGACGCCGGGGAGGTCCTTGACCCTTCCACCGCGTATCATGACGATTGAATGTTCCTGAAGGTTGTGCCCTACACCGGGGATATAGGCAGTGACTTCTATCCCCGTCATCAGCCTGACCCTGGCGACCTTCCGAAGGGCCGAATTGGGCTTTTTCGGGGTTGTGGTATAAACCCTCACACAGACACCCCTCTTCTGAGGGCATCTCCGCAATGCCGGGCTTTTTGTCTTTGTCTTTACCTTTTCTCTTCCGTTGCTTACCAATTGGGCTATCGTAGGCACTTTCCCTCCGCATTGTACAATGAATATTTAAGATTAAAGATTATACAGCAAGTGATAATACTACCAAAGAAAAAATATTTTGTCAAGAAGTCTGTCTGGCCGGAACAAGAATTTTTTCCCGCCTGAAAAACCAGCATGCGCCATGGGGAAATTGAAACTTATGCATCCCAGCGATTCAAGGCGGCTCTGACGGGATGAGGATGACTGCAACATACCTGCCGAATCTTCTCTTCAACCTCCTCCGGGGTGAGAAGAGAGCCTCCCGGTCTTCCATGGAATAATACTTGCGATTTTCCGTTCACTGACAGCCTGACATCTTCAACCATCTGTCCTGCATTCATTTCTATGGTGAGAAACCGTATGTGCTCTCCGGCAATCGCAAAGAGTTCCTGTGCCGGGAAAGGGAAAAGGGTGACAGGCCTGAAAAGGCCAACCTTCAGTCCTTCCCGCCGCAACCGCAGGACAGAGGAAAGAGCAATCCGTGCAGCAATCCCAAATGCAACAACCACAATTTCTGCATCGTCGAGATAATACCTGTCTGCCATTACCTCTCTCTTCTTCATTTCAGCATATTTAGTCTGCAGCACGATATTCCTCATCTCAAGTTCGCCATCTCCCATATAGAGGGATTTGATCACTCTCGGCGCTCTTCCTTTGCATCCATCAAGCGCCCAGTCTTTCTCGGGAAGATCTGGTTTCCTGTATGGATTCGGATAGAAAGGCTCCATCATCTGACCTATAATCCCGTCACCGAGGATTAGCACGGGGTTCCGGTATTCATCAGCCTTGTCGAAAGAGCGCAGGGTAAGGTCCCATAATTCCTGGACACTATATGGGGCGTAGACAAGTGTCTTATAATCTCCATGGCCGCCACCCTTTACTGCCTGGAAATAATCGGCCTGACTGCCCGAAATATTGCCCAGTCCGGGGCCGCCTCTCTGCATGTTGACAATGACCGCAGGAAGCTCAGCGGCTGCAAGGAAGGAAATCGTCTCCTGCTTCAGGCTGATCCCCGGGCTGCTGGAAGAGGTCATCGCCCGGGATCCTGCAGCAGATGCGCCATATACCATATTAATAGCAGCGAGTTCACTCTCGGCCTGGATAAAGGTTCCTTCAACCTCCGGCATTCTCCATGACAGGTATTCGGGGATTTCGTTCTGCGGGGTTATCGGATATCCTGCATAGAAACGGCATCCTGCCTGGATTGCTGCTTCTGCAATCGCTTCATTCCCTCTCATGAGTATTTTCTTTTTCATTATGGGAAAATTATACCACAAAAGGACCTT
The DNA here is from genome assembly GCA_031082155.1 of Thermodesulfovibrionales bacterium. Classification (GTDB taxonomy): domain Bacteria; phylum Nitrospirota; class Thermodesulfovibrionia; order Thermodesulfovibrionales; family SM23-35; genus JAKLQR01. Next base: position 173 of record JAVHLL010000053.1, on the reverse strand, counting down.
TCCTTTTATCCCGGTGGAGCCGGATATTCCCACTTATCGCATTCAAGAATTCCCGGATGAATACGGCGTCGCTTATTCGTTTGCGACGTATTTGACAAAACATTCATCCTTCTTTTAAGATTCTTTACTTTCCAGGAGGTCGCATGTATTTTCAGGATTTGATTTTAAAGCTC
>JAVHLL010000024.1 GCA_031082155.1 Thermodesulfovibrionales bacterium | reverse complement strand
CCTTAACGGCCTTGCCATGAGGCTGATTATAGAAAACCAAAGCTTATTCTGTCAAGCTTCAAGGGCTGACCCCTCTTAGTCCCTTTGTGATGAAATTACATTACCAGATTCGAGGTCACCATGACTTTATTTGTGCGAAAAATATGATACGTATCATGCCCGTTCTTCTTCCGATGTCATCATAGCTCAGACTTAAGTCTGAGACTACCCCGTTAATTGTCGTATTAATACCTATCAAGCGGCTGTTGGTGTCATAGGTATAATTCATCGCTGGAAAAGCGGAGACAGCCATTAACTATTCTTGATTCACAGTATAAAGCCATACATTTTCCCCACCATCACCAACCAGCAGACTTTCTGTCCCGTCATCATTTTGGATTACATTCAAGCCGGTTGTGCTTTTCAATAATTCTTGATATACCAGTTCCCCTGAGGGAGAAAATATATTCAACATTGTCCTAGATATGTAAGAGGCAAAATCCGTAATTACAGCTAAATAAGGTTCTTCATTAATACGAAGCTTAATGGGAGTAGCCCTAACTGCAAGAATATAAAAATAGTTCCCAAATGGTAAATTAAAAAACCATTCTTGTTCATAACAGTATTTGAGTATAACTTTTCCATCTAAATCCATAAGGATTATACAGCGATCTTCATCTTTCGCTAAAAGATAGGCCTTGCTAAGCCATTGAACAGCCTCTATATCATAGATCCTCTCAGGTGGCCCGATATCTTTAATTATTTTTCCATGTTTGTTCCGAAAACGTATTTTCCCATCATCCCCACGTGTTATTATTTGCGATTCATCAACTCCTTCCGGCTGAAAAATCTGCACATCCCATTCCCAGAAATCATTTGTTCGCCATTGTTCTTCGCCTGATGAATCCAGTCGATGTAGCCCATCATAATCAGCCACATAGAATTCCAAATTACCATCTCCATCAAGGTCACCTGAAGTCATAGATGGACTTGTTCCGGTGGGCCTATATTTCCATCTAAGCTCACCATTAGTATTGGCAACCCCCACATCACCGAAGCCACCGCCACGGAGTATGAACTCAAGTTTCCCATCAGGCTCTATTTTTAGTACTTCGGGTCTTACTCCAACTTCTTTTTTAAATTTAATTGTTTTTACTAATTCATGCATTTTTACATCAAATAAAAGACATTTATTTTGACTCAATATAAAGATTTTTTTTGATAATGAAGAGTTATGATTACCAACCTGAATAGTTCTTATTTTTCCAATATCACCTTTATAGAATATTTTCTTGGCTAAAACATTTTGTCCTTTTCTTATTCCTGTCTCAGGACGTAATTGAATTATCGAAAAAATGATTGTTAAAAAAAACAGTGCTAAAAGAAATATTGTGATGATAAGTGCCTGATAAAAGTTTACTTTGGGTTTCATATGCTCTTAATGGGCTATTCAGTCAAACATCCCGCTATATATGAAATCAATCCGAATTTATTGACAGCTGCACAATAAGCAACGAAACGACAAAAGCATGCCTTCTGCTTATCACCGGGCTGTTTCATACATTTATCAAACAAACAATCACAGAATATAGCATCGCAATATGGTTTTGGCTTGCATTGATCATAACACCGATCATGTCTGTCGCAACATTCTTTCAAATTATAATCATCAGGAAGATGCATTTTGAAAGGGCCGCAACCTTCAAGCCCCAATGGATCAACAAGCACCGTTGGTCGATTCTTAACATATGCATAAAAATTCACATCCCCCCCTTCAAACCCAATGGGATCTTCGCTGATAAACCTCCCGACCTTCGCATCATAATATCTCGCCCGATAGAAATACAACCCTGTCTCCTCATCCCATTCCCTTCCGGTGAAGGTAAAGGTGTTCTTGACCTTATCTCCCTGTCTCTTCAGTTCTCCAAATGACGAATAGGTATAGCTCTCAACCACTTTCTGTTTTGAATCTGTAAGCGCAACAATTGAACCGAGGCCGTCTGCATGACAGGAATAAACATCTCCTTTTCTTTCAATAGCAAGTGGTTCATCAATGCCAGGGCCGTGCACATATTTTGTTATCTCAGTCCTTGTTTCACCATTCTCTGTCTTTATCAGATATTCAAGGATTATATCCTCTTTATCATAGACATACGTATAAATCTTTGTTTCCCCCTCACCCATATCCTTTCCCACCAGTGGAGAGGGATTTTCTGTGACCTTCTTCTCTATCCTTCTCCCAAATGGATCATACTTGAAAGTAACAGTCTTTGTCTCATCAGGCTCTTCTTTGATCACTCTTACAAGTCTATTCTCATAATCGTATTGATATGCCCAAATATTTACTGTTCCCTCACCACTTGTCTCTGTCTTACTGATCAGATTTCCATTGTGGTCATACTCATATTGTTCTTTTCTCTCATCGATTAATTGATTGCCTTTGTTGTATTCGTAATAATCAATCGGCTCCGGACCGGTGAGACGGTTTCCAACCGGGTCATAGTTGAAGATTTCAGCTTTATTCTCCTGTTCCTGGTCATATCTTGGAAGCTTCGTAGGTATGCTTTGGAGAAGCCTATAGATTTTGTCATAACCGTATGCATATTTGGTATCGATCTCTGTTTTTGTAAGTCTGTTGCCAACGTTATCATGCGTGTAGTTGAAGCTGTTAATAACAGAGTTTGTCGAGGTGTTATGGGTAAGATTTATTAACCTGCCACTGCTGTCATACGTATAGGTGGTATATGTACCATTGGGCAAGGCAACCCTTACCTTTCTTCCCGCGCTGTCATAACTGTAGGTTGTCGACCTTCCCCCGCCATTGATTATAGCACTCAATCTGTTTGCATTATCATACGTATAGTTGACTATTGAGTCATCCGGATAGATAAGCAGGGTTTTGTTGCCTGTCAAATCATAATCGTACTCAATGACTTTACCGTTGGAGTCTGTAACTTTTATCATTCTCCCATTTCCATCATAGGTAAACCCATAGGATATGTTCTTATTTGTGGCAGTAAGGATGTTGCCTTTTGAATCGAATGTATAGTTTTCTGATGTCCCGTCCGGATAAGTCTTTTGAATCAGTCTGTTTAATGAATCGTAAGTATAGTATAGAGTATGCTCATTGGCATCGGTTTTTGATATAAGATTCCCTTTGGCGTCATAGGAGTAGGCTATTGTGTTTCTAAGAGGGTCTGTTTCTCCTAAGAGCTTCCCGAGCAAATCATATTCATAGATGGTTACGTTTCCCCTGGCATCAGTTATGGAGATAAGTTTATCCCCTGTTCCACCTCTGCAGGATGGACATCCTGTGCCTCCACCATACGTGTATTGCGTGATATTGTCTATGGCATCTCTGACTTTTATTACCTGTCCCTTGTAATTGTATGCGTATCCCGTTACATTTCCATTGGCGTCTGTTACTGATGTCCTGTTCCCTTTGGAATCATAGGTATATGCAGTTATGTTACCCATTGGGTCAGTTATTTTTATAGGTTGGTTCAGGACATTGTATTCAAATCCGGTAATATTCCCCGATGCATCTTTCTGGCTGGTAATATTTCCCAGGACGTCGTAAGTAAAGGTTGTGGTCGCCCCTGTGGGGTCGGTAACAGAAGCAAGATTGTTGTATTGATCATAGGCAAATGCGGTTGTCTGTCCAATGGCATTGGTTATGCCGGTAATGTTTCCTCTTAAATCATGCCAAGATCGGATTGTTGCGCCTGTTGGATCGGTAGTAGATGTCAGATTCCCATTCGCATCATATTCGTAAAGGGTTCTATTCCCCTGAGGGTCTCTTATGCTTGTCACCTGTCCATAGGTATTGTAAGTGTATGCGGTAGTGTTTCCTATGCTATCGGTCATTGCTGTCATTTTGCGTTCAAAGTCATAGGTATATGTTGTGGTATTCCACAATTCATCAGTTTCAGAAAGAAGGCTTTTGTAGTCATCATAAACTCTTCTCTTGATACCTCCGAGTGGGTCAGTAATCTCTGTCTGCACATTTAGGTATTCGTCATATCTGTATGTCCATATGCCTCCATTCCATTCTGTGACAGTTGTTGTCTGATTTGCATGGTCATAAGAAAGATTCTTTGTATGACCCTCAGCATCTGTTGCCTGTATCATTCTGCCTTCTGAGTCATATATATAAAAAGTTGTTGAACCAAGAGAGTCTGTTTTTGAGACCATTCTTCCTGAGGAACCATAACAGTAAGTCCACGCACTACCGTCCGGATAGATAAGAGATGAGAGAAGTCCTTCCGGGTTATATATGACTACTGTTTTCATCCCTGCGGGATCGGTTATCTGTGTAATTCTGTTTAAGTTATCGTATATAAACCCTGTGGTTCTTCCATTGAAATCAATAATAGAAGACAAAAATCTTTCCGTGTACGTGAGCACAGTCTGCTTTCCATTTCTGTCCGTGATTGATAAGAGACGACCATCCGGGTTAAATTGATACAGTAATCCACTTTGTATTCTCAGGGTGTAAGCGCCATCAGAATTAACAGTGATTTCGGCAGAAATACCCGAACGAGGCTCTGCTTTATAGATATCTCCTGATAGCCTGAAATTGATAGCATATCCGTTCTCGGTGAATTCAAGGGAACCATCCGTGTCAGTCTCAATTCTTGTATCATATGAATGCGTCCATCCTCTTCCAAGCGCTCCTTCTGATGCCCTATAACTGTCGTAGATTAATGTAATATCGCCTGAAATATCCTGCGCATGGTGATATTTGCCATTTGAAATGGAAGTAACAGAGCCTGTATCGGTATAATTGCACGCACAGTTTTCATCAGTTTCACCATCACAGTCATTATCCTTATTGTCACAGAGTTCCTCAGCGCCAGGATATATCTCTATGTCGTTGTCATTACAATCATCATTCGGCGTTTTGCAGGAATCGGGGGTGTACTGTCCATCACCATCTGCATCAGTACTTAACCCTTCATCAGTTTCACCATTGCAATTATTGTCCTTGTTGTCACATGTTTCTGCTGCCCCGGGATATATCTCCGGGTCATTGTCATTACAGTCATTACCTTCAGGACAACCTGTAGAGTTATAAATATAATACCCATCTCCATCTTTATCCTCGCAACATCCTTCGTCGATAACTCCGTCACAATTGTTGTCTTTCCCATCACAGAGTTCATGTGCTCCTGGATAAACAGCAGGGTCATCATCATTACAATCATCATTCGGAGTCTTGCAGGATTCCCGGATATAGTGTCCATCTCCATCAGCATCATCGTTACCTGTGACCGTTAATATAACTGCAATAGTCTTGTTGAAAAGATATCCATTTATGTAGATATTCCCGGTATAAGTTCCTGGCGTTAATGAATAAGGATAGATGGTTACTCTCAGTTTTCCCGCAGAGTTGGCGCCAATAACACAGGGGCTCCACCAACCACACCAGATATTCGCTGCGACTTGGACAAAGATCCAAGTTTGGTCCGTAGAATAACTGAAAGAATAATTACAAGGATCCTCGTTGTCAATAGTCAGGGTTTGAGGGCTTACCGAACAGCCTGGGGTTACAGTTGCCGAAATTGAGTCTGGGGATACGATTATGGTTTTAGGTAGAACTGTTAATGTAATGGGTTCGTTGTCAGTCCCTTCTATTTGTGGTGCTGTTGAAAGTTCTGCATATCTAATAGTAAAATCACCTTTATATGTACCCGGCGCTAAATCATCTGTTCTAAAATCTACAATTATCATGCCGGTATCACCTGGAAGAAGACAGTTATAGTAAGATCCAATGAGCCCGCAACGTATGAAGTCTGGGTCAAGAAGGATACGGGAAATGCCTTCCCCTGTCCAGCTAATACCATATCTTAACGAATAATCAGTTGTATTCCGGACTGCAAAAGATTCTGATGGCAGATTGCACCCTCTTACTCGTGTGGCAGTAATAGCTTCTGAAACGTCCGGTGCAAGGAAATAAATAACAAGGAATACCGCAATAATATTCGATAAAATTAATTTCTTAATGCAAACTCCTTAATAAGTGACCTCTTGATTACGATTTATCAAGACAGTCTCACATTGACTCCTATTAAATTATGCATATGCTTTAATATAAAGCTAATGATAAATATTTTGTGCGTTCATGTCAATAGTTTTCATTTAAATATTTTTTGCTTTTTTTCGAACATTTTTTGCAGGTTGAAATTACAACTGAACATTGCGGGCGGATAACAACTTGATTTCAAGAATAAAAAATACTAATCTGTGTCTGCTCTGTCAGGAATAGCAATAAGTAATATGGTTTACCAGGCTTCCGGGAAACAGAAATAGCCCTGTTGCCAACGCTCTGAGAAATGTTCATTCTTTTGGGCCCGAATGCCTAGGGTTAAATGCCAGCAAAAGATTGGCGAGGGGTACAAAAAGAAATAAAGCAGCTAAAAACTGCTTGGATGTTAAGCAACACAATAGGAATGAATTTAGTATCTGTTAGACTGAAGACTAAATCAGCGGGCGCATTCTGAAGGGTAGCCTTTGAGCTTTTCGACGGCATGCGGAATCACCTCGATGATTGCTTCAAGGCTCTCCCGGACTGCCTTTGGACTGCCGGGAAGGTTGATAATGAGGCATTTTCCTCTCACACCGGCCACCGCACGGGAAAGCATGGCCCTGTTTGTCTTTTTCAGTCCTTCGAACCTCATTGCTTCCGCAATGCCCGGCACTTCTTTCTCTATTATTTCGAGGGTTGCATCCGGGGTGACGTCCCTCGGGGCAAGGCCGGTGCCCCCTGTGGTTATTATCAAATCGACCTGTGCGCTATAGTGAAGGAGTTTCTCTTTGATAAGGTTTTTTTCATCGGGAAGGATATCAGCGTATCTTACTTCAGCATGGATCTTTTTCAGGATTTCACTGATCAAAGGTCCGCTTGCATCTTTACGTTCGCCTGCGGACCCTTTGTCGCTCAGCGTTAAGACGGCTGCGGTAATCGTTTTTTCTTGCATATTGCCTCTTCCCTGCTGATTACTATTGTATCCCCAACTTTGACTTTTCCGCCTTTGAGAATTTTCACAAAAATCCCTTCTTTGGGCATTATGCAGGCTCCGGCCTGAGTATAAATTTCGCACTTCGTATGGCACGCCTTGCCGATCTGGGTCACTTCAGCTTCGATACTGTTGCCGATTTCCATCCTTGTCCCGATTGGAAGGCTAAAGAGTTCTATCCCTTCTGTGGTGATATTCTCCGCAAAATCACCTGGGTCTACCTTCAGTCCCATGGCTTGCATCTTTTTTATGCTCTCAAGTGCCAGCAGGCTCACTTGCCTATGCCATTTCGCCGAGGCGTGGGCATCTCCTTCGATACCGAATTCTCTTTTTATAGAGGCTTCTTGTACCTGTTTTTTTCGAATGCCTCTCCTGTCACTGATATTGACGGATACAACCCTTCCCCGCAATTTAGGTTCCCATTTCCCAGCTTTCCAGATATTTTTTCTGGTCTGCAGTGAGTGAGTCGATCCTGATTCCCATTGCCTTGAGCTTGAGAAAAGCGATCATTTTGTCAATATAATCGGGAACACTGTAGACCTTTTTTTCGAGTTTTTTGAAATTTTTGACTATATATTCCGCGCAGAGCGCCTGATTGGCGAAACTCATATCCATAACCGCAGAAGGGTGTCCCTCCGCAGCTGCGAGATTAATCAGCCTTCCATCACCGAGAAGATATATCCTCCGGTTGTTCTTCAGGGAATATTCTTCTACAAAGTCCCGGATAATCCTTCTTTTCTTTGACATCTTTTTCAGGTCATCTGTGGCTATCTCAACATTGAAATGGCCTGAATTGCAGAGTATCGCGCCGTCCTTCATCACAGCAAAACATTCTTTTGAGATAACACTGACGTCCCCGGTTGCGGTAACGAAAATATCCCCGATCCTCGACGCTTCTTTTACCGGCATAACCTCAAACCCGTCCATCGTAGCTTCAAGGGCTCTCAATGGATTTGCTTCGGTCACAATAACCTTTGCTCCCATGCCTTTTGCTCTCATGGCTATGCCCTTGCCGCACCAGCCATAACCGGAGACAACAAAGACCGAACCGGAAATAAGACGGTTCGTCGCCCTCATGATTCCGTCAATGGTGCTCTGACCCGTACCGTACCGGTTGTCAAAGAGGTACTTTGTATACGCATCATTCACCGCTATGATCGGATATTTCAGGACACCTTTGTCGGCCATGGCCCTCAGGCGTATAACCCCCGTTGTAGTCTCCTCCGTGCCTCCTATGATATTTTTGAGCAGATCTTTTTTTGTCTTATGGAGTGTTGAGACAATATCGGCTCCGTCATCCATCGTCATATGAGGCTTGCATGAAAGCACATCGTTGATGTGTCTGTAATACGTGCTGTTGTCTTCTCCCTTTATTGCAAAGACCGGGATTTTTGAATTTTTTACGAGTGATGCTGCAACATCGTCCTGGGTGCTCAACGGATTAGAGGCGCAGAGGGTAACCTCAGCCCCACCCGCTTGCAGGGTCTCCATAAGGTTTGCTGTTTCTGTGGTAACATGCAGACAGGCGGAAAGCCTGAACCCTTTGAGAGGTTTTTCTTTCCTGAATCTGTCGGTAATAATTTTCAGCACAGGCATCTCCTGTGCAGCCCATTCTATGCGTAACTTCCCTTTTTTTGCCAACGTGATATCTTTTACCTCATGCTTTATCATTTATCCTCCGATGAGACCATTATTTACAGATAGAGCGCCTGTTAAAAAACTCCGATTCTGTCATTGTCCGGCTTGACTGGACAATCCAGAAGTTTTTGAAAAAACTGGATTCCGTCCTCCAATTTGATCGGTCTACGACTCACAGAGGGGGTCAAGCCGGGGGATGACGGATTATTCTTAGTTTTAAGACAGATTCTACGCACTTCTTAAAGTCCTGCTGCTTTTCTTAAAGTATCCGCCTTGTCTGTGTTTTCCCAGGTAAAATCAGGGTCATTTCTTCCAAAATGTCCGTACGCAGCGGTTTTCCTGAATATGGGCCTCCTCAGATTAAGGGTATCGATCATCCCCTGCGGGGTAAGAAGAAAGGTCTCCCGTATCAGTTTTTCTACCTTTTCCTGCGGGATCTTTCCCGTCCCGTATGTTTCCGCAAGGACCGATACCGGCTCAGGCACACCGATGGCATACGCAATCTGAACCTGCACTCTGTCGGCTATCCCGGCGGCAACGATATTCTTTGCGATATACCGCGACATATAGGAACCGGACCTGTCTACCTTTGACGGGTCTTTCCCGGAAAAACAACCCCCTCCGTGACTTCCAACGCCTCCGTAGCTGTCGACTATGATCTTCCTGCCTGTGAGCCCGGTATCGCCCATCGGGCCTCCGATAACGAAGCGCCCCGTCGGATTCACAAAATACTTGATATGCTCTTCATCAAGGAGTTCGGGAGGGACTGTGGGCTTGATTACCTGCTCAATCACATCTTCCCGTATCTCTTTCAGTGTAACCTCCGGACTATGCTGTGTTGAAATAACAATACTGTCAACCCTCAGGGGTTTCCCGTCCCGGTATTCAATGGTGACCTGTGATTTGCCGTCAGGCCTTAAATATCCGAGGATATCCTTTTTCCTTAATTCCGATAACCTCATGGCCAGTTTGTGCGCAAGCAATATCGGGAGCGGCATAAGCTCTTCGGTTTCATTGCAGGCAAATCCAAACATAAGGCCCTGATCGCCGGCGCCTCCGATATCCACGCCGAGGGCGATATCCGAAGACTGGCCGTGGATGGATGTTATCACCGCACATGTCTCGTAGTCGAATCCATATTTTGCCCTTGTGTAGCCAATGTCTTTTATCGTCTCTCTGACAATATCAGGTATCTCAACATAGCAGTTTGTGCTAATTTCACCAGCCACAAAGGCCAGGCCTGTTGTCACAAGCGTCTCGCAGGCTACCCGGGCTGTCGGATCCTTTGCGATTATGGTGTCCAGTATTGAATCGGAAATCTGATCGGCAATCTTGTCCGGGTGGCCTTCTGTGACCGATTCAGAGGTAAAAAAATAATTTTTCCCCAACATACGCACCCCCCAATAGTATTTTCAGGTAATTTTAATTTTACCCCAAAAAGTTCAGATTTTGCTCAAAAAATTATGCAGTTCGGCTATTTCGAAATGATACCTTACTTCTTCGCTCCTGAGTAAGCACCTTTATGATATTCCTGAATCGATTTGATATGAAGCTTTCCCTTCTTCAACTTCTCAATGGCATTCACTGCAGCGATAGCGCCGGCTATCGTCGTGGTAAACGGCACCCTGTACTGAATGGCGCTCTGTCGTATCGAAAATGAGTCCTTCTGGGCCTGTGCGCCGCTTATCGTATTGATGACAAAATGTATCTCTTTGTTTTTTATTAAATCCACAATGTGAGGTCTGCCTTCTGCAACTTTGTTAATCACCCCGACATCCAATCCATGGTCTTTCAGGTACTGTGCGGTACCCCTGGTTGCGATCACGGAAAGCCCAAGCTCAAGCAGTTTTCTGACAAGGGGAACTGAAGGGGTCTTGTCCTTGTCTTTCAGGCTTATAAATATCTTCCCGTTCAGGGGGATTTTATTGCCGCTCGATGTCTGGGATTTTCCGAACGCAAGCCCGAAATCATTATCTATGCCCATGACCTCGCCGGTTGATTTCATTTCAGGGCCGAGTATGGTGTCGACTCCGAGGAACCGGTCGAAGGGGAACACCGCTTCTTTCACCGCAACGTGCTTTATGCGCTTCTCTTTTGTGAAGCCGAGTTCTTTCAGTGTCTTGCCGCCCATCAGCTTCGCTGCCAGCTTCGCAAGGGGGACGCCCGTCGCTTTTCCCACAAAAGGAACCGTTCTCGACCCCCTTGGATTTACTTCGAGAATATAGATATCCTGGTTCTTGACGGCAAACTGCACATTCATCAGGCCTATTACCTTGAGCTCCTTTGCAAGGGCTTTTGTCTGCCTTTCTATCTCCCTGATGATTTTTTTGCTTAAAGAATGGGGTGGGAGCGAACATGCAGAATCTCCGGAGTGGATGCCTGCTTCCTCAATGTGCTCCATCACGCCACCGATAACTACGTCTGTTCCATCTGATACAGCATCGACATCAACCTCGATGGCATCTTCCAGGTATTTATCGACTAGCACAGGATGTTTTGGAGACGCCTTGACTGCACGTTGCATGTATCCCTCAAGCGATTTTTCGTCGTAGACTATCTCCATAGCCCTGCCGCCAAGCACATAGGAAGGCCTTACCATCACAGGGTATCCTATCCGCGCTGCAGCCGAGAGGGCCTCCTGAACAGACATCGCGGTGTCGCTGTCAGCCTGCCTGAGATCAAGCGTATGAAGCAGTTCCTTGAACCGTTTTCTGTCCTCAGCACGGTCTATCGAATCGGGAGAGGTCCCGAGAATATTTACCCCTTCTTTTTCAAGCGGCACGGCGAGCTTAAGAGGGGTCTGCCCCCCGAACTGCACGATAACTCCCTCGGGTTTTTCAGTCTCTATGATATTCAATACATCCTCTATAGTCAGAGGCTCGAAATAAAGTCTGTCGGCGGTATCATAGTCTGTGCTGACTGTTTCCGGATTACAGTTCACCATGATCGTTTCATACCCGATCTCTCTCAGGGCAAAGACCGCGTGAACACAGCAGTAATCAAATTCAATGCCCTGGCCGATCCTGTTGGGTCCGGAGCCGAGTATAATGATTTTCTTTCTTGTGCTCGGGTTCGACTCACACTCTGATATCAATTCCAGGCTCTCGGTTCGAGGTTCGGACAATACTCCCCCTTCAATCCTCTCCTTTCCAGGGGGGGGCTGTGGGGGTGTATGCTTTTCACTTTCTATCTTATAAAAAGGGATTTCATACGTCGAATAGAGATATGGCGTATAGGCGGCAAACTCTGCAGCACAGGTATCGACCATCTTATAAACTGGGCGTATACTATAGCGACGCCTTAAGTTTCTGACCTCCTGCTCCCGGACATCGAGCAGCTGTGCGATCCTTCTATCTGAAAACCCATACCTCTTCGCCTCTTTCAACATTTCTCCCAGTTCAACATTTTCACCACGCTCCTGTTCTCTCCTTTGCAAGGGGAGGGTTAGGCCGGGGTTTTTGTGAAAAGCCTTAATCCTCTCTTCCATGTCTATAATCTGTTTCATGTTCTCAAGAAACCAGGGGTCTATCCACGTGAGTTCGTGTATTTCCTGAATGCTCATTCCTTCCCTCAGGGCCTGTGCCATGTACCATATCCGTTCGGCATTCGGTGTCTTGAGCCTGGATTTCATCACGCTGATATCAGCATCGGTGTTTTCAAATCCGTAGCTGCCGGTTTCCAGACTCCTGATCGCTTTCTGGAGAGACTCTTTGAAGGTCCTTCCGATCGACATTGCTTCTCCGACAGATTTCATCTGTGTAGTCAGTGTCGGGTCTGCCTCAGGGAATTTCTCAAAAGCAAACCGCGGGAACTTGGTGACAACATAGTCTATAGTTGGTTCAAATGATGCAGGGGTCTCCCTGGTAATATCATTGGATATCTCATCAAGAGACAATCCGATGGCAAGTTTTGCCGCAATCTTTGCGATAGGGAACCCCGTTGCCTTTGATGCAAGGGCCGAGCTTCTCGATACCCTAGGGTTCATTTCTATCACCACCATTCCCCCGGTTTTTGGATTGACAGCAAACTGAATATTAGAGCCGCCGGTGTCAACCCCTATCTCACGAATGATGGCAATGGAAGCGTCACGCATCCTTTGATACTCTTTGTCCGTAAGGGTCTGCGCAGGGGCCACGGTAATCGAGTCCCCGGTATGTATCCCCATGGGGTCGAAGTTTTCTATGGAACAGATAATAACGACATTATCTTTCATGTCGCGCATAACCTCAAGTTCATACTCCTTCCACCCAAGCGCGGATTCCTCGACAAGCACCTGGCGGACCGGACTAAGCTTCAGCCCGCGGTCCAGCAGTTCCTGATATTCTTCGAGGTTATATGCAATGCCTCCGCCGGTGCCGCCAAGTGTAAAAGAAGGCCTGAGAATGGCCGGGAAACCGATATGTTCAACCACTTCGAGCCCTTCTTTGAGCGAACCGACATGGGCTGATCTCGGCACTTCGAGGCCTATGTCTTCCATCGCCTTCTTGAAAAGCTCCCTGTCTTCCGCCTTTTTTATGGCATCGAGCTTTGCACCAATAAGTTCAACCCCGTATTTTTCGAGAATGCCTTTCCCGGCAAGTTCGACAGCCAGGTTCAGCGCAGTCTGCCCGCCCATCGTCGGTAAAAGGGCGTCTGGTTTTTCCTTCCTGATTATCATCTCAAGGATATCAGCGGTTAAAGGCTCTATATAGGTTGCATCTGCAGTCTCCGGGTCTGTCATGATCGTTGCAGGATTGGAGTTTACGAGCACGACCCTGTAGCCCTCTTCCCTCAATGCCTTGCATGCCTGTGTCCCGGAATAGTCGAACTCGCATGCCTGGCCTATAATAATTGGCCCTGAGCCGATTAATACTATTGTTTTAATATCAGTCCGTTTTGGCATAATATCTCACTTTACTGCCCTCTCTTGCCAAGTCTCCTGTATCGCGACACAGGGCAACTCATGTCATTTCCGCTTGTCGGGAATCTTTCTTTGGCACCCTTCAAACAAGAGAGATTTGGGGGATTGTTATAAAAAGGATTCCGGACAAACCGGAATGACAGAGCAATAACCGCACGTCATTCTTTTTTTGAGTCCTCAATCATTGTTTTAAATCTGCTGAATATATGTGCCGCATCATTCGGCCCCGGACCAGCCTCCGGGTGGTGCTGGACCGAAAATACAGGCAGCTCAACATGCTTCATCCCTTCCTCTGTTCCATCATAAAGATTCTTGTGTGTAAGACTCACCTGGCCGTCCAGACTTTTTATGTCGACACAGTAGTTGTGATTCTGAGAGGTGATCTCAACCCTGCCGGTTAACAAGTCTTTGACAGGGTGGTTCCCGCCATGGTGGCCGAATTTCAATTTATACGTTCTGCCACCCATAGCAAGCCCGAGTATCTGATGGCCGAGACAGATCCCGAAGATTGGTTGCCTGCCCATAAGTTTTTTCGTATTTTCTATCGCATAGGTGACTGTCTCGGGGTCTCCTGGTCCGTTGCTCAGGATAATCCCGTCGGGGTTCATCTCAAGCACTGCTTCAGCAGGAGTTTGTGCAGGGACGACCGTCACCGTAAAACCTGCGTCAGAGAGATTCCTCAGAATGTTGAACTTAACGCCAAAGTCGTAGACAACAATCCTGAAGGACGAAGGATGAGGTATGGGGGATGAGTTTTTATTTTCATAACTTTGAACTTCTGCGTCAGCAGGTTGCCATTTCCACACCCCTTTATTCCATAGATAAGTATCTTTTGTGGTAACATCCCTGACAAGGTCAAAGGCGGAAATTCCAGGGTATTTCCGCACCTTATCCAACAGAACTGCAGGATCAGGACCAACAGTCGAAATGATCCCCATCTGGGCCCCGTGATCTCTCAGATGACGGGTTAAAGCCCTTGTATCAATCCCTTCGATGCAGACTATTTTATGGTCCCGGAGATACCGGCCCAGAGACTGAGAAGATCTCCAGTTACTCTGGTAATCGATATATTCCTTCACCACAAACCCCTCTGCCTTCGGACCGCCCAGGGATTCGATATCCTCTTCATTCACGCCGTAGTTGCCTATCTGCGAATAGGTCATGGTCACGATCTGACCTTTATAGGAAGGGTCAGTAAGTATCTCCTGATACCCGGTCATCGAAGTATTGAAGACGACTTCGCCAATCGTCTCTCCCTCGCAACCGAATCCCCTGCCCTCGAAAACCGTTCCGTCGGAAAGAACCAGGAATGCCTTACCATTCATGGAGCTTCCCCCTGGATAAGGTAAAGACCGGCAATCCCCTCAGTTCCCACCCTGAAAAGGGGGTGTTTTTCCCTTTCGATGCAAACTGTTCCGGCGAAACCGTATATTCTTTTTCCCTGTCTACTATGACAATATCCGCGTCACTGCCGCGATTTAACGTTCCTGCCCTGATTCCCATTATCTTCGATGGGTTGAGCGTCATCTTTTCGATTAACTGAGGGAGAGTAAGCACCTTTTCATCCACAAGCCGGAGACTCAGTCCAAGCGCGGTTTCAAGTCCTGAAATACCTGAAGGCGCCTGATCGAATTCCCGTAGCTTTTCATCTGCATGATGCGGGGCATGGTCTGTTGCAATGACCTCTATGGTGCCGTCCTGCAAGCCCCTCTTGATGGCCTCTATATCCCGCTCCGTCCGCAAAGGAGGGTTAACTTTGGCGTTTGCATCATATGCCTCGACCGCCTTTTCAGTGAGGCTGAAATAATGCGGGCAGGTCTCTGCCGTTACCTGTATCCCTCTTTTCTTTGCATACCGCACGAGATCTACCGATCCTTCCGTCGACACGTGAGCAATGTGTAATTTCCCTCCGGTCAGTTCTGCCAGCAGGATATCTCTGAAGACCATGATCATCTCGGCTTCCGCCGGAATGCCTCTGAGTCCGCGCGTCACAGATATCAGCCCTTCGTTCATGACGCCCCCCTCAGAGAGAGTGAGATCCTCGCAATGGGAGATGACCGGGACATTAAATGCTTTCGAGTATTCGAGGGCCCTTCTCATCATGAGGCTGTTCATCACAGGCTGTCCATCGTCAGAAAAAGCGATACACCCTTCGTGTTTCATTGTTCCGATCTCTGCAAGCTCGCGGCCCTTTTGCCCCTTTGTGATCGCTCCGATAGGGAGAACGGCACAGTATCCTTCCTGTGCTGCCTTCCTCATAATGAATTCCGTGACGCTTGCATGGTCATTCACCGGGTTTGTGTTCGGCATGCAGCAGACGGTTGTGAAGCCGCCTTTTATGGCAGCCAGAGTCCCCGTCCTGATCGTCTCCTTATATTCAAAGCCCGGTTCTCTGAGGTGTACATGCATATCAACAAAACCGGGGAATACAGTCAGACCGCGTGCGTCTATAGTCTGAATTTCCCGGGCTTCCTCTCCGGATCTCCGTTCTTTACTCTTTCCTCTTTGCTCTTTGCCCTCTGTTCTCTGCTCTCTATTCCGGACCCGGATTTCCTTTATCTTCCCCCCCTCAATATAAATATCGCCTGTCCCGTCGATCCCCTGTGAAGGGTCTATTATATGCCCTTGTGTTATAAGAATCTTCATCTTCTGTACCCCGAGAGCAGATACATGACTGCCATTCTCACGGCAATACCATTGGTTACCTGTTCAAGAATTACCGACCTGGGACCGTCGGCTATCTCGGAAACGATCTCAATGCCGCGGTTCATCGGACCGGGATGCATAACAATGGCATCTTCTTTTGCAAGTGCGACCCTGTCCGGTGTAAGCCCCCAGTTTTTTGAATACTCTTCCGTTGAGGGAAAAAATCCTTTGTCCTGCCTCTCCATCTGTATCCTGAGCGTCATAAGGACGTCTGCTCCCTTTAATCCTTCTTCTATTTTATGAAAAACTTTCACATTCATGTCTGCTATTTCCGCCGGTATTAACGTGGGAGGCCCGATCAGCCTCACCCTGGCACCGAGCTTTATGAGGCTGTAGATATTGGATTTTGCCACCCTGCTGTGTGCAATATCTCCTACGATTGCGATATGGAGACCTTTGATTGTCCCTTTTTTCTCGCGTATTGTGAATGCATCAAGGAGAGCCTGGGTAGGATGCTCGTTGATCCCGTCTCCTGCGTTAATCACAGAAGCCCTGAGCTTCTTCGCAAGGAGATGCGGGACCCCCGATGAAGAGTGCCTGATGATGATAAAGTCAGCGCCGAGGGCCTGTACCGTAAGTGCTGTATCGATGAGACTCTCTCCTTTGACCACACTGCTCGTGGGAACAGAAAAGTTGATTACATCAGTGCTCAGCCTTTTTGCAGCGAGTTCAAAAGATGTCCGGGTTCTCGTCGACGGCTCAAAAAACAGGTTCACCGTTGTCTTCCCCCGCAGGGTGGGAACCTTTTTGATATCCCTGCCCAGCACATCCCTGAACCCTCCGGCTGTATCAAGGATCAGGGTAATCTCCTCTGCTGAGAGTTCTTTGATCCCGAGCAGGTCTTTTTTATTAAGCACCTTGCTCCTCCTCGCCCGCAGCCTTCATGAGTATCACCCTGTCTTCAAACCCTTCTTCTTTCAGCTGCACCTCTACCGTCTCACTCAGTGCAGTAGGGATATTCTTGCCTACATAATCCGCTTTTATGGGGAGTTCCCTGTGCCCCCTGTCTATCAACACTACAAGCTGTATTGCAGCCGGTCTTCCAAGGTCCGTTAACGCATCCATTGCCGCCCTGATCGACCTTCCGGTGAAAAGGACATCGTCGACAAGAATGATTTTAAAATCGGTAATTTCAAAAGGGACTTCGGTCCTCCTGACAAGGGGCTGCTCTTTCCGTATATTCAGATCGTCCCGGTAAAAAGCAATATCGAGAGAACCCACAGGGGTCACTTTTTTCTCGATTTGCCTGATTTTCGATGAAATCCTCCCTGCAAGGTGTACTCCCCCTCTCTGGATGCCGACAAGGCAGAGCTTTTTTATCCCCTTGTTTTTTTCTATTATTTCATGGGCTATCCGTGTCAATGCCCGGTCGATGTCTTTCTTATTCATCAATTCCTTAAGCATAACCTGAAAACTCCCCATAGTATTTGTAAACAGGCATAAAAAAACCTTCCTCCGAAACCGGGGAAGGTTGTTCTGTATACACGTTGTGCAACGTCTGCTGTTCTCCTTTGTCCTTTTAGCCTCACCGGGCTATTCTTAAAGGTATTTTATTTAACCACAAAAACCGAAAAGCTGTCAAATCGGTTGATACCAAAATGCATTTTTTGGGTCAAAGAAATAGGGCTTGTCACATATATGAGTATACGTTATAGTATTAATCTGAAATGCACATCGAAAAAATCGAGCTGATAGGATTCAAATCCTTTTCAGAAAAAACCATATTTAAATTCCACCACGGCATTACCGGTATTGTCGGTCCGAACGGCTGCGGAAAAAGCAATATTGTTGATGCCTTCCGGTGGGTGCTGGGCGAGCAAAGCGCAAAAAGCCTCCGCGGCGATAAAATGGAGGAAGTCATTTTTAATGGCTCTGGTTCAAAAAAACCCAAGGGCATGGCCGAAGTAACCCTTGTTCTGTCCGGGGTGAACAGTTCGCAGCAATCCTCTTCGGATGAGAACGGTGACGGAGCCTCTGATACAGCCTCAGTCACCCGGAGGCTCTACCGGTCAGGTGAAAGCGAATACATTTTAAATAAGACTCCGTGCAGACTCAAGGATATCAAGGATATGTTCCTCGACACCGGCCTCGAGGTAAAAAGCTATTCCATCCTGGAACAGGACAGGATCGCAGAAATTCTGAACGCAAAACCCCAGGACAGGAGGTTCCTCATAGAAGAAGTGGCAGGTGTCATGAAGTTCAACGTGAGGAAGAAAGAGGCCCTCTCAAAGCTCGAGTCATCACGGGCAAACCTGCAGAGAATAAATGATATTATTATCGAGGTAAAAAAACAGATCAACTTTCTCGACAGGCTCGCCAGGAAAGCCGAACGGTATAAGAGGCTTACTGCCGATATCCATGCCATAGAGCTCAAGATCGCCAAGAAAGAGCATCATCTTCTGAAAGAGTCGTTCGGAACAATTCTTGCCTCATACAATACCCTGCGGGCCGATGAGTCCATGTACAGGGCTGAACTCTCAACCATCGAGACGGAAACCGAAACAAGACGCCTTGAACTCCTCGAAAAGGAAAAGGCATTAGAACAGCTCCAGACGCAGTTTCAAAGTGTGGAAAGGGAGATCGCCGAACTCGAAAAAAATATAGCGGTGGCACATACCGAGCGGGACAACTTCAAGGAATACCTCTCCAGACTCTTCCAGCAACAGGAAGAGTACCGAACCAAGGAAATGGAGATACAGGAAAAACTGACTGCATTGAATACTACTGAATCAGCCTTGCAGGAAGAGACGGAAAGGCAGAGTGAACTGCTCAGGGAAAAATCGGACCTGGCGAGGTCTCTCGAGGAAGAGCTGTCGGAGCATGAGGACCTCCTTGAAGGGAAGAGGCGGGAAATCTTCAGAATATCTGAGGAAATCAGCAACATCAGGAATAATCAGAGCAGACTGCAATCATCGTTTGACGGGTTAACCCAACGCGAAGAAACGTCCGGAAAAGACTCGGAGAACCTGAAAGAAGCGCTCTCTGAAATAGACGCCTCTCTGAGAGAGCTGGAATTGAACCTTCTGGGGAAAAATAAAGATATTCTCATGTTGAACGACAAGAAGGGAATCATCTTCAATGAACTCTCTGCAAACAAGAGCAGGATCGAGAGCCTCAGAGAGATCCTCTCAAAACTGAAAGAAGAACTTGCTTCAGATACCTCAAGAATTGATTCTCTCAGGGAAATGTTATCTGATGAATCAGGACAAGAACTTCTCTCTGAAGATGTTCCGTTTTCCATCCTCTCTTCAATCTCTGATGTCATCGAGATCGAAGACGACTATGAAAAAGCCATAGAAAGCGCCCTCTCGGAGAAGGTGAATTCTTTCATTCTCCCTTCACTCGATGAGATTGAGCTTGCCATTGCAACGGTCAAACAGAGAGGGGCAGGCAGGACCGCCTTCATCGCTGTCCACGGAGCTCATGCAGAAACTGTCAGTCCGCCCGAAGGTTCTCTCGGCAACGCACTGAACTTCATCCGGACAAAGGAAGGATTTGCCGAGGTTGCCCGGAGTCTCCTGGGGCATGTATTCCTGGTCAGAGATATCAGGACTGCCTATACTCTCATTGCCTCCGGACACCGGTTCCTCTTCGTCACCCCTGACGGAGAAGTAATCGAACCGTCAGGAACTGTGATCGCAGGAGAGATAAAAGGAGTCTTCAAAAGGAAGAGAGAAATCCGGGAGTTCGAGGCTGCTGTCGAAAAGAACAAGGTACAAATAGAACGTCTTCAGTCTGAAATGAGCTCTCTGGTGCAATCGACTGAAGAGGGAGAAGCCGAACTGAAACAGATCGAAACAGCTATCGTGAGCAGGGAAAAAGATGTCTCCCTTCTGAAGCTCACGGAAGAAAACTTTCGGGAAGACAGGGAAAGGAAAAGCAGGAAGCTCGCATACCTCGCACTCGAGCTGGAGCAGCTCTCAAAGGAGAGGGCGTCCCTTGAACAACTGCTCACGCAAAAAGATGAAGAACTCAGGCTGATCGATGTAAGGAAGTCGGAGTCGGAACAGCAGAATATCTCCCTCCAGGAAGAACTTTCCGGGAAACGCTCCCGTCTTGAAGAGTACCGTGGTGAAGTAACGGACATCAGACTCTCGATAACCTCGCTCAGGGAGAAAATCGAGTCTGTACTCAAGGAAAGGGAGTCTCTTGGAAAAGAGAGCGCAGAAGGGGCGAGGAAAAGGGAACTTCTGTCCGAAGAACTCTCGTCTGTGCAGTCCCGTATCGTGCAAAGGGAAGAAGAGATGAAGGCCTTCGAAGAAAAGACCGGTTCGCTTGTCTCTGTCGCCGATCAATTCAGGAAGGAGATATCAGAAAGAAAAGAAGTGATCGATTCTGAAAACCAGGACCTCATCGCGAATGATCACAATCTGAAACTTCTCAGAAGCCAGGTTGAATCGACCTCTCAGAAGATAGCCGAACTCGATATTCAGCGTGCGGAGCATAAAATGAAAATAGAGAACCTTACCGGGCATATACAGCAAAACTTTGGCCTGGATCTCGATACTGCCGAAGTGGAACCTCTTACCGAAGAAGACGAACAGAGACTCACCGAACTTCGTGAAAAGGTCCAGGAACTCGGGCCCGTGAATCTCGGGACGCTCGATGAATACGAAGAACTGCGGACCCGCTATGAGTTCCTGAAAACACAGCAGGACGACCTGACCAAGTCCATTGCAGAGCTCGAAGAAGCGATCTCAAAAATAAACGTGACTACGCGGAAGAAACTCCGGGAGGCTTTTGAAGCCCTGAAGGTCAAGTTCTCCGAGGTATTCCTGATGCTCTTCGGGGGAGGCAGGGCTGAGCTTGTCATGACTGATGAAAACAATATTCTTGAGACCGGGATCGATATTATCGCCCAACCCCCCGGCAAAAGGCTCCAGAACATAACCCTTCTGTCCGGCGGGGAGAAAACACTCACTGCATTATCATTGCTCTTCTCAAGCTTTCTGCTCAAACCGACACCTCTCTGCATTCTGGATGAGGCGGACTCTGCCCTGGATGAGGCGAACACCGATAAATTTTCGAGAATGATACGGGATTTCTCGAAAGATACCCAGTTTATCGTAGTCACACACAACAGGAATACCATGAGTGTAGCTGATTACCTATATGGAATTACCATGGAAGAGGCGGGAAGCTCCAAGGTAATATCCATGCAGCTCGTAGAAGCATAAAAACCAGGTAAATGAACAGACTCGCTGACGCACTTCCTCACATAAAAGTATCGGATGCCCCTGAAGACCTTATCTGCTACGGGTTTGATGCCTCGGGCATTGAAATCGCTCCTTCTGCGGTCGTATGGCCTGAAACAACAGAAGACGTCGTAAAAATTGTGAAGCATGCCTATGCAAACACCATCCCCATTGTCCCACGAGGCGCCGGAACAGGCATGACAGCCGGAGCAGTCCCGTCTCAGGGCGCGATCATCATCAGTTTCGAAAAGATGAAACGTATCATCGAGATAGACCAGGAAAACCTCTCGGTGTTGTGTGAGCCGGGGGTCATCAACGGAAAACTCCAGCGGGAACTCGAACTGATGGGACTTTTCTACCCCCCTGACCCTGCGAGCATGCATTTCTGCACCATTGGAGGAAATGTCGCTGAAAATGCAGGAGGACCACGGGCGATAAAATACGGCGTTACCCGGGATTATGTGATGGAACTGGAGGCGGTGCTTCCCGATGGGGAAGTAATCATGACAGGGGCAAGCACTGCAAAAGGGGTGGTCGGATACAACCTCACCGGGCTCTTCACCGGATCAGAGGGGACACTGGCATTGGTGACGAAGATCCGGTTGAAGATACTCCCTCTGCCTGAGGAAGTCGTCACACTCCTTGTCATATTCCCTGCACTCGAATCAGCAGGCACTGCAGTGTCAAAAATAATAGCCTCAAGGATTCTGCCCCGGACCCTTGAATTCATGGACCAGGAAACCATAAGGGCTGTTGAAAATTTCAAGCCCGTCGGTCTTCCCGGCAACGCAGAGGCGATTCTCCTCATAGAGCTGGACGGGCATCCCTCTGCGATTACCAAAGAGGCGGAAAAAATCGTTTCGCTCTGTGAGGATCTCGGCGCAGAGGTACAGATGGCAGAGGACGAACACGCACGGAACAGGCTCTGGACCGCCCGTCGCGCGGTCTCCCCGTCACTTTATCATCTGAAACCTACCAAGATCAACGAGGATATCGTCGTGCCGAGGA
Organism: Thermodesulfovibrionales bacterium; assembly: GCA_031082155.1. Classification (GTDB taxonomy): domain Bacteria; phylum Nitrospirota; class Thermodesulfovibrionia; order Thermodesulfovibrionales; family SM23-35; genus JAKLQR01. The sequence continues at coordinate 22,925 of JAVHLL010000024.1, read as the reverse complement.
ATAAAGTGACCGAGATGCTCATGCGTCTCAGGAAAATCTCCGAAGAGAGCGGGATACCCATTGTAAACTTCGGTCATGCAGGCGACGGAAACATCCATGTCAACATAATGGTCGATAGAAAGGACGAGCAGGAATATGAGAAAGGGGTTAGCCTCGTTGAAAAAATATTCCGCGAGACCCTTTCTCTAGGCGGGACCATTTCAGGCGAACATGGAGTCGGGCTTACAAAGAAACCGTACATCGGCATGGAGCTTTCAAAAAAAGAGATCGAAATTATGAAGGCAATCAAGAAAGTCTTCGATCCGAAGAATATCCTCAATCCCGGCAAGATCTTCCCTGAATAACCGCATCCCCGGCAGGCCTCTCTTGACAGCAAAGGAGCGTTCCATTTAGAATTGAGTGAGCGCTCACTCACCTATTCTTGAAAATTGCGAGATTGAAGGCCAAGCGATTAAATGTTCAAAAAATCTGAGGACAAAGCTGACAAGCGCACGCTCATCCTTGATGCGGCCATGAAAACCTTTGTGAAACGGGGATATTCCGACACAAGGGTTTCGGAGATCGCTGCCGAGGCAAAGGTGGCCGAGGGTACGCTCTATAATTATTTCCCGAGCAAGGAAGAGATCCTCCTCGCGCTCTTTGACGAAAAATGGGGTGGGATACTTGACAAAATCAAAAAGAAGATCAGCCGCCTCAATGACCCGAATGATAAACTGAAGGCAATTTTCTCAATGGTGGTAACCATGTTCAAAAAAGACCGTCATCTTGCGGAAATCTTTCTCATCGACGTCAAGCAAAGCAGCATTTTCCTGAACAATTATACGATCAACCGGGTCGTTGAATTTATTGACCTCATCGAGGAGATACTCGATGAAGGGAAGAAAAAAGGGATCTACCGGAAGAACCTCGATACCAGGGTTGCGAAGATGATAATTTTCGGGGCTGCCCAGGGGATACTCCTCAGTTGGGTATTGAACGAATCAAAGGCAGTAAAAAGCGGGCCCTTTCAATTTTCCCTTTTCCGTGCGGCCCGGGCATTAAAGAATATTTTCAAATCAGGATTAATAGAAGAAAAACGATGATATTTCAGGATTTAAGGGAGTTTATCGGTTTCCTGGAAAAGAAGAAGGAAATTGTGCGCATCACCTCAGAAGTAGATCCGATCCTTGAGGTAACGGAAATAACTGACCGGATCTCAAAAAAAGGAGGCCCTGCACTCCTGTTCGAAAATCCGAAAGGCTCAAAAATACCAATCGTCATCAATCTTTTCGGCTCGTATCAGAGGATGAGCTGGGCCCTCGGTGTCGATGACTTCAATACGGTAAACAAGAAATTTTCCCATTTCCTGAATATAGATATTGACCTGACAGTACGACAAAAGATAGAGGCATTGTATGAACTTTATAAGTTAAGCACATCCAAACCGAAAGAGGTCAGGAAGGCGCCCTGCCAGGAAGTGATACAGGACAAGGACTTTTCTCTTTTTGACTATCCGGTGCTCAAAACCTGGCCGGACGACGGCGGACGGTTCATCACCCTGCCCCTGGTTATTACGAAAGACCCTGAAAGCGGCAAGCAGAACCTTGGTATGTACCGCATGCAGGTATTTGACGACAAGTCAACCGGCATGCACTGGCATACTCATCATGACGGGGCGGTAAATTTCAGAAAAACCATCAAGGAAGGGAAACGGATAGAGGTCGCGGTTGCGCTCGGAGGCGATCCGATCACAATTTTTTCGGCAACTGCACCGCTTCCCTACGGCGTAGAAGAGTTGTTCTTTGCCGGATTTCTGAGGGGGGCCCCTGTTGAGGTTGTGAGGGCAAAAACTGTAGACCTGCTCGTTCCGGCGAACGCTGAGATCATCCTTGAGGGATATGTCGAGGCAGGAGAAACACGGAGAGAGGGACCGTTCGGCGACCATACAGGCTATTATTCCGTCGCCGCAGATTATCCCGTCTTCCATGTAACCTGCATAACGCAGCGGAAAGACCCCATATATCCTGCAACCATCGTCGGCAGGCCTCCAATGGAAGACTGCTATATGGGCAAGGCTACGGAACGGATGTTCCTCCCTTTCATCAAGATGCAGTTTCCCGAGATCGTCGATGTGAATCTCCCGCTCGAAGGCGTATTTCATAACTGCGCCCTGATATCGATCAGGAAAGCCTATCCGATGCATGCCCGGAAAATAATGAATGCGATATGGGGCCTCGGACAGATGATGTTCACCAAGTTTATCTTCATCTACGATGAAGACGTAAATGTGCAGGACACTTCGGAGGCTGCATGGAAGGCATTCAACAACGTCGACCCCGCGCGTGACATCCTGATTTCGGAAGGTCCGCTCGATGTGCTTGATCATTCGTCGCCGAGACCTATCTATGGGGCAAAAATGGGGATCGATGCCACAAAAAAATGGTATGAAGAGGGATATCAGCGGGAATGGCCGGATGAGATAAAAATGTCTGATGAGATAAAGAGGCTGGTTAATCAGCGGTGGAAAGAATATGGGTTGGACTAACGGTACACCCTCCCTAAGTCCCTCCGCTCAAGGGAGGGAAATATTCTCTCCCCTGGTGGGAGAGGACTGAGGAGAGGGGGAAGATAATGTTTTCCTTCGATAAAATCAAAATTTATCTTGAGATGATCAAGTTCCAGCACAGCATCTTCGCCCTCCCCTTTGCGTATCTCGGAGCCTTTCTCGCGGAGATGAAATTCCCAGGGCTGAGAACGCTCTTCTGGATTACCCTGGCAATGGTCGGAGCGAGAAGTTTTGCAATGGCGGCGAACCGTCTTATTGACCTGGAAATCGATCGGCGGAACCCGAGAACAGCGGAAAGAGCACTGCCGAAAGGGCTTCTCTCTGTTTCGAATGTAATCATATTTTCTCTAGTGAGCCTGGGGGGGTTCCTGCTCGCTGTCTATAGCCTTGCTCCGATCTGCCGGTTTTTATGGCCTTTTGCAGTCATACCCTTTATTCTTTATCCCTATACAAAAAGGTTCACCTGGCTTTCCCATTTTGTCCTTGGCATCTGCCTGGGACTTGCCCCGGTCGGGGCATGGGTTGCGGTGACCAACGTTATCAGCGCGGAGCCTTTTATAATCGGGGCTGCGGTGCTTTTGTGGGTTGCCGGTTTTGACATCTTCTATGCACTGCAGGACAGGGATTTCGACCTGAAGGAGAAACTCTATTCGATCCCTGTACGTTTTGGTATTCACGCATCTCTTCTCTTGACCAGGCTTTTCCACCTGACCTCGATATTCCTGTTTCTCTGGGCCGGGATCCGTCTAAACCTCGGCTTTTTCTATTTCGCAGGGGTTTTCATCGCAGGGTCTCTCCTCGCCTATGAGAACAGTCTGATAAAGCCAAACGACCTGTCCAGGCTGAATATGGCTTTTTTCACAATGAACGGGATTCTCAGTGTCCTGGTATTTTTCTTTGCTGCAGCCGAGGTGCTGTTCGGGAGGGGGAAAATTGTCTGAGTATGTAATCGGAATAACCGGAGCAAGCGGCAGTGTCTACGGCATCAGACTGATGCAGCAACTTGCGGGCAGGAAGCACAGGGTCCATGTTGTGCTGACCTCTGCCGGGAAAGCGGTAATGCAGGAAGAACTTGGGGTTGAGGGTCTCACAGATTTCAGAAAACTCGGTATACAAAAACACAGGTCTTATATAAAAGTCTGGGAGAACACTGATTTTGAAGCGCCTTTCCTGAGCGGCACCAGCGCGCCTGAAGCGGTGATCGTTGTTCCCTGCAGCATGGGTAAACTGGCTGCGATAGCGAATGGCATATCGGGCAATGTGCTCGAAAGGGCTGCTGATGTCGCGCTCAAGGAAAAGAGGCAGCTTATACTTGTTGTCCGGGAGACCCCTTTGAATCTTATCCATCTGGAAAATATGGCACAGGCAGCAAGGGCTGGGGCACAGGTTCTCCCCGCGATGCCGGCTTTTTATCATCACCCGAAAACGATTGACGACATGGTCAACTTTATTGTGGGAAAGGTTTTGAATACATTAAGGATTGAACATGCCCTGTTTAAGGCGTGGAAGAGATAATATGATTATTTATAGACGATGGGTACCATGACAGGATATAGTATTTTCGCTCATTCTCGGTCTTCGACCTCCGAGGTATTTTGCCTCTTTATTATCAATACTATACGCTGTATGAATATCGGCAAAATAAATCCGCTCAAACACTATATCCTGTCAAACAATGAAGGAATTTATGCATTAAATAAAGTAAGAGGAAATAGTGCTTATGTCTAAAGAGAATTTAACTCATATCCAGACAAAAATTGAAAACGCTGAGCGCCTTATAAAGGAGGATGCCATGACGCTCATGGACTCGAATGACATTCTCCAGCTTGGCCGCCTCGCAAACAGAGCAAAAGAACGGAAGACAGGACAACATGTCTTTTTTAATGTAAACCAACATATTAACCTGACGAATATCTGCGTATCGCGCTGCAAATTCTGCGCGTTCAGCAGGGACAAAAATGATGCCGATGCGTATGCAATGACTCTTGACGAGGTGCTCGAAAAAGCCCGGTCGGCAAGACATCTCGGCATAACAGAGTTCCATATTGTAAGCGGGCTCCATCCCGATCTCCCGTTCGATTATTATCTCGACGCGATTTCCTCACTCAGGCAGGAGATGCCCGAGGTGCATATCCAGGCATTCACCGCGGTAGAGATCGATTATTTTGCGAAGATAGCGAAGCTCTCGAAGAGAGACGTGCTCCTGAAACTGAAGGATGCCGGATTGGGTTCTCTTCCCGGAGGGGGCGCCGAGATACTGAATCACCGGGTCCGGGAGGCAGTCTGTCCCAAAAAGGCAAACAGCAATGAGTGGCTGGAAGTTATGAAGACAGCGCACAGACTGGGCCTCAAGTCGAATGCGACCATGCTTTTCGGTCATATCGAGAGTCCTGAGGAACGCATCGAGCATCTCCTGACTCTCAGAGCGCTTCAGGATGAAACAGGCGGGTTTCAATCGTTCATCCCTCTGCCATTTCATCCTCAGAACACAGAACTTCCGGAATTGAAAAAGCCGACCGCTTTTGAAAGCCTGAAGATGCTGGCGATATCGAGGCTCGTCCTCGATAACTTCGATCATATAAAAGCTTTCTGGATCATGCTCGGACTGAAGGTCGCCCAGCTTTCTCTTCTCTTCGGTGTTGACGACCTCGACGGCACAGTGGTCGAAGAGAAGATCACCCACGCCGCAGGCGCCGAGACCGACCAATCCATATCAAGGGAAGAACTGCTGTCTCTGATCGCCGAGGCGGGAAGAATCCCTGTTGAACGGGATACGCTGTACAATATCATCAGGGTTTATAACAATGGCGGGCAAGAGGTGCCTGTTGAGACCTAGGGTTGGGCATATACAGTTTCTGAACTGCCTCCCCCTGTATTACGGACTGGTAAAAAGTCATGCCTTGCTGGATATCGAACTTATCAAGGGCCTTCCCACCGCATTGAACGAGAAGCTTATGCGGGGCGAACTGGACATCTCTCCGATCTCCTCTATCGAGTATGCGCGCAACGCTGAGTCGCTCGTCCTTTTCCCGGATTTTACCGTGAGTTCTGACGGGGCTGTGAAAAGCATCCTCCTTATCAGCCGTTTCCCGATTGGAGAACTATCCGGGAAAAGAATAGGGCTAACTGGCGCATCTGCTACGTCACATGTGTTGCTAAAGCTTGTTCTCAAACATGGATATAAAGTTTCGCCCGAATATTTTCTCTGTCCTCCCGACGTGAATACAATCTTTCGCCAAACGGATGCTATCCTGCTTATAGGCGATGCAGCGCTGCACTATTCCGTCAATCCCGGGGGTTTTTATATCTACGATATGGGATCAGAGTGGAAAAAGTTGTCGGGGGAAAAAATGGTGTACGCCGTCTGGGCATTAACCCGCAACTTTGCTGAGACACGGTCTGCATTCTGTGATCAGGTCTTTGACATGTTCAAAAGATCAATGGAGTATTCCATGGAGCACCTCGCTGAAATCGCAGAATATGCCGCGAAATGGGAGCCTTTTACCGCGGAGTTCTTAATGGAATATTTCAGGTCCCTGCGGTTTGACTTTGACAAACCATATCGGAAGGGACTTCTTCACTTCTACCGGATGGCGGCAGAGATCGGGGAGATTCAAGCAGTACCCGAACTGGAATTCAGCGTCTCCCATGCAGGCGTGGGCCCATGAACACAAAGACTGTTCTGGAGAAAGCATCCGTTCAGAAACGCTTAAGTTTCGACGAAGCAGTGGCTCTCTTCGCATATGCCGATCTTCTGGAACTCGGGGAAGTATCAGATGCAGTCCGTCGCCAGAAACATCCGGAAGAAATTGTCACCTTTCTTATCGACCGGAACATAAACTACACAAATATCTGCAGGAACCAGTGTTCTTTCTGTGCGTTCTACAGGCCGAAGGGTCATCCCGAGGCCTATGTGCTGAGCGGGGAAGAGATCGAAAAGAAGATCGAAGAGACTGTTCAGCTCTCCGGTACCCAGGTGATGCTTCAGGGAGGGATAAACCCTGATCTGACGATTGAATATTACACGAAAATGTTTTCAGGGATAAAAGATAAATTCAATATCAGAATACACAGCCTCTCTCCGCCGGAGATAGTGTATATCGCAGAGTCATCGGGGATAACCCTGGAAGAGACATTAAAGGCGCTTGTCAATGCAGGACTCGACTCTCTTCCGGGTGGCGGCGCCGAGGTGCTGGTCGACAGGGTCAGGCAGAAGATCAGCCCGAAGAAGATCTCGTCCTCACAATGGCTGGAGGTAATGGAAGAAGCCCACAGGCTGAATCTCAGGACGACAGCGACCATGATGTTCGGCACGGTGGAAACGGTCGGGGAGCGGATTCTTCATCTCCAGAAAATCCGTGACCTTCAGGACAGGACAGGCGGGTTCATGTCCTTTATCCCGTGGACGTTCCAGCCCGGGAATACGCCCCTTGGAGGAAAACCGGTGTCTTCCCTTGAATATCTACGAACTCTTGCGATAAGCCGCCTCTTTCTCGATAATTTTTCGAATGTCCAGGGTTCCTGGGTCACCCAGGGAAAGGATATAGGACAACTCTGTCTTTCTTTCGGCGCAAATGATCTCGGCAGCATCATGATAGAAGAAAATGTGGTCCGTGCTGCCGGTATATCCCATAGGATCACCGTTGAAGAGATGGTTGATCTTATGAAAAAAGCGGGTAAAATACCGGCACAGAGAGATACGGAATTCAATATACTGAGGGTTTATGAATAAAAGTTATTCCCAGACTCCTAAGAGGGTCTCAATGTCATTCCGGCTTGTCCGGAATCTCTCATCGAAAGGTTGAAAGAAGAAAGATTCCCGACAAGCGGGAATGACGACAAAAAATATAAAAACGATTGGCACGTTTAAACCACGAGTTAAGATAATTGATGAAAAAGCAGCACATTCCGAAAGCCAAGATAGCCTTTATCGGCGGCTCAGGCACCTTCTCGATCCGGTTTCCCGAGGAGCTGCAGATGCCGGGAGTAAAGGTGCTGGGGCAACAGGTTTTTTCGACACCCTTCGGAGACAGCCCCAAGTTCAAGCTTTTCTCGGTCCAGGGAGAACTGGTGCTTACCGTGAAAATGCACGGTTGGCGAGCCGGGGTAAAGCGTGCAGATGCATCCCGGCAGGTCTTTTGGGTACTGGAGAAGGCGGGCGTCAAAACCATCCTTGCAGAGGGAGGGGTCGGCTCCGTCGCAAGAGATTTCGGACTATGCGATTTCTTCATCCCGGATGACTATATAGACCTTTCGATGCGCAAGGACGTACACCTTTCAGACAACTATCTGCTCATCATGCGGGACCCCATCTGTCCGTACCTCTCCGGAGTCCTTGCCCGAACCGCCGCAGGACTCTTCCCTGACCGGAAAATTCATGGCGGAGTGTATGCGGTGACTGACGGCCGGCATTTCGAAAGCAGGGCAGAAGTTAAGATGATCGGGTTATTCGGTGCAGATGTCATCGGCCAGACGCTTTGTCCCGAAGTGTATCTCGCGCGGGAAATCGGGGCATGTTACACCGGCATATATCTTGTCGTCAACAGGGCTGAGGGAATCGGTCCCGACTGGAGCCATTCCGAATTAAAGGATATCTTCTATCAGGAAGCGCTCAATGTCGGGAAGATCATTCTTGAGAGTCTGAAAAAGCTAATGAGTGGGAAGAAAAAAACATGTCATTGTGCAAAACTCAGAAAAAAGACCCTGTTAAAATAGCATCAGACAACTACGTTGATCACGAAGAACGGAATGCGGGCAAAGTGTCACGGATGTTTTCCCGGATCGCCCCGCGGTATGACTTGCTCAATCATCTGCTCAGCCTCGGGCTTGATATCCGGTGGCGGAAAAAAGTTGCAGAGGAGACCGGCAGAGTGCGTTGCGAGAAGATCCTCGATGTATGTACGGGATCGGGAGACATGGCAATCGAGCTATGCAAATTCTGGGGGGGAAATGTCCGGGTTCATGGCGTTGATTTCTCCCCCCGGCTTCTCGAGATTGCAGAGAAAAAAAGCACACAGGCAGGACTGAACGACCGCCTCACCTTCCGTGAAGCAGATGCCGAACAACTTCCGTATAGTGATGAAGAATTCAACGCGGTCACAATCACCTTCGGCCTGAGAAACATCAACAACAGGCACAAGGCATTGCAGGAATTCTACCGCGTGACCAGGCCTGGAGGCTGCTTTGTCTGCCTTGAATTCAGCCAGCCCGCGAATGCATTCTTCAGAAAAATTTATTCTTTCTACCTTTTAAAGTTCGTACCGCTTGTCTCTCTCCTTCTCGGATCAGACCCCGACGCATACCGGTATCTGGGCAAGACGATCAAAGATTTCCCCTCCCCCCGCGAACTCTGCAGGACAATTGAATCGGCAGGATGGAAGGATGTCGGCTACAGACATCTGGCTGGTGGAATAGTCGCAATACACCGGGGGAGAAAAGAATAAAAGGGGAAGGTTAATCTGATGCTTCAAGCTTCAGGCGGTTAAATTCCTTGAGTTCCTCTATGAGCTGTGCTTCAGTAATAATCCCTATTTTCACGAGCGCCTCACCGAAATAGAGGTAAGAATCTTTCTGTTCTTGCAGGAGTATCTCAACCTGCGCCCGCGAGAGAAACTTCTCCCCGACAGCGATCACGCCGAATTTTTCATAGGTATCCTCCTGAATGATCACAATACGGTGGATGTCGTTATCAGTGAGCCAGCCTTTCGTTTTCGCGATTTCTCCAATCCTGCGGTTGTTCTTGACTTGCAAAAACCGCGCATTGATGATGTCCATCTCAGTGATCAGCTTTTTTTGAAGCAGAAAGGTGCCAAATTTAAGATACTTGAAAATCGTACGCATACTATACACCTTACAGGATATCCGGGAGTTTGACAATCATCTCCCGGATCCCTTGACAAACAATTCTTTTACTCCCTATACTTCATAATCTAATGGAACTACAGGATATATACGAACGCGCGATAGAACTTTTCGATGCCGGTAAATACCCGGAAGCCGAACCCCTTTTGAAAAATATCGTCAGCACCCACCCCCATTATGCCGATGTGCACAACAAACTCGGCATCATCGCACATCACAGGGGTGATCTCAAGGGTGCTTCGGAATATTTCAAAAAGGCTCTCGAACTGAATCCGAACTACACGGAAGCCTCACTGAACCTCGCGATCACTTACAACAACATGGGAGAATTCAAGAAAGGCCAGGAGGTCTTTTCCCACGCGGCCCAGGTCGCCCATCCTACGCCTACTGCAATGGACCCTTTCATCGCCGGGAAAATCGCCAACGAACATTATAAAGTCGGCAACATCTATCTCGAGTTCGGGATGAATGATGAGGCAATAGAAGAATATAGAAAAGCCATCAAGATGTTCGCCCGCCTTCCCGATGTCCATACCAAGCTCGGCATTGCGCTGAGAAACAAGGGTCTGGTTGATGAAGCCATTCCGTATTTCGTAAAGGCAAAGGAAATCAATAAGCATTATGGTCCTGCATGGGTTCAGCTCGGCCTGAGCTATTACATGAAAGGACTCACGGGCCTGGCATTCGAGGAATGGGAGAAGGCCCTGGAACAGAACCCCAATCTGAAAGAAGCGGATGCATATCTGAAGCTTCTAAAAAAAGAGGTAAAATAACCCGCGGTGTCCCTCCTTGAAGTAAGGGACCTTGAAATATCCTTCAGGTCTTCGAATAAGCCAGTTAAGGTAGTTTCTTCCCTCGATTTCACGATTGAAGAAGCACAGGTCTTCGGCCTTGTTGGAGAGAGTGGATGCGGGAAAAGCCTCACTGCACATGCCGTCATGGGAATCCTCCCTCATAATGCCTACGCGGAAGGGAAAATCATTTTTCAGAAGAATAACCTGCTCGGTCTTGACAGGGAATCGATGAGAAAGCTGAGGGGAAAAGAGATTTCGATGATCTTTCAGGAACCCATGACCTCGCTCAATCCGGTTCTGACCATCGGGTACCAGATCGCAGAGGTCCTCACCACTCACATGGGTGTCACCAATAAAGAAGCCTTCTCACAAACTGTTGCGTTGCTCCGGGCAGTAAAAATTCCCTCACCCGAAATCAGGATCCGGGAATATCCCCATCAGATGTCCGGCGGCATGAGGCAGAGAGTCATGATCGCAATGGCAATTGCCTGCAATCCCTCGCTCCTTATTGCCGACGAACCGACAACAGCCCTTGACGTGACGATACAGGCTCAGATACTGGAGCTGCTCAGAACACTCAGGGAACAGAGAAAAATGGCCATGCTGCTGATAACTCATGATATTGGGGTGATCGCCGAAAATGCGGAGCAGGCCGCGATTATGTATGCAGGCAGGATTGTGGAGCTTTCAAGCGTCCGGGACCTTCTCGCAGACCCAAAGCATCCTTATGCAATAGGGCTTCTGGAGTCGCTTCCGAAAAGGAGGGGGCTTGCATTGAAACCAATCCCGGGCACTGTACCAAGACCAGACAGACTTCCTCCGGGATGCAAGTTTTCTGACAGATGCACCTATATGCTCCCGGAATGCACCAGGGAAGAACCGGCGCTGAGAGAGATCAGGCAGGGCCATTTTGCCCGGTGCATCCGGTCGGAGGAGATTGAGTGGGTTTCCTAGATATTGTTGACCTTAAGAAACATTTCCCGGTCAAAAGGAAGCTTTTTGCTGAGCAGGAACTGCTCAGAGCTGTCGACGGAGTAACCTTTTCGGTAAACGAGGGGAGCGTATTTGCACTTGTAGGCGAAAGTGGATCGGGAAAGTCCACTGTGGCCCGGCTTATCCTCCGGTTATTGCCTCCCACTTCAGGGAATATCTCCTTTCAGGGCAGGGAAATACAGGAGCTGAGAAAAGACTCTTTAAAGGCCTTCAGGAAATCGGTCCAGATAATCTTCCAGGACCCCTTTGCCTCGCTGAACCCGAGGATGACCGTTCTGGACACCGTATCTGAACCATTGAAGGTTCATCATATTGTGAAAAGATCCGAAATCAGGGATAAAGTCACTGACCTTCTCAAGAGCGTCGGCCTCGATGACGATGTCCTCACCCGCTATCCCCACGAATTCAGCGGCGGCCAGAGGCAGAGGATATGTATCGCACGGGCGCTTGCCGTATCTCCGAAGCTGATCGTTGCCGATGAGCCGCTCTCCGCACTTGACGTATCGATACAGGCACAGATACTGAACATCCTCCAGCAGCTCCAGAAACAATCGAATATTTCTTTCCTGTTTATCAGCCACGACCTTCGGGTAGTCCAGTACTTCAGTGACGAGATCGCGGTGATGTATCTCGGGAAAATTGTTGAGCACGCAAAGACCGAGGAACTGTTCAGAAAACCAATGCATCCGTATACGAACCTGCTGCTCTCATCCGCCCCAAAGCTCAGGGTGCGAGGCGAGGAGTATGGCTTCTCAGGCTCATCAGAGGCTGAACAGATGACTCATCGCCTTGACGCCGATGTGCCGAGCCCGATAGCGATCCCTTCCGGATGCCCGTTCCATCCCCGGTGCCCGAAAAAATTCGAGCCATGCGATAAAGTAATTCCTGGGTTGAGAGAAATCTCCGGAAGGCTCATCTCCTGTCATTTATACTAATTTGGAACACGATTAAAAAAGAGACTTGCCGTTCGTGACTCTTATGGATCTCCTATTGACTTTCATTGAGCCATAGAGTAATTTAAAAAAAGAGGCTGAGTCCTCGGTTGCGGAAACTTAACCAAAGGGCCTGTGGTTCATAAGAATCACGGGCCCGATTATTTTATCAGATACAATTATTTTCCGAGCAGCTATCAAGTTCTATAACGAAGGGAAAGGCCTTTCAGGAATTTCCTGAGAAACTGATCACCGCATTCTTTGTAGTTTTTATTCCCTTCTTTTCTAAATAATGCCGTGAGTTCAGATTTTGATAGGTAGACATCGCCCAGTTTTAATATCGCGAGCATATCATCCTCTTTCAACTCCAGGGCAATTCTCAGTTTTTTCAATATGGTATTATTTGTCAGCCGTGAGTCTGATTCTCTTGTCTCACCCGGTTTCACTTCTTTCCTGCCTCTTTTCTGTAAAATTAATCCGTCCAAAAAATACCCCAAAACATCATCACGGCAAAGAACAAAGCCTTCTTCGTCTTCCTTTTTAAGAAGGTCGGTTAAAGTGGATTGTTCAATTTCATGATCAGTCAGTTTGAATATTCCGATCATTGTTGAATCGTTAATATTCAGAGCGTACCGTAATGTTCGCAATATATCATTCTTATTCATTCTTAACTCCCGATTAATTTGTCTATAGACTATCATAGTTCAGTCGATGCCTGAAAGCAGGCCAATTGTCTAAACAGCCTTACCGCTTCAGGACAACTGCGGGAATAACCCAAGACCGTCTATCCCACGTTCACTGGAATTCTACAAAATTCGGGTCGAACGCAAAGAGCGTTTTTACCCTGAGGGTTCTCATTTCCTGAAAGATCGCACAATCTGTTTCAGGTTTCATTCATTCTGTGGTATTATATGGTAATACCATAGGAGGTGTTTGATATGCCGACGAGAAAACGCGTGGCAATGACTGTCTCTCTTCCCCCTGATATTGCCCGGGAATACGAGAGTCTCGCAAAAGCAAAGGGGGAGACAAAAAGTCAGCTTTTCAGGGAGATGTTTCGCCTCTACAGGCAGGATAAACTCGAAGAGGAATTCTTCACTCTGCAGCGATATGGGTTCAAAAAAGCGAAAGAGATGAAATTGACGGAAAAAGATATTGAAAAGCTTGTTTTTGAAGGCCGTTAATGCTTCGCCTTGTTTTTGATACTAATGGGTATATTTCGGCATTCACCTCTCCCCACAGCAAGGAGGAAACCGCCCTGCTGCTGGCAGTCAGAGGAAAAGTAGAACTTTTCACATCGGTATCGATGCTCACAGAACTTGCCAGGAAGCTGAGAGACAAATTTCTGTGGGAAGAAAAAAATATTGTTGAACTGCTTAAATATATCAGCAGGGTTGCGACAGTAATGAAGCCTGATATTCGTATTACACTTTTGAAAGATATGCCTGATAACAGAATTCTTGAATGCGCCAGAGTGTGCAATTCAGATCTGATTGTAACAGGTGATAAACATCTTCTTTCGTTGAAGGACTTTGAAGGTATCGGCGTTGCAAGGGTCGCAGATTTTTTGCATATTTTCAGAACTGAAACAACCTGAAATTTTTTGGGAGTGAATCATGAAAGAACGGCTGATTGAACTCATCATAGAAAAGGCATTTAAATACAGCGAGGAGCCCGTGTTCAAGCTGGTATCCGGCAGGATGAGCAACTATTACTTCAACTGCAAGGCAGTGACCCTCCATCCGGAAGGTATGTACCTGATAGGAAATACCGTATTTGAAATCATCCAGGACCTCGATATTCAGGGCGTAGGCGGGCTCACTCTCGGAGCCGACCCTATCGCGAATGCAGTTTCGTATACCTCATATCTCAAAGGCAAACCTATCGCGGCGTTTGTCGTCCGGAAGAGCCCGAAATCCCACGGGACCATGATGTGGATTGAAGGGAATATATCATCGGGAGATAAGGTTGTGATTATTGATGATGTCATCACCACAGGCAAATCAACCATCGAGGCTATCACGAGAGTGAAAGAAGCAGGCCTCGAGATAAGAAAAGTGATCGCCCTCATCGACAGGCAGGAAGGAGGCCGGGAGGCTGTTGAGGCACTTGGATACAAGCTCGATACGGTTCTCACAAGAGATGAGGTAATGGAGCACTACAAGAATGTCCTTTAAATAGTCGGCAACCTACGACTCCCCGGTCCCCCACAATCTGGGGTCGATCGCATCCCTTAGCCCTTCGCCGAACAGGTTGTAACTCATCACGGTTATCAGGATCGCCAGTCCCGGGAATACCGAAAGCCACCATGCAATCTCGATGTTATCCTTGCCCGACGTAAGGATATTCCCCCAGCTCGGGGTCGGCGGCTGTACGCCCAACCCCAGGAAACTCAAAGCTGATTCTACAAGGATGGCGCTCGCCACACCGAGAATCGCGGAGACAAATACCGGGGCCAGGCTGTTGACCATGATATGTTTCAGAATGATCATCAGGTCGCTCACGCCGAGCGCCCTCGCAGCGAGGACATATTCTCTCTCCTTCAGGGTGAGGAACTCTGCTCTCACAAGACGCGCCACACCCATCCAGGAGGTGAGCCCTATGATTACCATGATATTCCAGATGCTGGGGCCTATGAATGCAATAACTGCGAGGATCAGAAAAAATGTGGGGATCGAAAGCATAATATCGATAAACCGCATGATGATTCTCTCGGCCCAGCCTCCATAATACCCTGCAAGTGAACCGAGCAGGATGCCTATCAGGGTAGCGATGCCTACTGCCACAAATCCTACGGCAAGGGAAATGCGGGAACCCCATACCATTCTGCTCATGATGTCTCTGCCGAGTTCATCGGTACCGAGCGGATGAGTAAGGCTTGGGGGATTCAGGATATTGTGCCTGTCGATTTCGTTCGGGTCATAGGGAGAGAATATCGACGCAAAAGCCGCGACAAGGAAGAGGACCAGCACCATCACGCCGCCGGTGAAGGCCAGCTTATTCTGCCTGAGCCTTTTCCAGTAAATCTTCAGGGGTGATTTTTTCATTCCGCCGTTCATCTCGCCCTTATCCGCGGGTCCGTAAGCATATACCCGATATCAGCGAGAAGATTCCCCAGCAGCGTCAGGAAGGCGCCTATAGTGAGGATACCCATTACGAGGGGATAGTCTCTGGTCATCACACTCATATAGAAAAGCTGCCCCATTCCCGGTATGCTAAAAATATTTTCGAAGATTACGCTGCCGCCTATGAGACCGGGAACCGCAAGGCCGAGCAGAGTGATTATAGGGAGCAGGGCATTGCGCAATGCATGATGGTATACGACCCTTCTTTCGTGCAGCCCTTTGGCCCTTGCAACAGTAATATAATCCTGCCGTATCACTTCGAGCATGCTGCCCCTCATGAACCGTGAAAGCCCGGCCAGCCCACCAAAAGAAGAGATGAACACCGGCAAGATGAGATGCTCTGCCCTGTCCCATATCTTTCCGAAAACCGACAGGGTATCGTAGTCCATGGATTTCAATCCTGATATCGGCAGCCATCCGAGGTGGATGCCGAAGAGCATCATCAGGAGAAGGGCAAGCCAGAAGGCGGGCGTGGCAAATCCGATGAAAACCGTAACCGTTGTAACCTTGTCGGAGAACAAGCCCTGGTGGGTGGCAGAGAACACCCCGATTGGTATGGCGATCAGAAAGATCAGGAGCATCGAAAACGCGTTAATGACAAAGGTGATGAAGAGCCTCCTCTCCACCAACGGCTGCTTGGTGTCCCATATTTTTGCAATGACCGGTCTTCTGTCAGTCGAGAACGATTCTCCGAAATCAAATTTCACAACTCTTTTGAGCCATAATCCATATTGAGTGTATACTGGTTTGTCAAGCCCGTAGTATTTTTCAAGGCGCTCCCGCGCTTCAGGCGTAATCTTGGGGTTCATTTCGGTAAGCACATCTGTCGGCTTCCCCGGAGCGAGGTGGATAATCAGGAACGAGAGGATCGTGATGCCCAGCAGTGTGGGGATCATTTCGAGGAGCCGCTTCGCAAGATACGGTATCATCTATGGTTCCATGGCAGCATGCCTCTGCAGCCCCTTTGGCACATACCATCTATGTAGGTTATAGCTTATTCCTATAGGAGAGGGCTTTATTCCCCTGAAACGCGCATGCACAATAGGGGTTGCATCCGGCACATAAAGGAAGATATACGGCAACTCTTCGGCAAGGATTTCCTGGATTTTGAAATATGCCTTCTTCCTTTCCTCTGTGTCAAACGTCCGCCTCCCTTGCTCCAGAAGCGTATCAACCTCCGGATTCTTATACCCGATAAAATTAAACTCTTTCTCTTTTGTCTTACTGGAATGCCATATATCGTACTGGTCGGGGTCAAGGCCTATGCTCCAGCCGAGTATGACCGCCTGGAACCGCCGTTTATCAATGAATTCGTTAATGAACGTGCTCCATTCAAGCACCCTGATATCCACCTTTATTCCTATTTTGGCGAGCCTCCATTGAATAATCGTAGCGGTATTCATTCTGAGGCTGTTCCCCATGTTGGTAAGGATGGTGAACACAAACGGGCTCCCGTCTTTGTCGAGGACACCGTCTCCGTTCGTATCCTTCCAGCCGGCTTCTTTGAGCAATATCTTTGCTTTCTCAAGATCATATCCGTATGTTCTTACCTTGGGGTTGTAGGGCCAGGTATCAGGCACATAAGGGCCTGTTGCAGGTTTGCCGAGACCGAAAAGGACAACATCAACAATCTCCTTTTTGTCTGTTGCATACGCAATCGCCTGCCTTACCCGTTTGTCCTGAAAGAACGGATGTCTGAGATTAAATCCCATATAGGTATAGGCAAATACGGGGTAGCGGAATTTCTGAAAATTCTTGCTGAAATAGCTGGTATCTGTCTGCTTTGTATACTGAATCGGCGTCAGGCCCATGTAATCTATTCCCCCTGCCTTGAGCTCAAGAAACATGGTTGCCGGGTCGGGTATGATCTTGTAGATGTATCGGTCGATATAGGGCCTTCCCTGAAAATAGTCCCTGTTCGATTCGAGAATTACGTCCTGCCCCGGTGTCCACGTGCGAAGCTTATAGCGACCCAGCCCCACGGGGTCTCTGCCGAAATCTGTTTTCGTAATGTTCTTGCCTTCTAGCAGATGTTTCGGCAGAACCACCAGGTTTCCCCATGACGTGAGCGCCGGCGCAAAGGGTTTCCGGTAGGTAACCCTGAATGTGTAGGGATCCGGCACTTCTGCTTTCTTCACCTGCAGATAATCCTCCTGATATGCTGTCGGCGTCTTCTCATTAATAATGGTTTTGTAACCGAACATGATATCTTCTGCAGTGAACTCAACTCCGTCGAACCACCTTACCCCTTTTCTCAGATGAAAGGTGATGACAAGTCCGTCAGGTGAAATATCCCACGACTCCGCGAGATCACCAATGACGCTGAGGTCGGTATCATACTTCACGAGGCCATTGAAGATAAGGCCGGCAACGTCATGAGAAGCGCTGTCGCCTGCAAGCATGGGGATCAGGATACTCGGTTCTCCGATCGAGCCTGCTACCAGCGCATCGCCGTATGCAGGCTCATCAGATACCGTTTTCACCGCCTGTTTCCCGTTCTCAGGGGATTTGTGCCTGCACCCGAAAATTATGAGGAAAACAAAAATGAGATACAGTATTTTTCTCATTCGCGCTGCAACCGTTCCAGAATATTCAAAACACCCCTCTATCATTATATAAATTAGAGATTACCCCAAAGATATTTCTCTGTCATTCCCCGGCTTGACTGGGGAATCCAATATCAAAACTTATTGGAAAAAGAACTAGATAATCCGGTCAAGCTGGATAATGACAACCATTAGAACAAAGTTCGCTATAAATAATCCTGGATAGTCTTCTACCCATGCGAATTATACTCCCTGAGATACCTGCCGGTATACGACTCTTTCGATTTTACTATGTCTTCGGGTGTGCCTGCAAAAATTATCCTGCCGCCCCTCTCTCCTCCTTCTGGCCCCAGGTCAATAATCCAGTCTGACGCCCTTATTACATCGAGGTTATGTTCTATCACAAGCACAGTATTACCAGAGGCAACGAGCCGCTGAAGGACACCCATGAGGGCTTCGACATCCCTGAAATGGAGCCCGATCGTTGGCTCATCAAGGATATACAAGAATCCTTTTGCAAGTGCTCCTCCCTTTCCCTTGACTGCCGTTGAGGGAAGATTGATCATTTCAGCGCAGATCTTGAGCCTCTGCGCTTCCCCTCCGGAAAGCGTAGTGGCCGGCTGACCCAGCCTGAGATAACCCAGGCCGACCTCCTGCATGAGCAATAATTTGCCCCTTATCTTGGACGAATCATCAAACAATGTGATGGCTTCGTCAACGGTCATGGCGAGGATATCATGAATATTCCTGCCGCGGTAGGCAACACGCAGGGCTTCCGGCTTGTATCTCTTCCCGTTGCATTCCTCGCAGGTTATATAGAGGTCCTCGAAAAAGTACATCTCCATCTTCTGGTATCCCGCGCCCTTGCACGCTTCGCATCTGCCTCCTGACACGTTAAACGAAAAAAACCCCGGTCCATATCCATATGCCCGAGCTTCCCTCTCTTCTGTGAAAAGCTTTCTGATCACGTCGAAAATCTTGAGGTATGTTACAGGGTTTGAGCGCGGACTTCGACCTATCGGCGTCTGCGCAATAAGCTTGACGCCTTTGATATGCTCCTTCCCTTCAATCCTCATATAGGGAAGAGGAAAACTCAGTTCTGTCCTGAATTCTTTCGCAAGCGCCCGGTACAGCGTCTCTACTACGAGACTGCTCTTTCCGGAACCTGAAACGCCGGTTACCGCAGTCAGGGTGACCAATGGTATTGAGAGATCAACTAACTGCAGATTGTTGCCTGAAGCACCCCGGAGTACAAGCCTCGTCACTTCCTGCATCCTGTTGCTATGTCCAGGAGGTCTCACGGGCGGGCTGATCTTTTCAATTCCCTTCAAATAACGGGCGGTAAGCGTATTTGATTTCAGAAACTCGTCTTTCGATCCTGCAAATACGGTTTCTCCACCCATCTGGCCCCCGCCAGGGCCAAGCTCTACAATCCAGTCTGCAGAAGCGATAATCTTTTTGTCGTGCTCTACGACGAGGACAGTGTTGCCAAGTCCCGCGAGGTCAGACATGATGCCGGCTATAATGTCGGTATCTCTTGGATGGAGTCCTATTGTAGGTTCATCGAGAACATAGAGGATGCCTGTCAAAAATGACCCTATCTGATTCGCCAGATTGACCCTCTGATATTCTCCCCCGGAAAGCGTTCTCCCATCGCGGCTGAGATTTAGATACCCGGTGCCGACCTTCTTGAGGAAACCGAGCTTCGAGGTTATCTGCCGAAGGATCTCTTTTGCCATATCCCTCTGGAATGGCGAGATGTCGAGGTCATGGAAAAATTTGAGTGTTTCAGTGACCGGCATCATACAGATCTCCGCAATATCAAGACCTGAAAGCTTGTACGCGAGCGCCTCTTTGTTCAGTCTTTTGCCGTTGCAGAGGGGACATTCAAGCGGGTTTCTGTAGCGGCTGAGGAAAACCCTCACATGGAGCTTGTATCTCCTGCTTTCCAGGTCTTCAAAAAAATCATTGATTCCGTAAAAGCCGTCCCCGCCCTTATATAATAACGTTTTCTCCTTTTCAGAGAAATCAGCGTACCGTTTGTTGATATCGAGTCCACCAGATGGGGCATTTTTTACTATCTGCTGTTTCCACCACCGATATGCCGGCTTGTTCCATGGGTCTACTGCTCCCTTTGCGAGCGGAAGACTCTTGTCAGGAATCACAAGAGCTTCATCATATCTCAGGATGTTGCCGAAGCCTTTGCATTCGGGACATGCCCCGACAGGATGATTGAACGAAAAAAGAATCGGAAACGCGGTAGGTATTGTGATATTACATGCTTCACAGGCATTCTCAGCCGAAAAGCTCAGGGCATTGCTCCTCTGGTCCTCCCCGATCAGGATTACCCTGACATTACCTTTCCCTTCCTTCCATGCCATTTCAAGCGAATCGGAAAGTCTCGGATCGTCCCTGAGAATAAGCCTGTCGAGAACAACGGTGGTATGGCCTTCCTGCCTTCCCGCTTCCCGCCGGGTTGATTCGAGATCAATGACTTCATTATTCAACCAGATTCTCTGATACCCCCTGTTTTTCAGGTCAGCTATAGTTTCATCTGTTTCGAAAAGGATAATTGCTTTTTCTCCTGAATGGTTTTCAATAAGTTCGGCGGCTATAAGGGACGGTTCCCACTTTCTGACCTCTTTTCCGCAATTCGGACAGAAAGGAGTGGCTATTTTGGCATACAAAAGCCTGAATAGGTCATAAATCTCTGTGAGCGTACCGACCGTAGAACGTGACCCCCGAACCGGGTTTTTCTGCTCAAGGGCTATGGCAGGTCGGATATTATAGATCGCATCAACTTCAGGCCTGTCGAGTTTTTCAAGAAACAGGCGCGCATAGGTTGAAAGAGACTCTATGAACCTCCATTGGCCCTCGGCAAATACCGTATCAAAGGCTAACGAAGATTTCCCGGAGCCAGACAGTCCTGTTATGGCTATTACTTTATTATGGGGGAGGGCGAGGTTGATATTTTTCAGGTTATTCTGCCTGGCGCCTTCAATTATCAATCTCTTTTCGGACATCCTGATATTTTAACACGGTTTATGTGTTGTAAATGAAGGGTGCCGGTTGTTCCACGTGGAACACAGTACTATTCAATTGCAGACATCGTAATGATTCATTTAAACTATTGAAAAAACAGATACTGGAGCAATTATTATGGAAGAGAGAGCAAAACAGGTAAAAAAGAAAATCACGGAAGAAGATCACCTTGAGTCTCTGAAACTCAAAGGGGTGAAACAGTTTGTCTGGGACGTGCTTATTGAGGAGAAAAAATATGAACCCGGAGACATTACTGTTGATCCCGAGTTCACACTGCAACTGAGGGCTGGTCAGGCAAAAGTCAGTATGGACATGGTCCTCACGCTCTCAGGAGTGAACTTTCTCGCCATAAAATGTTCCTCATCGGATATTGAATCCTGGGTACGTTATGTTACAGCATTTGCCCGTGCAGTGAACGATTTCCAGATGCCCTACGCCATGGTAACGGATGGAGAGAATGCGAAGATTATCGACGTCCTGAAAGGAACTCTTATCGGCGAATCAATACACGATCTCTTTACCCGCGGACAGGCCATGGAAAAGATGAGGGACTTTCAGAAAATACCCTGTCCTGAAAAAAGGCTTGAAAGGGAAAAGAGCATAGTACACGCATTTGAAGGGATCAAATGCCCTCCGACAAAATGAAACGTGCATGACCGGTCAGTTTTTTCCAGAATCATTCATGCATTTTCAGGGACACAAAACCTGTCCCGTCCTAATCTGATTTATGAGTCTTTTGTTCTCACTCAATTCAGGCCTATCCAAAATAATCAGGCATAGGGCTGCAGCCCAATTTCCGAATCGATCTAAACTCCCACTGTTTCTCTACGAACCTTTCTCTGACTTCAATGTGAGTGGAGTATTGAAAGCTGAGACCTCCGCTCCGTCTTCGGTCTCCTCGAGGTTACCCGTGATTTCGATTCGGAAATTGAGCTACAGCCCTTATGGTTCGTGCAGGGCAACATATTTATTTTAAACAGATATGACTCTATATATTTATAAATTGATCATGCAATACAGCAGACACAGTATTTTTGCGGATTTAAATTCTGTGGAGATATATCGGAACAGAATTTCCCTCAGAGGGCGGTAGACCGAGAATGAGCGAAAATACTGTGTCCGCCGTATTCATCCGTGAATTCTATAGATACTATGGGTTAGAGGTTCATTTTAAAAATTCTCTTTTTAGATTGATAGGTTATGGGGGTTTTTAAAGGGAGGCAGCCTGATATTTCCTGCCCCTGCCTCCCGGCGAGAGTCTTAATTACAGCGGGGTTCCCATTCGATAATGGTTTTACAGACTGGACACCGTACCATTACCGCCGGCATGCCATACGGATCCTTGCCCTGATCAGTTACATTGCGTACCAGATCATGAATGCCCAGCGTGAAGTTGCAGTTTTTGCATACCTGTGTATTTACAACCGGAATCGTAACAAACGGTCTGCTCATGGGCTGGTTCTCCTTCTTGCGCTTTATTTATTATATTTATTATTTATAATATATTTTTAAGCTTTTGTCAAACCTAAACGCTTTGCTTAAATAATATGCTGTTATATCAACTGGTTAGCAAGAACTGCCTGATAGGGGCAGGACAATGAGAAAAACAAGACCGTGAATTAACGAACAAATCACATATCAGAGAGTACACATCCGGGGAGAATTTTCACCCTGCAATTGCCGTTTTCATCAGAAAATTTATAATCTGTGTAGGTCAAAGAAGGACAAAACTGCGTTTCACAAACCATATCCGAGAAAACTCCGATGTTTTCTTTCGGTTTAATTGTAAAGGAATAATTCCGCTTTAGTAAGATACATTGCCCTTCCTGGCTCTTATACCACTTGTCATCCAGGGAGAGGTTCCTGACTGTTATCCCCGGGTCTGCACATGGGTCTCCCTCTACTGCAATACAAATGGGTACCGCGGAGAAAAGCCAAAGAAGAAAAACCGGAATAGCGATAAAAATCATTTTTTTACTCATCGTTAAAATGGTATCAATCAGGATATTTATTGTCAATAAGAGATTTCCTGTTGGTAGTGTCAATCTTTATGTGTAAATTCTTTTAGGGGTTTCTTTCCCCATTGC
>JAVHLL010000023.1 GCA_031082155.1 Thermodesulfovibrionales bacterium | reverse complement strand
GAGCAATGGGGAAAGAAACCCCTAAAAGAATTTACACATAAAGATTGACACTACCGGTGGCGTCAGGCGGGAGAGAGAGTGTTTATTTTGTGGGCAAGGCAGCCTGCTCCAAACCCGTTATCTATGTTCATCACTGCGATCCCCGGCACACAGGAATTGAGCATTGCAAGAAGTGCGGTGAGACCGCCGAAACTTGTGCCATACCCGACAGATGTCGGCACTGCAATGATCGGTTTGTCGGTGATTCCTCCGACCACAGAGGGAAGAGCCCCTTCCATCCCTGCAACGACAATGATAACCCGTGCGGAATGGAGTGAATCCTTTGCTTCCATAAGCCGGTGTATCCCTGCCACTCCGACATCATAGACAGTCTCGGCCCTGCTGCCAAGGAAAGAGGCGGTCACGGCTGCCTCCTCGGCAACCGGGATATCGGACGTGCCGGCAGAAAGGATGAGGATATGCCCGTTCTGTTCTTTTGCTCCCTGTACCGCTATAGTTCTTGACAATGGATGGAAAACAGCATTCTTCATTTTAAGTTTTGTGTAAATACTTTTTGAAGCCTTTGTGATGAGCACCCGTTTGCTGCTTCTGTACATCGACCGCGCGATGCGCACAACATCCTGAACTTTTTTCCCCTCGGCGAATATGACTTCAGGAATCCCCTGTCGCATGTGTCGGTGGTGGTCAATCTTTGCAAAAGAGAGGTCTTCGAAAGGAAGATGTTTCAGCTGGTTAAGCGCATGCTCAACACTTGCTCTGCCTGATTGAACCGATTCAAGGAGTTTTTTTATGGTTGTGTTGTCCATTAGATAATCTGCTTAACGCTGTGGTTCGATTTTTCAAGCCAGATCACGGGTGATCCCGATGAGGCTGGAGACGAAGCGGAAGCCTTATGTATGAATTGAGTAAAAACATTCCAGTCACAAAAAGGTTGATACAGAAACAGAGGGAGTTTAGCTGGCTTGAAAAATTGCATCACAGCGTTATCACCGTTATGGTGTAGCATTTTTGTTTCGGAAGGGCGAGATGTCACAATTATCCGTAAAATTCAGATTTTAAAGAACGTTCCATGAGGTCTTTCACCGCTTGTGCCGGGTCTTTGTCCTCATAGAGAATCCTGTAGACCTGTTCAATGATCGGCATTTCGATATGGTATTTCATGGATAACTCATATGCCGATTCCGCGGTTGCAACCCCTTCCGCAACACTCTTTGTCTGCTGGAGGATCTCTCTCAACTTCATCCCCTGCCCGAGTTTCATCCCGACCGTATAATTTCTCGACAGAGGGCTTGTGCAGGTGAGCACGAGGTCGCCGATACCGCTCAGGCCGGAAAATGTCTTCTCTTTTGCTCCCATTGCAACCCCAAGGCGTGTCATTTCTATGAGGCCCCGCGTAATTAGAGACGCCCGCGCATTGTTGCCGAGTCCCAGGCTCTCGCAAATCCCCGATGCGATGGCCATGACATTTTTTAACGCGCCCCCGAGTTCTGCGCCGACGATATCGTCGTGGGTATAGACACGGAGGGCATTGGTGTTGAACAGTTCCTGGAGCACAAAGCCCGCATTCTTGTCCTCTATTGCAAGGGTGACAGCGGCCGGGAGTTTTCTGATAACCTCTTTCGCGAAACTGGGCCCTGACAGGACCGCAACAGGGTGCCGGGAAATTTCCTGGAGGATAGAGGATACCGTGAGGAGAGTGCCCCGTTCGATCCCCTTTGAGACGCTGATGAGTATCGCTTCATCCATGAGATGCGGCGCTGCTTCACTGAACACGGCCCTGGTGAACTGCGAGGGGACGGCATTCAGGACATAGCGTGCTTTGTGCACTGCCTGTTTGATATCATTCGAAATCCTGAGGGAATCGGAGATGAGGACACCGGGCAGGTAGGTGCTGTTGTATCGTGTCTGCCCGATCTCATCAGCAAGGTCTTTTTCGAACACCCATAGGGTGACATCAAACCCTTTCTCCGAGAGGAGACAGGCAAGTGTTGTTCCCCAGCTTCCTGCGCCAATCACTGTGATATAACTCATCGTCCCTCCTTCTGTGACTTTTCTATTTTGGCCCACGTGTCACGCAGGGTAACGGTACGATTCAATACTAACATATCAGGAGTGGAATCGGGGTCAACACAGAAATACCCTTGTCGCTCAAACTGGAACCGGTTCCCCGGAGCTGATCCCGACAGACCCGGTTCAGCCCGGCAGAATTTCAACGCTTTCAGTGAATCAGGATTGATACCGGATTTCCAGTCAGCGCCTTCTCCAATATCGGCAGGGTCGGGACTGGTGAAGAGATGATCATAAAGCCGCACCTCGATCTCAAGCGCATGAGAGGCGGAAACCCAGTGGAGGGTTGATTTCACCTTCCGGCCATCCGGAGCATCGCCGCCCCTGGTTGCAGGGTCATAGGTGCAATGGACTTCGAGGACTTCCCCTGTTTTTTCATCCTTTACGATCCCGACGCATTTTATGAAATATGCATACCGCAGGCGCACTTCACGCCCTGGCGCAAGCCGGTAAAACTGCTTCGGCGGATCTTCACGGAAGTCATCCCTTTCGATATAGAGGACTCTTGAGAATGGCACTTTCCGCGTCCCCATGCCGGGGTCTTCGGGGTTGTTGATTGCGTCCAGCTCTTCTTCTGCATCCTCCGGATAATTGAGAATAACCACCCGGAGGGGCTGCAAAACGACCATTACCCGTGGAGCGCTTTTATTGAGATCTTCCCGTAGACAATATTCAAGCAACGCCATGTCTACTGTGCTGTCGCGTTTGGCTACCCCTATCCGGTCGCAAAAATTCCGTATCGATTCCGGAGTATATCCCCTTCTTCGCAACCCCGAGATTGTTGGCATGCGCGGATCATCCCATCCGCTTACATAGTTCCCATCGACCAATTCTATGAGTTTCCTTTTGCTGAGGACAGTATACGTGAGGTTCAGACGGGCGAATTCGATCTGGCGGGGATGATATACATCCAGTATATCAAGGATCCAGTCATAGAGCGGTCTGTGGTCTTCGAATTCGAGGGTGCAGAGAGAATGGGTGATGCCTTCCAGGGAATCCGACAGGCAATGTGCATAATCGTACATCGGATAAATACACCATGTATCACCGGTACGGTGGTGGGAAGCATGGAGTATCCGGTAGATTACCGGGTCGCGCATATTAATGTTCCCGGAAACCATATCAATTTTCGCGCGTAATGTTCGCGTGCCGTCAGGAAATTCTCCCGCTCTCATACGTGCAAAGAGATTCAGGTTTTCCTCAACACTGCGGTTCCGGTAGGGGCTCTCCCTTCCCGCCTCTGTCAACGTGCCGCGGTATTCTCTGATCTCCTGGGGACTGAGGTCACAGACATATGCGTTGCCCGCATGAATGAGTTGTACCGCGAACTGATAAAGCTTCTCGAAATAATCCGATGCATAGAAGAGCCGGTCATCCCAGTCAAACCCTATCCATCGGACGTCTTCCTGTATTGACTCGACATATTCAACTTCTTCTTTTGTGGGATTCGTATCATCGAACCGCATATTACAGAGGCCGCCGAAGTCTTGAGCGGTACCAAAATTCAGGCAGATGGACTTGGCATGTCCGATATGGAGATAGCCGTTCGGTTCAGGAGGGAAGCGGGTATGCACACGGCTGTCGTATTTTTTTGCGTTGATATCCGCTTCGATAATCTCTGTGATGAAATGAGAAGGTTTCGCGGAAGCCGATGATGCCGGATCCGCCTCTTTCCCTTTGTCTCTCTTTTCTCCGGAGTCGTTCATGATCCTTCCCCTATGGTTTTTATCGCTCTTTCCAACCGTTGCAGAGTTTTCGCCTTCCCCAGGATTTCGAGAACTTCGAATATTCCTGGACTTTCAGTCTTGCCTGTCATGGCAACCCTCACAGGCTGGGCAATCATGCCGAGCTTCAGGCCATGAAGCCCGGCGTATGATACAAATATCTTTTCTATCTCAGCTGCAGTAAAATTTTCAAGTGATTCAATCGCTTCCCTGATCCCCTTCAGGTGTGCAAGGGTCCCGGCATTCAGGAATTTTGCTTTTGCCTTTTCGTTGTATCCTATATCTTCCGCAAGGTAAAACTGCAATCCATGCGCAAGTTCAACAAGGGTCTTTGCACGTTCCCTCAGCGAAAGCGCGGCCTTGCCCAGCCATTGCCTGTCGGGATGCTCTCCCTCTCCGACGATCTTTTGGCTTACAAGAAAAGGCATGACCAGTTCCACAAGCTCTTCAGGTGTTTTCTGCATAAGATAATGACTGTTGAGCCAGAGGAGTTTTTCAGGGTTGAACACTGCAGCGGACTTTCCCACATGGTCAAAAGAAAAATACCCGGTCAATTCATCCATCGAAAAAACCTCCTGGTCGCCGTATGACCAGCCGAGACGGACGAGATAATTGACCAGGGCTTCAGGCAGATACCCCATATCCCTGTACGCAATCACGGATGTCGCCCCATGCCTTTTGCTGAGCCTCGTTTTATCTGCCCCGAGGATCATGGGGAGATGGGCAAAGAGCGGGACCTCATACCCGAGGGCCCTATAGATATGGATTTGCTTCGGTGTATTATTCAGGTGGTCGTCCCCCCTGATGACATGGGTGATCTTCATGTCCACGTCGTCTACAACAACAGTGAAATTATATGTCGGCGTCCCGTCAGAGCGGAAGATAATCAGGTCATCGAGCTGGCTGTTTTCGAAGACTGTCCTTCCTTTGATCAGATCTTCTACAACCGCCTCTCCCTCTGCCGGCATCAGAAATCGTATTGCCGGACTCCTCCCGGAAACCGGATCTTTTCTTTCCCTGCACCTGCCGTCGTATTTCGGCGACCTGCCCTGGGCGAGCGCTTCTTTTCTCCTCGTTTCGAGTTCTTCGGGTGAACAGAAGCAATAGTATGCCTTCCCTTCTTTCACCAGGGTTTCTGCATAGCTTCTGTAGAGGTCAAACCTATCAGTCTGCCTGTACGGCCCCTCGTTCCAGTTGAGCTTGAGCCACTGCATGCCTTCCATAATCGAAGCGATATATTCTTCAGTGGAACGGGTCCTGTCGGTATCTTCGATCCGCAGGATGAAAGACCCCTTGTTATGTTGTGCAAAAAGCCAGTTAAAGAGCGCTGTCCGTGCCCCGCCAATATGGAGATGTCCGGTCGGACTCGGTGCAAACCTCACTCTTACCATAGCGAAACCTTTCCCATATAAAAAATCTTTCTCTCATTCCTCAGTCTGTCATTCGAACTTAAGTACTGTCTCGTAGTATCCATGGATTCTTTTCCTTCTCCGTCATGCCCGAGGTCCTCAGTCGGGCATCCATTTTCCGGTCAAATTGTCCCGAAAGCATTCGGGACGCCTTCGTCTACGACTCGTAGAGCGGGAATGACGCCGAAAATGTACAGACTATTATGAGACTGTTAATAAGTACTGACACCAAGAAATTAAGGTTGTCATAATAGTGTGGACACTGAATTGCGTACCTTCTCTGTGTCATGCCGGCTTGTCCGGCATCTTTCTTCAAAGCAGGAAAGATTCCCGACAAGCGGGAATGACAGATCAGCCGATGTTGATAGTATTATGCACATTTTAATAATTGCCGATAGTATTATATTTCGGTAAGCAAACAATTGCATGCGAAAAAATATGTGTCTGGGCTTTCTATAAACTTCTTACAGTGCTTTTTTGAACTCCAGCTTCAGGAACCGCTTTGTCGTGTCGGTTACCCTGAAGCGGTCATCACCCCTGAAACCTGCTATCCAGACGATGTCGTCTCCTGAGGCAACAACGGGGATGATATCCCGTTCATCCCTCGGAATTTTTGCATCGACGAAATAATCCTGAAGTTTCTTTTTTCTGCCGAATCCCAGAGGGTAGAAAAAATCACCGTTCTCTCGTGCGCGAACGGTAAGCGTTTCTCTAGTTTTGTCCGCGTCCAGCACAATCTGCATTTTACCGTCGCCAAATCCTTTTCCTTCATCCACGAGTGATGCCTTGATAACAGATTTTGCCTCCTTCAGGACAATTTCTCCGGGAACGGGCAATTCATAGTTGCCGATCCGCTGGGGGACCTCCGAGGTGAGGAGCATCGTTGCATAGCCTTTGATCGCCCGTATCCCTTTCGGCAGATAGACCCTGTCACCCGGGTTCCCCTGTTTCACCAATTCAATGATTTCTTCGATATGGATAAAACCTATGCTCCTGAGGCCTTTTGTCTCGTTAAGCGCTCTCCGCAGCACCCTGCGTACGATGACCTTATCCATAATCCCGAAGGGAGCGAGAAAAAGCTCGATCGAGAGGTCCGTCTTTCTGCATATCATTTTCATGAGCGCTTTGGTTACAATGAGTTCAAAATATTTTTCTTCTTCCCTGAAAATTTCCGCAGTATGCGACAGGGTTTCTGCAATGTCGGGATTCAGTTCCCTGAGCAGGGGGACAACGGAGAACCTGATTCTGTTTCTGAGGTAGTCTTTCTTCAGATTCGAAGAATCTATAACATACTCCAGGCGGTTTTCCTCAAGAAATCGCTCTATAGCAACCTTGGCTGTTTCAATAAGGGGCCTGATGATATGTTTTCTTACCGGAGGAATACCGGCAAGGCCTGCAGAGCCTGAACCCCGTAAAAACCGCATCAGAACAGTCTCCACCTGGTCATCAGCCGTATGTGCCATTGCAATCTTATCTGCCTTTATCTCGAAGGCAGCTTCGTCGAGTTTCCTGTAACGGAGTTCTCTCGCAGCTTCCTGTATATTGAGCCCCTGCTCCCGGGCAAAGGCCCTCACCTCAACACCCTTCTTCATGAATGGGACAGAGAGTGTACCGCAGTATTTTTTACAGAAGGCGATTTCAGAAGGGGTCTCCTCCGGTCTCATCCCATGATCAACATACAGGGCATGAATCTCGAGGGCCAGTTTCTCTTTAAGATGACAAAGAACCGAGAGGAGGCATACGGAATCAGGCCCTCCCGAAAGACTGACGAGCACCCTTTCTCTGCCAAGCAGCATCGAGAACTTATTGATCGTATGCAGTATTGTATCGGGAAGTGTCTGAGGGGGCATCCTTCAGCTCCAGGGGTCGTTCTGTAAAGTTTTGAGGTAGTCTTCCCATTCAATGGGAAGGAGATATTTCTTTTTTGTGTTGCATTCCTTGCATGCAGGGACGATATTCCCCTTTATAGATTTCCCGCCCCGAATGAGCGGAACGACATGTTCCATGGTCAATTCTTTGGGATGGACTTGCTTCATGCAGAAATAACAGGCCCCTGCCGAACACTTCCTCTTCCACCATTGTGTTTTTCTGAGGGTTTGTGCCTTTATTTTCTCTTTCCTGATTTCTTCTTCAGTAACCGGTGAAATGAATGCTTCCATGGGTTCCTAAAACATTTTGCCCAGATCTCCGAGCCCTGGCATCTGCAGACCGCCGGTGAGTTTCGACATTTCACCCTGCACCATTTCCTGCGCCCTGCGGAGAGCCTCGTTCGCCGCCGCGATAACGAGGTCCTGCAGCATCTCTACGTCTTCCGGATTCACGACATCCTTCTCGATCTTGAGAGAAATGATCTCTCCTGCGCCGCTTGCAACTGCGGTCACCATGCCGCCGCCCGCTGTCGCTTCAACGGTCTTTTTTTTCGCCTCTTCCTGCATCTTTGCCATCTCAGTCTGGAGCTTCTGTGCCTGACGCATGAGATCACCAAGCATTTTTTTCGACATACTTTCCTCCGTGTCCGTTAAGATAATACATGCATAGGGAATTTTGCATTATTCCTGCTGCCTGACTATTCGTCCTTTTCGTCTGTTCCTGGTATCACATCAACAACCCTTCCATCGAACAATTCAAGCACCGATTTGATTTCCGGATCTGCCATGATTTCATTCTTCAGGTCTTTTTGCCGGGTTATTTTTTTCTTTTTCGTCACTATCTCAATAGTAATCCTGCTCCCGAGTTCCTCGGAGAAAACTTCTGCTATGCTTTTACCCTGTTTCTTTATCGAATCTGCAAAGACCGAGTCTCCTCCGTTCAGGGTGAGCACAAGCATGCCGCGGGTGAGCGTATGCTCAGCCATGAATAACTTCGAGGCAAGTGGGGCAGCCATTCTTTTGAGCGCCCTTTCCCAGATTTCTTCAGTCAGGAGCATGTCCTCCTGTACAATCTCTTCTCGATTATCTGAATCCCCGGTTCCTGTATCTGTATGTATTTCTTCAATGTCTGTCTTTTCCTCACTGGTCACTGCATCATGTTCAGCAACGGCTTCCCGGACCTCATTCGCGGGAGAATAATCGCCTTCCGGCTGCTGATGTTCGCCTGTTCCCTCTCTCTCCGGCTCCTGGGCCAGAAGGGAATCCAGATGTTCCAGGATTGTTTTTACCGGCGTCATATCGCTCAGGAAACTGATCCTCAGGAGTGACATCTCAAGGGAGATGCGGGGAGAGGTGGCGCTCCGTATCTCCACTTCTGCCTTGAGCAATTCGGCAAGCACCAGGGTGAGGCGGTCTTCAGAGGTGCTGCGTATGATTTTTTTCAATATGTGCATTTCTTCATTGCCGAGTTCGAGTATCTCCTCAGGGTTTTTCACGACACATGCGACGAGAAGATCCCTGAAAAACTGGATGAGTTCCTTCATGAATGATCTGATATCAGTGCCTTTTTCCGCAAGATCGCTGGTGATCCTGAGAATGTCTGTTCTTTTCCCCTCCAGCAGCGCCTCCGCGGTCTGCACCAAAAGACCGGTCTCTGTGATACCAAGGAGGTCACGGATATCGGCTTCGCTGATGTCAGTCGAAAACGAAGATATCTGGTCGAGGATTGTAAGAGAGTCGCGCATACTGCCGTCAGCGGCCCGTGCAACCATTTCCAGCGCAGTCGCGGAAATCCTGATGCCTTCTGTCTCAGCGATTTTTTTCAGCCTCTCCCTGATTTTTGATACCGTGATCCTTTTGAAAGGCAGGTGCTGGCAGCGCGAAAGAACCGTAAGGGGGATTTTTCTGGGTGCCGTGGTCGCAAGCACGAAGACGACATGGGGTGGAGGCTCTTCAAGGGTTTTCAGGAGGGCATTAAACGCTGCGTCAGTGAGCATATGCGTTTCGTCGATAATATAGACTTTATATCGTCCGCCGGAAGGGACATACTTCACCCGTTCTCTGAGATCGCGGATATCATTCACGCTGTTATTCGACGCACCGTCTATTTCCATAACATCCACGGAAGAGCCGTTGGTTATAGAGGTGCAGAATGAACAGGTCCCGCAGGGAGCGGACGTAGGTCCTTCCTTGCAGTTGAGGGCTTTCGCGAGTATACGCGCGGTTGAGGTTTTTCCAACTCCTCTCGGACCGGAAAAGAGATACCCGTGCGCAATTCTTTTCTGTTCGAGGGAGTTTTGCAGAATACGGACTATAGGTTCCTGACCGACGAGGTCTTCAAACTCCTGGGGTCTCCATTTCCTTGCAAGGACTATGTAACTCATATGTGTTGTCATTGGTCGCTGGTCAATAGTCAATAATTTTCATGACTGTTGACCAATGGCTGTTATTTTTGTCTTCCTTCAGCCTGAAAGCGGCTCCCTCCGGCACCCAGGAAAAATGTTTACCGCTGCTTCCTTCCGGACCTGACGGAGTTCACATCCCCCTGCTGCGGAGGGCCGCTCCCAGGCTGAAAAAAGACAAAATGGCGGAGAGAGTGGGATTTGAACCCACGGTACGGGTTTAGCGTACACACGATTTCCAGTCGTGCTCCTTCGGCCGCTCGGACATCTCTCCATACACGACAGTTGTTTACTAATGGTATTTATACAAATACATTCAATACTATTCCATTCATTCCCGCTTGTCGGGAATCTTTCATAATATCTTGCGGTTACCCTTAAGAATAAGGAGAGGGAAAGATTCCGGTCAAGCCGGAATGACAAAGAAATACCTTATTAACATTAATGAAAAAGTCAGTATAAAATCAAGGTTATGACAAGAGGTTCTTCTTCAAAAGCTCATTCACGACCTGCGGATTCGCCTTGCCTTTTGTCAGTTTCATGACCTGACCTACAAAGAATCCCATAAGTTTTTCTTCACCGGCTTTGAACCTCTCCGCTTCTTTTGCATGGTTTGCAATGATCTCGTCAACGATTTTTTCTATCTCTCCGGCGTCGCTGATTTGAACCAGGCCTTGTTCCTGAATAATAGCCCCTGCATTTTTGCCGGTTCTGAATATTTCTTCAAAGACAGTCTTTGCTATCTTGCCGCTTATCGTTCCATTCTCCACGAGTTTCAGCATATCGACAAGCTGGTGCGGTTGCAGAGGACATTCTTCTATAGTTTTGTTCTCGGCATTCAACAGTTTCATGAGGTCGCCCATAATCCAGTTTGCAACAGTCTTGGGTCCCCCACCGGTTTTTACCGCATCTTCAAACCATTCGGAAAGAGGTTTCTCCGAGGTAAGCAGGTCTGCGTCTGCTTCGGGCAGACCGTATTCAGAGACAAAGCGCTCCCGCTTCGCATCAGGCAATTCAGGAAGAGAAGATTGTATCTCATTAATCCATGCCGGATCGACTGTCATGGGTACGAGGTCAGGTTCAGGGAAATACCGGTAATCGTGGGCTTCCTCTTTGCCCCGCATGGATTCGGTTACCCCACTGCCTGAATCCCAGAGTCTCGTCTCCTGGATGATCTTCCCGCCTTCTTCGATAACTTTTCTCTGTCGTTTTATCTCATATTCGAGGGCTTTTTCAACGAAACGGAATGAATTCAGGTTTTTTATTTCGACTTTAACCCCGAATTCCTGCCGGCCGACAGGACGCACCGATATGTTTGCATCACATCTGAGCGATCCCTGCTCCATATTGCCATCACATACCCCGAGATATATGAGAATCGTACGAAGTTTTTTCATATATGCGACTGCTTCCTGCGGACTTCTCAGGTCAGGCTCCGAAACGATTTCCATGAGCGGGACGCCAGCCCTGTTGAGGTCGACAAAACTGAAATCCCCGGTGCCTTCATGAATATTTTTCCCTGCGTCCTCTTCCATATGGATTCTTGTAATGCCGATTTTTCCGGCCTGTCCGTCGACGAGTATTTCTATCTGTCCATGTTCACAGATCGGCAGTTCGTACTGGCTTATCTGGTAGCCCTTGGGAAGGTCCGGGTAGAAATAGTTTTTTCTGGCGAACCTGCTGTAGGGGGATATGGTGCAGTCTGTTGCCAGGCCGGTTCTGATCGCAAACCCGAGGGCTTTTTTATTCAGAACGGGAAGTACGCCCGGCATGCCAATGCAGACAGGACAGGTCTGGCTGTTCGGCTCTGAGCCGAACAGGGTTGAGCAGCCGCAGAATATCTTCGTATCGGTACGCATCTGAGCGTGTACTTCAAGCCCGATGACAGCTTCGTATTTCATAAGGCCGGTTTCCTCATTCGCCATTCCGTCCCCTGTTCATATGCATAGGCGATCCTGAACAGAGCTTCCTCGTCAAAATGTTTCCCGATAATCTGGAGGCCGACCGGAAGGTTCCCGGAAGTAAATCCGCAGGGAACAGAGAGAGCCGGTACGCCGGCGAGGTTCACCGATATGGTGAAGATATCGGACAGGTACATCTGGAGCGGGTCAGATGTTTTCTCCCCGATCCTGAACGCAGGGGTGGGCGCCGTCGGTGTTATGAGGACATCGACAGTCCTGAACGCATCTTCAAAATCCTTTTTGATAAGTGTCCTTACCTGCTGTGACTTTTTGTAATATGCATCATAATAGCCGGAGGAAAGGGCGTATGTGCCAAGCATGATCCTCCTTTTCACCTCAGCTCCGAATCCGCGCGCCCTTGTCGAAACATACATGTCCATCAAATCCTTGCCTTCATTCCTCAAGCCGTACTTGACTCCGTCATAGCGTGCCAGGTTGGAGGAAGCTTCCGAGGTGGCAATAATATAGTATGTTGCGATTGCGTATTCTGTATGGGGAAGCGATATTTCAACGGGGACCGCCCCGGCTGATTCGAGATGCCGGATCGCCTCTTTGACAGCCTGCTCAACCTCTCTGTCCATCCCCTCGATAAAATATTCCTTCGGGATGCCGATCCGCATACCCCGAATATCCCTGCCAAGCACTGCGGTGAAGTCAGGAACTGGCAGAGGTGCTGAGGTGGAGTCGCACGGATCGTGTCCGGCAATGGCATTCATGATGATGGCGGAATCCCTTACATTTTTTGTGATGGTCCCTATCTGATCGAGAGAAGAGGCGAACGCAACAAGCCCGTAGCGAGAGACTCTGCCATAGGTAGGTTTCAATCCCACAACACCGCAGAAAGAAGCCGGCTGTCTGATTGATCCCCCTGTATCAGAACCGAGAGCTGCAATACATTCGTCTGCGGCGACTGCTGCAGCAGAGCCTCCGCTGGAACCTCCCGGAATTCTTTCCAAATCCCAGGGATTCTTTGTGATCTGAACACCTGAGTTTTCCGTTGAAGAACCCATGGCAAATTCATCCATGTTCGTTTTGCCGATGAGAACTGAACCTTCTGCAGAGAGTCTGGTTGTTGCGGTGCTCTCATAGGGAGGAACAAAATTATGCAATATTTTTGATGCACAGGTTGTGCGGATATTCCGTGTACACATATTGTCCTTAACGGCAAAGGGAATCCCGAGAAGAGATTTGTTCTCTCCCCTGTCGATCCTTTTCTGCGCATCTTCTGCGCCCCTGAACGCTTCATCTTTTGTAAGAGTGAGGAACGCGCTCACCTTCTTCTCGAGAGCGTCAATCCGTGTAAAAATTGAGCTTACGATATCCTGAACGGTTATCTCGCGCTTTAGCAGGAGATCTCTCGCTTCGGAGATGGTCAAGCGGTACAGGGACACAAGTCCTCCTCTCAGAATTGATTTCCGCAGCAATGAATTTTTAATTATGGCATGAGAGCAGGAATATCTCAAGAGTACAAGCGGCCAGAAACACGGCTTTTTTCTGTATAGTTTCTTGTAGTATAATCAAATGCTATGTCACAGAACCCCTCAGTTTCCCTTATCGTAAGAACCAAAGACAGGCCAAAACTGCTTAAGGATGCTCTCCGGAGCATAGCAGGGCAGGTCTACAGGCCGATCGAAGTTGTCCTGGTAAATGACGGTGGATGTGACCTTGACATCAGCGAGATAAAAAACATCCTTGGAGACGTTTCACTTATTTATATCAGACTTGGAAAGAATACCGGCAGGGCAAACGCAGGGAATGCGGGCATTGAACATGCCCGCGGTGACTATATCGGTTTTTTGGACGACGATGATGATCTCTGCCCCGATCATGTTTCCACACTGATCGGGTTTTTAAACCAGAGTGAGTACAAAGTTGTATATTCGGACGCTTTTTTTGTCTTTAAAGAATATGATACCGAAGCCTGTGAATTCAAAGGCAGGAGGAAAGAACTGGCTTTTTCGCGGGATTTTGATTACGACCTGCTGGTCTTCGAAAACTATATCCCGTTCATGTGTCTTCTCTTCAGCAGGGATGTGTTTCTTGATTTGCATGGTCTTGATGTTACGCTGGATCTCTATGAAGACTGGGATGCACTCATCAGAATTGGCGAAAAGTATCCATTTCATCATATCAAGAGAACCACCGCTTACTATAATCAATGGAGCTCGGACTTTCAGATATCCCAGGACAACAGGAACCAGAAATATCTGGAACAATCCTATATGAGAGTAATTTCGAAGCATCTTGATAAGATCACTCCCGAGAGAATCCGCAGATATATGTCACGGCATGTGTATACGAGAAATCTCGTGAAAGAGAAAGAATCGTTGGTAGTGAATCTCTCAGCAGAGATAGAAAGGAAGGACGCTGCCTTGAGAGAAAGTAATTCCCGGAAAGACATGCTTTCGTCTGAGATACGGGAACTGCAGGCACTTCTCCATGAGAGTAATGCCCTGATTCATGCGATGAGGGATACCCTGGGGTGGAGGGTACTCGAGAGATATCGCAGGCTGAGAAACCGGATATTGAGCACTCCCTCTGCCCGCAGGGTCAAAGACAGCCTTTTTGCAAAAGGACTCAGCGTATTCAAAAATCAGGGATTCAAGGCAACGTTAAGGAAAGCCAACAAAAAGTTATTGTTCAACAAGTCTGTGAAGAGAGCGTCAATCCCGATCGAAATTCCTCCTCCCCCATCGTATGTGGTTCAGGAAACAGAGGGGAATCCTCTTCTCTCCAGAGTGTCGGTTCTTATCCCGACAAAGAACGCCGGCGAGGAATTTGATTATGTATTGCGGAAAATAACCCAGCAGGAAGGCATCGGCGAGATAGAGTTGATCATCGTTGACTCCGGTTCTGAAGACAGCACGGTAAAGATTGCCCGGGAATATACAGATAATGTTTTCCAGATCGCTTCAGGAGATTTCCATCATGCCGGTACACGCAATTTTGCCGCAGAGAAAGCTTCAGGAGAGTTCCTTGTATTCACCGTTCAGGATGCTGTGCCTGTGAGTACCCAATGGTTATTCAAGCTTCTGTCCCCGATTCATCAGGGGAAGGCTTCGGCAGTTTCTGCGAGACAGATTCCCCGTTCCGATGCAGACCTCTTTTCCTGCTGGTCATACTGGAGTCACAATATAAAATATCTGGGCTGCGACCATGACAGTCTCAGTAATAATTCATTATTCGATGACTTTGACGCACTCGACCTGCAGTCAAAAAGATCATTGGCAAAATTGGATAGTGTCAGCCTGGGCATCAGGAAGGCGGTCTTCGATGAGTATAAATATATTTCAGAGTACGCAGAAGATTTTGACCTCGGCATCCGCTTGATACACGACAACCATACGCTTCTCTTCCAGTCATCGAATGCGGTAATACACTCCCATAATCGACCGGCTCTCTATTTCTTGAAAAGAAGTTATACAGATACGACTGCCCTCTGGAATCTCCTGCACATGAAAAGGAGAGCGAACCCTCCGGATGCGATTCTGGAGGCGCTCAGTTT
This sequence comes from Thermodesulfovibrionales bacterium, assembly GCA_031082155.1. Taxonomy (GTDB): domain Bacteria; phylum Nitrospirota; class Thermodesulfovibrionia; order Thermodesulfovibrionales; family SM23-35; genus JAKLQR01. The sequence goes on along the minus strand of JAVHLL010000023.1, from coordinate 31,452 downwards.
TGCCTATTCAGGATTGAAAATTTGTCTCTCTCCTCTCCTGCAAGAGGACTGGCGCATGCGGAATCCTTCTGATGCGGTCAGTACGGTCATCGACTGCCTTGCCCACCGGATTCATGGCATTCATGCAATCGCCCAGCCGCCGGAAGGAGACCAGATGGTGGACGAATTTTTTAAGCCGATACCTCCCGTTTATCACAAGAAAATGATCAGCGAATTCTATACCGAGGTTCAGGCGGTTTCCCGGAGCTTTGCAGACTTTACCTCCCGCTATAGCAGTGTTCATGAGATAGAAACGGACCTGGTACAAAGCATATACAAGCTGTTTTGCCTGACTGCCGGGCATTATCTTGCGGCAAATTCTGTGGACCAGGTTCATTCACTTCAGAGAGGTGTGTGAGTGAGGATTCTTATAGGTGTACACCAGTTTTTCCCCCGGCATTATACCGGGACGGAACGGTATGTCCTTAATCTTTCGAAGCAGCTTCAAAAGATGGGGCATTATGTGAAGGTCTTAACGTATGCGTTCAGAGACGAGGACAACTTCCAGAAGTTCCATAAGACAGATTTATTATACAAGGAATACTCATTCGAAGGGGTGCCGGTCATTGCCCTGCAACATGCAAGCCATCCGGATGATCTCACCTTTGTCTTCGATTTTCTGGACCCGGTTATTTACGAAGGAACAAAAAAAATTTTCGAAACAGAAAAATTTGACCTCTACCATTGCGCGCATCCGCTCAGAATTGCCTCCGCGATGCAAGCAGCCAGGGATTGCGGCGTAAAGGTTGTTTTTATGGTCACTGATTACTTTATGATGTGTCCGATGGGTATTATGCTCAGGTCCGACAATACACTCTGCGACGGGCCTGATGAAGGGAAAAACTGCCTGAAATATTGTTTTACGAACGTTACCAGGGAGAGAATGGAAAAAAGAATTCTGGATGCCCATGCCTTGCTGGATTGCTGTGATTGCCTGTTGTCTCCCTCGCTGTTCCTCATAAGTCTTTTTAACTATGTGGGGTTCATTCCTGAAGCTAAATTTCTGCTTTCACGGCACGGGTTCGATTACAGAACAAAGAAGAAATACTTTTCCAGGAAACCCGGTGAGGTGATCACCTTCGGATACATCGGCACTGTTCAGTATCATAAAGGGGTCCATATTATGATAGACGGGTTCAAGAAAGCAAAAAACAGGAATATACATCTGGAGATCTGGGGCGGATGTTTTCATGAGGTCGACTATCAGAAGACCGTGCTCAAAATGGCGGGGAAGGACGCCCGGATCAATTTCAGAGGATCGTACAATTTCAACACTATTGAGACCATACTCGAGTCGGTTGATGTGGTGATCGTACCGTCAATCTGGTATGAAAATGCTCCTTTGACCATTAGTACAAGCCTGGCGTATGGTATCCCTGTCATTACCTCTGATATCGGCGGCATGAGCGAAGTAATAAAAGACGGGTGGAATGGTTTAACTTTCAGGGTCGGAGACTCCGCCGACCTTGCCGAAAAAATTACTTTTCTCGCAGAAAATCCGGAGCGTATTGCGGAATTCAAAAGGAATATCCAGTATCCGATCAGGATTGAAGAGGAAGCATTCCATACAGAAAGTATTTTTGCGCGGCTCTTGCACAGGGGGTAAATATTGTCAAGGATGTGTAAATGCCGGCTCTGTCATTGATGCTAAAGTGCCGATTCTGAGAATATGCTCCATAGTAAGGCTATTTATTGCTTTGATGATAACTATGTCGGAAGGATCTGCCGCGTCTCCCGGGAAACAGCACGAAAAACCGGATTTCAGCCCTTGTGTATCGTGGAATGCGCGGGAAATATCAGGACGGTCATAAGTCGGGATACACCGGTGGATTATCTTCCCCTTCACGCTTATTTGTATCTCTTTTATATGTGTGTCCGTACCGAAATCAGCAGCCCATCCGTCAAAGCATATTTCATTCTTGTCTGTAATGACACCCCTGTCTACATATCCTGCGGGTCCCTGAAAGATATCAAAATCACCGAAATCTTTGTCCGGATTCTTTGAGAGTATATAAAGGTCCTGGAACCACCAGAGCCCCCTTTTCTTCCGATAATACCGGGATCCCCCGGTAATCTGCGCGATTATTCTGCTTATGAATGATTCGGTTACATACGTAGTTCCATATTCCTCCTTGTTGAGGGATCTGCTTTCACTTTCGAGGAGGAACAGAATATCCTTGCCTTTCATTGTCAGGTGAGCAGGGAGTACTTCAGCGTCATGTACACTGAATACCAGCACCCCGTTCTTGGTCAGCAATTCATATAACTGCTTCAACCAGCCGGTAAAATATTTTTCCGGAAGATGACTGAAAAGAGAGGCAACGAAGATGCAATCATATTGGCGGTCTGCTTTAAATTTCTGGGGATCCTGAACAGACACTATACCGTTTACACCGAACTGCTTCTTCTGAAACTTTACCGCGTCTTCGGAAATATCACAAACCGATATGCGCGTGGGTGAGAGTTCCTGTGTCAAAAACCTTGTAAGGCGTCCATGCCCACTCGCGAAATCAAGAAAGCCTGAGACATTCTCAAAACCCTTGAAGTTCCAGCGTATGATTTGACGGATTACATCCATGCCCTGTTTCCCTGTGGTCAGCAATTCGATGCACGCCCGGTCCCTGTTACCTTTAAAATGTTGCAATGCGAACAAATACATGTCGTCGTTTTTGCTGATAGTTGAATTGAATGTGGCCGGCTTTTCAATCTGGTCCCGCACAAACGCTTCAATAACCGGATCGGTACGGGCAGAGAGCAGGGAGGTTTCTCTCCTCAGGAGCTTTCCGTATAACGAGGCTGCTTTTGCTATCCATGTATCCAAATTGTTCTCCTGTTTCTCTTTCATTATATCTTATTCCGGATTTGACAAAAATAAGTTTTGGAGGAGCGGCATCCAGGGAATGCGGTTTTTGAATAGCCCCATTTTATGCACAAACTTGCAGGAAAGAGCGCACCCGCAATTTTTTGCAGCGCAATTGGCTCAGATGATATATTGTGAATTATGAGAGAGGTGTATATTATGTATAGAGAGCGGAAGGGTCTACGCGATAGAATTTATCCGGATGCACTCTGTTCTGTAAGGAGCGGACTTATTCATTTTGAAGACGATATCGGTAATTGTTGTCAATTACAATGGCAAACATTTGCTCAGAGATTGCCTTGAATCATTGTTTGAACAATCCTTCAGCAATATCGAAGTCATTCTTGTTGACAATGCATCACGTGACGGCTCTCTCGAGTATGTGCGGGAAGCTTTCCCCCGGGTAAAGATCATTTCCCTGGCTCAAAACATCGGCTTCGCCGGAGCGAATAACGAGGGCCTCAGGCATGCGGCAGGTGATTATATCATGCTCCTCAATAATGATGTGAAGGTTGAAAAAGACTGCCTGCAGAACCTCTGCCGGGCAATGGAAGCAGATCAGGGAATCGGCATCGGCGCCACAAAGATGATCGTAGCAGACAGGGGTGTTATCGACAGTGCAGGAGATGGCATTTCCACCGCACTACGGGGATTCAAACGCGGGGAGGGACTATCTGTCAACCTGTACAACGAACAGGAATTTGTGTTCGGCGCCTGTGCAGGGGCAGCACTGTACAGACGGGCCATGATAGAAGATATCGGGTTTCTGGATGAAGACTTTTTTTTGATTTATGAGGACACAGATTTGAATTTCAGGGCACAACTTGCGGATTGGAAGGTTCTCTATGTCCCTTCTGCTATCGTTTTTCACAAGGTTCGGTCTACAATAAAAGAGATGAGTACCAAGGCGATTTATTATTCTCTGAGGAATTCGGAATTCGTGCGGATGAAAAATGTGCCCGTCGCTGTTTTTTTCAGATGTTTCCCTTTCTATCTTCTTGGAAACCTGGTAGAGTTCCTGTATTTCGCGGTGAAATACAGGAAATTTTCTCTCTATGTGCGGGCAAAATGGGATGCAATAAAGCTGTGTCCAAGGATGATGCGGAAACGGAGGGTCCTTATGAAACAGAAAAGAGTGCGGAACAGACAACTCTCTCGTATTATGACATCTTGCTGGCACAAAGAGTTTTTTCTTGCGAAGACCAGAAAGTTATTCTGCTGACCGACATTCCCTGATACGTTTGTCAGTTTCACCCTGAAACAGCTTGGACTTGACGGAAACTTATACGCAACGTTCTCAGTGCTCGGCCTTGTTAATTTTTGTAATATATACGATGTGTTATGTCTAAATATCCCTTGATTTCCTTAGTCGTGAGAACAGAGGGCAGACAGAAGCTGCTCAGACGCGCCCTGCAGAGCATAGCCGGGCAGACCTACAGACCGATTGAGGTTGTGCTGGTGAACAATGGCGCCCACGACCTTCCCCTCGATGCAATGAAGGGCATGCTCGGAGAGGTGTCACTCAGGTATGTCCGGATCGAAAGAAATACCGGCAGGGCACATTCCGGGAATGCAGGCATCGCGCATGCGCGCGGCGAATACATCGGATTCCTCAGTGACGGCGATGTGCTGTATCCTGAACATACCGCAACCTTGCAGGCTGTCTTTGAAGGGACTGATTGCAAGGTCGCTTACTCGGATGTGGATGCGGTAAGCCTCTCGTATGATCAGCACAATGATATTTTTGTCGAGACATCCTGGTATCAATTGCCTTCGCAGGACTTCTCATCAGAAATGCTGTTCTTTGAGGATTATATCCCCGCTGTCTCGCTCCTGTATTATGGTGAAATCCTCAGGACTGCCGGAGGGTTTGATGAATCCCTCGGTGATGCCAGCGACTGGGATCTTCTTATCAGAGTAGCTGCCGAAAGTTCTTTTCTTCACAGCCCTGTCCGTACCGCACAAACTACATGCCGGAGCATGCGTGATGAGCCGACAGAAACTGCATTAGAGGAAAAAGAATATTGCATCAGGATGCTGCAAAAACACGCGGCGAGAAGAACCTCTGAAGCAGTTTATCGCTATTCCCTGAGAAAAAAACTGCAGCGTCATGCCCTGGAAGAGCACAGAAGTCCATTCCCAGGGAAAGAACCGCCTGCAGATGATTCCCCGGCGCATTTGCGCAAGCGTGAATACGAGAGGCAAGTAGGTGCAGGAGTGCTTCGTGACCTGGAATCCCGGTTGGAGGACCGAAACAGATATATCGAAGAGATTGAGAAAAGCACCGGCTGGAAAGTCCTGAACCTCTACAGAAAAACACTCAAATCTCTGTGTGTCCCGCCGGAGACGAAAAGAGAGCGAATATATAATCTGCTTATGAAAAGCATAGCAGTCGGGATTGACAGCGGCGCCGGAGTGCTCATTGCCAAAGTGAAGAATACCATAAGAAGAACATTGGCACGCAAAAATATCAGAAGAGAGCAATATATCATTCCGGAAATCAAAGCTGGGACTGTGAATGCGATCGATACCAAAGTCTCTGTAATAATTCCAACCCGGAATGCGGGAACGGATTTCAGATATGTATTGGAGAAGATAAAGATACAAAAAGGGATTCGGGATATTGAAATCATTGTCATGGATTCCTGTTCGTCAGATGGAACGGCAGGGTTTGCAGCGGCATATGGAGCAAAGATCATCTCTCTGGACGCGGCTGCGTTCAATCATGGCGCGACACGGAATCTTGGTGCGGAACAGGCCTCAGGAGACTTCATCATTTTTATGTCTCAAGATGCGGTTCCTGTGGATGATATCTGCATACACAGGATTCTCACGGAGATGCTGAAAGACGAGAAGATTGCCGGAGCATCCATCAAACAGATTCCGAGAAGCGATGCGGATCTCTTTGCGAACTGGCAGCTTTGGTTTTATAACAATAAATTACTGGACTATACAAGAGACAAAATAAGTGACATGCGCGGGGAGGAGACCGAGCGTCTTCTCTCATCCGAGAAAAGAAGGCTGATGCAACTGGATAATGTCTTCTCCTGTTTCCGGAAAAAAATATTTGATGAGTTCAAATTTTTACCTCTGCCATACGCGGAAGATCTTGACCTTGGCATGAGACTGGTAAGGGGAGGGTATAAGCTCTTGTTTCTGGCTTCTGCGGGCGTCATCCATTCACACACAAGAGCTCCCGTATATTTTCTCCGGAGGGGGTATGTCGATACAAAGGCCCTTTTGAATATGCTTGGGCAGGCGCCTGTTGACTGGAACCGGGCAGGCATTGGTTCGGTTGACCAGTTATTGACCAAAATCGGCGCGGAATACAGAAGCGCGTGTTATTTTTTCAGGACTCTCCCGATGGATGACCTCCTGGATGCTCCATCGGAAAGGCTTTTCTCCCTCTTCAAGACATTTCTCAACAGGGGGGAGAGCATTCCCTATGTATCCGGGGACCCCGGTCTTGACACCCTTTTCAACCGGCTGCTTAAGGAATGGCATGTGTGCTGTCCGGCATTCCCTGCCCGGGACGATGTCGTTAAGCATCACTATTTTTCATTCCTTGATACTTTTTCTGAATACGTGAATCAAAGGGCTGTCCGGATAACCTATGAGAATATCCAGGAATTCATCGATGCCTTCTATAAATTATTTGCCTGGACAGCAGGCGCGACTATCGGCAACTATATGGTCTTCTCGCATCATCATCCCGGGAATACAGAGGATCTCAGTCCCTTCGAAGACATACTGGGTACAGGAGTATGAATATCCTCTATGTCGTGAATGATTTTTTCCCTCTTTTTTATGGCGGGGTAGAGCGGTATGTCCTGAATATCAGCAAACAGATGCAAAGGACAGGTCACAGGGTGAAGGTGCTCACGTATGGAATGGATGACAAGAAAAACGGATATTCCCGATGGGGGGATATGTTTTTGAAAAAATATTCATATGAGCAGGTGCCTGTCCTCTGTGTCCGGCATAATGAAATACCGCCGGATATCGGATACAGAACCGGCGATTCTCTTATGGAAACACATCTCTGCGATCTCCTTCAGCAGGAACATATCGATATCGTCCATGTCGCTCACCCCATGAAACTCTGCTCCGTAATCAACAGTGCGCATCACCTGAACATTCCTCTTTTTCTGACCCTAACCGATTTCTGGCTTTTGTGTCCGCGGGGCAGATTTTTCAAGCCGGATTATTCGCCATGTAATTCACCCATGGAAGGCAGGAAATGCATGGAGGAATGCGGGGCAGAATCCTCGGTGATTCAGCGGTATGCTCATGCATATGCATTATTCCAAAAAGCTGATCATATTATAGCTCCCTCACGGTTTATTAGAAAAATTTTCGAACAGAACGGCTGGCATAAGGAGATTGCCTTAGTGAAACACGGGGTCGATTACGCCCGTATCGCCGCTCCTTCAGGGAGGATACACCGAAAACACAATGGTCCTCTTGTCTTCGGATACACGGGATTAATCACCCGATTCAAGGGAGTCGATCTGCTTGTGCAATCATTTAAACGGGTGAAGAGCGACAAGATTGCATTGCACATACACGGAGATATTTATAAGGAATGGGTGTGGGAGAGGGATTTTTTTCATGAACTCCGGAATTCCATAAAAGACGATATGCGGATAAAATTCCTCGGAAAATATTCACATGACCAGCTCCAGGATATATTCAGCAGCATTGATATGACCGTAGTCCCCTCCACAACACTCGAAAGCTACGGCCTTGTAGTGACTGAGAGCCTTTTATGTTCTGTCCCTGTTCTGGTATCGGATATCGTAGGCAGCGCCTACGAATATGTCAGCGACGGAGTGAATGGCTTTGTTTTTTCTGTGAACCATCCTGAGACTCTTGGTGAAATAATCGGGAGAATCGCCGCTGATCCTTCACTTCCCGGCATGCTGAGAGAGAATATAGTCCCCCCGCCACGAATTGAGGAGGAGGCATTTATGCTTGAATGTCTTTATGGAAGGGGGAATGGATAGCAGGTGCCGGTCCTGCGCGGATTTTATGAAACCTATTGAGAAACAGATTTCCATAGTCATCCGTACGAAAAATGAGGAAGCAAGTATCGGCAAGACCCTTCAAGTGCTTTTCAATCAGCAACAGGTTTCCCCTTTCGAGATTATCCTCGTGGATTCGAGTTCGACTGACGGAACTCTTGCAATCGCAGGGGGCTATCCGATAAAAATTATTACTATCCCCGCAGAACGGTTTACCTATGGATATGCGCTTAATTGCGGAATTGCCAGTGCCCGCGGTGAAATCATCTGTTCTCTCTCTGCCCATTGCGTCCCCGTGGGAAATACATGGCTGAAAGAGCTGGTGGGCCCTATTTTATCGGGTACCGCGCATGCAATTTATGGACGACAAGTTCCGATAGAAGGAATCAATCCATTCGAAGAGGTTTCACTCTGGAAGCATTTCCCTGAAAAGGAGAAAAAAGACGGCAGAGTACCCTTTTCGAACGCAAACTGTGCGTTTTTGAAGCACATATGGCTGATACAGCCATTTGATGAGGAATTGCCGAGCTGGGAGGATTATTTGTGGTATCTTTTACTGAAAGATAAATATTTTTTTCAATATAATACCAGGGCGGCAGTGTACCACACCCATCCTTTTTCACTCAAAAGGGCCACCCTCTACGCGTATCGGGATGGAAAGACTTTCAGGATATTGAAAGACAAGTACGGTATTGACGTGATCAATGAATTCTGTCCCTCTATGCGTGCAAAGGTGAGGACCGTGATAGATGATCTCAAGATGCATGTGCGGTATTTTCGAATGAGAGGGTACGGAAAGAAAATGCCCCTGATCCCTGTTATCAGGCTGTCGAAATATCTCGCATACTGGAGAGGCTACAGGGCGCTCCGGTGAACAGCTGCGAGCAGGGAAGGAAGAAATTGGACAGAAACCTCTATAATTATCATATAATGGTGCGCATGATATATCTCTCATGCTCAAAGAAGCGATGAACATCAGCACAGAGAACCCTTTAGTATCAATAATCGTAAGAACTAAAGACAGGCCTGTTCTTCTGGAAAGGGCGCTGAAAAGCATCGCAGCGCAGATATACCGGCCCATCGAAGTGGTGCTTGTGAATGACGGCGGATGTGACCTCGTCATGGAAAAAACAGAGAGCATCCTGGACACGATATCCCTCACATACGTGAGGCTGGAAGAGAATAGCGGCAGGGCGCATGCAGGCAATGTAGGGATAGAGAATGCTCACGGCGACTACATTGGTTTCCTGGACGACGATGACGAATACTACCCTGATCACGTATTGGTTCTTACCGATACACTGAGAGGGAGTCAACTCAAAATTGCCTATACGGACGCAGATACCATATTTATCCAGATTGATAAAGACGGGGAAATCTTCGAAAAATCCAAGCAGGTAAATTGTTCGCACAATTATTCGCCTCAGATTATGCTGATGCAGAATTATATCCCTTTCATGTGTCTTTTGTTTTCCCGTGACGTGCTTGCGCAGGCTCGTTTTGACGAGCGGTTTGAGATTTTCGAAGACTGGATGCTACTCATTGCCTTATCCCAAACATATTGGTTTGAACATATACGCAGAATAACAGCCAGATATAATCAATGGAGTGATGAATCCCAGATCAACAGGAGGGCTCTCCTCGAAGATTTCAGCAGAGAGGCCTATCAGAGGGTTTTGAGTGAAAACAAGGAAAAAATTACTACTGAGACGATTTATGCCTACTGTGTACATAATGCAGCCGAACGGCAGAAATTTTACGATGAACTTATCAAAAAGGAATCCGAGTACTTCAAGGAAAAGCTGGACTTGACCGATGAACTGAGGCATCTCAGATCAGAAAAGTTGAGACTGAACTACATAAAGGGACGGCTTGAGGTCGAAAAGAAACGGCTTGAATCTGAGCAAAGGAAACTTCGGGCAGAGATGCAGCAGATCGAATTTGATAAAAATGCTCTCTTCGATGAATTAATGGGCCTGCGGAACTATGTCATGGAGTTGTCAAGCAGTATAGGCTGGAATTTAATAGAACGGTACCGGACCATAAAGGAAAAAATTGCTCCTTTAGGGACAAGGAGAAGATTTTTTTACGATTTGTTTCTGAAGAGTGTCAAGGTGATAAAAAATGAAGGCATGAAGGGGTTCATGTGCAGGGTCAGGAGAAAGAGCCACATGAATTTTGATGCTTTAAAATTCAAGCTGAAACTCAAGAGGCTCAGGTCAATACATTTTGCTGAAGGTTCCCCCATGTCTGTTCGATATGATTTTATCCAGGCTCCCGTCCATATCATTGTCCCCGTTTTTAACGGATATGAATGTATCAGAGATTGTATGGAGAGTATCCTCAGGAATACAGATCTTTCGTATCATACGGTGATGATTATTGATGACAAAAGCACAGATGTCCGCATCCATAAGTATCTGAAAAAAATAGACGGGGAGAAGGATAAGAAAAAAATACACATCGTATACAATGAGAGTAATCTGGGTTTTACAAAAACCGTAAACAGAGGGATGGAATCCACCCATGAAGATGTAATCCTTTTAAACTCCGATACCATTGTTACCAGGAACTGGATAAGCAAACTGCAGCGAGCCGCCTATTCGAGACTGCGAGTTGCTACCGCGACTCCTCTCTCCAATTATGTAACGATTAATGGCATCCCCGAGCCTTTTCACTATAACTCAATACCGAATGGAATGGACATCGGCGCCTTCGCTGAATTCCTTGAGAAGATTTCCCTGCGATACTATCCGGAAATCCCTGCGGGAGTAGGTTTCTGTATGTATATAAAACGGTCTGTACTGAATGATCTCGGATATTTTGATGAAAAATCTTTTGGCAGGGGTTACGCTGAAGAAACCGATTTCTGCATGAGGGCACTGAAAAAGGGGTATATTCATGTTCTTGACGACTCAACCTATATCTATCATATCGGCGGTGTATCTTTCGAATCGGTAAAGGACCCGGAAGTATTAAGGGAAAAGAACCTTATGATTGAGAAGAATCTCGAGACGTTAAAGGCCCTCCATCCGGAATATGCCGACCTCGTTGCAAAAGCACTCAGCGGGAATCTTGCCCCAATCCACGCGTACATCAGTTTCAGACTACGGCGAATGGAGGATACAGTTGAATGTCCTGTATGTAATAGATCAGAAACCTGACGGGTATCCCGGAGGCATAGAGTATCATCAGCTTGACTTAATCAGTTATTTTGTCAGGAACAATATGCCTGTCTCTGTCGTCTTCCCTGAAAGGGATTCCATATGTCTCAGGTCGTATAAGGACTGCCGGATTGAGGAGCTGAAATATAACGGGAGAAGACTGGATGACCACAGACTCAGAGATTATGAAACTGAGGTCGTTTTCCATAAAATCCTCGATGATACCGATGCGGACATAGTGCATTTTCAGAGCATACGGACGCTTCCCTTGTCCCTCATAGAAATAGCGAAACAGAGAAAAAAGAAAGTCCTTGCGACCCTTCACGAATATTATTTCTGGTGCATTAATTGTATATTGCTGGCACCGGATTTCTGCTGGTTCGAAGACAATGAAACGGTGTGTTACAAGTGTCTCACCATGAATAACTACCATGTCCCGCAGGGGTATGTGAAGGAAAGGCGGCTGTACATTGATTATCTTTTTAGCCTGCTCGACATGGTTATTGTGCCTTCTTTCTATGTGAGAGAGGTTTGCCTCAGTCTCTATAAGGGACTCACGGGGGAACGGTGTAAAGTAGTAGAATTTGGTGTTGACAAGGAAATCCTCCGGACCGCCAGAAGAGAGAAAAAAAACGAAATATTGAGCCTGGCTTTTCTCGGCAATTATTTGCATTATAAGGGGAACAAGACCTTTGCTGAACTTGTGAAATACTATAAAAATTCAGAATCGGTCAAATTCAGTATTATTGGAAATATTTTTGATCCTCTGATGGTTCCCTCCAGTAAAAATCTTTTTGTGGCAGGTGGATATACAAGAGACAATGTCGTGAAAAAAATACACGAGGTAAATCCTGATGTGATCCTCTTGCTCTCAAACTGGCCTGAAACATTCTCATACACCCTGTCAGAATCGATAGCGAGCAGCGTCCCGGTGATTGCAACCGATGGGGGCGCCCTCCGGGAAAGAGTTGCGAGTGAGTCCGCTGGATTTCTTGTGCCTGTTGAGAACCCTTTACCGAGGATCATCGAGATCATAGAGGATATCAAGCGCAATCCGGTCGTGATGGATTTTCTCAATGAAGCGGTCAAAAAGGCAAGGGGGAGGTTAAAAACAGTAGATGATATGTCGAAAATCACTTTTGCTGTCTATCGATCTCTCCTGCAGTAACGACGGGGAAAACTTTTTCAGAGTGCAGGAGTCATAGGATGTCGGAAGACCAGGACAAGAACGGTGAGTTTGCATTCCCGCCCGGACATTTCTTTTCACCGATTCCTTCCCTAGAAGAGATTAAACTGCGGGAAGAATATATCTTTGATCAGTGGCCGGAAGCGCTTCCCGGGGTCGATATGCGCATAAAAGAGCAACTCGCACTCCTGGAGGAATTCAGGAAATTCTATGGGGAGTTTCCGTTTGAAGCACACAGGAGGGAAGGCCTGCGTTTCTCTCTCAGCAACCCAAGTTACAGCCATTCTGATGCGTTAATCCTCTACTGCATGTTGCGGTATCTGAAGCCGAAGAAGATCATAGAGATAGGTTCAGGCTTCTCATCGTGTCTCATGCTGGATGTGAATGAGATTTTCATGGGAAACCGTGCCGCGTGTACTTTTATTGAGCCGTATCCTGAATTGCTGCTCTCACTTCTTAAGGATACGGACGAACGGCAGATCGAAATTATACCGAGCAGGCTTCAGGAGGTTGATCCTGCTGTTTTTTCCACTCTGTCTGCGTCAGACGTCCTGTTCATCGACTCCACCCATGTGTCAAAAGTGGACAGCGATGTGAACCATATCTTTTTTCGCATATTGCCTCTTCTCCAGTCCGGGGTGTATGTCCATTTCCATGATATCTTTTATCCTTTCGAATACCCGAAGAGCTGGTTTTATGAAGGTCTTGCATGGAATGAAGCATATATCCTCCGCGCATTTCTTCAGTATAATAGCGAGTTTAAGATCAAATTTTTCAACACATATCTGGCATACTTTTTCCGTGAAAAGTTTTTCCGTGAAATGCCTCTGCAGTTAGACTATGTAGGCGCGAGCATCTGGCTTGAAAAAGGTTCTCTGTAAAGAATGCCGGACAGAAACACGGTGGGAGGTTCAGCCTTGTCCTTTCTCGATTCCCTGTTGAGAATCCTTATGCCTGGCTGGCCAGGGAGAGTTGCAGCGCCGGACAGCGGCGGCAATATCTCTGCGAATAAACTCACGGGCAGGGACAGGCAGAGAATCGACACGCCTCTCCACAATTCGGTCCGGAGGATGATTCTCGAGAATAAAGAGCATTTGCATAATCCCTTCTTTATCCTTATCCGGTATCTTACAGACCTTGATGAACAAATAGCCGGTGTTGCCCCGGTCTCCTGTGCCGAGTATGAAAACTATTTCAGGAAAAACTTTCTGCCCGGTAATTTCCCGCTTGCAATAGATCCTGTATCTGTGAAAAAACAGGAGGACATCATACAGTTCATCGATTCCTATGATCGTGCACATCTCTGGAAGATGGTCTCTCATGTATTTATAGGATTAATCGGATTTCTTGTGAGCAGGAGGGGTAAGATCAGTCTTCTCGATTTCGGTTCAGGTCATACTTGCGGCATGTATGGAGAAAACGGGCGGTTTCTCTTTACAGGGAAGCACGTCGATACTGATGCCGTTACATTCTGGGCCATTGATGAACTCCATGAACCCTCAGGGGCTATTTTTCAAAAAGCGAATTATCTGAAAAGCAACATCCTCTCGTTCAATCCCGGGGAAAAATTTGACCTTATAACAGGTCACCATGTGCTGGAACACTGCTGCGACTGGCAGGATGTCATTGAACATGTTGCAGGGCTTCTGAAGGAGGACGGGTACCTTTATCTTTCTTTCCCGCGCTTCGGTGGATTTTACGATAGCGTCTACCGCCTGATTTCACCGCATGATCATTGCGCTGATTTCTCCCTGGAAACGCTGAAAAGCACTGCCGGGAAGAACGGTCTCAAAGAGTGTCTGGTGGATGTCTATGTCGATCCGAACGGCAAATTCGACTGGATACCTTCGATATACCCGGGGCTTGTCAGCAAGCAGATGTCTGACTGCTTTTATGATCTCTGTATAGCGATCGATTCAAAACTGCTCATCGGGTATCACCATTATGGATATTACGTGGTTTTCAGGAAAACTTCCTGAGTACGTAACTTTCCCTGTATGCAGAAAGTGTTCAAAAAAATTCCCGATGAACAGGAATCCTCATCTCTTATGAGTTTCCGAAGAGCGGCAGCTTGACAATACCCTGCGAATAAATTATTGTTACTAAATTATAGCAGTGCAAGAAGGAGGCTTCTTTGAGATTCAGGATATTTGCTGTTTTCCTGCTTATTTGCATGCTCTTTTCAGTGCGCATGTCCTATCCTGTCTTTTCTCAGGAAACCGGACAGGGAGCAGGAGAAGATATTGGTGAGGAACAGCGGAGACTAATTCAGGACAAGCAGCAGCAGATAGATTCTACTATTCAGGACAAACTCAAAAAAAAGCTCCCCGGCAGGGAAACAGCCGGACCTTCGGGTTTAAAGCCGGTCACCAGCACGCCGACAGAAACAGATATGCAGGAAATGCCGGTGAGAGAACCACAGGAACTTGAGCAGGAAGAAGAACAGCAGCCTGCCCCGGTTCAGGTCGAGATAAAAGAAGAACCTGCTCCTCCGATAAAGGAACAGAAGCAGTCGGGAACTCCGACGGTGAGTTTCTTCTTTGACGATGCGGATATTTTTGAAGTCGCCCAGACGATCTTCGCGGACGTGCTCAGGGTGAATTACCTTATTGACCCCCAGGTCAAGGGCAGGGTGAATTTCCGCACGGTTACCCCGATACCGAAAGATGAAGTCCTCTCCGTCATGGAGATAATCTTCAGGCTCAACGGCATAGGGTTTGTCGAAGAAGGAGGCTTGTACCGGATAGTCCCCCTGAGTGAAGTTTCAAAAGAACTCGTTTATGCACAGGTGGGAAAAAATCCGGACAAGGTGGCAATCGAAATGTTCACCTTCAAGAATCTGGATATCAAGGAATCCATGCCCGACATCGAAAACGCTCTGGGACTGCACCTCAAGGGAGGCACCGTCAGGATCATCCCCTTTTTCCGCATGAATGCGCTTCTGGTGGTCGCATCTTCCCAAGCACAGCTTGAATACATAAGACAATGGGTGGTGACATTTGACAACATGTTTGCAGTTGCCAAACCCAAAATCTATGTGTATTCTTTACAGAACAGCAAGGCTACCCATATCGCTTCACTGCTCCAGTCTATCTTTACAGGGACCCAGTCTCCAACCACTTCAACGACCGCACAAAAAACAGAGACTGCGAAGACTGCCGGGAAGACCTCTGCGCCTTCTCCTGCCCCTGCTGGAGCTGCTTCACAAACCGGACCTGCAGCAACAGTGACCAGCGGAGGGACCTTTGTCTCTGCAGATACCCGGATTTTTGCAGATGAGATAACGAATACCCTGATTATCCTTGCAAGCCCTACAGACTATTCATTTATCGAAGAGACGATCAAAAAGATTGATATCATGCCGAGGCAGGTGGTGATTGAAGGGCTTATTGCAAGGGTTGACCTGATCGACAACCTCAGCTTCGGCGTCTCCTGGTCTCTGAATTCAGACATTAATATATCGGGAATAAAACCATTTAACCGCGACATAAACCTGGATGGTGACTTTTTCAGTAAACCATTGGGGACAACCTATAATACCGGCGCGGGCGACGGATTTACCTTTGTCGGCACAGATCCGTCTGGTATTGTGAGAGCCCGCCTCGCGGCTGCGCTCAAGGATTCAAAAGCCAAGATCCTTGCAGCTCCGCATATTCTGGTATCCGATAACAGGGAAGCGAGGATTCAGGTAGGGTCGCAAATACCACTTGCTACGCAGACATCAACGGGAATCGAGACTACGACGACGGTAACCTCCACTATCCAATATAAAGATATCGGCATTATTCTGAATGTGAAGCCGCAGATCAACGACAGCGGACTGGTTGCCCTGGAAATAACCCAGGAAGTTTCCTCGCTCGGAGATAATGTGAAGGTTGCCGATCAGGATTTTGCATCGATAAACAAAACGGAGTCCACTACAAACCTCGTCGCGCAGGACGGTGAGACGATTATTATCGGCGGACTGATACGGGAGGATGCAACAAAGTCCAAAGACGGCATCCCGATACTCAGCAAAATTCCTATCATCGGACATCTCTTTTCGAATACAACGGATAATACCCAGAGAACAGAACTCATCATACTGCTCACGCCGCATGTCATAAGGAACCAGAGAGAAGCCGGGAATGTGACTACCGACTACATCGACAGATACCAGGGGACCACCGGGGACGAGGCGCTAAAAGATTTCATCAAAGAGAAAACCCCTTGAGAGCAGAGCGGCAGAAGAATGAACCTGAGTAGCTCCTCTGCCGGCTGAAACACTCCCTGATGCTTCAGGAATCAGAGATTATCCCCTATCATTGCTCCCCTCCCGTCGGAGAGAAAATCCTTGTTCTTGCACCACATCCTGATGACGAGACGCTTGGGTGTGGAGGAACGATATCCCTTCTCGTCAAAGCGAAGAAACAGGTTAAGGTTGTTTTTCTTACGAGCGGCGACAAGGCAGATCCGTCTCATAAATTGTCGAAAAAAATTTATCGCGTAAATCTTCCCACCCCCCCCTTGCCACAGGGGAGTGAGAAGGGATTACTCAATTCGCATTTTACCGAATATGCCTTATTGCGCGAGAAAGAAGCGGTGAAGGCATTAAAAATCCTCGGCGTCGGAGGGTATGAATTCCTCCGCTTCCCCGACAGGGAACTCGATGCCTTTTCCCAGGACGCTCTGCACAGGCTTGTTCAAATTCTCCGGGAATATGTCCCCGATGCGATTTATAGTCCCTCTCCTCTTGAGCTGAATCCTGATCACAGAGCTACGGCTGCGCTTGCGGTTGCAATGCACAGGACGATGGCGCAGTCGGGTATGGCAGGGCACCTTATATTTTACGAGGTAACGGTACCACTCAGGCCGAATCTGCTCGTGGATGTATCGGATTCATACGGAAGGAAAAAAAAGGCGATGAAAAAATATGAATCGCAACTGAGGCTGAACAACTATCTGCACTATATCACTGCGGTGAATATTTTCAGGACATTGACCGTGAAAGGCACAAAATATATTGAGGCGTTCTGGTCTCTGCAGACTCCGCTGAACAATGAGGAGATCGCCCGATGGCTCAGTTATTCCGAGCTGGGTCATACGTCGGCATAATGTGGAAAAAATACAACACAATGATCCGTAAAATACACAGGTGACAATGTTCATGCGTATGGATGTTATTGGAACTACAATGATTTCAATGTAAAAACAACTGGCCTGTTTTTTGCTATCTAATACTAGAACATACTCAAAGCGCTTGACAGTCGGAGAAGTAAGTGGTTATACTTTTAGACTGGAAAAATAAAGGAGCTGGTTCTAAAAAAAAACTTGACAAAGGTGACTCCTTTATTTACAATTTACGCAAAAGTAACAAGATGTTCTTTGATTATACGGAGCGAATTCATAGTTATTAGCTATCATTAGATAGCACTTAAAATTGTTGAGATATTACAAAAGTGAAGGAGGTGATAGGGAAAGGTAACAGGGTAGGTCAAGTTTTTTGGAGCTTCGCTGGTCTTAGCCCTTGGCTAAAAAATTTAATTCGTTCATCTTAAAGTAAAAGGAGGTTTTAAAAGTGAGAAAACTGGTTTTAGCATTAATGCTAAGTGTTTTGCTCTTAGGGTTCGGTTCGGCAATGGCTGCAACGTCATCCATTGACAATCTTCCCGGGGGCGGCGGATTTAACTACTTCCATGCATCAGCAGCGGGTGATCAGACCCTGTTCAATATCCAGAACGTCGACGTCACACCGATTCGCATTCACCTCACTGTGTACGACACAAACAGCAACAAGATAGTTGACTTCAGCATCCCGCTTTCAAACTGGGACAACTGGGGTTGCTCAATCACCGGTGACGGCACCAACATCACCATTACTCCCCAGACACCGTGCTTCTATGTCGGTGCGAATAACGGCTGCTTCCCGCCGGTTACCGTTGCATTGCCGGCAGGTTCTGACGGACTTCAGGCCGGCTATATGAGCTTTGTAGTTTCAGCCGGTGACTCAGCATTTTATACTGGTAACAACGACGGAGATCCGAGAAA
This sequence comes from Thermodesulfovibrionales bacterium, assembly GCA_031082155.1. GTDB lineage: Bacteria > Nitrospirota > Thermodesulfovibrionia > Thermodesulfovibrionales > SM23-35 > JAKLQR01. The sequence continues at coordinate 13,152 of JAVHLL010000023.1, read as the reverse complement.
CGATCCGATTCTTGGTTTCGCAACCGCAAGACTGTATGATGTTATCGCAGCCAGGACCGCACTCCTCAACCCGGTATCAGGCAGCGCAATCGCCATGAATTCAACGATGCTCCAGGGTTATGTGAATATTTACAACGCCCCCGGTCTTGTTGAAGCAGCGGCAGGTGCAGCAGGCGGCTGGGATTCAATCGCAGATGCTGGCGTTCCGTTCTATTGGAACTGCGATGCTGACACTACTGACACATTCCCTTCACATGACGACCCGCTTGTCGGGATTAACATCGATTCATGGGAAATCATGCTCACCAACTGGGCAACATGGTCAGTCATTGCTGACGATACCAATGCAGGCGGCGTCGGCGACGCACTCTATCAGGCAGTCGGCAGCCCGACATGGTATGTCGGAAGATACAATGAAACACCGGGACTCTCCTCCTCCGTTCTGATTGTTGTATTCCCGGCCAACAGCGGCGGCTTGCCGGTTGCATTCAGCCCTGCGTGCGGTTTCATCTCAAGGACCATCACTTCATTCTGCTATGATGACAATGAGCTCCCGCTTTCAGACTCAGTTGCACCGCCCGAAGTCGGCAGAATCGGATTCGGGCCGGCAATCAACGAGATCCTCGTACCCGCAACATCGGGTGAGTGCAGATTCCTCGTTGATGCACCGATGCTCGGCTTCACCTACACAGAAGCAGGAAACTATGCTGACCTGTATCCTCTTATCAAAGTTGACCAGCTGATCAATGCAGCAGACAGCTTCTTCCTCGTAACCGGCCATGTGCTTGATGCCGCGGTTACAGAAGTTATCGAGATCGGCGTACAGGAAACCTACTAATCCGTAATCTCATAGTGAATAAAAAAGCCCCCGGAAACGGGGGCTTTTTTTTGTCCTGAAATGAATAGGGTTTCTTTTTGCTCCCGGTGAGCCTTTCGTGTACGGCAGAGGGAAAATTCATCAAGTCAAGAGAACACATAAAGATACTCTCAATAATTATTAATCCGGCAATCGAATACGAGCATTCTGTCATTCCGGCTTGTCCGGAATCTTTCCTGTGGTTTTCGGGAAGGATTCCCGACGTGCTTTGCTTGCAGGAATAACAGTGTTTTGATTTTCTTGATAGGTTATCCACAGACAGACACCAAGTGTTGATTTTTCTGTAAACGCATATTCTGTAATTGATATAATAGAAAGAAAGTTCTGTACCATTCCGTATTGTTTACATTCAGAACACAAGGAGGAAGAGAGATTTGAAGAAGATTGTTGTAATGTTTCTTTCCGTTGTTCTATTGTTTTCCTGTGCATCAGCGCAGAAGAAAACCCAGGATGTCGCAGGCCTGAAACAAAGGGTCGAGGCGTTCTATAAGGCGAGAACGGCGCATGATTTTAAGGAGGGGTTCCGGTATGAAAACATGAGCCTCACCCCGGACTTCACAGAAAAACAATATATGACGAATGCCGCAAAATCTCCGATGGAATACCTTGAAGCAGAGATGCTCTCAATCGACATGAACGAGAGCAAAGACGAAGCACTGGTAAAAATGCGACTCAAATACCGGCTGATGCCGATGCAGGGCTTTGAAAAGTTCACCCAGATACAGGAACGTACAATAGAAGATAAATGGGTATACAAGGAAGGCAACTGGTACCACATATTCAAGGGCATTACGAGGGAATGGTAAAACACCTTTTCTTATTGCAGATGAGGGTATCACCGGGACATGAAGAACCTGTATGCTTGTTTCTTAGTGTTTGTGGTTAAATTACCATTCCGATAGAAATATTAACCCCGAGGCAGAGCATCAAGGAATCTTTTGATTGAAAGCCGGGCCCGCCGCTTCGTCTTCGGTCTCATCAAGGTAACCCGTGATTTTGATTAAGAAACTAAGCCCTATCCCGTAAATTTATACGGATTGAAAGTATGTATCCTGAACATATCTGTTGTTCCGTATCTTTTTGATAAACTTATGGCAATTCGGGTGATGATGTTTTACAATAAAAAAAAGGAGGCACACGATGCGGAATAATTATTTTTTCAAAAGATATGGCATACGGCGTCTGATCGTGCTTGTTATGATCCTTGCTTGTATGTCTCTTTCTTTTACCGTGGTTTCGGCAGAGCTTTCCGGAGAACAGGAGACGGTTCCCCGGTCTGCGGTTGATAACCTTGCCTACGGGAACACCCAGGACCTTATTGTGCTGTTCAGCGAAGAACAGGTGCTGCAACAATCAGAGGTTTTGAGGGGCATGTACGGCGTCCCGGAAGATACGCCGGAGATACTTGCCTTCAAATCTTTGGAATACAACAGGATAAAACAGGGAGTGCTCGGTTCCCTCCCGGCAGAAGATATCGAGGTCCTCGAAGATTACAGCCATCTGCCGATGATGTTCCTGAGGTTCAAATCCCTGAGCAGCCTGAACCAGTTGCTGAATAACCCCGATGTGGTGAGGGTATACGAGAACAGGGCGCACCGCCACTTTCTGGCGCAGAGCCTCCCCCTGATCAACCAGCCTCCGGTTAAAAACTCCGGAAGGGTAGGGACAGGGACGGCGGTAGCTATTCTTGACACGGGGGTTGACTATATACGCGAAGCTTTTGGATATTGCACCTCGCCCGGCGTCCCCGCATCCTGCAAAGTGCTCTATGCGCAGGACTTTGCCCCGAGCGACGGACAGCGGGACGATAACGGCCACGGCACGAACGTGGCGGGCATCTCGCTCGGTGTTGCGCCGGACACCCGCATCCTTGCGCTCGATGTTTTCCGTACAGACGGGTATGCATACGACAGCGACCTTACCGCAGCAATCAACTGGTGCATTGCAAATAAGAGTACCTACAACATCGTTGCTTTAAACATGAGCCTTGGAGGCGGAGGCTATACCGCACCCTGCCCAGGAGATACCCTTGCTACTCCGGTTGCCAATGCAAAGAATGCAGGGATCCTTTCAGCCATTGCTTCCGGGAATAATGCATATACCAATAAAATATCTTCTCCCGGTTGTGTGCCTGCGGCAGTCTCAGTAGGCGCAGTTTTCGAGTATAACGGTTATTATTCTCCAACATGTACAGCAGTGGTTGATAAAGTCGCCTGTTTTTCGAATAGCGCTTATTATCTTACGATGCTGGCTCCCGGATGCAGTATTGATGCAGCCGGCGAGTATGGCTATTGTGGCACTTCCATGGCTGCTCCTCATATCGCAGGGTCGATTGCAGTGCTGAGGGGCACAGGCGCCTATCCCTCTGAAACTCCGGACCAGATCATCAGCAGGATGACAAGCACCGGCGTTTCAATTTTGGATACGCGGAACAGCATCACAAAACCGAGGATAGACCTGCTGGCGGCTGTCGGCAGTCTTGAGGTCCCCCCGGTGGCGAATTTCACCGGCACCCCGACTTCAGGCGTAGCGCCTCTTAATGTGAGCTTTACCGATACCTCTTCAGGGGCGCCGACCTCGTGGTCGTGGAACTTCGGCGATGGCGGAACCTCGACACTCCAGAACCCCTCGCACAGTTACAGTACACCGGGTACCTACACCGTCTCCCTGACTGCGACGAACACCTATGGTCCCGACACCGAGACAAAGACAGGGTACATTACTGTGCTGGCACCGACTGCGCCGACTGCCAACTTTACCGGAAGTCCGACATCAGGGACAGTGCCTTTAAATGTGAACTTTACCGATACCTCTTTAGGGGCGCCGACCTCGTGGTCATGGAACTTCGGCGACGGCGGGACTTCAGCGCTCCAGAACCCCTCACACAGCTACAGCACACCGGGGACCTATACCGTCTCTCTGACCGCTACAAACGTATATGGCCCTGATACAGAGACAAAGGCAGGATATATTACTGTAATGGCATGTTCAAAGCCTCCATATATTACCTTCCTGAGTCCGACTTCAGGCGACGTGAATCAGCTTATCACCATCTACGGGAGGTACTTCAGCTCTCCGTATCTGGTATTTTTTAACGGCGTGCAGGCGACCGTGACCTCTTCCAGTACCTGGCAGCTGACAGTCAGAGTGCCTGCGGGAGCAACAACGGGACCTGTCTGGGTTGAAGGGCCGATAGGCTGTATAAGCAATCAAAGGACTTTTACCGTCACCGGAACAAACCCGGCGCCGGTGGCAAATTTCACCGGAAGCCCGACCTCGGGGACCGCGCCGCTGAACGTGAATTTTACTGACACTTCGACAGGCAGTCCAACCTCGTGGTCATGGAACTTCGGCGATGGCGGGACTTCAACGCTCCGGAACCCCTCACACAGCTACAGCACACCGGGGACCTACACCGTCTCCCTGACTGCCACAAACGCGTCTGGTCCCGACACCGAGACAAAGACAGGGTACATTACTGTGCTGGCACCGACTGCGCCAACTGCAAACTTCACCGGAAGCCCGACCTCGGGGACCGCGCCGCTGAATGTGAACTTTACCGATACCTCAACCGGTGGCCCGACCTCGTGGTCATGGAACTTCGGCGATGGCGGGACATCTGCGCTCCAGAACCCCTCACACAGCTACAGCACACCGGGGACCTACACCGTCTCCCTGACCGCTACAAACGTATATGGCCCTGATACAGAGACAAAGGCCGGGTATATCACGGTCCTTGCTCCCCCGACGTGTTCAAATCCGCCGTATATCACTTTCCTGAGTCCGACTTCAGGCAGAGTGAATCAGCTTATCACCATCTACGGGAGGTACTTCGGTGCACCGTATCTGGTATTTTTTAACGGCGTGCAGGCGACCGTGACCTCTTCCAGTACCTGGCAGCTGACAGTCAGAGTGCCTGCGGGAGCAACAACGGGACCTGTCTGGGTTGAAGGGCCGGTGGGTTGTGTAAGCAATCAAAGGACTTTCACGGTTACTCCGTAGTTGCTGGAGAACGAACAGGAGAATAAAAAAGGGGAAAGCTGAATGCTTTCCCCTTTTGTTTTTTTGAGCAGGGTCTGTTTCTTATTTCATGAAGTACTCGATTTTATAGTCACCCTTATGCTTTTCAAGATAGGCCTTGAGCCGTTCCTGCTGAAGCATTCTGGCTCCGGCAAACATCAGGTCGCTTTTGACTTTTTCAAACGGCAGTTCTTCTTTAGGGAATTCTTTCGTAAGGTTGATCAGGACGATCTCCGGATGCTGAGGTACGGGTATAAGCGCACTCGTCTCCCCTTCTTTCATCTTCAGCGGTTCTTGTTCGATTACCGCAGACATCTGCCTGACCTTCAGCAGGAATACCTTCTTGTACTGAGTCGCAGTGATGGTAACGCCGTCAGGAGGAGGGACTTCCCCTTTTAATTTTTTCAGGGCCTCTTCCGGGTCTTTGTCAAAATCCTCGCTTTTTATTTTCGGACGGATGCTCCCCGCATATTCTTCAGCCTTCTTCATCTGGTCCTTGTCCTTGTAGGCTATCTTGAAAAGAGTCAGTTTCACCCATCTCGGATATCGTGAATCCATCCAGTTTTCTTCATACAATTTTCTGGCGGATTCTTCGGTAACAGGCTCGGCAAAGATTGACTCCTCCTTCATCAGAGCCTGAACGATAATATTGCGCCTGACTTTTTCGATTTGTCCGAGTACGTCTTCCCTTGTATCGATTCCCTTTTTCTTTGCCTCATTATACATGAGGCTTCTGGTTATGAGGGTTTCAAGGGCTTCCTTCTCTTGTGCCGGCGGAGCGCCGACGAGATTGGTTGAGGTCATATACTCTTTTAACTGACTTTCTGTAATGGTTTCATCACCCACTTTTGCCAAAATACGGTCTTCTTCAGCTTCTGCAAAAACAGGGGATAGCAGCGTCAGAAGAACCAGCAGCGACGGCAGAAAAAATAGCGAACACTTCAGTCTGTACATCAAGGACCTCCTTTATTGTGAAAAAAATATCCGGGGCAACACCACGGAGTAGCGGGGCTATTCCCCCCGAGCTTTCAGGGATTTCCGGCGGCTGTGCTCATTATCCATTTGCAAATGGTCAATGGTTTGACAAATAGACTTAGTGAAATTATACTATAAATTCAACACAAATTTCATGACAAAATATTTTATGCATAGATTTCTTCTGTTCGTAATATTTTTTGCAGCGGCGTGTTCAGTACGTTCTGCAGGGCCCTCTCCCGCGCTGACAACCGGCATATCGCCGGTTCCGGAAGGGAGTGCTCGCTATCTCATGAAGAGTTACCATATCGGCCCCAGGCCGACTGACCCTGTCTGCGCGGACCTGAATGGAGACGGATACCGGGATATAGCTGTCGCACTCAAAAAGCAGGCGCTTGTGGTAATGCTCAATGACCACAGCGGCAGTTTTTCTCTGCCGGTAAACTACGAAACATTTCCCCACAACACTTCTCTCACCGCCGCAGATGTTGACGGTGATGGTGACCCGGACCTTGTCCCTCTGACTGAATTGAAGGTTGGCCCGGTCTTTCTGAATGACGGCAGAGGGAACTTTACCCGGCATGATCTTGATATCCAGGCGCTGCTTTATTCCTGGCATATAGAGAGTGAGGACCTCAATAATGATTCTCTGCCTGATCTTGTAATTTCTTCACTCCCGAAACCTTTTCTCAGTATTGTCATGAACAAGGGGAACATGAATTTCACCCCAAACCGTATGAATCTGATGCCTGAATTTGAAGAACCGGTACGTAAGTCATCCCTCACTTCCACGCGGGATGATACTCCATCCATATCATCCACGAAGAGAGAAATGAGCGCCGAGGAAAAATCCCGGGTAGAAAAGAGCAGCGCTAAAATACAGAGGGAAGACCTCAAAAGTGTAGCTCCTCCCTCAGAGGGGACGCAGTCTCCTGAAAAAACGGAACAGATACAGGACACGTCCGGCAGCAGTTCCCAAAAATGGCGATATGCGAGGCGCATAAAGGCGATGGACAATGGGTTCAAGGATTTCGTAATAGAAGACATCAACGGTGATGGTTTCCCGGACATCGTGGCGCCTTCCTATGTGTTTGACGCCATTTATATCGGTCTGAACGACGGGAAAGGGAATTTTGATTTTACCTCTGTACCGATTGAACCGGTCATGTCCCATGAATTTGGATATGCGCTCTCCTCGATAGCGCTCCTGCGGTATCCTGACCGCAAATTGCCGGATGTTGCGGTATCAAGTGAGCGTGACGGCAAAATCTACCTCTTCGAAAACAAAGACGGCAGGCTTCTGCAGAAGACTTCGATAGAAACGAACCAAAAGGTCCCTGTCCGGATCGTTTCAGACGATATGAATGGAGACGGACTCCCGGACATTGTGGTCACCTTTGCAGCCCCGCTGCCGGTTGACAATAAAAGCACACTCCAGATATGGCAAAACAGCAAAGAGGGTTTCTTCCTGAGTGACACGTTGCAAGCAGAGGGACAGGGGCTCTATCTCAATACCTGCCGGTTGTCCCCCGGAGCGCTCCCGTCGATAGTGATTTCGAATGTGCATGAAGAAACCCTTAATATTTTTTCTTCTGTCCGGTAACGTATACACCCTCCCGGTGTTTATTGCGGGGGCACAAACAGCCCAAAGCAGGTCCCTGAAAGGAGAAAACATTGCGTAGAATGGCATTTTACTCTGCAGCGCTCATCCTGTTTTTCTGTATGCCGTTCAGCGTGTTTGCAGAGCAGCAGTCCGGTATCGAAGAACTCATCAGCCGGTTAAACAGCGACAACCGCGGGCAACAGGATGAAGCTGCGAAAAAACTCCTTGCACTGAAAGACCCTGCAGCGGTGAAAGGTCTGACGGTTACCATGCGGACAGGGAATGTTTTTGCAAAGCAGCAGGCGACACTGATACTCCTCGAAATGATGGACCCGCGTTCAATCGACGCTTTCCTGTATTCCCTGGCAGACAAAGACAAATATGTCGCTTCATTGGCGCAGAACGCTCTCCTCAGGTTCGGCCCCAAAGCGACAGACGCGTTAAAAACAGGGCTGAAAAACGGAGAATGGAATATCCGGTTTCCTTCTGCCTCACTTCTTGCGAAGATGGGCGACAGGAGCGGGGTCGACGTCCTTCTCGATGCAATTAAGAGGGGAGGGCATGACCAGACAGACGCATTGAAAGATCTGTCTTCATTGAATGAGAAAAAGGCACTGCCACAGCTTATCGAACTGCTCGTCCACAAAGACAGGAAAACCAGTAAAAAGGCCGAAGACATTGCACAGAAGTGGATAAAACGTCATCCTGACGTCATCCCCGGTTTTGTGACTGCCCTGAAGAAGGCGGATACCCCTGAGATGAAAATCCAGCTTCTTGCCTGTCTGCACAATGTTGACGACCCGCAGGCGCGGCAGGAAATAATAAAACTTGCAAAAGATCCTAGCGTCAGAGTCCGCATCGCTGCTATCCATACGCTTGCCTATCTGAAAAACAGGGAACTGGTTCCCGTGTTTCTGAATGCCATGCAAGACCCTGCAGAAGAGTTGAGAAGACATGCGGCGGTGGCGCTCTCGGAACTGAAGGCCAAAGAAGCTGTCAGGCCTCTTATAGAGTATCTGAAAGAAGCGGAGAAAACCGATTCATATCTCGTCAATGCGATAGCAAATTACGGCGGGGAGATACTGCCGCAGATCAAACCGCTTTTAAAAGACAAGAATAAAAATATCAGGAGATCAGGGGCGCAGGTCCTCGGGGTCATCGGCTCAACCAACTCAGTCGAGACCCTGATCACCGCATTGAAAGACCCGGACTCTGAAGTCAGGGCTGCAGCAGCTCAGGCCCTCGGAAAAATACCGGACAAGCGTGCTGTTCCTCACCTGGTTGAAGCGGTCTCGGATAAAAGCGAAATGGTAAAGCAGGAAGCTGCTTTTGCGCTTGTAAGTCTGGGCGGTAAAACCATCGCATATCTCAATACGCTTTTTCAGTCGAAAGATCCGAAAGAACGCGGGCGCGCGGTTACCGCGTTGAGTCATATGGGCGATGAAAAGTCGATGAAGCTCATGAAAGAGGCCCTTGAAGATAGCGATACGGAGATACGCATGCATGCCGCTCAGGGCCTTGCCGCATTCGGTCAAAAAGGAGGGGACCTCCTTATCGGCGCGCTCGATGACCCTGATATGAACGTCAGAAGGGCCGCGATTTTTTCTCTTGGAGAGATACGATATTACCGTGCGGTGAGACCGGTATTGAAACTGCTCAATACGGAACTGAAAGCGGATGTTCTGAATACCCTTATCGCAATAGGCACTGAAGATGCGCTCCCCGCATTGTTTTTGACGCTCAAAGACAGAGATCCCTTTATCAGGGCAATGACCGCTGAGGCTCTCGGCGAAATCGGGGACCCTAAGGCTGCTCCGAAATTGCTCCCCCTGCTCTCGGACAGGAACAGCGATGTACAGATTTCTGCAGCGCTTGCCCTCGGCAAGCTGAAGGACCCGGCTGCAACAAAACAGCTCCTTCAGCTTCTTTCTCAAGGAGACATGCAGGTCCGCCGTTCGGCCGCGCAGGCCCTCGGCCTCGCAGGCGGTAAGGAAGCGGTCGCCCCTCTGCTCAAGGTCCTGTCGGAAGGAGACGCCGGGGTAAAGAGGGAAGCCCTGATAGCGATAAACCTGATCTCTCAGCGGACCGGACCAGGAGTCGATGCGACTGCGGAAGAAATAAAACAGCTCATTGCGTTACAAACCAATGAAGATGAGCATATCAGGATGAATGCAAGGGCTGTTTTAAAATATAGCGGTGCTCAGTCGGTCGACCCTCTGATGGAGGCTGCCCGTTCAGGAGATACATTCCTCAGGATACAGTCAATTCATACCCTTTCCGATATCGGTGATCAACGGGCTGCGGGAATGATCCTCGAGTTTCTGGAGAAGGATCAGAACCCTGAGGTCCGGAAGGCTTCTATCACTGCACTGGGAAAACTGAAATATACCAAGGCAGTGTCAGCGCTTGTCAAACAACTGAAATCAGAAGACTGGCGCATCAGGGCGATGGTGGCTTCAGCCCTGGGGAATATAGGGGACAATACGGCTGTTGCCGCTCTGGTGAAACTCCTTGACGATGACAATGAAAGGGTGAGAAAAAGCGCAACAGAGGCGCTGGAACAGATTACCGGAGAAAAGTGCCCTGTCATCGCAACCCTGATGACATACCCCTGGATCGATAAGATTATTTTTGTCCTTGTCCTCATCGTTCTTGTGGTCCCGATGATGAGGAAATATATAAAGCCCTTCGACAGGCTGATGCAGTCAGGCTCTCAGTATTTTCAATTTCTGAGTAAAGAACGTACCCAGTGGTGGCTTGCCGTTTTATTCGGTATCATCGCCCTTCTGTATTTTATTTACTGTTCGGTGCTGCGGCTGATATCGCCGTCACTGGAGGAGACCAGCACTGCATTTATCACGAATGTATCGTTGTTCACCCTGAAAATATTCCCCTTCTTCGTCGGCGGATGTCTCATCTCCGGGGTAGTCATGAAATATTTTTCAAAGAGGAACATTCTTCCCAAAAGCATGCTCGGGACAACGGCTGTAGGGGCGCTGCTCCCCTTATGCTCCTGTGGTGTCGTGCCCATGACGCGCGCCATGCTTGCTCTTGATGTCCCGAGGAGGGCGGTCATCGCCTTTTTGGTCGTAACGCCTATCCTTAACCCCTTCGTCATTTTCTTTTCCTACGGCGTAATCGGCCTGGAATATACTGTCCTGCGGATTGCATCAGCGTTCCTTCTGGCATTTGCGTCAGGTATTCTCATTGAACGTTTTGTCGGCAAAGAAGAAGTTGACACAGGGTCTCCCATTTGCAGACTATGCAGTTCCTGTGTCTCTCCGTCTGCTTCAGAAGCATCTGCCTCGGGATTGATAACGGGCTGGCGTCTTATGCTGTATCTCGGCCGCTTTATCGCCATAGGGATTCTTCTCGGAGCGGTAATAGGCACATATTTGCCGACCATTATGGTCAGCAAATACCTTGGTTCGGATTTCTTTGGGCTTTTCCTTGCAGCTACAATAGGAGTCCCGGTCTTTCTCTGCTCCGGCGAGGACGTCCTCCTGCTGAAACCCCTGCTTGACCTCGGGCTTCCAATGGGGCATGCAATTACCTTCACCCTTGCCGCAAACGGCATCTGTGTAAGCTCCATAGCGCTGCTCTTCGGGGTCATTGGACGCAGGACGACTATATGGCTCACGATGTTTTTCTGGCTCGGATCGTTTGTGGCCGGGTATCTGATCAATATTTTCTTCTGAACCAACCTGTCCTGGGGAGGTTTCATTGAAAAGTCAGAAAAAAACAAGAAAGGGTCGCGGGTATGTTGTATGCTTAAACTTGTAATTATAAGATAAGCTAACATTACTGTTCTATTGACAAGCAAAATATTAAAAGGTATATTGAAGGGAGAAGAGAGGTTGAGGGGTTAGCTGTAGTAATTTTCTGCACCAGTATTCATTGTATATCAAAAAAGGAGGAAGACATGAAGCTTGGAAGGGGTGTAAAGATTCTGATGCTGCTGTTTTTGTTTGTTTTTCTGTCCGGTGGATTGGTAATTGACGGGAAGTATTCATCAGTCTCGGCAGAGCCGCAGAAGGGGAAACAGGCAGGGATGTCGAAGGAAAGACCCGAGGTGGACCGTTCGGGCCTGCCTGCAATGGACATCCCCAGAGCGACCCAGGCCGGCACGGTAGTACAGATGACCAATTGTACAGGGGATTGGGATGATTGCCATCAGGGAGACTGGATCAACAACAACTGGCTGGTATACCATAATAGATATGATGATCATCTGTATAAGACGGACGGCGTTTCGAATGTCGTCCTCCCATGGAGCGGTGGGAGCGAATGCGATTCCCATCCCGACGCCAACGCTGCAGGTTCCCTGATTGCTTTCCAGCGGCTTGTTTATCCTGGTGGTGGCAGCGATTACTGTTCTGAACTTTGGACAATGGATATCAACGGCACAAACCAGAAGAGGGTTGTGTCCTGTGACCCCGCAGTAGGCGGAGCGCATGAGCCGAAGTGGAGCCCTGACGGAAGGTATATAGCATTCACCCAGGGGGTCCTTGACCATGACTACAGGGACCTCTATGCAATTGCCTATCCATCGGGGACGCCTGTGCGTCTTACCAACCGTCCGTATGCGAATCCGCAGCACGGGCTGCAATGGCTGGCGACTCCCTCGCGGAGCGCCCTTCCCGTAGCGCCTACGGTGCTTTCATCGCAGCAGCTCTGGATTGACCTTAACCTGGATGGATACCATAGCGGGGGCGAGTATACAAGGGACATAGCGAAGACCACCCTGTGGGGAGGAAATACGTGGCTTACCGACAGCACTGATGAGTGGTGTGAACTGATGCCTGTGCCGACCTCGACAGGGAAAGTAGTCTACATGTCGGATATTGGCGGCTATGGAGACATCTATATGATGAACCAGGACGGGACAAACAAAACCCGGCTGACGGATTCATCCGACAGAAGTTACTGCTCGAACCATCCGGAGCCGACCCCGAACGGCAAATATATTGCGTACTGGTCTGAGGATGGCGACGGGATATGGCGCATCTGGATGATGACTGCAAACGGAAGATATAAGGGAGTGGTAGTGGATGGACCGGTAGTAAACAGCCAGGGAAATAGTTATCGTCCCTTAAAATTTAATCCGGCAGGAACAAAGCTGCTCTTTACGGGATGTACTACCCCATATTCTTCTACTTATTGCTACTACTCAGATGTTTACAGCCTGAATCTTGATACGGCAGATACAGACGGGGACAAGCTGAAGAATTTCGAAGAGGCGATCTACGGCACAGACCCGCTTTTGAGGGACACGGACGGCGGGAGGGAAGACGACTACTCTGAAGTACTTGCAGGGAGAGACCCGCTTGATCCCACGGATGACAGGATTGTAGCAGCGCCGGTAGTGCCGGGTATTAGCGCAACCCCATAAGTGAAAGAATAACTTATTTGCGATAGGGAACCCACACCGGAAACGGTGTGGGTTTTTTTTGATCAGTGAAGGGAAATATAGTATATCTATAACAAAAATAAACAAGTAAGCTAAATTAATATTTTTGTAAATATTACACCCTGCGGTTTCTGCCGCAGGCTTCTCTTTATAAAATTTTCGATCCCCTACTTAAGTAGGATTGACTATCCCATAAATAACTTAAATACTAATAGTCAACTATTCGGCAGCCACCCCCTTTCTGAAAAGAGTTTTATTTGAAAGCAT
>JAVHLL010000022.1 GCA_031082155.1 Thermodesulfovibrionales bacterium | reverse complement strand
CAATGGGGAAAGAAACCCCTAAAAGAATTTACACATAAAGATTGACACTACCCAGGCATACACTCTATTGACTGGTACTGAATAATTTGATATAAATCTAAATATAAGTTTGATGTCTTGTAGAACAAGTCCTTGAAAAGGATATAGGTGGAATTAAGGGAACCGACACAATTCAAGCGTTATTGAGGATAATTCAGAAAGGGACGCTCTTCTCATAAATACCTAAATGGCAAAAATACTTCTTGTTGAGGATGACAAGCTTCAGGCAAAGGCCATAAAAAAATCTCTGACATCCAAAGGGTTCGAAATCATCTGGGCTGAAAACGGGAAGAAAGCGCTAAAAGTTGCAAAAACTCAGCCACTCGATATCATAGTGCTTGATTTTGTCCTTCCCGATATCAATGGCAATGACATATGCCGTTTGTTAAAACATGGCGAAGATACCAGGGGAATTCCAATCATTGCCCTCACGGTGAAACGTTCAACCGAGGAGAGGATTGACGGCTTGAAAGCGGGGGCTGATGATTACCTCCCCAAACCCTTCAGCGATGAAGAACTCATTGCGAGAATCTATGCGAGCCTCCGGACAAAAGCATTGCATGACGAACTGCGGCGGATGAACAAGCAGTTGAAGGACGTACTCGCAAAGGTGGAGATCCTTGCCTCGACAGATTCCCTCACCGGTCTTTCCAACCGCAGGCAGTTCGAGACTTTGCTCGAGAATGAATTCAATAAGACTTCCCGGTACCAATCGCCCCTTTCCTGCCTCCTGATCGATATAGACAATTTTAAGCGCATTAATGATAAATACGGCCATCAGGTTGGGGACACGTGTCTAAAGGAGATTGCGGAGATCATACAAAATAATGTGAGGAAGGTTGATACCGTTGCGCGGTGGGGGGGTGAAGAATTTTGTGTTCTCATGCCCCAGACTGGGAGAGAAAATATCATAATTCCTTCGTCGAGAATCTGCACCGCGATTGCGGAGAGCTCTTTTTCAGGTTATCCCGATCAAATCACTGTAAGTATCGGAGTAGCGAGTATTCCAGACCCGAAGCTAGACACGACTGAGAAGATGGTGAAGGCGGCTGACCTTGCTATGTACCAGGCAAAAATAAAAGGTGGGAACAGGGTTGAATTTGTTTAGCCAATATTATTCATAAATTCCCGGATGAATACGACAGATACAGTATTTTTGCTCATTCTCGGGTTATCGCCCTCCAAGGGAAAATCAGAGAGGCAGATATGCTTGCGGATTCAGGTCAAGCCCTGCGATGTTGCCTGCCTTGAGATGGTGATACCCTGCAGTTGCGATCATGGCAGCGTTGTCAGTACAGAGTAAAAGGGAAGGGATAAAGAGCTCCACTCCCCGCTCTTCCGCCATCTCTTTCATCCTCCTTCGCAGCTCGCTGTTGGCTGCAACCCCGCCTGAAAGGACAATCTTTTTGATCCATTTCTTTTTGATGGCCCATTCCGTCTTCCTCACGAGGACATCGACAACAGAAGCCTGAAAAGATGCGGCAATATCAGACAAGGATAAAGAATGAAGCATGGAGGAGAAATACCCTGATTGGTCTCCTGTTTTCTCGGCCGCCTGATCCCTGATCCCTGATTGCTGTTTCACATAATTCATTACTGCTGTCTTGAGTCCGCTGAAACTGAAATCGAATGACTCAGGGAGATATGCTCTAGGGAAGTCTATCGACTTCGGATTCCCCTCCTTCGCAAGTCTGTCGATAACCGGCCCTCCTGGATAGCCGAGACCGAGAAGTTTCGAAACCTTGTCATACGCTTCTCCGGCCGCATCATCCCTCGTTCTCCCCAGCTCTTCATAGCGGGAAAACCCTTCGATTTTATAAAGAGAGGTATGCCCTCCCGATGCGATGAGGGCGAGAAAAGGGAACTCCGGTCCCGGCTCCTCGAGGAATGCCGAAAAGATATGCCCCTCCAGGTGATTCACCGCAATCAGCGGTTTTGTCTTCGCATAGCATACCGCCTTTGCAAAAGAACACCCGATGAGGAGCGAACCGATCAGGCCCGGCCCCTTGCATACTGCGATACCGTCCAAATCTTCCAGGTGAATCCCTGCTGTGGTTAATGCCTCGTCAACAACCGGCCATATCATTTCGATGTGACGGCGCGAGGCGAGTTCAGGAACGATGCCGCCATATTTCCTGTGAATCTCTGTCTGGTTCGAAATAATGTTCGACAGCACTACCGCACCGTCTGCAACTACAGAGGCAGAGGTGTCATCACACGAAGTATCAATGCCGAGGATCAGCACAGGACCGTTTACGAAGAATGCTCAAGAATAGTCACGCCCTTTGGCAGGGCAGGGCTAAAAAATGATTCTTTTAATCCTGTATTTATTTGAATGTCGCTCAATACCATGTCTAACCTGTTATTCAGCAAGTCGATCACAGTAAACGACTGTATCGGGAATCCCTTGCCGGAAGTCTGCAGCTCAATGGATACAATTCCGCCCATCGCCTTTTTGGGTTTCAGAATGAGCTTCCCGTTTTTCATGGATGCGGAGAATTCCTCCCTGATCCTTCCGAAGCCACTCAGAAGCGCTATCGGTGCCTGGCCATACGTTTCCCGATTGAAGTTGCCCTTGAATGCCTGTTTCTCTTTTTTCTGGTATATGATGATCTCGTCGTTCTTTATGAATACTTCCTGTTCATTCTCCCCACGGTAGCACCATTTCAGCATCATCGGTCGCTTGATGAAAAATTGCCCCTTGAATGTATCGGTCCTTTTCAGATCTTTTATGTAGCTTTTCTGCACAAAATTACCCTTGATATCCTGAAGATTTTCATATGCCTGCTGTATCCGGGTGATTTCATCATCAACCGTCACTCCCTGTACCGTCACGGGCAGCAGAAAAGAAAACAGAACCAAGAAAAAACAGAGACCACTTTTACGAAAAATTTCCCCCGGCATCACTGTATGCATTCTCACCTCTTTCATCCTTTCAGATATTTAAGCATACCACAAGAAATTTTCCGTTGACAATACATGCACTGTATCCTTGATAAAAACACGACCCGCATTTTATAGTCTTCTATGAATAATTCCTGGCGTTACATTGATGAAGGGGTGAACAGTGCGTCCTATAATATGGCTCTGGATGAGGCGCTCGCCATCGCAGTGAGGAAAGAACTCGCCCCGCCTACCCTGCGACTGTACGGATGGGACAGGTCTTCAGTCACCATCGGATTCTTCCAGAGAAGCAGCGATATTGATGCTGCATACTGTGCACACAGAAATATTCCGGTTGTGAGGAGACCGAGCGGTGGCCGGGCTATCCTCCACGGGGAGGAACTCACCTACAGCTTCTCTGCAAAGACCGATGCCGGGATATTCTCCTCTGGACTGCTCGACAGCTATGCAAAGATCAGCAAAGCCCTGGAACTCACATTTGCCCGTATCGGTATCGTCACCGAAACGAAGCGTCGGCAACTCTCTACTGAATCGAAAACAGGCAGCCGCTCACGAAACCCCCTCTGTTTTCATTCCGCTTCCTACGGTGAAATATCGTTTCAGAAAAGAAAAATCATAGGGTCAGCTCAGAAGAGATGGAGAGACGGTTTGTTGCAACAGGGGTCTATCCCCGCAATCATCTCATATGATGAGGTTTCCATAATCTTCCGTTGTGCAGACCCGAAGAGCTTGAAAGAAACCATGTGCGGACTGCGCGAGATTGTTCCTTTTCTTACGATAGACGGATTAAAGAGTGCGCTCAGGTCTGCCTTTGAGGAAGTATTTGACATACAATTCAAGCGCGCGGCGCCTTCCGCAGAAGAGACCCGGCTTGCAGAGGAGCTGGAGGAGCGGAAATATTCAACACATCAGTGGAATTTTCAGCGCTGATGGGGGGAGTCCCGATACACATCGGGAGCCTTTTTAAATACTTTTCCGGGTTTCTCTCCGTGATATAATTAAGTGTATGTATGTTTTTGTAAATGGAGAGATTGTGCCCTCAAAAGAGGCGACCGTCTCTGTGTTCGATCATGGGTTCCTCTATGGAGACGGTATTTATGAAACCTTACGGGTTTACGACAGCGTTCTTTTTAAAATCGATGAGCATCTCCAGAGATTATTCCGTTCTGCATCGCTGATAGGCCTCTCGATCCCTCTCGACACCAACCATCTGAAGATCGCGCTCTACGAGACCCTTATTGCAAACCGATTAAGAAATGCCTATGTACGGTTAACGATTTCACGGGGCCAGGGTTCTCTGGGACTTGATCCTGATTTCTGCCCCAAGCCAACAGTCATTATCATTACCCAGGAATTCAAAGAATACCCTGAGGCGTACTACAAACACGGGATCAGGCTTATGATTGCGGAAACGAGAAGGAACCTCCGGAAAGCGATCAATCCGCAGATTAAATCCCTGAATTTTCTGAACAATATCCTTGCCAAAATCGAGGCGAAAAAGCAGGGGGCTTACGAAGCGATCATGCTGAATGAAAACGCTTTTCTCGCAGAAGGGACAATCAGCAACATATTTTTTTGCAGGGATGGCGTTCTCTGCACCCCCTCGGTCGACTGCGGAATACTTGATGGCATAACAAGAGGGATCATTACAGATCTTGCCAGGAAAGAAAGATTGCCGGTCCGGGAAGGAATGTTCGCGAAGAACGATCTTTACGCTGCTGAAGAGGTATTTATCACGAATACCACGATGGAAGTTATGCCGGTCTCGGCAGTCGATTCACAAACCTATTCTGTCGGGAAAATCGCACGGTTGCTCAGAAAACTTTACCGCCGGGAAGTGAACGCATACGTTTCCGATGTAAAGACAGAAGGGCCTTCGTTATGGGGATTGGGAGATTGAGAATTAGAAATATATGGTCCAAGAATTACAAATGCCTTATTGATCGATAGCAGTTATTTGTCCAAAACATTTCTGATCTTCAGTAAGAGTTCATCGGGTAAAACAGGCTTTGAGACAAAGTTCAGTCCAACCTCTAAAAGACCTTTCTTATGCATAATATCCGCACTATATCCACTCACAAAAATTACTTTTATAGCAGGCTTAACCTTTTTGATCTCTGCATATACCTCTTTACCGTTTTTCTTTGGCATGATGACATCAAGGGTAAGAAGATCGATTTTATCTCTATGTTCATGAAATACCTTTACTGCATCCTCGCCATCAACTGCCTCCATAATATGATACCCTGCATGCGAAAGTATTTCTATCAGAAGCTTTCTTACGTGCTGATCATCCTCTGCAATGAGGATTGTTTCAGTGCCTCCTTTTACCTTCTGTGAGTCCTCAGGTCTAATTTCCTGAACCTTTGCCTGAATTAATGGCAATAAGATCTTGAATGTCGTCCCTTTGCCAATCTCACTATATACATTGATATAGCCATCATGCTGTTTGACGATACCATACACCATTGCAAGCCCAAGGCCTGTGCCTTTTCCAACGTCCTTCGTTGTAAAAAATGGCTCAAATATTCTCCCTTTTATCATCTCATCCATGCCAGTTCCTGTGTCCTCAACTGAAAGCAGAGCATACGAACCAGGGTTACCATAACCATATGCTTTGATATATTCACCATTTATTTCCATACGGTCTGTCCTGATCAATACACTCCCTCCCTTGAGCATTGCGTCCTTTGCGTTTGTGGCAAGATTCATGAGTATCTGATCTATCTGCGTACTATCAGCCATGATGGTCAATTCAGTATCTGCCAGAATGGTCGAAAGTTCTATGTCTTCTCCAATAACCCGCGATAAAAGACCTTCCATATTTTTGATTATCTTGTTCAGATCCACAGGCTGAAGATTGACGATCTGTTTCCTGCTGAAGGTCAGGAGATCATTCGTTAAAATAGCAGCCCTTTCGGCTGCGCTTAATATATGATCGACATAAGCACTCGTGCTTTCACTCCGACTCACTTTATTCTGCAGGAGGTGCCCGTAACCTATAATAGCTGTCAGAAGATTGTTGAAATCATGCGCCAGCCCTCCTGCAAGCTGGCCTATAGCTTCCATCTTCTGTGCCTGAAAGAGCTGTGCCTCCATTTTTTTCTGCTGCGTAATGTCTCTCAAAAAATTAAGGGTCGCCGGCCTTCCCTGCCATTCAATGATCACGTTACTCAGTTCCACCCAGATATCTTCACCGGATTTCGTGATGAACCTGAAAGAATAGGTAGCGGAGAAAATATCACCCCTCAGCATTTTCCTTTGCTTTTCTAAAACCATGTCTCTATCCGCAAGATAGACGAAATCCAAAAAAGACATCCCGGTTAATTCATGGGTTGTATAGCCTGAGAGTAATTCGAGCCGGGGATTAGGAAATTTGATTCGTTCATCTTGAGCTATGAAAATAGCGTCTGTTGCATTTTCGAAAAGCAGGCGGTACCTTTTTTCAGATTCCATTAATGCATCTTCCGCGCGCTTTTGCTTGATAATTTTCCACATTCCATCCATCAGCAGGGTTAATTCCTGTATATCCCTGTCTCCATAAGGATCTTTCTTATTCCCCACACCTGCCACCAGCACAATCCTGTCTCTATCAAAAAGCGGTATATTCATATGTCGTATAACCTGTACATGTCCCTCGGGATACCCCTTTTTAAGAGGGTTTGACGCCTGATAATCATTGGTAATTACAGGCTTACGCTGACGAACTGCTTCACCCCAAAGCCCTGTTGTTTCAACCGGATAGACAATCGGCTTTTGTTCAACCATGCATTCCTGCATTGCCTGCCTGGACCAAGAGTACATGGTCAATACCGTTTCGTCTTCGTTCATAAAAGCAAGATAGCCTATTTCACTGCCTGTGAGTTCTATGGCCTTTTCAAGGGCAAAGCCTGTAAGCATCTGGTCTGGCTGGTGTGCCATACGGCTGAGTTCAAGAAGTGCAGAAATACGGGACTCATTCAATCTATGCTCTTCCTCAGCCAGCTTGCGCTCGGTGATATCAATGCCCATGCCGACCAGATAAGGTCTGTTGTCCAATACAAAACGTAACCCTGTAAAATAATAGGGCGTCCTTCTTCCGTCTTTTGAGACAAAATCTGCTTCCACCCGGGAGTCACCGTTTACAAAAACTTCCTTCATTACATCCGCAACCAACTGTTTATTTTCCTCCGGAAAGAAATCCAGTGGATTCATTTTTTCTATCTCTTCGGGTGAATATCCTGAAACTTTTTCGAAATTTCTGTTCCACTGCTGAATACGTCCACTTTCATCAAAAAGGTAGAAGAGCCCGGGCAGGCTGTTGATTGCCGTTTCAGAGAATGTCTTCTCCTTAAGCAGCGCTTTTTCTGCCCGTTTGCGGTCGGTGATATCATGAATAACGGAATGAAGAAAATCTTTTTCTTTCGTGTTTATTTTGCTGCTGAACACCTCCACATCCCTTATGGAACCATCAGCCAGTCTGTGACGGAATTCAAAATGCACCCGATTGTTTTGCCCTACCTCGTCCATCTCTTTTTTCACTTCATGAGGAGGAAGCGTGTTGATGTCCTGTATTGTCATATTTTTAAGCTGTTCACGCGACCATCCATAAAAGTTTTCTGCCGCTTCATTCGCATCAATGATAGCACCGGTATCAGGATCAATGATAACCTTCACCGCGGCATGGTATTCGAAAAGATTCCTGAAAAGCTCCTCGCTCTCCCTCAATTCAGCAGTCCTCCAAAGCACCTGCTGCTCGAGGGCGAAGCGGCGATTACCCAGAAAACCGATCATTAACGACAGCATGGATGTCAGGGCTATTCCTGCTGCCGCTGTCATCCACCCGGCCCGTACCGGATAGAGTCCTGCAAAAGCCGGCCCCGGATGCGCCACCACCGCATAGGTTTTCCCGTATGCAAAGAGCGGCGCAATAACCGTGAATGCTTCATCGGGGTATTGCCAGAGTGCGGACTCCACTCTTTCACTCGATGCGTGCTCCGGCGATGTTGAAGCCAGAAACTGCTGCTGTCCGCCAGCCTGAAGTTGAAACAGTTCCAGGATGACAGCAGCCTCTCTGTCACCGGGCTGCCTGACTGTACGTATGAGTATAGTTTCAATGTGCAAGACACACGCGGTAAAACCTTGCAGGTGATCTTGCTGACCAAAAATCGGCCGAAATACTATTATTCCCTTCTGAGTTTCCTTTTCCTCAAGCAGTGCAATTGAGTCGGTAGCTGTGATCAGACCGGTTCTCGCCGCTGTCTCCATCGCCGTCCGGCGCTTCGCTTCTGAACCCATATCATACCCCAGGATGGCCTCGTTTCCCGTTAGTGGTTCAACATAGAAAACAGGATAGTAGGTATTTCGCGCCGTGACCGCTGTTCGTTTCCCTTCCGCATTCCGCTCCCATATGACAAACTTTCCTGTGCCGTTCCTGAGGGCTTCCTCCTGTATCTGAAATCTTTCTTTTGCAGGAATCGCAGGAATCCACTGCCAGGATTGTACTGTGGGGCCCTCGGTCAAATATCTCGCGTACGTCTCGAATTCCCAGTGCTCTACGTGCACGCTTGATTCAAAGAAACGCGATAACCCCTCCAGCTGGTTGGTGCGTATGTCGCGCATGGCCTCTGTAATACGTGCTGCTTTCGCCATTACCAGACGTGAGAACGTTTCCCGCCGGGCGTTATCCTGAACATCATACGCCTTATACGCAAAAATCAAGGTAAGCGCCAGGCCGGCAGCGGCTGTAATCACCGTTTCAATATGGCGGGGCAACCACCCGTTTTGCCGCCCTGCGGGCAGACGCGTACGCCATTTCAGAAGTGCGGCTGCTGCCAGAACTATTATGACCAGCATCACCGTAAATGCGATGGGAAGTATCATCTTGCGCATCACAACCGCCTGCCAATTCCGTGCGTCCACATCCATGCCGACGATTGCCATAATCTTGCCCGTGCGAGGGTCGGATAACGGGACAAGCGCACTCACCCACGTGCCCCATCGGTCAGTGGTCGGCCCATCGGTATCCGCACGGCCAGTCGAAAAAACACGGCGGGTCACTTCTGATGCTTCTTCATATATTTGTCCGGCAGGCGATTCATCTGCAGAACCTTCTGGTTCGGAATCCACGAAGAAGAATATTGCGCCGTCAGGCTTCTGTCCCATCAGATAGAGGAATCGGCAGTTTGGGAATACATGGCGGGCACCGGCAAGCTGGTCTTTGAACCGCAGATATTGCGGAGTGGTTAAATCTGCTTCTGTGCCGCTCAATGCTGCCATGCCCTTGAGGTGAATCGCATCAGCCAGCAGCCGGGTCTTCCTGAGTAAGTCTGCCCTCATATCCCGCTCGGTTATGCGCGCCGTCCACCAGGCAAAAAATGCTCCGGCAGTCATGATTACCATAACTGCAAGCGCGATTATGCCTTTCGCGGCAAATCTTCCGTTTTCATTCTTTTTCCTCATGGAACAAAACCTCAGCAGCAAATTTATTTATTTAAACACGTTACTCTATATACCTACGGGCAAGCCCGTAGGTATATAGAGGTTTTTGGGCCGAAATCAATTTAAAGTATGTTTGTTAGAATGTCTGCTGCCTGTAATCCTTCTTCTGTTGCTGGAAATCTGACTTGAACTTTTGGAATCAAGAGAAACATTCCTTATTCTTGCTTGAGCATCTCTTTGGGAGCTCATACCAGATCCTTTATCGTTTTTATGATAGCGTTCTTCGATATCTCTTCATAATCGAGCAGTTCACCGGGCTTTCCGCTCATTGGCATCCTTCTTACCGCAAGAGAATAGAGGGGAACAGCGAAAGAACCAAGTGCGCTTCTTACCGCTTCACCAATTCCACCTTCAGCAAAGTGGTCTTCAACGATCACGACAGCCTTGGTTGATTGAGCAGCTTCCTTCACCGTTTCCTTATCTATCGGCTTTATGCTGTAAAGATCAATAACACGGATGAAAACTCCTTCCTTTTTCAATTCTTCATACGCAGATAGAGCCTCGTGAAGCGTTATCCCCGCTCCAATAACTGTTACACGATCATCATCGCTTTTCCGCAATATCTTGCTTCCACCAATAGGGAATTCCTCATCATTCTGATAAAGAATCGGGGTATCTTTTCGTGTTGTGCGTATATAGACTATCCCGTGATGCCTGGCAGCCTCTTCAACGAGTTTCTCTGTTGATAAAGCATCAGATGGATACAAAACAACACTATTTAAAACTGCCCTGAATATGGCAATATCCTCAAGTCCCATCTGAGACGGTCCATCTTCGCCGATGGATACTCCCGCATGAGACCCTGCAAATTTTATGTTTGCGTCTGAATACTGGCTCATCCTGATCTGATCGAATGCCCGGCTAAAAAATGCTGCGAAAGTGGATACGAAAGGTATCTTGCCACGACGGGAAAGACCCAAGGCTGCACCAACCATATTCTGTTCAGCAATATACATCTCAAAAAACCGTTCCGGGTATTTTTCCCTGAATAACTCTGAATAGGTCGAATTGCTTACTTCAGCATCAAGAACCACCATTTCAGGATGTTCCGGAAAGATTCGCACCAGTGCATTTCCATATGCTCTCCGTGTGGCAACAGGTTTATCGGCCAGGTAAAAAAGTCCAGTCGATTTTCCAAGTGTGGTGGTATGCGGTCTCAGGTCCTTTGGTCTTGTTATCTCTCCTCTGATCGATGTATCAAGAGTTCCCAATTCCCGGAGTCCTTTTTCTGATTCATCTCTGTTCATAACCTTCCCATGCCAGCCGCCCTTATCTTCAAGAAATGAGACCCCTTGCCCTTTTATTGTTCTCGCGACGATCATAACCGGTTTATTCTTGACCTTGGAAGCTTTCTCATACGCATTCAGAATTTCGGGAAATGAATGCCCGTCGATCACAATTGTTTTCCAGCCGAACGGTGTAATACGTTTTTTATAGGCTTCCAGATTATGCCCATACATTGTTTCACCACGCTGTCCCAGTCGATTTACATCAATAATCCCGATAAGATTATTTAATTTGTAATGTGCGGCAATCTGTATGGCTTCCCACTGTGAACCCTCTGCCATCTCACTATCTCCAAGAAGCACATATGTTCTGTAAGATACCTTATCAATATACTTTGCATTTAAAGCCATCCCGACACCTACAGAAAGGCCCTGACCCAGAGAGCCCGTTGCTGCTTCTGTGTATTTAAAAGTAGAAGTAGGATGACCTTCCAAAGAACTGCCAAACTTTCTCATTGACGATAGATCACCTTCTCTTAGTTTGCCGGCTGCTGTCCACAAAGCATAGTAAAGAGGAGAGGCATGACCTTTAGAAAAGATCAACCGGTCGTTGTTCGGATGTTCCGGGTGATCAGGATCGAACCTGAAAAAACCTCCAAAAAAAAGGGCGGTCATAAGGTCTGTTGCTGACAGAGAAGAAGTTGGATGCCCTGATCCGGCTGTAGTGGTAGAAGAGATAATGAAGTAACGGATTAACTTTGCTATCTTTTCTAATTTTTCTCTCTCATGCATTTTGCTTTTTCACGAAGTTTTCCTGAAAACCTCGTCCCCTCCGAATTAATTTCTCACGGCAGACAGAATCTGTCCCGTATAATTTGGATGAGCATGAGATTGTATCCTGAGATTAAGAGCGCCCTCAATAACAGGCACAGGGATCCCAAATTCTTTTGCTTCCTTGACTGTCCATGAACCTTCTCCACTGTGCGATATTGTTCCTGAAATGTCATCCAGTATTCAATTCCATTATGCACCATTTTGAGAAAATGTCCACTCTCTTATCCTCATTTGGGATTCTGAATCATTCATTACCGCAAGACTGGTAATTGCCGGTGGATCAGTTACAAATGCTATATAGATTGTTTAGCCAAGCCATATTTGATCTTTTGTCCAAAAGAAGCTTTTTCGGGGTCATACTTGAACATTACGTAACCTCATATACGGCAATCGTCACCTGACAGTTTCCTATGAGCGTTACTTATTAATTATTCCCCACAAGCCCTTCCTTTCAGGTTAAAGAAAAATTTTAACGCCCACTTCACTTTTTCTGAAAATATCTTGCCGGAAAAGAACTTTCCGACAACCTTTTTATTGATCTCACCGAGGGTAGGATAAGGATGAATGGCTGATGCAATAGTTGAAAGCTTTACATTCCCGTTCATGACTGCAACCCATTCACTGATTAATTCGCCAGCGCTTGGGCCGAGTATCTGAATACCGATGGGCTTTTCTTTTTCATCGAGAAGAAGCTTTATTTTCCCTGTCTCTTTACCTTCTGCAAGGCTCCGGTCATTGGTCCTGAACTCCTCCGACCAGACAGAATACGATATACCTGCTGCAACAGCCCTTTTTTCGTTCATCCCTATACTTGCAAGTTCAGGGTCTGTATAGGTACACCACGGCAGATAGGTATAATCTGCTTTTCTTGGCAGATGCAGGATAGTGTTACTGAGCACAATACCGCCTTCATATCCGGCTGCATGGGTAAATTGATATGAACCTGTTGCATCACCTGCAACATAAATGTGCTTGTGCTTTGTCCTTAACCTGTCATCTATCTTTAAGCCCTTCCTATCTCTTTCCACTGAAATGTCTTCGAGTCCAAGACCTTGCAGGTTTGCTCTCCTTCCGACCGCAACAAGAATGGTCTCAGCCTTCAGACTGATGGTTTTACCCTCTGTATTTTTAATGATTATCTCTTTTTCATTCCTAAGGTCTTTTGTACTGAGAGGCAGAGCGCCCAGATGAAATGTTATCCCCTCGGAAATCAGGATGCTCATGAGATGTTCAGCCATGTCTTTATCCTCAGCCCCGAGAATCTGATGCGCAAGTTCAACTACAGTTACTTTAGTCCCCAGACGATTGAAAGCCTGTGCCATCTCGATTGCTATAGGGCCGCCGCCAATCGCGATCATGGATTTGGGAAGAGTTTTCAGAGAAAAAAGCTCTTTGTTCGTAAGATAGGGTGTTTTATCAATTCCTTCTGTCGGGGGGACAAATGGGGATGAGCCCGTGGCGATCACCCAGTTTTTCGCAGAATACATCTGGCCGTTCAGCAGGACTGAATGCTCGTCTATAAATTTTGCATCGCCGAATTCAACTCTTGCCCCGAGTTTACAGAATCTATCCCTTGAATCATGCGCCTGTATGGTATTAACTACCGTTTGAATCCGTGCTGCAATTGCCTGAAAATCCACTGGGTTGAGGTCGGTACGCGGAAGCCCGTATTTTTCCGCATTCTTCATAAGATGGTAGATATTGGCAGTCCTGATGAGTGTTTTACTCGGAACACACCCGTAATGAAGGCAGTCACCTCCCAGTTTCTTTTCCTTTTCAATGAGAAGGGTCTTTGCTCCAAACTGGGCGGCCCCTGACGCAACAGTAAGTCCGGCAGCCCCACCGCCGAGAATGCCTATGTCAAAATCATACTTTGCCATTTCTGTCTCCTTACTCTTGTTGTTGGAAGAATTGGGAGAATTGGGGGCAGGTCTTGTTTCTTGCATTCCGCATTTTAAGTCAAATCAATTTTCATTCTCATTCACACATCACTGATCCCCATTATCCACATTCCTCTCAAACGACTGAGTAATGACCAAACAGGTATTTAGGCGAAGCATATCAATCATCTCGCAACGCCCGGATTAGGCCATTCAAGACCTTCTCGGTTTCTATGCTCTTTGTTGGAGTGACGGCTGAGACCTCTGCTTCGTCTTCAGTCTCATCGGGGTTACCCGTGATTTCGATCCGGAAATTGAGCCGTGTCCCTTCTCATCAATTTTTTGGGCAGCGATGAGAATACCTATTCCTTGCCCGTTACAGATGCCTGTCTATATGACTTCTCTGCTCTATCAGTTCGTATTCGTATTTTTCAGGTTGTCTTCCGAAGCACGTGCCGAGGCTTTCAAAAATAGCAATTTCCCTCACATCAACTTCTCTCCGCATGATTGCTTCTTCGGTCGGCATATAGCGGATATGGTTTCCTTCCACTTCAACCACCGTCACCCCGAATTTCCCCTCTTTCAGGAGCAATACAGCCGCAGCCCCTACCTTGTAGCCGAAATTCACATCAAAGGCAGAAGAATGTCCTGACCTGACAAGATGTCCCGGGGTGACTTCCCTTACTTCCGGAACTTCATAGACCCCGGGGGCAAACATCCCCGTCCGCTCCATAAAATCTTTTACCGCGGGGTCGCTCTTCAGCCTCTTTTCGAGCTGCTGCCGTACATATTTCCCTGCTCCTGTAAGCTTCCGGTGTCCGAACGCATCAGGGGGGATAGACTCATCATAGAGCATTTCACCGCTTGCCTGTTTTAGCCCCTCTGCAACAACTATAATGTATGTTCCTGCCTTTACATCACTTCTTTCAATGCGTGCAAAAAACGTTGTTTTCATATGATCATACACAACATCAAAGTCAACAGGGATTTCCGGTATGAGGATACAATCGGTCTCGGCCCCGACCCCTCCCCTGAAGGCAGTATGACCGACATACCTTCCGAATACCTCTATGACAAGGATTCGGTTGTGGCTCATGCCGGTTGTCTTCAGGTCCCTCGCGAATACTGAAATCCTGTTGATCGCTGAATCGCCTCCGACACTATATGGCTGAAGGTCGAGATCCATCGTCTTCGGGACATGCACGCAGGGGATTCCCTTCTGAGTAAGGTCTACCACAACGCTTCCGGTATCGTCACCCCCGCTGATTACAAGCGCATCGATCTTGAATTTCCTAAGTCCTTCTTTTATCCGTTCATATTTTTCCGGATCTGCTATCTTGCTTATCTTCACCCGTGAATGACCGGCCTCGGAACCGGCCAGGGACGCCTCTATTTTGCTCACCCTTTCCGCATTAAGGAATACCACGTCATCGAGTTTGACAAGATTATAGAGGCCTGCATAGCCGTGAGGAACCACAACCGACTCGATGCCGAGGGCATATGCCTCCCGTGCAACTCCTTTAATGACCGCATTCAATCCGCCGCAGTCTCCTCCACTGGTTATCACGCCTATTCTTTTAATTTCAGGCATGGCAGTTCCTCCTTATCCGGTTTTAATAACCTCTCTTTATGTAACATTATACCCAAATCCGGAAGATTACATAAGCCTTCTCTCTTGTGTCATTACGAGCACCTGAAGGGTGCGTGGCAATCTCACAGGGAATGACGGGATTGCTTCACGTCGCTCGCAATGACAACTTTTTATCGCTGGAATTAGGATTAGACTTATATTTCCTTTTGTTACGATAGAACTTTTCTCTCTGTGCATTTCTGTTTCCTGGTATTTTTGTGTGATTACTGCCGCATGAAACATAAAAATTATAATAAAGTTGCATTGACAAATTATTTTTTGTTATAGTACTTTGCACAAAGGCCTCATGTATTGACCGAAGGAGTGATACTATGTCACTTTTTTCAATACAGAGGCTATTTTATACTCTTAATTTTATGCGACGAGCGAGCTTACTGAATATAGTCGGACACTTCTCACAACAAAACTCTCCCCGAGCAGCGCGAAAATAAGATGATCATTGAAGATGTCATAGATTTCCTAAGAAAGGTGCCTCCTTTTCAGTTCCTCGATGACAGCACATTAAAAGATATAACCGGCAGTATTTCCATGGAATTCTACCCGAAAGGGACCTTCATTCAAACCCAGGGCGGACCAGCCGATTACCTCTATATCATTAAAAAAGGGGAGGTAAAAGTATCCATAAAAAATGAAAATGAAGACGTATTCCTTGATTACCGGGGTGAAGGAGACTTAATAGGCTATCTCCTGATATTCGGCGGGACCAAGGCACGGGCGAATGTCACGGCAATAGATGATACCATCTGCTATCTTATCAAACGGGAAACAATACAGAACCTCTTATATTTAAACCCTGCTGTCAGGGAATTCTTTAATAAGTCCTTTCTCACCCGATATCTTGATAAGACGTTCAAAGAGATAAAGAATAAAAATTTAGTGTACAGTGGGGGTGATAAAATCCTGTTTACCATGCCTGTCGGAGAGCTGGCTTCCAAGGGGGTCATAAGCGCTTCCCATAATATCTCCATTCAGGAGGCGGCAGAGATAATGGCAAATTACAGGATCAGCTCACTCATTTTGGTTGATGAAGCGGGTGTTCCGTCAGGGATAATCACAGACAGGGACCTCAGGGATAAAGTAGTATCAAAGGGGAAGGATTGTAAACATCCGGTCAAGGATATCATGAGTGTTCCGCATATAAGGTCAGATGTAAAGGAATACTGTTTCGAGGCCATTCTCAAGATGGTGAAACACAATGTGCACCATCTGCTTGTCATGAAGGATGATAAACTTCAGGGCGTCCTCACCAATCATGATCTCATGCTCATCCAGGGGACCTCCCCCCTGTCGATCGTGAAAGACATCGAGAGCCAGAGCACTGTCGGTGCCCTGGTTCCGGTATCCAGGAAAATCAATAACATTGTTGGCCTGCTCCTGAACGAGGGGGCAAAGGCAAGCAGCATCACCAGAATTATTTCTGAGATAAACGACAGGCTTGTAAGAAAAATCATCGAACTCGCCGAAGATCGGTTTGGCGAGCCACCTCTTCCTTTTTGCTGGATAGTCTTCGGAAGCGAAGGACGCAAGGAACAGACTTTTAAGACGGACCAGGATAATGCACTCATCTATCATGATCCGACTGATCCTGAAATGGAAAAAGCAGCACAGGAATATTTCAGGGATTTTACCTTCTTTGTCAGGGATGGGTTGCTGAAATGTGGGTTTCCGCCGTGTCCTGCAGATTTTATGGCAACCAACCCCATGTGGCGTCAGCCGTTGCATGTCTGGAGAAAATATTTTACAAACTGGATATCTACTCCGACATCAGAGGCTGTTCTGAATACTGTCACTTTTTTTGATTTCAGGGCTGTGTATGGCGAGACAAGACTTCTTGACTGGCTCAAGGATTTCACCTTGTCTATGGCCAAAGATTCAAAAATTTTTCTGGGCTATATTGCAAATCTCGCTATCAAAAATAGACCGCCGATCGGGTTTCTCAAAACCTTTGTTGTTGAAAAAAGCGGTGAGCATAAAGATAAATTGAATATGAAGATTAAAGGCCTTGCTCCATTAGTGGACATAATGAGACTTTTTGCGCTGGAAAAAGGAATAAAAGAAACCTCAACAATCGAAAGAATACAAGTCTTAAGAGATAAACATACGATAGTCAAGGAATACGCCGACGAACTGATACATGCCTTTGAATTCATCATGATGATCAGAATTCAGCTCCAGTTCGAGCAGATAAAAGAAAGCAAGGAGATTAATAATTTCATTAACCCCAATAACCTGAGTAATCTTGAAAAAAGAATCGCCAAAGAAACATTTCAGCTCATATCGAAGATTCAGGACTTGATTATCGAACGATACAAGGCTATGATCTGGTAAAAAGGGAATGCGGGATTTTTTTAAACTGAAAAAACAGGAGCCATCATTTATTGATAAAAACCTGCCGTTTACGGATATTCAGTATACTGTCCTTGATACTGAACTCACAGGCCTGAATGAGAAAAAGGATTCCATACTCTCGATCGGGGCAGTCCGAATGGCAGGGACAAGGATTGAACTCGGGAACAGTTTCCATCAACTGGTAAAACCGGACACTCAATTTAAGCCGGACAGTGTCGTTGTGCATGAGATTACCCCGTCAGATGTTCTAAAAAAACCGACCATCGATGTGATCCTCTCGGAGTTCCTCCAGTTTTGTGGTAGTGATATTCTTGTCGGACACTGCTTATCGATAGACATGAGTTTTATCAACCGTGAGATGAAGAGAATTTATAGAAATACCATCCAGAATCCTCTCATAGACACTTATAAGGTGTATGAATGGCTCAGGAAAAAGGTTCCGACCAAGACCTGCTTCTCATCTTCTCCACAAGATTCATCTCTGTATGAAATCGCAAAATGCTTCAGTATCGCCGTACGGGGAGCGCATAATGCCCTTATAGACGCCTTTATAACAGCCCAGCTTTTACAGCGCTTTATGCCGGTGCTCATCGATATTGGCATAACTACCATAGGTGATCTTTTAAAAATAGGTCATCCGTTAGAAGGAGGTGATACACACAAGATATCAAGCGAAATAAGTAATTTTTAGTCCAAAAAAAAGAAGAGGGGGGTTACAAATGAGTAGTAAGAGCAGCAAAAAAACTACAGAAGAAATCCTCAATGACAGCGATTTTCAATCATTGTCAAGCCAGAAGAACACCATTTCAATCATCCTCACTATTTTGGAGCTGGTACTCTATTTCGGGTTTATTGGACTTATCGCCTTCAATAAACCGTTCCTCGCTCAAAAATTCTCCGGTTCTATAACAATAGGGATACCCATCGCGGTCTGTACTATTTTTTTCTCATGGGTACTGACAGGTATTTACATCTTTTGGGCCAACAATAAGTATGATGTTCTTGTCAAAAAAGTCAGAGAAAAGATAGGAGGGTAAGGCAATGCAAGAGACGATTATTGGACAATACAATCCTATCGCGGTAATGTTTTTTCTCCTGTTTGTTATCTCCACACTGGGGATAACATACTGGGCAGCAAAGAGGACAAGGACCACAAAGGATTTCTATGCTGCCGGACGGAGTGTCACCGGCTTTCAGAACGGACTCGCTCTTGCCGGAGATTACATGAGTGCTGCTTCGTTTCTCGGAATCGCAGGCCTGGTCTCGACAAAGGGATATGATGGTCTCATTTATTCTGTTGGCTGGCTTGTCGGGTGGCCGATTATTATGTTCCTGATTTCCGAGCCGTTGAGAAACCTCGGCAAATATACTTTTGCTGATGTTGTTGCATACCGATTAAATCAGAGGCCGATCAGGGCTGCTGCCGCCGCCGGCTCACTTGTTGTAGTCCTTACCTATCTTATCGCGCAGATGGTTGGAGCAGGGACACTCATCAAACTCATGTTCGGCATACCCTTTGAGGTTGCTGTTTTAGTAGTCGGCACTTTGATGATCTCGTATGTTCTTTTCGGTGGAATGATCGCAACTACGTGGGTCCAGATCATAAAGGCCGGGCTGCTTCTGGGCGGTGCAACAATTCTTGTGCTCATGACCCTGTACCATTTCGGTTTCAGCTATGGTGAACTTTTCAAACAGGCTGAAGCACTCTACACAAATAAATTTCTTGAACCCGGTGGTCTTGTTACCAGTCCGCTCGATGCCTTTTCCCTTGGACTGGCCCTCATGTTCGGTACTGCAGGACTTCCTCATATTCTCATGAGGTTTTATACCGTACCGGATGCAAGGGCAGCAAGAAAATCGGTTTTCTACGCCACCGGTTTTATCGGCTATTTCTATATCCTTACCGTTACTATAGGGTTCGGCGCAGCCGTAATCGTTGGACAGAAACTCATTATGAGCATCGATAAAGGCGGTAATATGGCCGGACCTCTGCTTGCTGAAGCTCTTGGAGGAAATCTATTCCTCGGGTTCCTTGCAGCCGTTGCTTTTGCTACAATCCTTGCAGTTGTTTCAGGACTGACCCTTGCAGGGGCATCTGCATTTTCACATGACCTCTTCGTTGGCGTTATCAGGCGCGGTGTTGCTGCAGAGAAAGAAGAGGTTAAGGTAGCCAAGATAGCAACTGTAGGCCTCGGCATTACTGCAATGCTCCTCGGTATACTCTTCAAGGGACAGAATGTCGCATTTCTGGTCGGACTGACCTTTGCTATTGCTGCGAGCGCCAATTTCCCTGCACTGGCAATGTCAATCATGTGGAAAAAATTTACTACAAAAGGTGCTGTAGCAAGCATCTATACCGGACTCACAGTCGCTACAGTCCTTCTTATATTGAGCCCGACCGTTTGGGTGGATATTGTCCATAAGAACGAGAAAGCCGCCTGGGACATAAAGGAAAAGGTCGAGAAGATCAATAAAGACCTGAAGATAGCTGCACCCGGTCAGACGCTTACCCTTGAAGATGAAGCTGCAAACAGGAAGCTTGAAAAAGACGCAGCAACGGAGATAATAGCAGCAGATATAGCGGTCAAGGGAAAGATCGATACCCTAAAAAAAGGGCTCAAGACTGCACCCGAGGGTGTTATCCTCTCACCTGCTGACGCTGATAACAACAAGCAGGTAAACGATCAGATAGACCAGATGCTTGTGACCGAGTCCCCGAGAATATACAGGGAAAAGGTCGAAGCTGTCACCTCGGTATCGCCTAAACCACAACCGATCTTTCCGTTGAAAAACCCCGGTATTTTTTCGATGGGAGCTGCTTTTCTTGTTGGTATTCTCTTCTCATTGATGAGCCGCGAGAAAGAAGCTGAAGCAAAATATGAAGATGAAAAGATCAGGTCGTGCATAGGGATAGGCGCTGAAGATTAAACTAAAGAATATTCATATATACTGAAATACAGGCAAGGAGGGAGTATAGAGAATGTCGAAAGAAAGTATCGATGTGTTAATGGCAGAAAAAAGAACATTTCCGCCCTCGGAAGCTTTCAGTGAAAGAGCCCATATCAAGAGCCTTGCAGAGTATGAAGCCCTTTACAAAAGGTCGATCGAAGACCCTGAGGGTTTCTGGGGCGAAATGGCGGAAAAACGTCTGACCTGGTTCAAAAAATGGGACAAGGTTCTTGAATATGACTTCCTCAAACCGCAGATAAAATGGTTCAGCGGAGGGAAACTGAATGCGGCATATAATTGCCTCGACAGGTTTATGAAGACTCCTGTCAAAAACAAAGCGGCAATAATATGGGAAGCAGACGACGGAACATACAAAACATATACCTACCAGCAGCTTTATCATGAGGTAAACAGGTTCGCCAATGTCCTGAAAAAATACGGGGTTAAGAAGGCAGACAGGGTCACCATCTATCTTCCCATGGTCCCTGAACTTGTTATCTCGATGCTTGCCTGCGCACGGATCGGCGCTATCCACAGCATTGTGTTCGGCGGATTCAGCGCAACTGCGCTGAAAGACAGGATACAGGACTGCAAATCCAAACTGCTCATCACCTCGGACAAAGGGGCCCGCGGCGGAAGGTTTGTTCCTCTCAAGGCAAATGCCGACCATGCACTCCAGGAATGCCCGACGATAGAAAAAGTGATCGTCGTGAAGAGGGTCGGTAATGTTGATATGGAACCGACAAGAGACATATGGTGGCATGATGAAATGAACGACCCGGAAATCAAGGATTACTGTGAACCTGAGCATATGGATGCCGAAGACCCGCTCTTCATACTCTACACATCAGGCTCCACCGGAAAACCGAAAGGAGTGCTCCACACAGTCGGCGGGTATATGCTCTTCACAAATCTTACTTTCAGCTGGATTTTCGATTACCACGATGAAGATATTCACTTCTGCACTGCTGATATCGGATGGGTTACCGGCCACAGCTACATTGTGTACGGACCGTTGAGCAACGGGGCTACAAGCCTCATGTTTGAAGGAATCCCTACCTATCCTGATCCCGGAAGGTTCTGGAGAATTGTAGATAAATTTCAGGTGAGCATCTTTTACACAGCGCCCACTGCAATAAGGGCCCTCATGAGAGAGGGTCCGGGCTGGGTAACAAAACACGATCTCTCGTCTCTTAGAGTGCTTGGGACAGTAGGAGAACCGATCAATCCCGAGGCATGGATGTGGTATCACACCAATGTCGGCAAGAAAAAACTCCCGATTGTCGATACCTGGTGGCAGACAGAGACAGGAGGGATACTGATAACACCACTTCCCGGAGCAATGACCACAAAACCCGGATCCGCAAGCAGACCGTTCCCCGGTGTCGTCCCGAAAGTATTCAAGGAAGACGGCTCGCAGGCAGGGAGGAACGAAGGCGGCTATCTTATCATCGAAAAACCCTGGCCCGGAATGCTCCGTGGCACGTATGGAGACCCTGAGAACAAACGGTTAAAGGAAGTGTACTTTACCCGATTCCCCGGGGTGTATTTCACCGGTGACGGCGCGCGTCTCGATGAGGACGGCGATTACTGGCTCATGGGAAGGATCGATGACGTCATCAACGTCTCAGGGCACAGAATCGGCACCGCAGAGGTAGAGTCGGCGCTGGTGAGCCACGAAGCAGTTGCAGAGGCTGCGACAGTCGGGTATCCCCACGAGATCAAAGGTGAAGGCATCTACGTGTATGTTACCCTCAAAGAAGGGTACGATCCGTCAGACGATTTAAAGAAGATTCTCGTCGGGCATGTCAGGCAGGTCATCGGACCGATCGCTACGCCTGATAAGATCCAGTTCTCTCCCGGGCTTCCCAAAACCAGGAGTGGAAAAATAATGCGGAGGATTCTGAGGAAGATAGCAAGAGGCGATACCGAAGATCTCGGAGACACCTCCACCCTTGCCGATCCTTCTGTAGTGAACGAAATTCTTAAGGGAAAACAATAGAGATACGGAAACGGGCAGAGAGACGGCAATCCGTCTCTCTGCCCTGTATCCTGTTACAGTCTCAGCGTCGAAAAAAATTTCCGGGCATGCATCACTTTTTCAAGGCACTGCGGTCAAAAAATAAACAGAGCAGGGAGAGAAACCGTGTCAGTTAAGTACCTTGATTTCTTTTTCAACCCGAAACGGATTGCGGTCATAGGAGCGTGCGAAGACAAGTTTTCTATCGGATATAACATTTTCAAGAATCTGTTGGGCAAGGGATATAAAGGCTCGGTCTATCCGGTCAATCCCCGCAGGGAAGCTATTCAGGGTGTAGAGGCATATCCGAAGATCACCGACATTCAGCGCGACATAGACCTCGCAGTATTGGCAGTTCCCCCGTCAGAGATAGAAGAGGCACTGGAACAATGCGGCGAAAAGGGGGTGAAGGGAGTAATCATTCCCTGCTTTGATTTCAAAACCCACGTTCAAAATCTGCCGGCAATAGAAATGAAAATGAAACAGGCTTCGGAAAAGTATGGGATCAGGATTCTCGGCCCGGACTCTCTCGGCTTTATCAAACCGAGCAGGAACCTGAACGTAAGTCTCTTTCCCCGGATACCCCCGAAAGGGAATATCGCGCTCATATCACAAAGCACAACGCTTTCCATTGCACTGCTCGACTGGGCAGCGAGCAAAAACATTGGCTTCAGCTATTTCATCTCGGTCGGGTCAAAAATTGACATAAAGTTCGCAGACCTCATAGACTTCCTCGGGGTAGATCCTGAAACGCGGGCGATTATCCTTTATATCGAATCCATCAAGAACGGCCGCAGGTTCATGACCTCGGTGAGAAGTTTTGCATCGAGCAAACCGATTATGGTGATCAAATCTGGCAAATTCGACCTTTCGGCACATGTTGCCCTCACCCATTCAGGGTATATGGCAGGGGAAGACAAAGTATATGATGCCGCCTTTGAACGGGCAGGGGTAATAAGAGTCGATGAGATACTCGATCTTTTCTATCTGGCCGAGTCGCTTGCGAAACAGCGCAGACCCAAAGGGAAACGACTCGCAATCATTACAAACTCCGGAGGCCCGGCTATCATAGCGGTCGATGCCCTTTTGCGGCTGGACGGAGAATTGGCTGATTTCAGTGACACAACGATTGAACTGCTGCAGTCGCATCTTACGTACCTCAAACATATTCATAATCCTATAGATCTTATGTTCGAGGCATCTTCGGAAGATTATGAACTCGCCATAAAAAGCTGTTTAAAGGACAAAGAGGTTGACGGGGTTCTCGTGATCCATACCCCATCATACGCAACTAATTCACGGGATATCGCACAGGCGGTGGTGACTGCAGCAGCGGCATATTCCTATAAACCGGTCTTTACTGCATGGATGGGCGAAGAACAGGTGATCACTGCGAGGGAACTGCTGAATACACATGGGATACCGACATTCGTATCGCCTGAACAATCTGTCCGGAGTTTTATGTACATGTATCGTTACGACTATAACCTGCGGCTCCTCCACGAGACACCCGAGGTTATTCTCAAGGACTTTGAACCCGACGAGTATCGGGCAGAAGAAGTGATCAGAAAGATTTCCGAAGAAAAGAGACTCATCCTGAATTTTCACGAAGTGAAAGAGCTTTTCGAATATTACGGCATACCGGTGATCCCGACACAGAAGGCACAAACAGAGCAGGAAGCGGTCCTTAGTGCACAGTCTATCGGATATCCTGTTGTCTTGAAAATCGATTCACAGAAGGTTATCCATAAACTTGAACATGGCGGAGTTATTCTGAACATAAAAGATGAGCAGTCAGTAAGAGAAGCGTTCAGGAAACTCGATGGTCTTGCAACCTCCCTGAACGACCCTACGGCGAAAGTGCTTATACAACCGATGGTAATTCGACAGGGGTATGAACTGGTAATCGGAGGGAAAAAAGACCCGACATTCGGTTCCGTAATCCTTTTTGGCCTTGGTGGAGAGCTTCTTGAGGCGGTTGAAGACTATTCCATAGGGCTCCCGCCTCTCAACCAGAGCCTTACCCGACGCATGATGATCGAGACAAAGATAGGCAAGTATCTCAAGACAAAAAATGAATTCGAAAATACCCTGCGCTTTCTTGAAGAAATTCTGGTGCGCTTTTCCCATCTCATCATACATTTCCCCCATATCAAGGAGATTGATATCAATCCGTTCTTTGTCACAGAAAAAGAATGTTTTGTGCTGGATGCCAGTATCCTGCTCGAGGCTGATGTGCTTGAGGGGTTTGTTCCTGTCCGGGGTGATTTCTGTCCCCCTCACCTGTCGATCTGTCCCTATCCGGACCAGTATATCGACCTCTTTAAATTAAAAGACGGTCCCACGGTAATCATAAGGCCTATCAGGCCTGAGGACGAACCGCTTCTCGCCGAACTTCTGCGGACTTCTTCAGAGCAAACCCTTATGATGAGGTTTTTCCGCAAGGTCACTGAAATTACCCATGAACAGCTTGTCAGATATTGCCACACAGACTATGACCGGGAGATGTCCTTCGTTGGGGTGATCCGGGATGGAGACCGTGAGACACTTATAGGCGAAGTGCGGATAAGCAAACTCCCTGACATGGAGAGCGCAGAGATGGCGGTCATTGTCGGGGATCAATGGCAGGGACAGGGAATCGGGAAAGCGCTCTGCGTACATTGCCTGAAAATCGCCAAAGAACTGGGCATCACGAAGATGTGGATGGAAATCCTCCAGATGAATGCGAGGATGATGTACCGGGCTGAAAAAATGGGCTTCAGGAGGATATCGTCCGATGATGACTCCGTTCGGGTGCTGCTTGAACTTTGATAAGATATAACCGGCACAGACGCCAGGGTTGAAAAAATTTTTATTAAAGGGTAAACTTTTACACACATCACCCCCGTAGGGGCAATATATATTTTTATTAAAAGGAGGGTTATATGAAAGGGATTTTCAGAGGGTTTTTGATTATCTGCCTGATTGCTTTTCTGGCAGCTCCCGTCTTGGGTGATGAACCTACATCCAAGCAACTTGAGAAACAGATGGACAAGCTGATGAAGCAGGTCAAGGACATGGATGCAGCGATGAAGGCTCAGAAGGACGAGATCGAAGCGCTGCAGAAGAAGATCAGGGAAATCAAGGGAATGGAGGCTACGCCGGCAGCCGCTGCACAGGATGTGAAAGTCACTTCCAAATACAATATCAAGCTCTATGGAAAAATCAAATTCGATTCGATCTACGATACGAACAATATGGGAAAGGATGAGTTTATCACCTATATCCCCCGCTCTGCTGATGGAAGAGACAAAACAACATTCAACGTCCGTGATACACGGTTCGGAGTTGCCATTGACGGTCCTTCTCTGAACGGATGGACGGCACGGGGCCGCTTCGAGTCTGATTTCTACGGCACTGATTCTTCAAGCAACGGCCAGCTAAGGATTCGCCTTGCATATATTGACCTGGAAAAGGGAGGCACGTTATTCAGGGTAGGACAGGACTGGAACCAGATTGCAAGCTTGAACCCGAATACCATCGACTTCGCAATTATGGGATATAACGGCAACCTCTGGAACAGGGTACCTCAGGTAACAGTGCATCAGGACCTCGGTGGTGGATTTAAAGGGCTTGTTACCGCATATCGTTATCGCTGGAGTGACGATGATAACGCCCAGATTCATATGCCATGGATCGGTGCAAAACTTGCCTATTCGGCTCCTTTCATGGGAAGCCAGCAGAAAGCATATATTGCACTCGGCGCAGCGGTGAGGGACGGAGAAGCTGCAGGGAATGATGTAACCCCGTATCTGACAGCGCTTGAACTAAAAGTTCCGTTTCCATTCGTCGAGATCAGCGGTGAAGCCTATATGGGCCAGGGGCTTGGAGGAGAATATTTCAACAAAGGCGGAACCTTCAATGCTGACGGAAACGCGATCCTCACAAGAGGCGCCTGGATACAGGCAAGCGCAAATCCGATAAAAATTGTCCAGATTAATCTGGGGTACGGTTTGAACGATCCGAAGAATGCTGATGTTCGCAGCGATTTTTATCAGAAGAGCCAATACACATTCGGCAATATACAGGTCAAGCTTATGCAGGATATAACTGCCGGTGTTGAGGTAGCACATGTACAAACAGACTGGGCGACCGGTGACCAGCACGGCACCCGCTATCAGGGTTCAATCTGGTACAACTGGTAAAAGAATAATGCAAAAAGGGTGAGGCAACCCCTCACCCTTTTTTTATCTTCTTCTCCGCAGGAAATCCCTCGGTTTCCCTGCAGCTTTCGGCGGACCGACGAGTCCGTCCTCTTCCAGCAGCTCCATGATCCGTGCTGCACGGTTATACCCTATCTTAAGACGCCGCTGTATGGAGGATATGGATATTTCTCCGACCGCCTCTCCAAAGTCCAGCGCCTTCTGATACATCTCATCCCTTCCGGAAAGCCCCTCGTCTTCGCCGGTTTCTTCGGTGGTCTGTATACTTTCCATGATGGCATAATCCGGACTTCCCTGGACTTTCACAAATTCAGTGACAGCCTTGATCTCCTCCTCGGTGATCAGCGCTCCATGGACACGCACAACCTTTGTGCCTGGAAGCATCAGGAGCATGTCTCCCTTGCCGAGAAGCTGCTCAGCTCCCTGGGAATCAAGTACGGTCCTGGAATCAACCTTTGAGGAGACCTGGAATGATATCCGGGCAGGGAAATTCGCTTTTATGATACCGGTGATTACATCGACCGAGGGCCGCTGGGTCGCAAGGATGAGGTGAATACCCGCCGCCCTTCCCATCTGGGCAAGTCTGGTGATCGAGTCTTCGACGTCGGTCGGTGCAGTAAACATAAGGTCTGCAAGTTCATCGATAAGAATAACTATGTAAGGAAGCCTCTCTTCCTCTGTTGCCTGAACCTGGTGATAGCTCTCGATATTCCGTGTGGACTTTTCGGCAAGGACCCTGTACCGCCGTTCCATTTCGATGACCATTTTTTTCAGGGCATCTGATGCCTCTTTTGGGTTTGTTATCACCGGGGAGATAAGGTGAGGGATCCCCTCATATGCAGAAAGTTCGAGCAGTTTCGGATCGACCATGAGCATCTTCACCTCGGCAGGCGTCGCCTTATAGAGAATACTCATGACCATCGAGTTTATCGAAACACTTTTTCCTGATCCCGTCGCTCCGGCTACGAGGAGATGGGGCATCCTCGATAGGTCCGCCACAACCGGCAGACCGGAAATCTCCTTACCGAGTCCCAGCGTCAGCTTTGATTTACTCTTTTTGAAATTCTCTGATGAGAGAACCTCACGCAACGCTACCGTCTCTCTCTGCCTGTTCGGGACCTCGATCCCGATCGCCGCCCTGCCCGGGATTGGAGAAATCCTCACGCTCTGTGCTTTCAGGGCAAGCGCAAGATCATCGGCGAGCGCAACAATTTTATTGATCTTTATACCGGGGGCGGGTTCAAATTCATACATAGTGACAATAGGGCCCGGGTTTACCTGGAGAACTTTTCCCTCAACACCGAAATCATCAAGCTTCTGTTCAATGAGCGCCGAGTCGTTCAGCAGCTCTTCTTTTGCCGGACGGATGGTTGAAGAATCAGGAGTACTGAGCAGTTCCAGCGGCGGCAGGGTATACCCCCCCTGCTGTCCCGGCAACAGGGGGGCCGGTGGAGAAACCGGCCGGATATCGGATACCGGCGTCTCATCCTGAAACTCGGGTTCCTTGATGAGAATTTCCTGGTTTTCATAGTTAGGAAGTACTTCCTCCCCGGCAAATTCTTTTTCTTTTCTTTTTATCCCCTTGTCTTTTCTCTGCAGGGCGATACCGGTTACAGAGACCGGGCCGATCAGGATAAGAGAAGACAGGAAGAGTGCGAGCGTAAACAGGTATGCACCCGGGACGGACAGCAATTGATGGGCACTATACGCTATGCCCCTACCCATAAGCCCTCCGACCCCGTCCGGATATTGCTCAAAGTTAACATGAAATGTGTTTCCAATCAGTGCTGCGAGAGAGGCGGAAGATATGAGGAACAGAGCCCCACCGAGGAGATATATCCTATGCCCTTCCTTCCCTAAAAGCCGTTTGACGCCAAAAACGATAAGAAATAGCGGGACAGTGTACGCAGTAACTCCAAAAAAGATTATCATCCATCCCGACAGATACGCACCCATAACCCCCCCGAGATTTCTGAGTGGTTCCAGGGGCTCTGTTGTTCTGAAAAAGAGGACAGGGTCACTAAGAGAGTGCGTAAAGAGGGTCATAAGAAGGTAGAGACTTCCCATAACCGCGAGAACACCGAGTATTTCTTCCCTGATGCGCTTTATCCTTTCAACCATATCCCTGCTATTATAACAACCGAGAGGACAAACCGGTAATACACAAAGATGTTCATGGGGTACCGTTTCAGAAATCCGAGGAGAAATTTTATTGTGAAAAATCCGGTGATAAAAGAAGCGGTCAATCCAACAGCAAACAACATGAGGTCAGGGTTCGCCTGTCCAAAAAAAGCTTTCTTGAAATGGAGGAGTGTAGCACCGGCAATAAGCGGCGTGGAGAGCAGAAAAGAAAACCGCGCAGCTTCCTCCCGCTTCAGGCCCAGGAAGAGTCCTGTCGAGATCGTGATGCCTGAGCGGGAAACACCGGGGACGATGGCAAGGGCCTGTGCTACCCCGATAAGAAGCGCATCTCTGATGCCTACCATTTCCATGTCCTTCTTTTTCATTGTTTTTTCAGCGATGAGCATAACGATTCCCACCGCAATGAGCATAAAACTGATGAGGAACGGATTTCTCAGACTGCTCTCGACAATATCATTCAGGAAATATCCGGCAACTCCGCCTGGAATTGTTGCAAGAATTATCAGACAGAGGAGTTTCTGTTTTCTGAGGAAGAGGTCTATCCAGTCTTTCCAGAATACGAGGAACAGGGCACAAAGTGTTCCTGCATGGAGAGCAACATCAAAAGTGAGTGTATCGACACTTCCGCCCCAGTTGAAAAACCAGGGGAATAAGATAAGATGTGCGGTGCTGCTGACCGGTAAAAATTCTGTTACCCCCTGAACGATGCCGAGGATTATTGCCT
The DNA here is from genome assembly GCA_031082155.1 of Thermodesulfovibrionales bacterium. Taxonomy (GTDB): domain Bacteria; phylum Nitrospirota; class Thermodesulfovibrionia; order Thermodesulfovibrionales; family SM23-35; genus JAKLQR01. The sequence continues at coordinate 18,578 of JAVHLL010000022.1, read as the reverse complement.
CGAACACTGATCTTATACCTCCAAGATGATGGGCATGATCATCGGTCTTCTGTCCATCGTATCCCTAAGGTATTTCTTCAGGGTGCTTCTCAGTTTTGCCTTGAGGAGGGACGCATCAGACAGCATTTCTTTGTCAAGGCCATGGATCGTATCCGAGACAAGTTCTCTTACTTTATTGATAACATCCTGAGAGACATCTTCGAAAACAAACCCCCGGGATATGATGTCCGGGCCTGAAACGATAGTGCCGGAAAGTTTTTCGATACCGAGGAGGATCAAAACAATCCCGTCATGGGCAAGCCGCAGTCTGTCCCTGAGCACCATTTCCTCGACATCACCGACACCTTTCCCGTCTATGAATATGCGGCCCGAGTTCACCGAACCGTTCTTCTTCGCTTCTGTCTCTGATATTTCAAGAATCTCCCCGTCTTTCATGAGAAAGATATGTTCCTTGAGAATTTCACATTTTCTGGCGAGCATCGAATGGTATACAAGATGCCTGTATTCTCCATGAACAGGCATGAAATATTTCGGCTTGATGAGGTTAAGCATAAGTTTCAGTTCCTCTTTCGACGCATGTCCGGAGACATGGACCTCGGAAACCTTTTCATAGACAACCTGGGCGCCCCTTCTAAACAAATGGTTGATAATCTTTCCGATTGAGCGTTCGTTCCCCGGTATCATCTTGGCGGAAAGGATGACCATGTCTCCTTCTTTTATTTTTATATGTTTATGTTCGTCTATTGCAATCCGGGAAAGGACACTCATGGGTTCGCCCTGGCTTCCTGTTGTAATAATAACCACTTCATGGTCCTGCAGATTCTTAAGGTCGTCAAGCGTCAGCCAAGTATCCAGAGGTATGTTCAGATATCCGAGATTCAAAGCGATCTGAGCATTTGATACGATGCTCTTACCGCAGAGGATGACTTTTCTTCCGAATTTTACTGCCACATCGATCGCCTGCTGAATTCGGTGAATATTGGATGCAAAGGTCGCGATAATGATCCTGCCCCTGGTTTGTGCAAAGATATCTTCAAAAGCCCTTCTTACCTCCTTCTCCGAAAACGTGAAGCCTCCTTTTTCCGCATTGGTACTGTCGGACATGAGGAGAACCGTGCCTCTTTCTCCGTATTCGGAAAATCTGAGGAAGTCCATAAGTTGTCCGTCAACCGGTGTCGGGTCAAGCTTGAAGTCACCTGTGTGTACCACGAGGCCTACGGGTGTTGTTATTCCGAGTCCGACACCGTCAACAATGCTGTGGGTTACCCTGACGAACTCCACGTTAAATACCCCAACCTGGACGATATCTCTCGGCATAACAGGAATCAGTTCGGCATTCTCGAGGTTATGTTCGCGGAGTTTTTCCTTCACCAGGCCAAGGGTCAGGGGAGTTCCATACACAGGGACCGGCAGTGCTTTGAGGAGAAACGGGAGTGCCCCGGTGTGGTCTTCATGGCCATGGGTGAGAAACACAGCTTTCACCTTCTCCCTGTTCTGGAGCAGATAGGAGAAATCGGGGATGATAAAGTCCACCCCGAGCGTATCTTCTTCAGGGAACATCAGCCCTGCATCAACGACAATAATATCGCTGTCATATTCCAGAGCCGTCATATTGAGGCCAATCTCCTCGACCCCGCCAAGAGGAATCACAGAAAGAGCGTTTTCCACTGAACTTTATTATATCAGATTCTCATCCTGAATTAAGCAGACGCTGTCTCAGTGCCAGAAGCTCAAGTATCACTCCATTTTTGTTGTCATTTTGTACTCAATGACACACTGGAGCATTTCCAGTTCATCCTTATCAAACCATGTCAGGTCGCAATAGGTACACCGGTCGATCTCAATAAGATAGGCGAGGCTGTAAAATCTCCGCATCATGAGATTTCTGCACTCCGGGCATGGAACAAGATTCAGTGCCTTTTCTGTAATCTTCTGCAATTTCTTCATCGTCAACTTCTTCTGATTATCAGCCATAACCGCCTGGGCAAGCACAGCTATTCTTTCTGTACAGTCTTTTTCCCTTCTCACGATGATTCTCGGTATTTTCGTGCTTTGAACAAGCACCCCCCTGCAGAAACGGCATTCATAGAGTTTCGCCCTCTCATAAGAAATTCCGTACAATTTCTGATTGCAATGAGGGCATGAGAACCGCTCGGATGAGCCTACCCCCTTACCGGTGCGGTCGGTGAATAGTGCATTGACTGCAATATTTTCAGATGCCCGCTCGATTTCATGTTCATTGCCCCTGCTTATCCAGCTTCCGGGAGAAAGCCATGGCAACGCAGCGAGCTCCGGGAGCATAAAGGGTCCCTTCCAGTGCTGTTCCGGGCTAAGGGCATAATACACCGGAGGCGGAGACGGGATCCCTGATACAGGAACTGTTTCATGCTTCCTCCTTTCAGAGAGTGCTGCAAGAGGCAAATGAGCCATTCTTAACAGGACCTTTATTCTTTTCCGAATTGGCGGATGGGTAGACATAAGGTTTTCCCAGTATCCCGAAGATTCGTCAAATTCGCTTCCCTGAGGGTCTGCAAAACAGAGCATTTCGAGGCCGCTGCCTATAAACCCAGATCCTGACCAGTTCCGGGATATCGAGTGGAGCGCTTCCGCGAGAGCCACCGGATTTTTCGTCATCCTCACCGATGCAGCATCTGCCCTGTATTCCCGTTCCCTTGAGATGAACATCGCAAGCATATGACTGAGCTTCACAAGAATCCAGAAGAGAAAAAAGGCCGGATGTATTCCCCCACTGCCGCGTTCCTCATCTTCACCCATCCTTGCCATCTGATCAAGCATTGCAGCATATGCCCCAAAGAGGCTGGTGGCAACTGTCGCTTCAATACAATCGTTCGAGAGGATATGGTATGCTTCGTGGGCCAGTACAGCCTCCAGTTGTGGTCGTGTCAGCCGTGACAGCAGTCCTTCAGTAATTGCAATGGCTGCATCACCTTCGATATCAGCCGCTGCAACTGCGTTCATGGAAAGACTCGGAATGACCAGACACTGTATCCTTCTCGTGTCCCCGGTAACGACCTGAATTTCATCAAGAATATTCATCAGGCGCTTGTGTATTCCGTCTTCCGGGTCCGGCGGCACTGCTCCGGCACTCTTCATAACCGAATTCACCGCTCCGCGCGTGGCAAAGAAAAAATGCATTGAGGCGAGAGCCAGGGAGAATCCCACAATAAAAAGGAGGTATAACGGGTTGCTCCAGAAGAAAAGGAATTCTTGTTTCAGGAAAAAAAACGGAATAAAAAACAGAGCGCCCTGAAATAATGCAATCGTAACCAGAACGTACATACAGAGCAAGAAGAGAAAAAGAAGGGTTATCTTTGCTGTTTTCTGTTTTTCAATGTCGATGAAGGTTATGGGCATAAACGGGCTATTGCTTCCTCAAAACAGATTTAAAATGCTCTCTATCTTCAATGCCCTTCCTGCTCTTGGCTCTTCGCTCTTCACTCGTGTTTTTCTGTCCCCTGCAGATTGTTAGTTCCGTGCCCGTCTGCAGAGAAATATTCAGTCTTCCTGAACCCGAAGAGTGATGAGACCATATTGTTCGGGAATATCTCGATTTTTGTTGCGAGATTGGCAACCAGATCATTATATAATTGCCTTGAGAAAGCGATTTTATTCTCGGTTGATACAAGCTCCTCCTGAAGTTCCATGACATTCTCGTTGCTTTTCAGCACGGGATAATTTTCCATGACTGCGAAGAGGCTTTTCAAAGACTGGGTCAGGCTGTCCTCAGCGGCAGCCTTCGCCCGCATATCTGCCGCAGTTATTGCTTTTGTCCTCACAGTCGTTATCCTTTCCAGGACATTCCGCTCATACTCCATGTATCCTTTCACAACAGATACGAGATTGGGGATAAGGTCATGGCGCCGCTTAAGCTGGACGTCAATCTGGTGCCAGGCATTTGTTACATCGTTTCTCAGCGAGACGAGACTGTTGTAAATTATGATTATCCAGAACAGCGGGATGACTGCCGAGAGGATGAGAACCCAGACTACCACTGACTGCTGCCCGTATTTTCGGGTTTCTCTCTTAATACATGCATATCTCTTACACTTTACCATACGACATACGAAGTGCAAAATGGTTTTTTCATAAAATTTCATTTAAACTTATGGAAAACGATCAATAAGGAGAATCGCATGGAAGACCTCAAACATTCCGAAACATGGCGTGTCTTCAGGATACAATCAGAGCTTGTAGAAGGGTTCGAAACCCTTAATGAACTCGGTCCTGCGGTCGCAATCTTCGGGAGCTCGCGGATGAAAGCCGGATCATATCACTATGAAAAAGCGGTTGAACTGGGGAAGAAACTCTCAGACGCGGGGTTTGCGGTCATCACCGGCGGCGGCCCCGGCATTATGGAGGGAGCAAACAAGGGGGCGAAACAGGGGAAAAGCAAATCGGTCGGACTGAACATCGAGATACCGGCTGAGCAGGAACGAAACGACTTCCAGGACCTCTCGCTCTCATTCAGATATTTCTTTATCAGAAAACTCATGTTCGTGAAATATTCCATCACATTCATCATTTTCCCCGGCGGCTTTGGCACCATGGATGAACTTTTTGAAGCGCTCACGCTCGCCCAAACAAAGAAAATTTATCCGTTCCCAATAATTCTCTTCGGTAAGGAATACTGGCAAGGCCTCCTCGACTGGTTCACGACAAACCTTATCCCTCATAGTACAATATCACCTGAAGACATGAACCTCATTAAGCTTGTTGACAACACTGACGAGGTCTGCGATATACTCCGGGAGTTTAAAAGCTCTGTTCTGGATCAGAAGTCCTGATCTGCCGGGGGAGTTACTTCCTGGGGTTTTCTTTCCGGTAATCTCTCGGTTTTTCCTGCAGCCCGTTCTCACTCCACACACCTGCCCGTGCATTTCTTGCTTCTGTCTGTGCCTCAGTGAGTTCGTGAACATACCGTACATTAGGGGGAAAAGTATAGAGCATTGCAAACCCGCCCCTGACCATCATGACATTCACCATTTCCCCTTTCGTGGTCCAGAAATATGCAAGCATACGTCCGTATGTGTCTCTCTCTTCAACATCACGTTCAATCCGGACCTGCTGTCCCGATGCATTCAGGATGCTCTCAAGATAGTTTTTCGCCCCTTCTCCCCATGGTTTCTGTCCCATTTCGGGGGCATCGATTCCGATCAGCCTGATTTTTTCCTGTTTTTTATCCAAAAGCACACTCACGGTATCTCCGTCATGCACCGCGATGACAGACACATAGGGCTCTTCTTCCTGTTTGCCTGCGAGAGGATATTTTTCGTTCACAAGATAGAACAAGGCAGCCAGCAGGAAAAAAACCATAGCGATAAAATTACCGCTTCTCCGTTTCTTCTTCGTTGGCATGTTGTATTATACCCTGTCATCTGTGTCCTTTAATAGAATGATTCGGCTCGTGCCCGGGATTCAATAAGGCCGTCGCTCACCCGGTCCCCACCGTCCTCTTGGAGAAATTTCATGGGTTTCGGAGAAATCTCTCTTTCTCAGGAGCAAACGCTGTGCGTATTCCCGACATCCCTCACGTTACAAGTTGGAAATGATCACCGCTACATATAAAATAGAAAGCCTGAACACCAAATAACATCCTAAAGATTACCATATGGCATAAGAGGGAGTCAGACCTGGGTAGTACAGGGGGAAACACACCGTTAATTAATAAAAAATTATGTCATGTTATACTTAATCACAGGCGTTTACATTTTTATTTCGATGCAGTATTCTTATGCATTTACATTCAAGGAGGCAATGATATGCAAAAAGTTATGGCAGCAATCTTCAGTCTGTTCTTTGTACTGGCAAGTTTCGGTTTCTCTATGGCAGCCGACCAGGATGAGAAAGGGGGCAAGGACCACCCCCTGCTTTCGAGGATGCCCGACTTCCATGTATCGAATTATAAGGACACTGAGTTCAACAGTCATAGATTCATCGACCACGACAAAAAGCCGGTCAGCGTCGAGGGACACAAGTACTACATCGAATACCGCCTGAACAAGGGTGCGGCGGAGCCCGGAGAATTAAAGATACGCAGAAACATCCAGGACGCCCTCAAGAAGATTGGAGGAAAGGTTGTCTTCGACGACAACTTCAACAAAGTCTCCACCATCGTGGTCCAAAAAGAGGCCAAAGAGACGTGGGTAGAGGTCAGGGCCTACAATAACATGTACCGGCTGACAATCGTAGAAAAAGAGGTAATGAAGCAGGAGGTGGTAGCCGACGCAGCAGCGATGGGCAATGACATCAATACCACCGGCCACGTTCCGGTATACGGCATATACTTTGACACCGGGAAATCAGAGATAAAGCCCGAATCCGACGCTGCTATTTCGGAAATAGCAACGCTCCTTAAGAATAACGGCACTCTGAATATATATGTCGTGGGTCATACGGACAACGTTGGTTCCTTTGATTCCAATATGAAACTCTCAAAAGACCGTGCGGATGCAGTGGCCAAAGCACTGACCTCTCAATACGGGATAGCCGTCTCACGATTGAAGTCTTATGGCGTAGCTTCCCTTTCACCTGTTGCATCGAACGATACAGAAGACGGAAAGGCTAAGAACCGACGGGTGGAATTGGTCAAACAGTGACACCAACTTAAAGGAAAAAGGGAAGAACGAGGAGTCGATGCCACTTGAACATCTTGCGGACAGAGAGAGAAAGGCGATGATTTCCAACCAGTCGTTCCAGCGGCCAAGCGACTGAACTCAACAATAACGAAGCAGATAAAAATGTAAGCAGTATAATCTCATATCGATCGACAAAGAACACATTGTTTTTTGTATATTCTTCATATACAATACTATTCATTCTTTTTCCCACAGGAGGTATTTTTTGTGTATAAAAAACTACTTGCGGTTCTCATCACCTCTGTTTTCTTAATTGCTTTCTCCCATCAGGCACAAGCCTTTGTTGAAGGCGAATGGGACATGTACGTCATTGAAAAGGTGAGTGCAAAAGTAAAAAATGTGGCAACTGCCAAATATACTGATGACTTCTCAGACACTTGGTCATTTGAAACTGATGGTCAATTTACAATTAATGGGATAACGTTAGGAACATGGGGTATAGTCGGAAATAACTTTGCAGTATACCTTGACGAATCGCTGGTAGGGGTTATTCTGGCAAATAATCTTCAGGATGCGGGATTCCCCGGCGATACTGTAGTTACTATCACCTCAACAAAAGCTAGCGGGACGATGAAAAAAGATGGTTCTATAAAAGGAACATATAAAATTGTTGCAGTGATTACAACTTCAGCGGGTACAGGGAAACTGACAGTGAACGCGAAATTCACTGGCATAAAGATAGCAGACAATCCGCCTGATGATGGGACAACGTTCACGATGTCAGAGTATTTCCCACTTGGCCAGGGAGATACATGGACATACAGGGAAGATGATGATGATTTAACTGTAAAGACTATATCAGGCACAGAGAAAATCAACAGCATAGATGCTGCAAAGATTATAGATGAAGATGGAGACTATTATCTATGGACTAACAATGATGGACTTGCATGGCATAAAGAGTATGACGCTGACGACGTACCGGGTTGCGGCTGGGAACAGTTCAATTTTAATCCGCCTATCATTGCATCAGGCGCTATAGTCTCCATTGGATCAACATATGCCTCTACTTCTACTGTTAGTAAAACAGATTGCACCGGTGGTTCAGCTACTTTAACCGTCTCTTATGTATTTAGTATTGAGGGTATTGATAGCGTAACCGTACCCGCAGGAACATTTAATAACTGCCTTAGGCTAAAGGGTATTTTGACTGTGAATGGCAGCACGGAAACAAATGAGATGACCATATGGTTGGCAAAGGGCGTGGGCAAGGTAAAGTCAATCAGCATATCCACGCAAAATGGTGTTGCAGTTGAAACATGGACTGATGACCTTGTCAGTGCTGTTGTCAGCGGTGTAAGTTATCATTAAATCTCAGGTTAATAACATTACGATAGGGCGAGGTTTTTCTCGCCCTTTTTTAAGGAACTGTGAGCAAACCTTTCCCGAATAAAACAAACGTCTCACCGTATATTACCCCTGAAGGACATAAACATTTAAGTGAGGAACTCTCCTATCTCTGGAAGATCAAACGCCCCCAGGTTACCCAGGCGGTTGCTGAGGCTGCTGCTATGGGGGATCGTTCCGAGAATGCAGAGTATATCTACGGAAAAAAACAGTTGCGACAAATTGATTCCCGCATACGGTTTCTTACGGGCAGATTGAACGAGTTGATTGTAGTGGATAGAATACCTAAAGATACTTCAAGAGTTTTTTTTGGCGCATGGGTTGAAATTGAGGATACCGATGGGAATATGTACCGATATCGTATTGTCGGTCCTGATGAATTTGATGCTGACAGAGGTTTTATCAGTATTGATTCCCCGATGGCGAAAGCATTGTTACGCAAAACAGAGGGTGAAGAAATTATTGTGCGCAGACCTGACGGTACAGCTTCTTTCGTTGTGATATCCATCTGTTATTAAATGCAAAGATGCATAAAAGATGAAGCTCATGCAAGCGACATCTTTGATGAAAAAAGTATAACGCATAGCATACACTTTCGCCTGTTGCAGGAAACCATATTCATGAATACTGCGATTGGCTGTATAATAATCCTATGACAAGAACGCCAGGTCCAAGTTACGCGATAACACTGAGACTCGAGATGCCTCATCAGCCCGGCATCTTCGGCAAGATTGCGACCGCAATCAGCGAGATCGACGGTGACGTTATGGCGGTAGACATAGTGCGGACAGGGAAAGGGGTCATTGTAAGAGACATAACAGTCAACGCCCGCGATGAGGAACATGAAAAACAGATTGTCGAATCGGTGAAGAGGGTCGGTGCGGTCAGGGTAATTCATGTCACCGACAGGACATTTCTTATGCATCAAGGGGGGAAGATAGAAATTCATAACAAGATACCCGTCAGAAACCGGAACGATCTTTCCCGTGTCTACACCCCGGGGGTAAGCCGCATATGCATGGCAATCCACCACGACCGAAATAAGGCATACAAGTTCACCATCAAGAGAAACTCGGTCGCCATAATCACCGACGGAAGCGCTGTCCTCGGTCTGGGCAATATCGGGCCTGAAGCCGCGCTGCCGGTGATGGAGGGCAAGGCGATGCTCTTCAAGGAGTTTGCGGATATCGATGCCTTTCCTCTCTGCCTTGCAACGCAGGATACCGGAGAAATTGTAAAAACGATACACTATATCTCGCCGGCTTTCGGAGGAATCAACCTCGAGGACATTTCTGCTCCACGCTGTTTTGAAATTGAGGAAAGGCTGAAGCAGGAACTCGACATCCCCGTTTTTCACGACGACCAGCACGGAACTGCGGTCGTTACTCTCGCCGCCCTGCTCAATGCGGGCAAGATTGTGAAAAAACCTCTTGAACACATGAAGGTGGTCATCTCAGGTGCCGGGGCTGCCGGAACAGCGATCTGCAAAATTCTTCTGGAGATTGGGGTGAACCATATCATTGTCTGCGACAGGGAAGGCATTCTCCATCAGGGAAGAAAAAACCATATGAACCCGTCTAAACAGTGGATTGCAGAGCATACAAACAAAAAAAGGCTACAGGGAAGTATCTCAGATGCATTAGTCCACGCAGACGTCTTTATCGGCGTTTCCGCGTCTGATGTAATAAAAACAGAAGATATCAAGCTCATGGCAGAGGAACGGATTGTGTTTGCGCTCGCGAATCCTGACCCTGAAATCTCCCCGGAAGAAGCTTCCCCTTATGTGAGAATTCTTGCGACAGGCCGCTCCGACTATCCGAACCAGATCAACAATATGCTCTGTTTTCCCGGTCTGTTCAGGGGGCTTCTCGATTCCCGTGCAACGATGGTGAACGAAGAGATCAAGATAGCCGCAGCGCAGGCGATTGCATCCGTTGTCGACGAAAAGCATTTAAGCGAAGAGTACCTCATACCGAGTATCTTTGATCGGAAAGTAGTACAGGCAGTAGCTTCTGCGGTATCAGATGCGGTGTACCGGACAGGGGTTAACCGAAAAGAACGATAGCGTATGGATGTCTACAGAAGAATTAAAGTAATAAAAAACCGTGGCGCTGAATACCTCGATGTTGTTGATCCTGTAGCGGTCGAAACAAAGGTAAGGATAACTGCGAAGGGGAAGGATCTTCTTTCTCTTTCGTGCACACCATCGATGGTCCGGGAACTGATCACCGGGTTTTTGCTTACTGAAAATATAGTCCCCGATGCCGCATCTGCAGCTGCTGTCAGCATTCAGTACGGAAAAGATATTTTTGTTGAACTCCCGGCGGATGCCATGAACGGACTCCCTGCCTTGTCTCGCTCTCTCGGCGGGATAACCGTCAGCACGGAGGGGGCGTTTCAGAAAAAGATACAGAGATATTTCTCTCTTCCTGCAGCATCCCTCAAATCAGTATGCAAAGAATTCCTGCACAGGTCGGAACTTTTTCGTCTCACGGGCTGTTTTCATAGCGCTGCAGTGTCAGATGGAGAACAAATCCTTGCATTTGCCGAGGATATCGGGAGGCATAACGCTGTCGACAAGGCAATAGGATATGCAGTGCTCAACAATATCCCGCTTGAAGGGATGATCATGCTGGTAAGCTGCCGTGTTTCTTCAGACATCATCTCCAAATGTCTGCGCTGGGATATACCGGTCCTCTCAAGCAAGGCTGCTCCCACAGAATTGTCAATCAGGATCGCCGAAGAATCGGGCATGACACTCATCGGGTTCGTGAGGGGAGACAGCATGAATATCTATACCCACCCGCAAAGAATCCGGGCTTAAACAGTCCCTGCCCCATAGCATTCATGAATTCCCTGATGAATACGGCTAATTCACATATTGGCCGGGCAAGGAATTTGAACATACAATACCTATTGATTAAATTTTGCGATAAAAAACGGAAGAGCCTTATGCCCTCAGGGTATTTTTCTCATCTGAATGGAATCCCCGGTCTTTATGCCATGCCGGTCACAAAATCCGGCATTCACTTCAATGGTATATTGTGCTTTCGCAGGTACGAAAATAGGCTCTTCAGAGAGCGGCGTTGTGTTTTTTTCGATTTGAATGATCTGCATCCTCTTATCGACAAAAATCATATCAAGAGGAATATAGGTATTCTTCATCCAGAAAAAAAAGCCTTTCGGCATGTTATGCACAAATAGCATCCCCTCGGTGTCTGCCATGCTCCGTCTGTACATTAATCCTCTTGATCTTTCTTCCCGGGTGTCTGGTATTTCGATATCAATAGTTATTCTCTTCCCGCCCGTTTTACTGAAAAATAACAATTCGCCTCCTTTGGTGAATTGTGGTCCATTGCCTGATGCGAGCAGAACAGTATGAATGTTTGCGTGTACCTCTGTGGTATATGCAAAAACATGGGAACTAATAAGGAGAGATACTCCCAGCACAAACAGCAAAAGCAGTCCTTTCTTTACCTGAAACCCCTTCATTGAGTGCCGATTATTTCGTGGAATCTTCATAATCACCATTGAGATTTACAGTTTTTTTATTTTTAAAACTACAGAGACACGGGAAGGGCAGAAAAAGAAAGCCCCGGGTTAAGTCCTTGCTTCTTCGGTTAATCTGTCGTATTCCTGAAGTTGCTTTTTTACCTCTTCATCCGAAAGAACTCCAATCCTGACCAGCGCTTCTCCAAAATACATATAGGAATCACTTTGTATTTGTAAAAGTTCTTCAACCTGTTCATTGGTTAAATACTTTTCCCTGACTGCGATATCACCAAATTTTTCACCTGTCTCTTCCTGTATAACTAATATCCTGAGGATGTCATCTTCTGTAAGCCATCCCTTGTCCCTGGCGAGTTTCCCGATCTTTCGGTTATTTCCTCTCTGGAGCAGCCTTGCACTAATAATCGCATCCGCGGTGATCAGCCCTTTTCCCTCAAGATATTTTCCGAAACGAATAAATGTGCTCATATTATTCTCCGTATAATTTCCAAAGTGTCCGGATTGCTTTCATCTCCAAAAGACATGATCCGGCTCGCTACTTTATCCCGTATTTCTGCAGTCTGTGACGGAACGAACGGAACGAGAGGCGCAGCAGTTTTGCAGCTTCTGTTTTCACCCCGTGCGCTTTGTCGAGTGCCTGAAGAATATAACGCTTCTCGATATTGCCGATAATTTCATCGACATCAATCCCGCCAGCAGTGATCAAAACCCGGCCGGCAAAGTCTTCTTCAGTATCCGTTATCTCCGGGGGAAGATCATGAGGAGTGATTTCACGTGTGTCGACAAGCAGTGAGATCCTCTGGAGAACATTTTCGAGTTCCCGCACATTCCCCCTCCACGCATACTGCACAAGGAGCTTCATAGCTGCAGGGGTAATAATTTTTGCCTGTGATGGTGTTTTTGCAAGAAAATGATCTACAAGCAACGGGATGTCTTCCTGCCTCTCCCTCAGCGGAGGGATATGAATCGGAATAACGTTCAGCCGATAATACAAATCTTCACGGAATCTTCCTGCTGAGATCTCTTCTTTCAAATCTTTATTCGTTGCGGATATTATTCTTACATCGACTCTGATGTCTGTTGTTCCCCCCAGCCGCCGGAAGGTGCCGTTTTCAAGAACCCTGAGAAGTTTGACCTGGAGATTAAGCGGCATTTCTCCTATCTCGTCAAGAAAAATGCTGCCGGTGTCTGCAATCTCAAAAAGTCCCTGTTTATTTGACGATGCACCGGTGAACGAACCTTTCATATAGCCGAAAAGCTCTGACTCGAGAAGGCCTTCAGGGAATGCAGCACAATTAATCGCCACAAGGTTCTTGTCTTTTCTTTCACTAAGGGTATGCAGGGCATTCGCAAACAATTCTTTCCCTGAACCGCTTTCGCCGGTGATCAGGACATTTGAGTTGCTCTGGGCGATCCTCGGAATAAGCTTGAACAACTCCTGCATCCCGGGACTCTTACCAATGATATTCTGAAGAGAATATGCTGTCTCCACCTTCTGGCGGAGGAGGGAAAGTTCTTCGCTCAACCTCTTCTTTTCGATCGCTTTTCTAACAATTAACCTGATCTCTTCTATGTTGAACGGTTTATGGATATAGTCATAGGCGCCGAGTTTCATTGCCTGAATTGCGGTCTCGGTAGTCCCAAAGGCGGTAATCATAATCACCATGGTTTCAGGTGATATCTCCTTGACCTTCTTGAGCACCTCAAACCCGTCAGCCCCGGGCATTTTCATGTCGGTGATAACCAGGTCGAAAATGTCCTTTTCAATGCTGGCGAGGCCTTCAAGCCCTTCTGCTACTGGAGAAACAATATAGTCTTCTTCTTCAAGGAGAATCTTGAGTATCTCCCGCATACTCTTTTCGTCTTCAACAATGAGGATTTTGCCCTTATGACGTTTCATTTGTATCCCGTAGTATAACCTTAAAAGTCGTGCCGATTCCAGGGACACTCTCAACCGTAAGTGCGCCGTTGTGCTCTTCCATGATACGGTATGCGATCGCAAGTCCAAGTCCAGTACCCTGATCTTTTGTGGTGAAAAAGGGATAGAATATTTTCTCAATTTTATTCTCTTCAATCCCGGTTCCCGTATCCCTGAAAGTGATAACCAGGCTCTTGTTTTCGTGCTTCGTCGAAATTGCAAGTTCTCCGCCATCGGGCATCGCGTCGAGCGCATTTAACCCGAGATTCCAGAATACCTGCCGCATTTTCTGTGGATCAGCGATCACTTCAAACACCCCGCTATACTGCTTGCGTATGCTGATAGTGTCCCTGTTCTGATCGATATTCCTCAGGAGGTCCAAAGTCTCATCAAGCAGTTCATGAATATTGAACTGTTTGAACAACGGGGGAATAGGGCGGGAGTAAGTGAGGAAATCCTTGATAATTCTGTCAAGGCGGTTCATCTCCCGGAGGGCTATGTCCATAAGGCGGTTTTTATAGTTCGTTGCCACCGTATCCTCTTTGAGAATTTCGATGGAACTCTTGAGAGATGCAAGGGGGTTCCGGATCTCATGAGCGATGTTCGAAGAAAGCTCGCCAATCGCCGCCCATTTTTCCCTCTTTTTCATTTCTGCCTCAAGTTTTTTCCATTCAGTAAGGTCTTGAAAAATCACGATATATCCTTTCATGCTCTCATCTCCACCCCTGAACATGGAAATCCCCACCCCGACTATCTTCTGAACTCCATCAGCAGAAAGCATCTCTTCTGTCCGCCCTTCTGAAAAGGGAAAACGCAGAAACGGCAGAACAAGATCATACCCCTTTCCTACTACCGCCTCTCTTTTTATGCCTGTTATCCGCTCTGCAGAACGGTTAAAGAGCAAGACGGTTCCGGACATATCTGTTGTCAAGAGACCACTTGGCAGGCTTTCCACCACCTCCTGATTAAAAAATTCCAGGTTCCGGAGATTCAGGTCCTTTTCAGCCAGTTTCTCTTTTGTCTTTTCGAGCCGTGAAGAAAGGTACCCGCTGAGAAATGCTATGAGATAGAAAGAGGAGATATGAATGAATATGTTATACAGATAATTTTCCGCTTCCTGATAATCCGTGATTACCGGCAGAACCCTTTGGAACTGCAGGACGATCAGCGTTCCGTACAGGAGGCTGCTCATTGTTGCGATGATATACCCTGCCCTTTGATTTAATACTATACTCGAGGCAAGTATCGTAAGGACAAGCGTGTAGGAGAACCAGCTGTCGATGCCTCCTGTCAGATAAATGAGCGCTATTTCAAAAAAAACATCAAGGATCAGCTGAATATACGCAAATGCCTGCAGATTCTGAATCTTATTGAAAAGGAGGAAGTAAATAAGCGTAACGCTATAGAATGCAACGACAAGATAGGTAAAGGGACGTACAAAGGGAAATTGCTCAAAGACCCTGAAAAAATATGTGGAACTGAGGAAAAGGGTTACGAATAAGGCCCTGAATATAATCAGGGCCTTAATTCTGTTCTTTAGCCCCCCGATATCTTCAGATGCCATGCTCTTCGCATATATGGTTATTTTATCAGGGTAATCAGTTTGAATATCGGCATATACATAGCTACAACAATAAACCCGACCGCGCCGCCCAGAAAGACCATCAGCAAAGGCTCCATCATAGCGGTAAGGTTATTCACCGCATTGTCAACTTCATCATCATAAAAATCGGCAATCTTTGCAAGCATCGCATCGAGCGCACCCGTCGACTCACCGACTGCAATCATATGGGTAACCATGGGAGGGAAAACCTTTGCTTTCGTAATGGGTTCAGCAAGTGTTTTTCCACCGACAACTCCTTTTCTTACTTCCATAATTGCATATTCGACGACCTTGTTCCCTGATGTCTTTGCAGTAATTTCAAGTCCGTCAAGGATCGGAACACCGCTGCTCACCAGCGTACCGAGTGTCCTGGTAAACTTGGCAACAGCAACTTTATTGAGGAGAGGCCCGAATATAGGCAGCTTTAAGAGGATCTTGTCAATAATATGTTTGCCTTTCTCTGTTCTTCGAATCTGCACGATAAAAACTGCAATCCCGATCATTGCGCCCACTATCATGAGACCACCGACCCCTGCAAGGAAGTCGCTCATATTTACTATTAGTCGTGTAGGCCACGGAAGCGTTCCACCAAGCGTAGCGAACATCTTTCCAAAGGTAGGGACGACAAAGATCATGATCACCGCAATTACACCTACCGCAATTGTGCTAACGACAGCAGGATAGATCATCGCACCCTTTACTTTTTTCTTGAGCTTCATCGCTTTTTCGATATAGGATGCGAGCCTGTTCAATATTGTATCGAGTATTCCGCCTGCCTCACCTGCGGCAACCATGTTTACATAGAGTTCGCTAAAAGTTCGTGGATGCTTTTTGAGCGCATCGGCATAAGTGGCGCCTGATTCGACATCCCCTTTCACCTCCTGAAGCGTTTTCCCGAGCGATTTATTCTCGACCTGGGTTGAAAGGATATCAAGCGCCTGAACAAGCGGCAGGCCGGCATCAATCATTGTGGCAAACTGACGCGTGAAGACAACAATATCCTTGTCTTTGACTCTGCCGCCAAACTTCATTGAGAATAAATCTTTTTTCTGTTTCTCCGTAATAATCGTGGGAGTAATATTTCTCCGTCGTAGCTGGGTGATTACCTCTTCTTTTGTTGCGGCAGTTATTTCTCCGGTTTCGACAGTACCCCTTACTGTTTTGCCTGACCATTGAAATACAATAGCCATTTTACCCCCTCCCTTTACCAGAAGTTGCTGGCAGTCCCTTCTGGATCATCTGGATAATCTCATCGGGTATCGTTGACCGTCCGAGTGCGTCTTCATAAGTAATCAAACCCTTTGCGTACAGTTCGTAAAGAGACTGGTTCATTGTCTGCATGCCGTATTTTGCCTGGCCTGTCTGCATCATTGAATAGATCTGATGGATTTTGTCTTCCCTGATCAGGTTTCTTATTGCAGGACTGGGCACCAGCAATTCGACTGCAAGAACCCGGCCTGTCCCGGACTTTTTTGGAATAAGCTGCTGGGCGAATATGCCCTCGAGAACAAAAGATAACTGAACCCTGATCTGTTCCTGCTGATGCGGCGGGAAAACATCAATGACACGGTTGATTGTCTGCACCGCCGAATTGGTATGGAGCGTCGCCATGGTGAGATGACCGGTTTCAGAAACCGTGAGCGCCGCTTCGATCGTTTCTAGGTCGCGCATCTCTCCGATAAGCACGACATCCGGATCCTGTCTAAGGACGTATCTGAGCGCTAACTTGAATGATGCGGTATCTGCATTCACTTCACGCTGGTTGATAAGACACTTCTTATGCGGGTGAAGGTATTCAATCGGATCCTCTACCGTTATGATGTGGTCATAACGCTCCGTATTTATCCGGTCAACCATAGCGGCAAGTGTCGTCGATTTTCCGCTTCCGGTCGGTCCGGTAACCAGGATAAGTCCTCTTGGTTTTTTCACCATCTCATTGACTATCTCCGGCAACCCGAGTTCTTTAAATCCCCGTATCTCAAAGGGGATGGTCCTGAATGCTCCGGCCACAGCGCCTCTCTGCATAAAGATATTCCCTCTGAATCTGCTTAGTCCTTTCACTCCGAATGACAGGTCAAGCTCGTTACTTTCCTCAAATTTGTGTTTCTGGGCGTCGGTGAGGATACTGTAACAGAGGGCCTTCGTATCAGAAGGGTTCAGGGGAGGGTTATCCACACTGATCAGTTTTCCATCCACTCTCAATCTCGGCGGGCTCCCCGTAGTGATGTGCAGATCGGAAGCATTTTTCTCTATCATCATCTTCAACAACTCATACAGCGTTGCCATAACTCACCCCTTTAGTAGCATTCTTATTGCCAGATTTCAATTGGCAACCAAACCATTATATCATAGTATCCGGAGTCTGATAACACCTGATCAACTGGGTGCATGATCAGTCTCCAAAGGTAACCCTCATCACTTCTTCCAGTGACGTTGTCCCCTCCTTCACTTTTGACAGGCCGCTCTGCCGCAATGTCTTCATTCCCATTCTCATAGCTGTCTTCTTCAATTCATCTGCAGATGCTCCTTCGAGCACCATCTCCTTGATTTCCGGACCAATAAGCATAACTTCATAGAGCGCTATCCTTCCCTTGTACCCTGAATTATTACAGGTCGGGCATCCTTTCCCTTTATAGGCCTTTACCGTCTCGGCTTCTTCCTCAGAAAACCCTACCTGCACAAGGGCCTGCATAGGGACTTTTTCTTCCTGTTTACACTGAAGGCAGATCTTCCGTGCAAGCCGCTGGGCTGCGATAAGTATGACTGATGCGGAGACGAGAAACGGCTCGATCCCCATATTCAATAGCCTGCTTATACTGCTTGGGGCATCATTTGTATGGAGCGTGCTAAGGACAAGATGACCTGTGAGGGCTGCCTTGACAGCGATCTCCGCCGTCTCAAAATCACGTATTTCGCCTACAAGGATAATATCCGGACTCTGGCGCAAGAATGCCCGCAGGGCAGAAGCAAAGGTCAATCCGATTTCTTCCCTTACCTGCACCTGGTTCATCCCCAGAAAATTATATTCAACAGGATCTTCGGCCGTCATGATATTGATGCCGGGTTTATTGAGGTAACTGAGTGCAGAATAGAGGGTCGTTGTCTTACCACTTCCCGTAGGTCCGGTAACAAGAATCATGCCGTACGGCTTATCAAGAACATCCAGGAACCTCTTCAATGACTCCTCTTCAAAGCCGAGTTTTGTGAGGTCCACCTGAAGGTTCGATTTGTCAAGTATCCTGAGAACGGTCTTTTCTCCAAAAAGGCAGGGGAGAACCGATACGCGGAAATCGATCTCTTTTTTCTTCCCGAGTCTCAACTTTATTCTACCGTCCTGAGGGAGCCTTCTCTCGGCGATATCAAGCTTTGACATGATTTTGAGACGCGATGTGATAGGGTTTTTTATTTTTAACGGCAGATTCATTGCGTTGAAGAGAACTCCGTCAACCCGGTACCGCACCCGCAGGGCAGTTTCATAGGGTTCAATATGAATATCACTCGCCCCGCCCTTTATCGCATTTATGAGAATACCGTTCACAAGCTT
>JAVHLL010000052.1 GCA_031082155.1 Thermodesulfovibrionales bacterium | reverse complement strand
CAACGAAGTACTCAGGCGAATGGAATCTGACCCTCCGTCCCCAGAACTGCGGCGACCCGCAGAAGGTGCAGTTGGAAGGGCAGCCGCGGGAAGAGGAGACGTGCGAAAACGCAAAGAATTTTGATGGCATCGGCAATTGGTCAAGGTCCCTGATAAATTCAGCCGCTACGGTCTTTACAGGCGTTTTTCCCTTGCGGTAGGCGATTCCCCTGATTTCGGGGATTTCGTTCTCCTCTCCCTTTTCGAGACACCTGACAAGATTGAGAAAACTGTATTCCCCTTCACCCAATACGATGTAGTCGATTTCCCCGAAGTGCTTTAACAGATGTTCCCAAAGGAATGTGGCGCCGATTCCGCCGAATACAATTCTGACCTCAGGCAGAATATTCCTTGCTATTCTTGCGATGTCAATTCCGCCCCACCGGTTTGCATGCACAAGAGAGAATCCTATGACATCGGGATTTTTCTCTCTGAGTGTTGCCTCAATTTCACCGGGAGTTTTGTTGATGTCATGCCAGTTCAGCACCTCGACGTCATAGCCGTGTTCTTTCAACAGTGCGCCAACGTAGTACACGCCGATAGGCACCACACCGGCATCTTCGGCCTGAAGCCTGTCATCGAGAAAATAAGGATAGATGAGGAGTATTTTCAATTGATCCCTGGCGTTGCAAAGTTGGTATGTGAGTGGATCATGGTGCCGAAGGCGGAACATACAACTTGAGATACATTCTCCCAGGCACTGCTAACTTTTTAATTGTTAATTATAAACTAAATTTCAGAAATTCTAAAAGATATAAATGAACTACCCCGCAGTCCCGAAGGCTTTCGGGACGAGGTATCAAAGATGTCATTCCGGCTTGTCCGTCCCGAAAGCTTTCGGGATTTGCATTCCTGTATTGTCTTATATAACATATGCTCCGGAAGGATTCCCGACAAGCGGGAATGACAGAATAAGGAAAACAGTAACCCCGATGCAGAGCATCGAGGAATTCTTTGATTAATAAAATAGCATTGATTTATGTGATGATTACTGATTAAAGACTTTGGCGCTATTGGTAGTAATAAAGTTCCATGCTGATTAGCAGATAGCCTCAATTGCAAAGCGTTCATATCAGGATGTGATCGTTCGTATTTCAGACCAGAATAGACTCTCTGTGTCATATTTGGGGGATAGTTGGAATACTCAGGCATGACGATATTCCTGCACGACGAGAATGATTCGGAAAATAACCCGGGGAATGTACTTTCACTACTAGCGCATTATCCTTATAATAATTTGCATCGAGCTTGTCTCGGGAATAATGGAGATGAAAAAAACGATCTTTTCCCTTTCCCTGTGCGTTGGAGCTGCTATAGCAGCTTTAGCCAGCTGTACTCTAATTACGGCACCCTATCATGTTGTCAAGGGTATCGTATGGACGGTGAAAACAACATGTGAGGTGACTGCCGGAACCGCCAAAATCGTATACAGGATTGGCGAATATACATACGAGGTTGTAAAGGCACCAATTGAATGGGCATTGACACACGAGGAAATTGATAGTATCGACGGTCTGCCAGTCAAAGAGGCGATACGTCTCGGAAGAGTAAAAAACGCGCCCTATTCGGTGGAAGGGAGGCAGTATGTGCCGATGTCGATAGAAAAGGCGAAGAATTATAGGGAAGAAGGCATTGCATCGTGGTATGGGTATGAAAGCGGCAGGATGACCGCAAACGGTGAAGTATTTAATCCTAACGGCCTGTCAGCGGCACATAGATATCTGCCCATTCCGACGTTTGTAAAGGTGACGAACCTTGAAAACAAGAGATCTATAATCGTGAGAGTGAATGACCGTGGACCTTTTCCAAGCGAGGACAATGACAACTCAGGAGAAAGGATCATTGATCTAAGCATTGGAGCCGCCAAGAAACTTGATTTTTACGACAAAGGTCTCACCAGCGTGAGGGTTGAGGCCATACAAGTGGAAGAAGAGTAGTCTCTAGAGAGACAGGTTTGTCAGGCAGATCGAGAGAATGTCTTCTGTGCAGGCAGGCAAAGAGGTCAAGTTGGTGCCGAAGGCGGGATTTGAACCCGCACGGGTTTCCCCACACGCCCCTCAAACGTGCGTGTCTACCAGGTTCCACCACTTCGGCCCAGATTACTATGCTACAACAAAAAACAGGGGGTTTTCAAGGCAGATCATCAGTGAATAAGACAGATCAGGCAATGAGTTCTTTCCTGACTTTCACTTTTATTCTTTTCTTATATCCCTCGATGTATGACTTGAGTGCTTTCTCTTGCTTATCAGTCAGTATCGCCTGGCTGAGCATCTTTGCAACCTCTTCGTTCCCGGGCGCCTGTACTGCCTGCATGTCGGCATCGGTTACATCCACTGAAAGCTCTATGAAGCGGGTGATTTTAGTCATAAGCAATTCCTGACGTTTTACCCCTTCAAACAATTCGGGAGATAACCTGTTCAGCCTGAGTCTGTTCAGGTAAACTTCCTTATCGAAAACGCCGTTCTTAAGAAAAGCGGGTTCCCGTTTGATTGCTTCCTGCAGTTCCTCATCACTCACCGTCATGCCTGCTTTCTGCGCTACTATGAGGAGGACCTTTTCGTTTACCAGTGAATCGAGGACATTTTCCTTCAGGTTCATTTTCTTCTCCATCTCCTCGTCAAACTTATCTTTATAAATGTCCCTGTAGAACCTGTATATTCTGTCGTATTTCTTCCAGTAATCGTCTGAAGTTATCTTGTATTTCCCCACCTCAGCAACGATTTCTGCCGGTCCTGTCTTGTCTACAGTGCCGACACCCCAAAATATGAAGGTTAAAATAACGATGAAAAAAAGAACATAAAAATATTTCGCATGCTGCCGCATCGACTTGAGCATTCTTTAATACCTCCCTGTAAAATAATCATCCAGGATTTTCCTGTGATCGAATGCAATAAGTTTGGGCAATGCCCAGTTTTCAGGCGGGTTTTTCCTTTTAATCAGGAGAATCCCTTGATTATATTCTATGATAACATCTGCGGTGAGAAAAGGGTGTGCCGTGTTACCGTTGTGCTTCAAATCCCAAGTCCAGTTCTATCTCTCTTTCGGGTACGATTGTTGATATCGCATGTTTGTAAATAAGTGCAAAAGTGTTTTCCTTGAGAAGGACTACAAAGTTGTCAAAACCTTTGATTACCCCTTTCAACCTGACACCATTTGTAAGATAAATAACAACGGGAATCCTGTCCTTCCTCAGTTGGTTTAAATAGGTGTCCTGAAGGTTCGGGCCTTTGCCTGCGTTCGTCATCCCCGTATCTCCTTTATCTGTTATTTTTCTTTTTACCATATAGTATTTTGCTTAATATTGCAAGAGCTTCCCGATGCTCTGATTTTCACCGCAGCAACGTGTTCACGATCTCATACACACGGGAGAATATCTCTGCGCTGTCCTGAATCCCGGTGACGTCTATCCACCGGATTCCTTCTTCCTTTCTGAACCAGGTGAACTGTCTTTTTGCATACCGTTTCGTCCCCCGCTTGATAAGACGAATGGCCTCTTCCAGGGGAATTTCACCGCTGAGATACTGGGCGGTCTCCTTATATCCTATCGCCTGCATCGAGGAGCAAGGGGCAAGGGGTAAGGAGGGACAAGAAAGATTTTCAAAATGTCCGTTCACCATGCCAATGACCTTCTTTACCTCATGGACAAGACCTTCGTTCTGCATTGCGTCAACCCTCTCTTCAATCATGCGGTAAAGCTCTTTCCTCTCCCTGGTCAAACCTATTTTCACGAAGTCATACGGAAGCGGCAGGGTATATTTTTTCTGCATGTCAGACATTATTGTATCGCTTCTCAGAATAACCTCCAACGCCCGGATTATCCTCCTTGTATCATTCGGTGTTATTCTCCCCGCAGCTTCGGGATCGAGGTCTTTCAGATAGACATAGAGAGATCCTTTCTTCTCATGTTCCATGGAAAGAAATTCTTCCCGCAAGTCCCAGTCAGCAGAAGGCCCGCGAAAAATACCCCTCGTCATTGCTTTGATATAAAGCCCTGTACCGCCTGTTACGACCGGGAGTTTCCCTTTTCGATGCAGACCTTCAAGAACGGGTGTTACCGCCCTGATATATTTCCCTGTGCTGTAGGATTCCCATGGGTCGACGATATCGATCATATGGTGTTTGACCATTTCCCGTTCTTTCTTTGAAGGCTTTGCCGTTCCGATATCCATATGCCTGAAGATCTGCATCGAATCGGCGCTGATGATTTCTGTATTTAATTCCCGGGCGAGGAGAATTGCTATCCCGGTCTTCCCGACACAGGTGGGGCCAAGGAGGATGAGAACCTTTTTCATTTCCTCTTGAACAACTTCTTGAGATCGTCAAGCGAAAAGAATATTCTTGTCGGTCTGCCGTGGGGGCACTGATCAGGATGTTCTGTCTGCTCAAGGTCAGCGATGAGCTGCGCAACCTCTTCCTGACCGAGTATCTCCCTGCCTCTCACTGAGCTGTGGCAGGCGATCCGAGCTGCAAGCTCTTCTTTCAGGGATTTGCCCGGAGCGATGCCTTTGAGAATACAGGAGGCAGTATCGGCGAGGATACCCCTCATATCTGCTGTTTCGAATGCATCTGGCAACGAGCGCACGAGAACGGTATCAAACCCGAAATCGTCTATTTCGATCCCGAAATCCCTGATGATATCAAGACTGCCCATAAGAGCCCGGTATTCCTTAGGGGAAAGCTTTATCTGACGGGGAAAGAGCAGCCTGTGTGAATTCAGGTTTATTCCGCTGAGCAATCTCTCATAGAGAACCCGCTCATGCGCGGCATGATGGTCTATCAGTGTAAGACCCCCTTTCCCTGAGACAGCGAGAAAGGTATCGCCGAGGTACAGATGAGGGAGATGCGTTTTGTATGAGAGTTCAAGGGGCTCTGCGATCATGGAAGCAGGGCCTTCAGCATGGAAACTGTTCTGATGTCTTGTTTCATGCATCTGTACTGCGGCGCAAGCAGGGGGAGCAATGAACTCTTTTGCATACTCTCCCCGTTCTCTCCGAACCGCTTCCCTAATATTTGTCAGAATAAAGCGATAGATGGATTCCCTGTCCTCAAACCTTACCTCCCGTTTTG
>JAVHLL010000051.1 GCA_031082155.1 Thermodesulfovibrionales bacterium | reverse complement strand
CCTGTCCTTGATGAATCCCAGGTTTTGGCCTGGGGAGATTTCATCGATCTCGATTATCCTATGCTGGTCGCCCAGACTTTTGAATACGCAACAACCGAAGATTCGAATGCATTCTACATTACCGCGAAGGCACTCTCGTCCTGCGGGGGGCTTGAATTGTGTGACCTCATACTGGTCGAGCCGAACAAAGAAGTTGCCAGCGGCGATACCGTCTTTGCATGGTCTCCAAAAGGCGCATCGATCAGAAAAATCCTTATGAAGGACAATATGGTTATCCTCCTTGACGAGAACCGGGACCCTGTTGTGCTGGCCAAAGATAACACCCAGGAAGAATGGAAGTACTACCGCGTCAGTCAGTGTATCAGAAAACTGTAACCCTTTTTCCCCCTGAAATCAGCTTCCTTATAAGTAAATAAAAATTATTAATCACCGTTAAGCAAAACCCCCGTTGACATTTATTGAAGCATTTGCTAATATTTTAACTGCTACAGTAAAGTGATAGCAAGGGGTTATGGTTTCTATAAACTCCCCCCATATAGTGGCAGAAGTTCTTTCTGCCACTATTTTTTTCTTCAGCGGTTTTCTTTAGCGTTCCATATTATGCAGATTCATGAATACTATATTATAATCTTATCGAAATGAGCGAAAGCGGCGCTATAAGGACGAATCATCATGCCTGCTAATCTCCCGCCGGAATATTTCGAAGCCGAAAAAAGGTTTAAGCAGGCAGTCACTGTGGCGGAAAAGACCAGTGCGCTTGAGGACCTCATTGCAACTGTTCCGAAGCATAAAGGTACGGATAAACTGAGAGCTGACCTGAGAAAGCGTCTCTCTCAGTTGAGAAAAGAGGCAATGAGCAAAAAGAAAGGGGGGAGGGGAGATCTCTATGTTGTCCAGAAAGAAGGAGCGGCACAGATAGGTCTCGTCGGCTTTCCGAATGCCGGGAAATCCTCGCTCCTCGCGTGTCTGACAAACGCTTCTCCCGTTATTGCTGATTATCCTCTCACGACACTGAACCCTCTTCCGGGAATGATGCCTTTTGAGGATATTCAGATTCAACTGGTTGATCTGCCGCCGGCAGGCAATGAATCGACCGATGGGTGGGTTTCGGGTATCCTGCGGTATTCAGATGCAGTGGCGCTTGTGATCGATCTTTCAGAGGACCCTGAGATTCAGGCCGAACTCCTCATTGAACAACTTGAACGCTGGAATATCCGGCCAGTCTCTCCTTTTCTCCCGGCACCAGAGGACGGAACAGGGCGGAATGTTGTGCTCAAAAGGACTCTTCTGGCCGGCAACAAAGCAGACCTGCCGAATGCGGACGAGAATTTTCTCAGACTCAGCGCAAAATACGGAAATACCTATCCTTGTGTCGCTTTCTCTGCCAGGCAGAACGAAAATATCGAGGAACTGAAAAGAGAATTGTTCACTCTTGCAGACGTAATCAGAGTGTATTCGAAGCCTCCGGGCAAAGAGCCGGACCTTTCGAAGCCCTTCACCGTACCGTCGGGTTCAACGGTTCTTGACCTCGCCAGAACAATCCATAAGGACTTTACCGGGGGGCTGAAGTATGCCCGCATATGGGGTTCAGCGCGGTTTGACGGCCAGAGAGTCGAAAAGACCTATGTCCTGGAGGACAGAGATGTGGTGGAATTTCACGCCTGAGAGAGTGTTAATCTTTTTCGACAACTTTTCCGATGCTGACAATTTTATCGTCTCCCTCTACGTCCATGAGCTTTACGCCCTGAGTGTTCCTTCCGTGAAGGGAAATATTTCCGGCTACAGTCCGGATGAGTTTTCCGGAGCTGGTTATCATAACAATCTCATCTTCGTCTCTCACCTGCAGGAGGCCAACAGCCTTCCCGCCTTTTTTTATAACTTTGATCGAGATGACCCCTTTGCCCCCGCGGCTTTGCACAGGATAATCCGAAATGTTGGATCGTTTGCCGAGGCCTCTTTCTGTAACGGTTAAAATTGCCGTCTTCTCCTCTGCAACCTCAGCGGATACAACCTCGTCTCCCTTTGTCAGCCTGATCCCGCGAACGCCTATGGATGTTCTTCCGGTATCACGCACGTCCTCCTCATTGAACCGGATAGAGATCCCGTTTTTTGTCCCGATGATGAGATCACTCTTCCCGTTGGTTTTCTTGACCGCGATCAGTTCATCGCCTTCTGCAAGGGTGATGGCGATGATTCCCTTTCCCCTCGGGTTGCTGTATTTTTCGAGGGCAGTCTTTTTCACCGTTCCCTTTTTCGTAAACATAACGAGATATTCTTCCGTAAAATCACGCACGGGAAGCGCGGTGGTAATGCGTTCTCCTTCAGAGAGCGCAAGCAGATTAATCAGGGCTTTCCCTTTTGCAGCACGTCCTGCCTCCGGGAGTTGATATGTCTTGAGCCAGTACAGACGGCCGAGGTTGGAGAAAAACAGCATATACGCATGGGTTGCGGCGATGAAGAGCTCTTTCACAAAATCCTCTTCCTTTGTTTCCATCCCGATCAGGCCCTTGCCGCCTCGGCGCTGGCTTCTGTATTCACTCAATGGGTTCCGCTTGATATACCCGTGGTGAGAGAGCGTGACCACCATCTCTTCGTCGGTGATAAGGTCTTCTATGGTAATCTCCTTCATTTCCGGCAGAATCTCGGTCTTCCTTACATCGGCATACTTTTGCTTTATCTCCAGGAGTTCATCTCGAATGATCTGAGAGACAAGGGCATTATTTTCGAGGATAGCCTTCAACCGTGCAATCTCTTTTAAGGTTTCTTTGTAATCCTGTATGATCTTCTCCCGTTCAAGACCGGTCAGCCTCTGGAGTTTCATGTCCAGGATAGCCTGCGCCTGGATTTGAGACAGAGGATAATCACTCATCAATGCCGTTCTTGCCTCTTCCGGAGACTGTGATTTCCTGATAAGCGCTATGATTGCATCGAGGTGATCGATGGCTATTTTCAGACCTTCAAGGATATGCGCTCTTTCTTCAGCTTTTCTTAACTCGTAACGGGTCCTCCTGAGCACGACATCGCGCCGGTGCTGCAGGAAATAATTAAGCAGCTCATTCAGTTTGAGAACCTTGGGCTGATTATTGACAAGCGCAAGCATGATGATCCCGAAAGTTGTTTCCATCTGAGTGTGCTTGTACAGGTTGTTGAGAACGACCTGCGCCATCTCACCTCTTTTCAGTTCGAGCACAACCCTGATCCCATCCCGGTCCGATTCGTCCCGCAATTCTGATATCCCTTCGAGCTTCTTTTCCCTCACGAGCTGGGCGATCTTCTCGATCAACCGGGCTTTGTTCACCTGATACGGCAGTTCGGTGACGATGATGTTTTCCCCACCACGATGCTCGCGCTCGATTCTCGCCTTTGCCCTTACTTTAATGAGACCCTTTCCTTCGGAGTATGCCTGAAAAATGCCGTTCATTCCGTGGATGATGCCCCCGGTCGGAAAGTCAGGACCCTGGACGCTCTTCATGATATCTTTTAATGGTGCATCCGGGTTGTCCAGGAGCGTCATAAGCCCTTCGATAATTTCACCAAGGTTATGGGGAGGGATATTGGTAGCCATGCCGACAGCGATTCCGGAGGATCCGTTGACAAGGAGATTCGGAACCCTTGAGGGAAGCACAACGGGTTCCTCGGCTGTTTCGTCAAAATTAGAGATAAAATTGACGGTTTCTTTGTCTATGTCGGCAAGAAGTTCTTCTGCGATTTTTGCAAGTCGTGCTTCTGTATACCGGTACGCAGCGGCCGGGTCGCCGTCAACAGACCCGAAATTGCCCTGACCATCAACGAGAGTATACCGCATGTTGAAATCCTGTGCGAGCCTCACAAGGGCATCGTACACCGCGGTATCACCATGGGGATGATATTTTTTCAGTACTTCACCGACGACGCCGGCACATTTTGAATATTTTCTTCCCGGGAGTAACCCTTCCCGGAACATTGCATACAGTATCCGCCGCTGGACAGGCTTCAGCCCGTCCCTGACTTCCGGCAGCGCTCTTCCTATGATTACGCTCATCGCATAATCAAGATAAGAGCCCTTCATTTCCTCTTCTATGCTTATTGGTACTTTCGCCATGGAATCTCCTTCAAAAGTGTGGAACAACCGTTATTTTACCATATTGCTTTTCTTGACGGCTTAAAAATATAATTAAGCATATGCTATCGAGAGTGCTCAGCGCAACTGTCCTGGGTATCAACGCCCATATTGTCGAGGTCGAGGTCGATATTTCCTCAAGGGGCTTGCCGCATTTCTCTCTGGTAGGTCTTCCCGATGCCGCGGTAAAGGAATCCAGAGACCGGGTAAAGGCCGCATTGAAAAATATCGGGTTCCAGTTCCCCCTCAGACAGATCACGATTAACCTTGCGCCTGCCGATCTGAAGAAGGAAGGGTCGTCATTCGATCTCCCTATCGCACTCGGTATCCTCGTGGCTGAAGGAGTGCTCGACCAGTCTTCACTGGAAGGGTATCTCCTCACCGGCGAGCTTTCACTGAACGGAGGAGTGAAATCCGTAAGGGGCGTTCTGTCGATGGCGATGCGGGCCAGAGAACTCGGCTTGAGGGGACTGCTTCTCCCTCACGAGAATGCATCAGAGGCGGCAGTGGTTTGTGGTCTGCCGGTGTTCGGCGTGAGAAGCCTACCCGAACTCACCGAATTCCTGATGGATTCCAATATCAGGACACCATTCCAACTTGATGTACACAAGGCACTGGAAGAGAATTCTCTGTATGAGGACGACTTTAGCGAGGTCAAAGGACAGGAGCATGCCAAACGGGCGTTTGAGGTTGCTGCCGCAGGAGGACATAATGTGCTGATGATTGGGCCGCCGGGTTCAGGAAAGACTATGCTTGCGAGAAGACTCCCGACAATACTTCCCGGTATGACTTTTGACGAGGCCCTTGAGACAACGCGGATACACAGTGTTGCCGGACTGCTGAGGGACGGGAGGCCGCTTCTTGCAATCAGGCCATTCCGTGCCCCGCACCATACAATCTCGGACGTCGCATTGATTGGCGGGGGACAGGTTCCAAAACCCGGTGAAGTCAGCATCGCGCACCACGGAGTGCTTTTCCTGGATGAGTTGCCGGAATTCAAGCGGAACGTACTCGAGGTTTTACGGCAACCTCTCGAAAATGAAGAGGTCACCATATCCCGTGCGGTAGCCTCTATCACCTATCC
>JAVHLL010000021.1 GCA_031082155.1 Thermodesulfovibrionales bacterium | reverse complement strand
CCTTGAGAATTATACCCTGATTTATATTTGCAGAATTGATCTTACGCTATCAAGTAAGCCACGGGAGGAAATATTCATATTTCAAACAAGATCACATACTAATCCCCAAATACAGCGATACGCTGACAGGAACCTTGGCTATTGTCTCATCGCAAGCACATGAAGGGCGCGTAGCAATCTCACCACGAAAAACGAGATAGCTACGCTTCGCTCGCAATGACAACTTGTTATGACTGGATTCGGGCAATTATTAAACAGGTCTTAGGTTTATTATTTATCAGTAGCTTTTTGAATGGATTCTCCAGCACTTTCGATATCCTGTCCTACTCCATGCACTGTGTGGCAACCTGTGAATACTGTTAAATAGAGGATGATTGAGACTGCTAAAATTAATTTTTTCATCATATCGCAACTCCTTTACGCATTAATTTACCTATTCACTATTTTAGCAAATTTATTTAAACAACTTTCAGGAAGTTATTAATTGACTTCAAAAATCCTATAAATTGAATTTGTTGTATGAAGAGCATCTGACCAAAAAATACAACTGGAATGTAATATATTATCCGGCAGCATTAAAGCCATTGTTTATTATACCCTTGCTCAGATCATCTTCAGGAGAATAGGTTCTGAAGGTGCCAATTTTTACACACTGTCAGCACAATACGGACATTGCCTCCCCCCGATTTGCGCGGTTGCTGTATAATAAAATCCTATGATTGCGATTGTTGATTACGGCATGGGTAACCTCAGGAGCGTCGAGAAAGGGTTCCAGAAAGTTGGGGTCGACGCCCAGGTCGTGTCTGATGCCAAATCTATCGAAAATGCCCGGGCAGTGGTGCTCCCGGGTGTCGGTGCATTCAGGGACTGTATGAGGAACCTCGACGCCCTGTCCCTGATCGAACCGATCGCGAAATCGATCGCAAGCGGCAAGCCGTATCTGGGGATATGCCTCGGCCTCCAGATTCTGTTTACAGAGTCCGAAGAATTCGGCAACTTTAAGGGCCTTGATATTCTGCCAGGAAAGGTCGTGAGGTTCCGGATAGACCTCAAGGTTCCGCACATGGGATGGAATACAGTAAGCCTCCTGAAAAGGCCCCCTATCTTTGAGAACATACTCGACAACTCATATTTCTATTTCGTGCACTCATATTTTGTCGCACCTGCGGAGCCTGCGGTAATAGCAGGGATGACAGAGTACGGGATCAACTTCACCTCGATGATATGGAAAGAGAACATCGTTGCGACTCAGTTCCATCCTGAAAAAAGTCAGGAAACCGGTCTCCGGATATTAAGAAATTTTGGAGATTGGGTAAAAAAGGCCTGACACAAGAACTGCTCAGTCAACCCAGAGCACAACCTTGTCTTTCCCCTCCATCTTTGCGCGGTACAGGGCCTTGTCGGCATTCCTGAGCAGTTCTTTTCTGTCCTCTCCGTCATACGGAAAGGTGGCAATCCCGATACTGACAGTCAGATGCTCTCTTGGATAGGTATTCCACGTAGGGAGAATGCGTTCCTTGAACCATATTCTGATCCTCTCGGCAACCATAAACGCTTCTTCTCTGGTAGTCTGCGGCATAATTACGACGAACTCCTCACCGCCGAAACGTGCAAACACATCAGTAACCCGCAGGCATTCTTTGGCGCCATAGGCCACGGATTTAAGAATCTCATCGCCTGCAAGATGCCCTTCCGTGTCATTGAAAAGCTTGAAATCGTCGACATCTATCATGGCAAGAGAAAAAGAAAGTCCATGGCGTTTAGACCGCTGGAGTTCTTCAAAAAATCTGTCTTCAAAATAACGCCGGTTGAAGAGCCCTGTGAGTGCATCGGTGATGGATAATTCCCTCAGGCGGCCTACGAGAGAGTAATAGTTTGAGCGCTCGAGCGCTATTGTTGCATATGCTGCGAAAGAACGGAGCATCATCAGATCGTCTTTCGAAAACACCTCGCCGGTTATTTTATCGGATATGTTCAACACTCCTATCGTCTGGTCGCCAATCTTAAGGGGAATGCTTATAAAAGAACCTGTCTTATATTTCGGCTTCTTTTTGGTAAAGACGCTCTCGTCCTTCTCGATATCTTCAACAATGAGAGGTATCCCTTCTCTGAAAACCCTTCCTGCGATACCCTCCCCTTCCCTGATCTTGATGTCGCCGAGAAGTCTTCTGTTTATGCCCCGCGCAGCCTTGATGGTGAGATGTGATTCATCGCTGTCTATAAGCATGAGAGACCCCTTCTCCGCTGCGGCGAGATGCACAGAAGTTTCAAGGATAGCCTCATAGAGCACGTCCGGCTCCTTCACAGGCGTTATCTTCTCTGCAGCGGTGTTCAGGATGTCGATTTCCTGCATGTACCTGGAGAATGTACCCTGCAGTTCTCTTATCCTGAAGACGAACCCAACTATCCGGCAGATCTCCGCGACGATATCCGCATTCTCCTGATCAATGGATGAATTGTAAATACAGAGGAGACCCTGCACTGCATTGTCCGAGAGAATCGGAAAGATATGGATCGACGCTATCTCTTCATGCATTCCCAGACGCAGGAATTCCATGGCAGATTCAGAAAAGATGGGGCGTTGCTTTTCGAGCACTTCGGATACAATCCCGGTGAACGGCAATTTCAGGGACTGGAGGGAATCCTGGAATCTTCCACCGCTCCTTTTCGGAACGAAATGGCCGTTCTCCTTCACCATAATCGATATACTGTCTACATGGAAGAGGAAAAGCATGACATCGATCACCACATCATACACTTCGTCGCTCTGTTTCTCCAGCTTGAGGTCAGATATGAGGCCGATGAAAATTTTTATCAGCTTATACCGTTTTTCTGTAAGACTGTGCTGAAAGTTCCCTTTCAGGACAAGACTGAACAGGGAACGGATGAACTGTATGGTCTCCTGGAGATCAGCCAGATCTTTTTGGATAATCACAGGTTGCCAGGACTGCAGGTGCTGGGGGTTCAAACCGAATGTATACCCTTGTTTCCTGTAAAAATTCTCGAAATCTCCCTGAGAAAGGTATACGCCGCCGCCCGCGATAATATACACCGTATTGTTGAACGATACGGGGATGAAACAATGGTATTCACCCGCCGGCCCCTGGATCATGGACACATCGTTTCTTTGCGCTACCAGCTTGATTTGCTTCCGGATAAAATCCTGGTAGCTTTCACTGCCTCTGGGTGAAGACTGAACTGTTGAGAGGAACTTGTCTTCTCTGAGCGACGGGAGGATGACTGTCCCGTCAGGTCTGTGGAGGGAAAGGGGAAGCCCTGTTAGTTTCGACAGATGGGTCTGCAGGAGGGATAAAGTCTCAAAATTCTCTCTGTCCATTTCCCCTTAACGCTCCTCTGTCAATGACTCGAAAAGTTCTCTCATGTTTTTTTTTAACACGGGGTGTACAAGGTCAGGGGCAATTTCGTGCAGGGGCTGCAGCACAAAATCCCGCTCATGCATGAAAGGATGCGGAATGGTGAGTTCCCTGCTCTTAATGACCATGTCATTATAAATAAGGATATCGAGATCAACGATACGGGGGCCCCATGGAGAGGTCTTCCTTCTCCCAACCCTGGTTTCAATTTCCCTGAGTATTGCGAGCAGTTCCCGGGGCGTGCAATCTGTTTCGACCTCAATTGCCATGTTCAGGAACAATGACTGGTTTTTGTTGCCCCAGGGTTGAGTCTCGCGGAGGGAAGAACGTTTCCTGACAGAAATACCCTGTTGCTGCAGAAGCTCTACAGCGCGTTCACAGTTTTTCTTTCTGTCGCCAAGATTAGAGCCAATGCCGATATACGCAGTGTACAACCGCCCCCCCGATATTCCTTTTATAATTCCCTCTCTCAGGGTTTGGAGATGTGCCTTATCATAACGAGCAGGGGTCA
Source organism: Thermodesulfovibrionales bacterium (assembly GCA_031082155.1). Taxonomy (GTDB): domain Bacteria; phylum Nitrospirota; class Thermodesulfovibrionia; order Thermodesulfovibrionales; family SM23-35; genus JAKLQR01. Next base: position 45,480 of record JAVHLL010000021.1, on the reverse strand, counting down.
GAAGAAGCAATCAGATATTATTCTCTCATGTCTTATCCCGCATTGTACCAGGGATATTCAGGGACTGCCCGCACGGATACGGATACGGTATCTAGCTCAATCTATCTTATCAGGACTATTTCTGTCAATAGGAAAGGCTTTCCTCTATCCTTTTCACTGCTTCGTGTATCCTGTGGACAGGCGCCGTCAATGCAAACCTTACAAATCCCTCCCCCGCAGATCCGAACCCATTGCCGGGTGTAGTAAGCACCCCTGCTTTGTTCAGCATGTGTGCAACGAAACTCATGGAATTGAACCGTGACGGAACCCTTGCCCAGATATAGAAGGTAGCATCCGGTTTCCTCAGGCTCAATCCGAGTTTCGTTAATCCTTCACAGAGGGCATCCCGCCTGTCCCGGTATGTCTTTCTTATAGCTGAAAGAACCCGGTCGTCGGTATCAAGAGCGGTTATCGCCGCTTCCTGAACCGCCTGGAAAACTCCTGAATCAATGTTCGTCTTTATCTTCCCCAGACCTGCAAGGATATCCTTGTTGCCGACAGCATAACCGATTCTCCACCCTGTCATATTATATGTCTTGGAAAGGGAATGGAACTCGATGCCGACATCCCTCGCACCAGGAATCTCCATGAAGCTCAAAGGTTTCTTCTCGTAAAATATCTCTGTATATGAGGCATCGTGACATACGATAATATTGTACTGTCGGGCCAATCTGATCACCTTTTTGAAGAAATTCGCATCAGCGCCTGCAGATGTCGGATTGTTGGGATAATTGATGAACATGAGTTTCGTTTTTTTAAGTACTGTCACGGGGATTTTCTCCAGATCAGGCAAGAAGCCGTTCTTCTCCAGAAGCGGCATGAAATGGCTCTTTCCCCCCGCAAAGAGTGTACCGACAGCATATACGGGATAGCCTGGAGAAGGGACCAGAACAATATCTCCTGGATTCACAAACGCCAATGGGATGTGCCCTATTCCCTCCTTTGACCCAATTAAGGAAAGCACTTCATTCTCCGGGGAAAGCACCACATCGAATCTCTTCTTATACCATCGCGTTACCGCTTCCCTGTAAAGCAGCATCCCTTCATATGAAGGATAGCGGTGATGTTCCGGGTTCTCAACAGCCTTTTTCATCGCTTTCACAATATGCTTCGGGGTAGGGATATCAGGGTCACCGATGCTGAGGTCAATGAGGTCAGTCCCTGCTTTCCTTGCTTTCTGCTTCATTCTGTCTATCTCTGCAAAAAGATACGGGGGGAGATGTCTGATACGGTAAGCCGGTTCGACAGAAACCTTTTTCTTCAAGAAGAACCTCCTGTTTTTTTAGTGATATATTATATACTATATCCAAAAGCCCAGAGCACAAAATTGAGGATTTTGGAGAGAGATCGCTCCAGAACAAGCAATCCGAAGATTTCGGGAGAGGGAAATGGGGAAAAACTACTGGGAGATGTATTTCGGTTCTGTCAGACAGGAGGACTGGGCCGGAGCAAAGGGAGCCCTTGAATACCTCACCAGCATTGAAAGAAACAACCCGCAGGTGCATCTCAAACTCGGGGATATCTATCAGAGAATGGGCAAAAGTCCCCATGCAATCGCTTCCTATCACCAGTCGGCATGGCTGCTGCAAAACAAGGGTTTCATCCAGAAGGCGCTCGCCCTGTATAAAATAATTCTCAGGCTTGACCCGGAAAACGATGAAGCACTGAAATTATCCAAGGAACTGATGATCGAACTGGAAAGCGCAAAAGCCGCGAAATCTGCCACCTCCGGTCTTGGAGCGCAGGTTATCAAAGAGTCATTCGAAGAGAAACAGGAGGTAGAAACAGGCATGCCTCTCGGTCTGGAAGAGGAAGAAGAACCTGGGGCGGGTGAAGAACAGCCTGGCATGGAAACACCGCATCCCCTCGAACTCCCGGTCAAGCCTGAACAAGAAATTGAACTCGGCCCGTCAGCACCGGCAGACGATTTTACAGAGAGGACTGCATACACTGAAGAGACCAATGAAGTGACATCCCTTCCGGAAATTCAGGAGCCGGAGAAACCTGCGACTGGAAAGAAACCGGCAGCAGCTGAAATATCCGGAAGAGAGGAGGGTATCACCTTTGAGCTGCCCTCCCTGTTTTCACCACTGCCGAGAGAAGAAGCACAGCGTCTTTTGGGGGATATCACGCCCCAGATATATCCTGCAGGGCAGACGATCATCGAAGAGGGGGATTCAGGAGATTCAATTTATATTATTCAATCGGGACAGGCAAAAGTTGTTACCCATATTATCGGGAAAGAGATTGAGCTCGCCATTCTCTCTCCCGGCGACGTATTCGGAGAAGTGGCTTTTCTGACAGGAAGGCCCAGGACAGCATCTGTTATTGCCCTGTACGATGTCGAGGTGAGAGAAATAGACAAATTTCTCCTCCAGGAGATTATAGAATCATATCCTGAAACGGTCAGGAAGATACACGATTTCTACCAATGCCGTGTTCAGGATACCATGCAAAAGGTTAAATCGAGGATCGAACAATAGGGCGCTCACAATCGTAAGCGCCCTCTGTCTTGCGGGAACCAACTTATTTCTTCTTCGCCAAGCTTCCTGCCATCTCAGCCTACTTCTCTTCTGTCTTGATGGCTATGCTCTTTGCTACCATCTTGCCATCGGCCTCAGTATATTTGACGGTAACCTTGTCGCCAACCTTGAGGTCTGCCAGGAGTTTCTTGTCCTTGCCCATCATTATCCTGGTCTTGTCGTTCACCAAAGCCAGAGTATCTTCGGCCCCGGTTTTCATCTTCTTTGTGACGGTAAGAGTCATTGCCTTTGTATCAACTGCCTTGACCTCACCGGTAACCTGTTTCACCTTTGCCGGAGCTTCCTTTTTCTCTCCCATCGGAGCCGGTGCCGCCTTCTGCGCCTCTGTTGCAAAAGATACTGCCACAAGAGCGAAGACGAAAAGTGCTGCGACAAGAATCGCGAGTGTCTTCTTCATCAGAATCACCTCCTTTCATTCCATAGTAACTATGAATAGTTTTTCGATGAGACTTCACTTCTCTCATCATCCCTGGTGTGAATCGCGTCAACCGCTGACGGACAACCCTGGATAGTATACAGCAAATATTAAGCATTTGCATAATATTTAAAGTGCCTTTGTTCAATGCTCATTGTTTCTTTCCGGCGACTGCCGGAAAGTCGCTGGGAAAATCATTGTTCCGTACATCCGAGCGTGTCATTCATAGAAAGAGAAGTCAATGGCTGGGGGAATACCTCCCCAACAGTGGTTTTTTCTGTTACAATCTCTCTATGTTTTTACAGCAACTTATAAATGGCCTCACACTCGGCAGTGTCTATGCGCTCATTGCCCTCGGGTATTCGATGGTATACGGTATCCTTGAACTGATTAATTTTGCACACGGCGAGATCTACATGCTCGGCGCATATTTCGGCATCATCTTTTTCGGACTTTTCACCGCGATCGGGTTGACGGCCTTCAGTCTCCCCCTGGCGCTCGCACTCACCTTCGTTCTCTCGATTATGTTCTGTGCTTCCTATGGATTTACCATCGAAAAAATAGCATATAAACCCCTCAGGAATGCTCCGAGACTCAGCCCGCTGATCAGCGCAATCGGGGTCTCCATATTCCTTCAGAACTTTGTTATGCTTACACAGGGGGCTACCGACAAGGTGTTCCCGCCCCTTTTCGGAACCGCGGGATTCCGGTTCCTGTCGGTTCAGATGACGTACCTTCAACTCTCCATCATAGTCGTATCAGTAATTCTCATGGTCTGCCTCCGGTTTTTTGTGAGAAAAACACGCATGGGCAAGGCAATGAGAGCAGTCGCCCAGGACAAGGTCATGGCCTCGCTCGTAGGGATCAATATTGATACGGTTATATCCGTGACCTTTCTTATAGGGTCCGGGCTTGCCGCTATTGCCGGACTTATGGTCGCAATGTATTATGGGCTTGTAAATTATTTTATCGGGTATGTTGCAGGGATAAAAGCATTTACTGCTGCTGTCCTGGGTGGTATCGGCAGCATACGGGGAGCCATGCTCGGCGGTATTCTTCTGGGACTCGTTGAGAGCCTCGGGGGGAGCTATATCTCATCCGAATATAAGGACGCTTACGCGTTTATTCTGCTGATTATCGTGCTCCTCGTAAAACCAGGGGGCCTTTTCGGAAAAGCAGAACTGGAAAAAGTATAACCGTGGCAATGTTCGTTTCACAGAAGACACCCGCACGGACATCACAGGGAGTACTGTTGAAGTCCCTTGTCGCTGCACTATGGCTGTCATTTCTCTTCCTTCCCCTGAAAGGCATTTCTGCTGCGGTAGTCTTCTTCTTCGCTGTTGCTCTCGTCCTCGTCTTCTCCCGTTCTCTTGTCAACTACCATAAGACTATCACGGAGATGCTTCCCTCCGTCCGGTTCTCCGGACTTTTTTCCATGGGACGGATGCGCATCCTCATTCTCCTCTCCTTTCTCTTTGCAGCGACGGCCCCGCTTTTTGTCGGAGACTATTTCATAGATGTTGCCATACTCGCAGGCATATATATCATACTCGCACTCGGCCTGAACGTGGTCATAGGGTTCGCAGGTCTTCTCAACCTGGGGTTTGCCGCTTTTTATGCGATAGGCGCCTATGCATATGCGCTCCTGCATACGAAGATGGGATTCGGATTCTGGACTGCCATGCCTGCTTCTCTTGTCCTGACAACCCTCGCGGGATTTCTTCTCGCAGTACCTGCCCTGAGGCTCCGCGGTGATTATCTGGCGATTGTTACCCTGGGATTCGGTGAGATCACACGGCTGATCCTCAACAACTGGGACAATCTGACACAGGGTCCAAACGGCATCTCCGGCATCGCACGACCTGAAATCATTTCTTTCCCGCTCAACACCCTCGCTTCCTACTATTATCTCGTTCTCTGTTGTGTCATCTTCACGATATTCATAGTAAGGCGGGTTCACACCTCCAGGATCGGAAGAGCGTGGATTGCGATACGGGAGGACGAAATCGCGTCTTCTGTAATGGGGATACATGCTACTGCCTACAAGTTATATGCCTTTGCCTTCGGTGCGTTCTGGGCCTCTCTCGCGGGCTCTCTTTTTACTGCAAAGATGCAGTTCGTATCTCCTGAAAGCTTCACGTTCATGGAGTCAGTGCTGATCGTCTGTATGGTCATTCTCGGCGGACTGGGCAGCATTGCGGGGGTAGTTATTGGAGCGCTGATTCTGGTAATACTGCCCGAAATGCTGCGGGAAGTGCAGCTCTACCGGATGCTTGCCCTTGGCGCCGGGCTCGTACTTCTCATGATATTCAGGCCTCAGGGGCTGTTCGGAGGGAAAGGTGTATCTCTTAGAGGTTAGGGGTTTATCAAAACATTTCGGGGGCATAAAGGCTATTGAAGAGGTCTCTTTCAAGGTAAGAAGAGGCGTGATCATGAGTATCATCGGCCCGAACGGTGCAGGGAAAACAACTATCTTCAATTGTCTCACCGGTCTTGCCAAACCGACGAAAGGATCCATTCATTTCTTGGGGGCAGAGATAACCCGGCTTGAACCCTACAAAATTGCCAGACTCGGCATATCAAGGACTTTCCAGAATATCAGGCTCTTCCGGGAGATGACAGTTCTGGAGAATGTCATGGTTTCCCAGCACAGCAAGACAAAAGCAGGGCTTCTCAGTTCGATACTCCGTTCGAAAAAATTCAGTGACGAGGAAAGGGCAATACGGGAAAAAGCCCATGAATACCTTGGATTCGTCGGTCTTTCAGAATATGCGGATATGCTCTCAGGAAGTCTACCGTATGGTGCGCAGAGAAGGCTCGAGATTTCAAGGGCACTCGCAGCAGATCCTGCAATAATGCTGCTTGATGAGCCGACCGCAGGAATGAATCTTCAGGAGACCGCCGCCATCATGCAACTAATCGAGGACCTCAGAAAACTCGGGAAAACCGTTATGCTGATAGAGCATGATATGAGAGTGGTGATGGGGATTTCCGGTTGGATCGCCGTTATTAACCACGGGGTGAAGATTGCAGAGGGCCCCCCTGACGATATCAGGAGAGACCCTCAGGTTATAGAGGCCTATCTTGGGAAGGACTACTGAAAAGTAAGTTAACAGTTGAGAGTTAAAAGTTAATAAACACAGCGTCATAACAATTGTCGCATGGTTGTCATTCCCGCTTGTCGGGAATCTTTCTTCAAGAAGGATGCCGGACAAGCCGGCATGACAGTTACGTAGTACTTCATTTGGCATAATTTATGTCGCTCGGTATAATCAAAAGTGACTGAGAAAACTTTATGCTTGAACTGAGAAAGCTCCATACATTTTACGGGCCGATTGAAGCACTCAGAGGGATTAACCTGGAGATCTCCCAGAGTGAAATCGTCTCTCTCATCGGCAACAATGGTGCGGGGAAATCCACAACGCTTATGACGATATCCGGCATACTAAAGCCACAGTCAGGTGATATTCTGTTCGAGGGTAAAAGCATAAGGGAAAGCGCACCCCACAAAATCGTCAGGATGGGAATCAGCCAGGTTCCCGAGGGACGCAGGATTTTTCCGAAACTCACCGTGAGAGAAAACCTTGAAATGGGAGCCTTTTCCGGAAGAGGCAATACCGCCTCGTCATTCGAAATGGTTTTCAGTCTCTTCCCGGTACTGCACGAGAGGGAGAACCAGCTTGGGGGAACCCTGAGCGGCGGAGAACAGCAAATGCTTGCAATCGCACGCGCGCTTATGTCACGTCCGAAACTTCTCCTTCTCGATGAACCGTCTTTGGGACTGGCCCCGATCATTGTAAGCAAGATTTTCAAAACCATAAAGGAAATAAACCGGGAAGGAGTTACCGTTCTTCTCGTGGAACAGAACGCCCGCGCCGCCCTGAAATTATCGAGCAGGGGATACGTGCTCGAAAACGGACATATCCCGCTCCATGGGAACGGGGCTGAACTCCTGAACAATAGCAACGTAAAAAAGGCCTACCTCGGAGAGCAGGCATAGAGATGTGCTATAATTTTTTATCATGGAAAATTCCAGGGCACACCTGTTCATTGAGGGAAGGGTGCAGGGGGTTTTTTATCGTTCTTTCACCAGAGACATTGCACAGAGCCTGGGATTGAACGGCTGGGTGAAGAATCTCAGAGATGGAAGGGTAGAGGCCCTTTTTGAAGGGAGAAAGGACGTCATCGAAAAGGCGGTTACAGCCTGTTATGCAGGAACACCCGGCTCCCGGGTATCGCATATAGATTTTCAGTGGGAAGAATACATCGGCGACCAGAAAGGATTCTCGATAACATATTGATCCTGTTGAAAGATTAGTTGTTCTCCTCTTGCAAGGTCTCTCCTTTTTCTGCTATTTTCAAAGATGCTTTGTGAACTCAGAATCAAGAACCTTGCGATTATCGATGACCTCACAGTCAGGTTCGGGAAAGGATTGAATATCTTGACGGGCGAAACAGGAGCGGGAAAATCTATTCTTATCGATTCTCTCAGCCTTGCCCTCGGGAGCAGGGCTCAGTCGGAGTTTGTGCGGGCAGGCGAGAAAGAGGCAGTGGTGCAGGCTTATTTCGAATTAGGCAAAAGACCGGGATTCCCCGATATCGGGCTGGATTTCTCTGACGGCCTGATCCTGAGACGGTCAGTTTCCGCAACCGGCAAGAGCAGGGCTTACATTAATGATTCAATGGTAAGCCTCCAGAGTCTCGCAGAGATCGGGAAAACCCTGGTTGATATTCATGGACAGCATGAACACCAGAGCCTGCTTTCTATAAACAGGCACAGGGACTTTCTCGACTCCTTCGGCACACTGGATGAAGAGAAAAAAAACCTGGCCCTCCTGTACCATGAGGTTGGGCGTTTAAGAAATGAAGAGGATATGCTGAAGCAGAAAATGAAAGAGCGGGAGAAAAGAATCGATATCCTCCGGTTCCAGATACAGGAGATTGAGGAAGCACAGTTGAAAACCGGCGAGAAAGATGCGTTGGCCTCGGAGAGGGCGATTGCAGCAAACCTGAGCAGGCTCAATGAACTCACGGAAACCGCATATGCACTGATATACGGCGCAGAGGATTCCTGCATGGAACAGCTCTCTTCTCTTTTAGGCAAAGCCAGGGAACTGGCAGAGGTTGATCCGAGCACCGCTGAAATCTTCCAGATGCTCGAAACAGGCCGTCCATATATCGAAGATGCGGCAGTTGCCCTCAGAAAGCTAAAGGACAGATATGATTTTGAACCCCGAAAGCTCGACCAGATCGAAGAACGGCTGGAGGTAATCAGGAAACTCGAGAAAAAATATGGTGAAGGGCCAGAACAGCTCATGCACTACAGAGACAATGCGACCAGAGAGCTGAAGGTACTCGAACTCTCGGAAGAGAAGCTTGGTGCAATCGAGGGCGAGTTGCGGGAAAAAGAAGGTCTCCTCACCCGGAACGTACAGGCGCTCTCTGAAAAAAGAAGAGCCTCAGCGGCAAAATTGGAAAAACTCATGAAAAAAGAACTGAATGAACTTGCGTTGGAAAATGCCGGGTTTGTCATCGGCATAACACAGGAAGCGTTAAGCGCCCATGGTTTTGACAGGGTTGAGTTCCTTTTCTCCGCGAATCCTGGCGAGCCGGTGAGACCGCTCGCCAGGATTGCATCAGGAGGAGAATTGTCACGGGTAATGCTTGCGCTGAAAAGTATTCTTGCAGATTTTGACAATACCGATGTACTTATCTTCGATGAGGTTGATGCCGGTATCGGAGGGAAGACTGCAGAGAGCGTCGGCAGCAAACTCCAGGCCCTCTCGGCCAGTCATCAGGTCTTCTGCGCAACGCATCTTCCCCAGATTGCATCAAGGGGAGATGTCCATCTGAAAATTGAGAAGCAGCAGAGGGACAAGAGGGTCAGGGTAGCAGTGAGGGCAATTTCCGGCAAGGAAAGAGAAGGGGAAATAGCTCGCATGCTCAGCGGGGTTGCAACAGAAGTCTCGTTGAGACATGCACAGGAACTGCTCGAGGACAGACAATGAGAGGGATGATCGTGATAGACAGGGACCTCTGCAAAGGATGCGGCTACTGTGTGAATGCCTGTCAGTTCGGACTGATTGTCATTGAAGAGAAATTCAACAAAAATGGGGTGTTCCCGGCATATGCAGCACATGGTGAAAAATGCACCGGTTGCTGCATGTGTGCAGAGATGTGCCCTGAAATCGCGATAGAGGTCTACAGGGAATAAATGGATACCGGCATGAAAAAGAACGCAATAGGCATGGATATCGGAGGGACAAACCTCAGGGTAGCGGTTATTTCGGAAGACGGCGCGGTACTGCATAAGATAAAAGAACCGGTTACGGAAGACGTCCTCGGCTCGGTGATACGGGCAATGGAAAAACTTGGCACCGATGGCATCGAGGGGATAGGCATCGGTGTTGCCGGGTTGCTTGACAAGGACACCAGCAGAGTCATTATTTCTCCGAATCTCCATGCGGTTGAAAAATGCGACCTGGTCAGGGGGATTCACGACAGATTCGGACTTCCCGTATTTATAGAGAACGACGCAAATGCTGCAGCATTCGGCGAATTATGGGCAGGTGCAGGCAGGGGTTTTTCGAATTTTTTCCTCTTTACACTCGGCACTGGCATCGGTGGTGGTATAATATATGAGAAGAAACTGCTCAGAGTATCCGCAGAAGTCGGCCACATGAGTATCAGCGCAGAGGGGGGAAAGTGTCCCTGCGGCAATTCGGGATGCCTTGAATCATATGCATCAGCCAGGGCCATTCTCTCCGAGGCAGTTTCAGTGCTTGAGGCCGGTAGAGAGAGCGTACTGAGGGATTACTGCAGCGGGAATTTCTATAAGCTGACCGCCGAAGATATTTTCAGGGCAGCTCTCGACGGAGATACTCTCGCACGCGACTTACTGAAAAATGCAGGCAGATATCTGGGTATCGGTATCGCAAACATTATCAATCTCATGGGCCCGGAAGCGGTGATCCTCTCCGGAGGGCTTATCGGAGCATGGGATATTTATGTCCAGGAGGCAATCAGGGAATCCTCACGGAGGGCTTTCAAGGAACTCTTTGAAAGGGTAATAATTTTACCTGCGCTCCTCAGGGATGATGCAGGGATTATCGGTTCTGCAGGGCTTGTTTTTGAAAAACTAGCACATAGTTCGTAAACAGAACGTTACAGGCGAGGAGGACATCTCGGTGAAGGACAAGAAAAAACTGCTATGGGAATATGTAGAAGCAATTGCAACTGCGCTTATTCTCGCTCTTATTATAAGGGCATATATCGTTCAGGCATTCAAGATACCATCCGGCTCAATGATTCCAACACTTCTTATTGGAGACCATATCCTGGTAAACAAATTTCTCTACGGGACAAAAATTCCCTTTACCGACACAAAAATTCTGGAGTTCAGAAAACCCGAAAAGGGAGATATAATAGTATTCAAGTATCCCGAGAATCCTGAGAAGGATTTTATAAAACGGGTCGTTGCAACAGCGGGGGATATCGTAGAAGAGAGGAATAAAATTGTATATGTAAACGGCAACCCGCGCACAGAACCATACGTGCAGCATTCTGATATGAATATCAGAGCAAGAAGCATGGACCCGAGAGACAATTTCGGGCCGATCACGATACCGCCCAACAAGGTTTTTGTCATGGGCGACAATAGAGACCAGAGTTATGACAGCCGGTACTGGGGGTTTGTTGATCGCAAGAGCATACGGGGAAAAGCATTATTAATCTATTGGTCCTGGAACCCTGATAACTGGGTGAGATTTAACAGGATAGGGAGGTTGATTGAATGAGAACACTAAGGAATGAACAGGGATTTATCAAGGTTTTGTTCGTCATAGTGCTGCTGATATTCTTAGGGTATGCGGGGGTGCAGTTCGGCATGCCCTATTACCGGTATTCTGCGTTCAAATCTGATGTAAAAGAGCTCGCAAGGGTCAGTCTTGGTCAGGTTGATAAGACGAAGGAACAGGTAGTTGAGAGAGCCCAGGAATTAAAGATACCTGTCTCCCAGGAAGACATAAAAGTTTCGAAAACCGAAAATACGGTCATAGTAACGACTGCCTGGTCAGAAACTGTCGATATCCTGGGTTTCTATCAGAAAAGACTCAATTTCAATATTCGTATCGAGGAATAATTTGTTTACGGGACTCATACTTGGTATGGGCACACTGCTCTCTGTACGGAAACTGACCGGGGGTGCAATACTCTCACTCAAGGCAGAAGAGATCTCAAGGTCTACCGTGATCGGTGACAGCATCGCGGTCAACGGCGTCTGTCTCACGGTGGTGAGCAAAGACAGGGGTGAACTCTCGTTTGATCTCTCATATGAAACCCTGTCCAGGACAAACCTCGGCATTCTCAGAACCGGTGACAAGGTGAACCTCGAACCATCGCTGACCCCCAGTTCGAAGATTGGAGGACATTTTGTGACCGGCCATATAGACGACACGGGGACAATCCGGTCAAAGACAACCACAGGTGATATGTGGAAATTCGGGATCGAAGTCTCACCTGCCATCCTGGAATATCTTGTAGGAAAAGGATCTGTTGCGGTTGACGGTGTCAGTCTTACCGTCGTGGATGTTCTTCATAACAGTTTCACCGTTGTGATTATCCCCCACACCGCGAAGGCAACGACACTTGGGGTAAAAGCCTCCGGTGATACAGTGAACATTGAAGTAGATATTTTAGGCAAGTATGTTGCAAAATTTTTAAAAAAAGAAACCGGCAAAGATACAGAATTTATGAAGACCCTTATAAACGAGGGCTTTGCCTGATAGATGCTGAAGGAGCATGAACGCAGAATCTTTTTTATTTGAGGAGAGCAGGGAGCATGGAGAAATATAAATTCAACACTATCGATGAAGCTATTGAGGATATTGAAAAAGGGAAAATGGTTATCCTTGTCGATGATGAAGACAGGGAAAATGAAGGGGACCTCTGCATGGCAGCAGAAAAGGTAACACCGGAAGCCATCAACTTCATGGCCAAACACGGAAGAGGCCTCATCTGTCTTTCCCTCACCCCTGAACGGGTGGCGGAACTGAAACTGCCGATGATGACCGATGAGAACACTTCGTCATTCGGTACAGCATTCACCGTCTCTATTGAAGCAAAAAAGGGGGTGACAACAGGCATTTCTGCTGCCGACAGGGCAAGGACAATATTGACCGCAATCGATCCAAAAACGCAGAGGGAAGATATCGCCCGTCCCGGCCATGTCTTCCCCCTCAGGGCAAGACCCGGAGGCGTCCTCCAGCGGGCCGGGCAGACTGAAGGATCGGTCGATCTCACCAAGCTGGCACGCCTTTATCCGGCTGGGGTAATCTGCGAAATCATGAACGAAGACGGGACGATGGCAAGGGTTCCGGAACTTATGGAATTTGCAAAAAAACATCTCCTCAAGGTAGTCACGATCAAAGACCTCATCAAATACAGGATGCGGACAGAATTATTTGTCAGGAGGCTTGTAGCAGTAAAAATTCCGACAAAATTCGGCGGCGATTTCAATGTGATTGCCTATGCGAATGATATAGACGAAATAATCCATCTCGCGCTGGTAAAGGGAGAGATTACGCCCAGAGACGAAGTACTCGTAAGGGTTCATTCCCAGTGTCTCACCGGTGACGTCTTCGCCTCCGAGCGGTGCGACTGCGGAGAACAGCTCCACAAGGCAATGGAAATGATCAGAAAGGAAGGGAAAGGGGTCATCCTCTATATGAAGCAGGAAGGCCGGGGCATCGGTTTAATCAATAAACTCAGGGCGTATGAACTCCAGGACAAGGGGTTCGATACGGTCGAGGCAAATATAAAGCTTGGGTTTAAACCCGATCTCAGGGATTATGGGATAGGGGCGCAAATACTTGTTGACATCGGGGTGCGGAAAATGAAACTCATGACGAACAACCCGAAAAAGATCGTCGGACTTGAAGGCTACGGACTTAAGGTTATTGAAAGGGTGCCCATAGAGACAAAACCCACTGACCGGAATATTATTTATCTCAAGACGAAGAAAAAGAAAATGGGACATATCCTGGATAATGTTTAGAGGAGGATACCATGAAGATTATAGAAGGTGAATTACAGGCAAAAGGGTTAAAATTCGGTATTGTTATCAGCAGGTTCAATGAGTTTATTACCAGTAAATTGCTTGACGGGGCAAAGGATGCTCTTCTGAGGCATGGCGCAAAGGATGAGGATATCGATGTCGTAAAGGTCCCGGGGTCATTCGAAATACCGATAGTGGCAAAGAAAATGGCACTGAAAGGGACTTACCACTCGGTGATCTGTCTCGGTACTGTCATACGGGGCGCCACTCCCCACTTCGATTATATCGCGGCAGAAGTGTCGAAAGGGATCGCGGCAGCGTCCATGGATACGGGCATACCGATAGCATTCGGGGTCATCACCTGTGACACAATTGAACAGGCTGTCGAAAGGGCCGGGTCAAAGAGCGGCAACAAAGGATGGGATGCGGCAATAACCGCAATCGAGATGGCCCAGGTCATGAAAAAGATATGAGGATAAGCTTTCCGCGCAGGACCGGAAACAAAACGTCAAGCTCGTATGGGGCAACCTCCCGGATCAATTTTTCATGAGACGGCGCAAGGCGCGGGAGTATGCTCTCCAGTTACTGTTTCAGTTGGATTTCACCGGAGAATCCTATACCTTTCAGGCCCGCGACGATTTCTGGTCGGATAAAAATGAGTCCGGAGATGTGATAGATTTTGCCGAGGGCCTCGTGAAGGGCACTGTCGGTAATATTGAGGAAATTGACAAATTGATCGAAAAGGTAACAGAGAACTGGGCGCTGAAGAGAATGGCTGCAGTCGACAGGAATATTCTTCGTTTTGCCGCATATGAAATTTTTTTCAGAAAAGACATCCCCTCTGCGGTTACTATGAACGAAGCCCTGGAAATAGCAAAAAAATATTCATCATCAGAGTCTGCCTCTTTCCTGAACGGGGTACTGGACAAACTCGCACAGGAGGCAGGCAAGGCCTGATGCGCTACGCGATAATCTCTGATGTGCACTCAAACCTTGAAGCGATCGAAGCAGTTCTGGACGATATAACCCTGAGAGGGATTAGGGATATCATATTCATTGGGGACGCCGTAGGATACGGGCCTAATCCGAACGAGTGTGTTGCACTCCTGCACGACCGCTGCAGGGTTCTCCTGGCCGGCAATCACGATTGGGCGTCGGTCGGCCTGACAGATATACGATATTTTAATGAATATGCCAGACATGCGATAGAATGGACCAGGGAAGTGCTCTCAGAGGAAAACAAAGCCCTCCTGAAAACACTGCTCATTGTTTATGAAGAGAGGGTTAACGATATAATCCTTGTACACTCTACACCCAAGGACCCGGAAGAGTGGCATTATATTCTTACCCTCTGGGATGCAGAATTGAATTTCGATTATTTTACTAATAAGTTCTGTTTTGTCGGCCATAGCCATCAACCTTCAATCATAGAGAAAGTCCCTTCAGGAGAACTCATCACCTACAGGGGAAAAACCGGAATTAAGGAGGGTAGCAGGTATATTGTCAATACAGGAAGTGTGGGACAGCCCCGTGACGGGGACCCGAGGGCATGTTACGCAATGATTGATGATGAAAATATCAGGATCGTGAGGATTCCCTACGATATCACCTCGGTGCAGTCAAAGATGAGGGAGGAAAGACTTCCCGCTGTGCTCGTTGAACGGTTGTCGTCCGGAACATAGGGAGATGAAAAATATGACAGAAAAAATGAATCATAATTTACCGAATAACCGCATGAAATTTTCCGGCAATGGCAAGGCAGGGTTCTTCTTCTGTTCCTTTTTTGTCCTTCAGGTTCTTTTCTTCGGGCTGTGCTGCCCTCATACCGTGCATGCCGGCGAGAGTCCTCTTCAGGAACTCTCTGACACGACCCTCTCATATTTTAAAGCCATAACCGGCAAGATCACCCGGGTTGAAGACCGGAAGGCGGTAATCGATATCGGGCTCAATGAGGGGTTAAAACCAGGCATGCGGCTTACGGTCCTGAGAGAACAGGCGCCGTTCCGTCATCCTGTGACCAAGGAAGTCCTGGGCAACCTTGAATCTCTGACCGGAAGAATGGAGATACAGGAAGTATACGAAGATTCCGCGTCTGGCATTCTCCTTGAAGGTGAGACGCAGGAAGGCGACAAAGCGAGGATATCGGAAGTAAAGGTTGACATCCTTTTCTGTCAGTCAAAGGAGGTAGACTGGCAAATTGCTGACGCCTACCATAAAAAACTCAAGGAGACCGGGAGGTTCACCCTCCGGGATACCGCACTTGAAACAGATAACCCGGCAACTGCCATTGATGAAGCGAAAAAACTCGGTGCTGAAGTGGCGCTTCTCCTATCGTCAAAGACAGGGGAAAAAGGAATGGTTTTCACCCAAAGACTCTTCTGGGTTTCTGACGGGAAAAAACTCGCCGAAACCGGCGTCCTTATCGATACTTCTCTGGAAAAAGAACTGCGTTTCGGGGAACAGTTCTTTCAGATTGAGTCAGAAGTCGCGCTCAAGTTCGACCTTTCCTTCTCGGCACGATTCGTTATGACAGGAGACGTGAATGGCGACGGGAAAGAAGAGATAATTCTTGCCACTGATACCGACGTCGGCATTTACACTCCGGGAGCTGATCTGCAAGCCGCTCTCGGTGGGGTAAAAATAAATGGAGCAGTCGGCAGCGAAAATTTATGGCTCGATGTAATTGACCTGAACCTGAACGGAAAAGACGAAATACTTGTCACAACAATGAAGGGCGATTCCGTCACTTCTTCTGTCTATGAACTGCAGGGGTCCGCATTCGTTCCCCTCTATGAGGATTCTCTGTTCCTCCGGAGCCTGGGGAATGGAATGATTGCACAGGTGTATTCCCCTGCAGAAGGCTTCAGCGGGCCTGTATTTCCGATATCCTGCGAGGCAGGGGAATATAAGAAAGGAGAACCGTTGAAACTCCCCGGTAAGGTGAATATTTACGACTTCGTATCTTATGACGACCCACGGTCCGGGCGTATTTTCATTGCATACGACCAGGACAGGTTCCTGAACGTATATGACGAGCAAGGAATGCAGGTGTGGAAGCGCAAGGAGAGAACCGGCGGCTTTCTCGCAACATTCAAGAAATCGTCACCTACATCCATGATTGACAGGGGCGAATGGACGGTCAAGGACAGGCTGATCATGAGGAACGGCGATATCCTTGTAGCAGAGAGGACCCCGCTTCTCGGAGTGGTCAAGGGACTGGGCTACAAGAATTCTCAGATCAAAAAGATGCGGTGGACCGGTCTTTCCATGGAGGAGACTTCTTTCATCGACGGTATCAGCGGTACTCTTCTTGATTATGCAGTTTCCGGTGATAAGGTGCTCGTACTCTCCAGTCCGGTCCTCGGACTCAAAGCAGGCAATATTCTGAAAGGGAATAATCCACTTGGCAGCATGCTCTCGATCTATTCGATGAAAAGGAGTTAACAATGGCAGCAACCGGACGCATTCCGAACCATATAGGGATCATCATGGACGGAAATGGGAGGTGGGCCGCAATGCGCGGTCTTCCACGGATTGAAGGCCATAGACGTGGCGTCGAGAGAACAAAAGAGATTGTTGAAAATTCAGTTGAACTTGGGCTGCAAACGTTAACACTTTATGCATTTTCTCTCGAAAACTGGCACAGGCCTTCAGCGGAGATATCCATGCTGATGAAACTTCTCGAACTGTATCTGAATAAAGAGATCGAAAACCTGATGAGGCAGGATATTGTGTTCAAGGTAATCGGAGAGACATGGAGACTGCCCGGCCCCATACAGGATATGATCAGGGAGGCAGAATCCAGGACCACCCACAATAAAGGGTTGACCCTCGTGATGGCTCTCAGTTATAGCGGGCGGAATGAAATTGTGAGGGCAGTGAAAAAGATCATATCCTCGGGCATAAAAGCGGAAAAGCTTGATGAACAGGCCTTTGAGGCAGAACTCGATACCGCCGGTCTCCCCTCGCCTGACCTCATCATCCGGACAAGCGGGGAGATGCGTATCAGCAACTTCCTGCTCTGGCAGGGAGCCTATGCGGAATTCTATTTCACTGAAACGCTCTGGCCTGATTTTTCGAAGGAAGAATTCCTCCTCGCGATACAGGATTTCCAGCGGAGGGACCGCAGATTCGGCACAGTCCGGGTGAAGACAGATGCACCTTAAAAGACTCTTCATTGCCGCAATTCTCCTGCCGCTTCTGTACTGGTATGTTATGTACCTTCCCGTACAGTATTTCCTCTTCCTCCTGGGCTCCATATCTTTTATCGCCATGATAGAATTCTACTCCATGTACCGTGTGTATGGCCTCTTCCGATATATCTGCCTTCTGCTTGGAACCTCGCTCATCGCTGTTTCGGCTTATGCGCCGGACCTTATGGCAAAATTTTTAGCCCTTACTGTCATGGCGGTGTTCGCTTCCCGGCTTATCATAAAGAAGACGCCTCTCTCCTCTCTGAACGACGTCGCCGCCCCTGTAGTGGGGTTGCTCTACATTCCCCTGTTTCTGTCCTTTCAGACCTATGTGCGGGACCTCGGCCCCGAGTGGATAATTTTCCTCTATGCAACGGTCTGGTCTGCAGATTCTTTCGCATACTATATCGGGAAGGGTATCGGGAAGAAAAAACTCTATCCCGAGGTGAGTCCGAACAAGACCGTCGCCGGCGCAGTAGGTTCGCTGGTCGGGGGAACCAGCGGGGCGCTGCTGCTCAAAATACTCCTCGTCCCTCAACTTGGCATATACCAGGCGGTAATTATTGGTATAATGATTGGAATAATCTCCATCATTGGTGATCTTACAGAATCAATGTTCAAACGGGATGCAGGGGTCAAGGATTCAAGTATTATAATCCCCGGACATGGAGGCATGCTCGACAAGATTGACGGTGCTCTCTTTGCAGGGCCCCTGCTCTATTCGGCTCTGAAAATATTCGGGATGATACACTAAATGCCTATAAAACGCATCACAATTCTGGGTTCGACAGGATCAATCGGGAGGAATGCCCTCGCGATTGTTTCACGCCACAGGAACCGCTTCAGGGTTGTAGCCCTCACCGCGGGACAAAATATCGATTTACTGAAAAAACAGATACATGCCTTCTCTCCGGAAATCGTGGCGGTCGCAGACAAACAGGCAGCCCATGCACTCGAGAAAAAGATCTGCCGCAGGAAATCAGCCCCGCTCAGGATACTTTTTGGTGAAGAGGGGATATCTGCAGCCGCAGAGTACAAAAAATCGGATTTTGTCCTTTCTGCCATAGTCGGGGCAGCGGGGCTCGTTCCGGGCCTTGCAGCAATACGTGCAGGGAAAACAGTAGGCCTCGCGAACAAGGAAGCGCTCGTAATGGCCGGAAGAATCATGATACAGCAGGCAAAAAAATATGGCGCCACACTCCTCCCTGTCGACAGTGAACATAGCGCAATATTTCAGTGTATTGAGGGACACAAAAAGTCCGATGTCAGGAGAATCATACTCACCGCTTCGGGCGGACCTTTCTCGGGGAAAAAAACGCGTGAACTCCGCGCGATTACACCCGCACAGGCCTTGAACCACCCGAGCTGGAAAATGGGCAGGAAAATAACCATAGACTCGGCAACACTCATGAACAAGGGCCTGGAAGTCATAGAGGCCCACTATCTGTTCGGACTTCCTGCGGAAAAAATTGACGTGATCGTCCATCCGCAAAGCATTGTCCATTCTCTTGTTGAATTTCACGACAGAAGCTGTATCGCCCAGATGTCGGTGCCGGACATGAAGGCTCCGATAGCATATGCCCTGACCTATCCGAACAGGTTAACGGACGTCATTCGTAAACTTTCCCTCCATCAAATCGGGGCGCTGACATTCAAGAAGCCTGAAATGAAATGCTTCCCCTGTCTTGCGTATGCGTACAGAGCCCTCAGGGAAGGAGGCACCATGCCCTCTGTACTGAATGCATCGAATGAGGTTGCGGTGCATGCGTTCCTGAAGGGGGTCATCAGGTTTACGGATATTCCTCTTCTAATCAAAAAAACTATGGATCGCCATACCGTGCAGTCGGATAAAACCCTCCCTCTGGTGTTGGAGGCCGACAGATGGGCGCGCGAAACAGCAAAGGAGCTGGTACAGAAATTATGACTTTTTTATACGCAATAGTCCTTCTTGGTGTCATCATATTCGTCCATGAACTCGGACATTTCATCTTTGCAAAATTGCTCGGGGTCAGGGTGCTGAAGTTTTCCCTCGGGTTCGGCCCGAAGTTGGCGGGCAAAAAGATAGGAGAGACAGAATACCTCATCTCAGCCATACCGTTTGGCGGATATGTCAAACCCCTCGGGGAAAACCCCGGCGAAGAGCTCGAAGAGGAAGAAAAACCTTTTGCATTCAATTACCAGCCTGTATGGAAACGTTTCCTGATCGTCTTTGCAGGCCCGCTCTTTAATATCATCTGCGCGGTGGTAATCTTTTTCTTCAGTTTCCTCGGAGGCCTGCCGGTGCTGACGCCGGAAATCGGGAGTGTTCTGGAAAACTCTCCCGCAGAGAGAAGCGGCCTGATTAAGGGAGACAGGATTGTTCAGATCGAAGGGAACCCCGTCAAACAGTGGGATGAAATGACAACAATCATTCATGAAAATCCCGGGAAACCCTTGAATATGACGATTGAGCGAAACAGTACTTCCTTCACAGTGACTCTCACCCCCGAAAAGAAAGAGGTAAAGAATATTTTCGGCGAGGGGCAGTCTGTAGGCCTTATCGGCATTAGGCCGTCAGGGTCTACATTCATAAAGCGGGAAAGCTTCCCTGAGGCTGCCAGGGACAGCGTTGTCAGGACATGGGAAATATCCAAGCTGACGGTTATTTCGATTGTGAAACTGATACAGAGGGCAATCCCCATGGACACCATCGGAGGCCCTATTATGATCGTTCAGATGGCCGGGGAACAGGCGGCGCAGGGACCTCTCAGTTTCTTCATCTTCATGGCTCTGATCAATATAAATCTTGGGATTCTCAACCTCCTCCCCATACCGATCCTTGACGGCGGGCATATCCTGTTCCTGGGGATCGAGGCGATCAGGAGAAAACCGCTCAGCGAGAAGGTCATCTCGATCAGCCAGAAGATCGGTCTTGCGCTTATTCTTACGCTCGTGGTCTTTGTCATGTACAACGACGTGTTGCGCCTGATAACGGGAAAGACATTTCCGTAGCAGGGATGGAGCGATGGGAAAGACTGTCAGCGGGAATGAGTTAAAGCAAATCATCGATTATGCAAAGGCCGAAGGCAAAAGAATCGTCTTCACCAATGGCTGTTTCGACCTTATCCATATCGGCCATGTCCGTTATCTCAGGGAAGCAAAATCACATGGTGATGTTCTGGTCATCGGATTGAATTCCGACAAGTCCGTTTCCCGGATCAAACCGGGAAGACCGCTTGTCCCCCAGGACCAAAGAGCAGAGGTCCTGTCTGCGCTTGAGATGGTCGATTATGTAACCTTTTTCGATCAGGATACGCCGTATGAGTTGATCAGGCTCGTTCAGCCGGACGTCCTTGTGAAAGGCGGGGACTGGAAAAAAGAAGACATCATCGGCTCGGACATCGCAAAAGAAACCTTCAGCCTGCCCTATATTGAAGGGGTCTCCACTTCTGAAATTATCGAACGGATCAAAAAGTCCTGACAGCCGGTTATATTCAATCTATAAAAATCACGGCCTCTATTGAAATATGCAGGGAAATCTTGCACCTGAATTTGCAGAAAAATGCGATTCCATTCCTTTCTGTCACTGTGCTACTACAGCGGTTCTTTGATCAGTGTGAGATCGTCAATCCAAACCGTCCCTATGCCGTTGACAACCAGATTGAGTTTTATATTGTCGGGGTTCTGTCCCTACGGAGTCTCTCCTGTTGTACATTCCATACTGCCAGAGAGAGGGCTTTGGAGTCCCCGCGAATATCTTTCTCATAGAATACCCTTCCCCTGCGTTGTGCTGATTATTTCTGCCTCACCCTGATCGAATTGCCATGCGCCTCAAGTCCTTCTGCATCTGCGATTGTCTTCACTGTCTCGGCCAGTTTATTGAAACCTTGCCTTGTAAAGCAGAGAAGACTCGACCGTTTCATGAAATCATATACTCCCAAAGGAGAAGAAAACCGTGCGGTTCCTCCTGTGGGAAGGGTGTGGTTGGGACCTGCGGAATAATCACCAAGCGCTTCCGGCGTCCATTCTCCAAGGAATATCGCGCCGGCATGTTTTATGAGTGGCAGGATATCCTTTGGCCGGGCAGTCATGATCTCCAGATGCTCGGGGGCGATCCGGTTTGCGATTTCTGCCGCATCCTGCATATCTCTTGTGAGCATTATTGCCCCAAAGCTTTCCAGAGATTTCTGCGCAATATCTCTCCTCCGCAGGGTAATCAGCTGTTTTTGCACCTCTTTTCGCACTGAGTCCGCCAGTTTTCCGGAAGGAGTGACAAGGACCGATGACGCATGTTCATCATGTTCGGCCTGGCTGAGTATATCTGCGGCAATGAACGCGGGGTTTGCTGTCTCATCCGCGATAATGAGCACTTCACTGGGGCCGGCGATCATATCGATATCCACTTCGCCATATACCATTCTTTTTGCCGTTGCCACATAGATATTGCCCGGACCAGTTATTTTATCAACTTTTCTGACCGTTTTCGTTCCATATGCCATAGCGGCGATTGCCTGTGCTCCCCCTATCCTGTAAACTTCCTGAATACCGAGCAACTGCAGTACTGCCATAACAGCGGGGTTTAGTTTACCTTTCGGAGCCGGAACACACACTGCGATCTCACCGACCCCTGCAACCTGCGCAGGGATTACATTCATGAGAACTGTAGAAGGATATGCAGCTTTTCCTCCGGGTACATATATGCCCGCCCGTTCAATCGGCCTGATGATCTGTCCGAGTTCAATCCCGTTTCTGCTGAATGACCATGACTTTTCACGCTGCTGTTTATGGAATACCCTGATCCTCCGGGCGGAAAGACTGAGGGCTTTCACGATATTTTTCTCTGCTTTTGCAGCAGCGTGTGAAATCTCCTGAGAAGAAAGTCTCAGGCAATTTGTCTTCAGTGAGTCGAACTGTTCTGTATAGGCATAAAGAGCTTTGTCGCCATGTCTTCGTACGTCATCCAGGATTGTCCTGACTTTCTCTTCGATTGTCCTGTTCATCCCTGATGCGCGCGTCTGAAGGATGCTGAAAAAAGCGCTTCGCTCTTTGCGGGTTTGTATTCTCTTCATCGAAAATAATTCTACCTTTTCATATGCGATTTATCAACCTCATCCTCCTCGGTTGACATTCCGGCGCGTATTTATTACATTGAAGCTATGGAAAGAGAACACCGGGAAGACAAACATTCTCTGATCGCGGAAATAAAACAGAAAATCCGTCTCCTGAATATTATCGCAGCCTTTGTCGTTATTACTCTCCTCGCAGTAATATTCAGGTATCTCTTCAAACCTCTCAGTGACGTCTTTGATTTCCTTCCCGATATCTCGATAACCCTGATCATCGGGATCGTGGTCTTTCTCGCCATTCTCGGTTTCTATATGTGGGCAGTCGTTTCCCGGAGGATCATCCAGAGTATTGAGAGCTATAAAAACAGACTCGACCAGATCCTTACCGTCACACGGGACGTTCGTGATGAAATTTACGGAGACATTCTCCTTGAGAAGATAATCGACTCCTCGCTTGCACTCACTCAGTCAGATACCGGTTCGATACTGCTAGTAGAAAACGGCGACCTGGTCTTCAAGATAGCAAAAGGCGCGAAGGCGGAGATTCTTACCGGAACAAAGATACCGGCTGGCAAGGGGATAGCCGGCTGGGTAGCGAAAAGCGGCAGGCCTCTCCGTACAGGAGATATCCAGGGTGATGCCCGGTTTGACCCGGAAGTTGATACGAGAACCGGCTATGAGACAAAATCCATGCTCTGCGTCCCCCTGATCATGAAAACCGGAGTGATCGGGGTAATAGAACTGCTGAACAAAAAGAACGGGTATTACACAGAGAAAGATGAAGAACTCATAGTGTATCTTTCTGATCAAGCGGCAATTTCACTCGCACGGGCAAAATTCATTGAAGACCAAAAAAACTACGAGATTCATCTCACTGATATCCTTCTGGAAACGCTGGACTCCCAGATCATGGAAAAGACAGGGCATTCCAGGCGGGTTGCGAAATACAGTACTCTCATTGCAAAGGCAATCAACATGTCTGAAGAAGAGCAGAGGAAGCTGTATTTTGCCTGCCTCCTTCATGATGTGGGTTTCCTGAAAATCAGGAACGAAGATAATTTCAGGAGGGAATACTATGTGAAACATCCTGTTATCGGATATGAAATGATCAGACCGATAAACTTCTATGCAGGGATCGCGCCATTTATCCTCCATCACCACGAACGATACGATGGCACCGGATACCCCATGAACCTGGCTGGGGAAGAAATACCCCTTGAGTCAAGGATTATCGCAATAGCTGATGCCTTTGATGTTATGGTGAGCGAGACGTCATATAAGGTGCCGATAAGCTTTGCCTCTGCGATAGAAGAATTACAACGGAATGCCGGCACCCAGTTTGATTTCTGGCTTGTCGAGGTATTCGCCCAGAACGTCGGTCCCGAACTGTTATAGCAACCCGCTCAGGATTTCCTGCTCAATCCGTTCAGAGAGTGTGCTGTTGATGACACCTCTTTTATGGAGGAAAAGAATCTTTTCGAGGTAGCCTGCGGCGTTTTTGTATCCTGCTTTTCTTGCCTCATCAATCCTTCCCCAGTTTCCTGTCTCCTGAAATACCTGAAACGCTTCGGATATTTCGGGGAAAATGATCTTCCTGAACCCGGTGAGGAAGACAAGATAAAAACCGAGAGACCCGGCTTTCCGGTTCTGTATGATGTACATGAGCATGCCATTCTCAGAGGTATCGGAGAGGATATCCTTGACAGAGCGTACGAACACTTCAGCACGGCCATGCGGCAGGGACGCGAGCAATGCCTTCCATTCCCCCCCTGTCCGTTCTCCCTCAAAGACTTCTCCCAATTCATGATAGAGGTACGTCTCTGCTTCGCAGAGCGCAACCTGTGATATTCTTGCATAGAGATTCTCAGAAGGTTCTTCACCGGCACTGATCCCGTAATACGAAAAAGCATAGGTGAGGGCAGATTTGACGCAGTTGGAGCGTACCTCCTCGAACCGTCCCCAGAGGAGTTGTTTTACCATATCGGTGCGCATAAATATCGTCTTCTCCTGTACCATCGCAGGATAGTCCGCAAGATCACGGGCATATTCACCCGCGGCGGTAAAAACCGCACAGCCATTCTTCTGTTCTTTCGACACAAGGTCGGCGAGGAAAAATGATGGTTTCCCGTAAAGCCCAAGCCCGGCGCCGTAGACCAGGCCTTCCTTTGTCAGCGCCGCATTGATGCGTTCAACTTCAAACGCATCATATACATTACCGTTCAGTGGAATATCCCCGAACTCGCTGTCTTTGAGTTCTCCCCATAGGGCTTCCCTCGCCGAGATCCATTCGCCGACATCGCGGTGAGAAATCCTCTCCCACGGGTTCACCTGACTTTCGGAACGATAGAGGTCTCTCAATCTGAGGAGAAGGCCGCAGAGGGAATAGTTTCCCCAGTAACGGGCATCAGAGATATTGCAGTTCTTCTTGACCTGTCGGGCCAGCGATTCGATATCAACCATAGCGCCTACTGATTTATTGTATCAGATACACGCACAGAATCTTATGGCGGAGCGGCATTGCGGGAATCTTGAGCGGGTGATATGCTAAACCATGCAGAAAATCAGACTCATCATCGAATATGACGGTACCGGATACCATGGCTGGCAACTCCAGCGGAACGAGGTAACTATTCAGGGTATCCTTGAAGACAGGATCAGAAACATCACCGGCGAACTTTCCAGGGTCATGGGGGCAAGCAGAACTGACGCAGGAGTGCATGCCCTTGGTCAGGTTGCTGCATTCAGCACCTCATCGGACCTTGGTCCTGAAAGAATACAACAGGCGCTGAATGCCCTGCTCCCATCTGATATCAGAATTCTTGATGCATCGATTGTGAACAATACCTTCCAGCCGAGGGATGATGCGCTTAGGAAGAGATATTTCTATATCATCGCCAACCAGAACAGTTCTTCTGGATTCCTCTTCCGCTATGCCTGGCTGATCAGGCAGCCGCTTGATCTGAAATCAATGCGGACTGCGGGGGCTGTTCTCCCCGGTCTTCATGATTTCTCCTCGTTCATGGGGACAGGGAGCGGCATAAAAAATCCTGTGCGTGAACTCCTTTCCCTGGAAATCAGAAGTATGAAAAAAATCAGTTTTATGACGGGAGGAGTGAAAGGGAATTTTATCAAAATAACCGTTGAGGCAAACGGTTTTTTACGCCACATGGTAAGGAATATCGTCGGCACGCTTGCAGAAGTCGGAAGAGGAAAGATTTCAGCCGATCGCATGAAAGAAATTCTTCTCTCGTGCGACAGGAAATGCGCCGGTCCCACCGCTCCAGGAAATGGTCTTTTTCTCGAACGTATCACCTATTAATACTGCATTACCTGTCCAATCTGTTCGTTGACACATCGTAATTTTACCTGATATACTCGATTATTGTTTACCGTACAGTTTGTTGCGCCATGCGATGCCGTTCAACCGCTTTCCCTGTTCGGAAAAGGGAGGGGGTATGATACCGGCGACCGGAACAAAAAATCCGGCGATCAGTCTTTTCTTCCGAAGGGGAGTGGAAAAAGATGAGTCTTGTAGGGAGACTTGAAGACCTTGCCCTCGCAGACATTTTTCAGATACTGAGCATTGGGAAAAAGACCGGAACGCTCATTCTCCAGGGAAGCCGGGGCAATGCGCTGATTGTCTTCAAAAACGGTCTTGTGGTAAGGGCTGAGACCAGCGATCTTGAGACAACCATCGAGGAAGACCTCCTCCATGCAGGCGCTATCAAAGATACCATGCTTAATTTGGCATCAGAGGTAAAAAAAAAGCTGCCTTCGAAGTCAGTCCCTGAAATACTCCATGAACTCGGTTCAGTCTCGAAAGAAGCCCTCGAAAAGATAACAAAGAAAAGAGTTGAACGAGTCGTCTACCAGCTCCTCGTCTGGCAGGATGGAGACTTTCAGTTCGAACTCGACGATACCAATCCACAGGGAAAAGCAGATTTCCCTGATATCGGATGGGAACTCTCAAAAGGCATGAGCCCCGAATATCTCCTTATGGAAGGGGCACGGGTACACGACGAATCTTCTCAGGTTGCTACCGTCTCAACCGAGGAGATCTTCGGCATCCAGGATGAAGGGGCACCATGGGAAGAAGAGTGGAGTATGCACCCACCTCAAGAGAGAAAGGACATTTCCTCTTTGAGGGCTTTAACCCAGGAACTGCGATTTCCCAATACGTCCTCTGAAATTACCCTGCTTATTCTGAGATTTGCAAGCGATATGTTTTCAAGGGGCGTCCTTTTCATGGTCGGAGATACCGAGATTGTGGGTCTTGGCCAGTTCGGACTCGAAATAGAACAGCCCGACGAGAAGATACGGGGAATAATTCTCTCTTGTGAAAAGAGCCCTTTCCTCAAAAACATCCTCTTAGAAAAGCGTTTTTATAAAGGGTCCATGGCAAAAGACGAAGTCACCGAGTCCTTTGTGGGCAGCATCGGGGGACAATGGCCGGATGAAATTGCGCTGTTCCCGATCGTTGCAGAATCGAAAGTCGTTGCACTCCTTTTCTGCGATAATCTGACTTCAGGGGAGAGCCTCGGAGAAAGCGAAGGACTCGAGATATTCATAGATCAGGCCGGCCTGGCCCTTGAAAAATCCCTGCTCCAGCGAAGGATACAGGAAATGGAGAAACGGCCAAAGAACTAATGATTTTTTGTTGCTAATCTGTTAGAATTGATCAGGTGATGGAGGATAAAGGGGTTACCGGATCAATTCTGATTGTTGAAGATTCTGCAACTACCAGGGCTCTCATCAGGGCTGTAATCGAGGAGATGGGGGACCTCTCCACTACAGAAGCCGCTTCAGGCTTCGAAGCCCTCAAGCTGCTTCCCACACAGGATTTTAATCTCATCGTCACCGATGTGAATATGCCTGATATAAACGGCCTCGAACTCATCAGTTTTGTTAAAAACAACCCCCGGTACAGCCATATCCCGCTCATTATCGTAAGCACGGAAAGGAGCGAGGAAGACAGAAAACGGGGAGTAGCGCTCGGTGCTATGGCATACATAACCAAGCCTTTCAGAGCACAGGAGCTGCAGGAGGTCGTAAAAAAGGCACTGCATCATGAAGGCCTCTAAGAAGGAATTCATTGCTGAAGCTGAGGACCTGCTTTTCGAGTGCCAGCAGTGCGTCCTCGAGATTCAGGATACCTACCTGACTGCGGTCAGCCCCGATACAATCAATGCACTCTTCCGTTCCATGCATACCCTGAAGGGTCTGTCAGGGCTCTTCGGCAATCAGGGGATAACGGACATCAGCCACGCCCTTGAGTCCTTATTGGACGATATGCGTCTGGGGAAGGTTCCCATAACAGAAGACGTGGTGAATTTCCTTTTCAAAAGCATCGACACCTTGAGTTCTGCAATCAACGGACTGAAGGAAGACACCCCTGTGGATCTCTTGGCACATATTGAGGAAATCAGGAATTTCCGGGTATCCATGCAGGCCGGGGAGCAGGGACTGGATATTCAGGGTATCATTGATGAGAGAATTCTCAGGGTCCTTTCTGAATATGAAGAACACCGGCTGAAAGCAAACATAAAAACCGGGAATGGCATTTACCTGTTCAATGCGATTTTTGACCTCTCCACGTTCGACACTTCGCTGGAAGAGGTCACAAAAAAGATTAAGGGAGAGGGAGAACTTATCTCTACGCTCCCCACATCCACCGGCGTGCCTGAAGGCTCGATAGGGTTTAATCTCATGTTCGCCAGCAATCAAAATACAGAGGCATTCAAACAGCATTTCAGCGGGAATATAGAAGTCCTCGTCCCCGCAAAGCATGCAGAGCCGCAGATAGCGGCGAAACAGGACCATACTGTCAGGAGTGCAACTACCACCGTCAGGGTCGATATCGACAAGCTGGACAGGATACTCAATACCATCGGTGAATTAACCCTTGCAAAGGACGCCGTGAAGAGAATCGGGGCAGAGATAGAAGAGTCGTATCCGTATTCGCCCCTTATCCGGGATATCCATAAGATATCGGTCTCGTTCGAGAGAAGGCTTGGCGAGCTGCAGGACGAGGTGCTCGCCATCCGGATGGTACCGATCGGCCAGATATTTTCGCGGCTTGCGCAGGTCATCCGCCGTTATTCGAGGGAAACCGGAAAAGAGATTGATCTTACCCTCTATGGTGAAGATACAGAAGTCGATAAATCAATTGCGGAAGAGATCATCGATCCTCTTATGCACCTGGTGAGAAACTCCATTGACCATGGGATAGAATCTGCCGAAGAAAGACTGGCCAAGGGAAAACGGGAACATGGGACAATAGTCCTCAAGGCCGCCCAGAAAGGGAACCATGTCGTAATCGAGGTCATAGACGACGGCCGGGGAATAGATATTGCAGAAGTCAGGACAAAGGCGATCGAGAAAGGACTCATAGAACCGGATGCGAAGATCGAAGACAGAGAGGTACTGGACTTCGTCTTCGCGCCAGGGTTCAGCACAAAGAACGTGGTGAGCGAAATCTCGGGCAGGGGAGTTGGCATGGATATAGTGAAGGAAAAACTCTCTGTGCTCGGCGGATTCACCGAGATACGCACAAAAAAGAACGAGGGGACAACTATCACCCTCACGCTGCCTATTACCCTCGCCATTATCAGGGCCCTTTTGGTAAGGGCAGGGAAGCACCGGTTTGCCATTCCTCTTTCCGCGATATCTGAAATCATTGTGATAGAACTAAAAGATATCCAGACAATAGAATGGAAAAACGTGTACTACCTGCGGGGCGAGATGCTTCCGATTATTGATGTCGGAAAAATATTCCTGCTGGAAACCGACAAAAATGATCAGACCTTCGCGGTGGTCGTAGGATTCGGAAGAAGGAAGCTAGGGGTTGTTGTTGACGAAATCATCGCACAGCATGAGATTGTGATCAAGTCTCTCGGGAACTATCTGAAAGGGATCAGCGGTTTTGCAGGCGCAGCCGAAATCGGCAGGCATGAGGTAATCCTTGTCCTTGACGTCGAGTCAATCATCGAACAGTCCTTAACACGCCAGGAGGGGGCTTCTTATGTATGAAGCATACTACGGCCTGAAACAAAAGCCTTTTTCCAAAACACCCGATCCCCGCTTCCTCTTTCTGAGCAAAAACCATGAAGAAGCGCTTGCCCGGCTGCAGTATGCAGTGGAAGAAAGAGAACTCGTTCTTCTGACCGGAGAAGTAGGCAGCGGGAAGACAACGCTTACCCGTGCGCTCATGGATTCACTGGGGGAAAAATACCGTGTCATCGTAATCATTAATCCCCAGCTGACCCCGCTTCAATTTCTCAGAACCGTAGCGAAACGGTTTGATATTAAGATCCCTCATAATTTCAAAGATAACCTTCTCGATGCAATTTATGAGCGGGTATATAAAGATTATGAATCCGGTATTACCCCGGTTCTCATCATTGACGAAGCACAGCTCATACCCACTAAAAGCACTTTCGAGGAAGTACGACTCTTGACAAATTTTCAGCTCGATCATATAAATCTCCTCAGCCTGATTCTCGTCGGTCAGACAGACCTGAGAAAGCGGTTGAACCACAAAACCTATCTGCCGCTGCGCCAGAGAATCGGCCTGTTTTATCATCTCGGCCCCCTTGCCGCTGAGGAGATGAAGGAATATGTCGAGCACAGGTTACGCATTTCCGGGCTTGACAGCCCGCTCTTTACCGACATTGCCATCCAAAAACTCTATCACTATTCCGGAGGAATTCCCCGGGTCATTAACAGTATTGCAGCATCTGCGCTGCTCGATGGTTTCGGCAGAGAAATGCGCATCATAGACGAACCGATTATCAACGACGCAGCACGGGAACTCGGGTTAAATGGATATCGCGAAAATTAGGAAAAAACTGAACCAGCCGGAACCTGAAGACCAGCCCCCGCGGAAGGCCGGGCAGAAACCCGAAGCAGAAAAGGCCTCGGATACATCACCGGAAGACAAGAACGTACTCCCTGCTCCGGCGGCGCAACAACCGGAACCGGGCAAAGCACAGGAGAAACCAGCATCAGGCGGGAGAGGGGTCGAGGCAAAAAAGGGAGTTCAATCAGCAGGGAGTGAAGACATGCAGCAGCAATCTCCTGAAAAATCGGAAGCTGACGCCGAGGCGACGGGAAACGTTATCGAAATCCTTACCTTCAAGCTCCTTAGCGAAGATTTTGCATTCAGGGTTTCCGAACTTGATGAGATCATCAGGTTCCAGCATATCACTCCTGTTCCAAGGTTGTCGGATTATGTCCTTGGCATAACCTCGCTGCGGGGCAAAGTCATCCCTGTCATTGACCTGAAAGCGAAGCTGTCACTCAGGAGGGGCACGGCAGAGGACGGTTACAAGAAAAAGATACTTATCATTAAAGGCCCGAAAGGCCGTATCGGTGCGGCAGTAGATAAGGTCACCGGGGTTGTCAGGATTGCAGAATCCGAATTGTTGCCGCCTCCTTCTCACCTCTCTGACGATGAACTGCTATTCGTTTCCGGGATCGCAGTGGTCGAAAAACGCTTCGTATCGATACTGAACATGCAAGAGGCAGTAACCTTATCCATAAAATGAGCGGGAGGCCATATGCAAAGAAGCTTTAGAGAAAGCCTCGAATTCAGATTTGTCCTATTCATTCTCGGTTTATCGACAGTATGCATTATCCTGTGGGCCGGGATACTTCCTTCTCCGGAGAAGATGGATCTCTTTTCCTGGATCGCCATTACCATAATCTCCGTGTTTGTGATTACGTATGTTTCTCTTCTTCTCCTGAAAAAGTTTGTCATTCATCCGATACGATCTGTCGAAGAAGCGGCAAAATCCCTGTCAGAGGGAAAATTTGTGTATCCTGCCGATATGCGGAGGACTGACGAACTGGGCAGCCTGAATAAGGCGCTTCAGGAGTCAATACGTTCAATGGGAGGAATTCTTCAAAGAATCAAAAACGGCTCTCAGCGTGTCAGGGATGTGGTTGACAAAGTCGAGACGGAATTCAAGAATGTCTCTGTAAATACAAAACGCGAATCGGAAGCAATCGCGAATATAGCAAGTTCTCTTGAACAGATGAATTCTGCATCCGCAGAGATTTCTGAAAATACCGAACACCTTGCGATTTCCACGGAAGAAAAGGCAGCTTCCATGGAAGAGATGGTGATGAGCATCGGCGAAGTCGCAAAAAGCGCTCAGGAGCTCTTTCAGGTTATCGACACGACCTCATCCTCGATCGAAGAGTTGTCCGCGACCATCAGAGAGGTAGCGCAGAAGACCGAAGAACTCTCGGCATCTTCGGAAGAGACCCTTGCCGCAGCCGAGGAGATTTCCTCGTCCATCAAGGAAGTCGAGCAGAGCGTAAAGGAATCAGCGCTCTTGTCCGAAAAAGTCAAGAATGAAGCAACAACCATCGGAATGGCATCCGTCGAAAAGACAATCGAGGGAATTCAGAACATCAAAACGTCGTTTGAGAAAACCGCGAGCTGCATTAAGAAACTCGGCGTGCGATCAGATGAAATCGGGAAGATATTGAATGTCATTGACGAGATAACCGATCAGACAACGCTCCTCGCTCTGAATGCTGCCATACTCGCTTCACAGGCAGGCGAGCATGGAAAAGGGTTTTCGGTTGTTGCCGAAGAGATAAAAGATCTTGCGGAACGGACTTCCTTCTCCACCCACGAGATTGCAGGACTAATCCAGGCGGTTCAGCACGAAGTGCAAGATGCGATTCTTGCCATGGACGAGGGAATCACGTCGGTAGATGAAGGCCTTCATGTCGCCCGTAATTCAGGAGACGCATTGCATACAATCGTGGAAAGTTCAACACAGTCGGCAGAGATGTCCGATACGATAGAGCGCTCTACCATCGAGCAGGCGAGGACGACACGGCTTGTTTCCGACGCAATGGAGAACGTCAAAAACATGGTGTCCCAGGTCGCGAAGGCAACTCTGGAACAGAGCAAAGGCGCTCATCTCATATCAAAAGCTACGGAAAAAATGCGCGATGTTGCGAACCATGTGAGCGCTGCAACAAGCGAACAGTTGATTAACACAAAACAGATATCAGAAGCGATAGAAACCGTATCGGAGAAGAGCCGCCAGATCGCAAAGGCTATCCAGGAACAGCGCATGGGCGCAAGCCAGATTTTCATTTCCATAGAGAAGATACGGGAAATCCCCCAGCATACGCTGAACAGCGTCTTTGCTATTACTCAGGCCCTCAAGGGTCTTTCGAGGAATACGGAATTGGTAACAAAGGAACTCGAAAAAATCAGTTTCTCCGAAGAGAGTTCTGCAAGAAAGGGAGAAACCGCGGTAATACATTTCGGGATCGAACCGGTCGGCACATCACCTCTCGAAATCCCGGAAAATTTCGCCCCTCTTGCGGAATATCTCAGCACACGTCTTGGCAAAAGGGTAGTCCTCAGAATTGTTTCCGATCATGAAGGGGCAATCCGGGATATCGGTCAGGGGTTGACTGACTGTTGTTTCATGAGCCCCATTACTTATGTGAAAGCACGGGGGAAATACGCGGTTATCCCTCTCGTGAAAATTATGACTGAAGGAAAAGCCGGATACCATTCCGTCATTATCGCAAAAAGTGACAGTAAGATTAGTGCTACCAAAGACATCAGGGGAAAGAGATTTGCGTTCGGGACATTACACTCGGTATCGAGCCATATAGCTCCCCGGGTTATGCTGCTCAATGCCGGAATTGAATTGAAAGACCTTCTCCATTACGAATATGTCGGCACACACGAGAATGTCATCAGTGCGGTGATTGAAGGCTCATTTGACGCAGGGGGTATATCGGAAAGTATGGCCAGCCGGCACAAAGACAAGGGGATCAAGGTCATCGAATTTTCCGGCGAAATGCCCGGCTTCATCATAAGCGCACACAAAAAGATGCCCCGGAACATACAGGAATCTCTTGCCCAGGCGCTCCTCGAACTCAAGGATACGACCCCTGAAGGGCTGTCAATCCTTCATGCCATTGATAAACGCTATAGTGGCTTTACCAGCACCTCTGATGACGAGATAGGAACTTTACATGCCATGATGGGAAAGTTGGGGCTGCTATGATAACAAAAGGCAAAAAATTTGCCGTATTTACGATCGGCCAGGAAACCTTCGGGATCGAGATCAACCGGGTAATCGAGATACTCCATACGCAGAAAATATATACACTTCCGGAGCTCCCCGAATTCCTTTCCGGCGTTATCACCGTGAGGGGAGAAGTCATCCCTCTGCTTGATCTCAGGAAACGATTCGGGATAAGTTCTGAGAGCGGGCAGGAACTTACTATAATCGTAAGATATGACAGTGAAAAAATCGGGCTTACTGTTGAGAGGGTCCAGGAAATTGTCACCCTTCTTACCGGAGAAATCATTGCCCCTCCGGCCATCTTTAAAGGTCTGAAGAAGAAATATCTTACCGGCATCGGGAAAAAAGAAGACAGGATCATCATATTGCTCAATCTCGATTTTCTCCTCTCTTCAGAGGAAAAGATCATGTTGAAAGAATCAGAAGAACTACTGGAAGAACATGCAAAAACTGGAGACTCTGCTTAAACATACTGATGTCGAAGTAAGGAGAGAAGCCCTTGAGAGCCTGAGGGGTCAACAGGGTGAACGGCCCATCCGGCTGCTGCTCTCTGCCATGGAAGATACAAGCTGGAGGGTGCGGAACACCGCGATCGATATTCTTCTTGAAGAACACCCTGTTGAAGCCTATATCCATGGGTTGATTGATCTCCTCTATCGGGAGGAGAACGCAGGCGCGAGGAACTCCTCGATAGAAGCACTCATACGCCTCAACAAAAAAATAACCCCTTTTCTCATCGATGCGTTTCATACCTCTAACCGGGATGTAAGGAAGTTTATCATTGATGTGCTGGGAGAATTCAGGGACAACAGATCACTCCCGCTCATGCTCCACGCCCTGAAAGACGACGACGAGAATGTCCGCGTCACCGCCATCGAGCACCTCGGCAAAGTCGGGGAAGCGACTGTAGTAGACGCTTTGATCAAAATCGTCGAGAGCGATGACGTCTGGACGGCTTATCCCGCTACTGACGCACTCGGGAGAATAGGAGACGCAAAAGCGGTCTCCGTCCTGATCAAGGCTCTTGACAAAAAAACTCTCCGGATCCCGGCAATAAAAGCACTCAGTCTCATTGCAGTGCCCGCAACACTCGCAAATCTTGTCCCCCTCCTCCAGGATTCTTCAAAATCTGTCCGGGAAGAGATACTGCACGCCCTTGTGAGATTCTATCATAAGGGTATCGGTGAAGACGTCATTACCGGGGAGATCAGGAGACTCATCAACGATACCATATTCGCAATTCTCGCTGATCATGTGCGTTCGAATAAGCCGGAAGTCAAAGTCTCCGCCATACTTCTCCTCGGATTAATGAAGGATGAACAGGCGTTCACTCCTCTTCTCGAAATATCTCAGGACGAACATTTTGCTGAAGACGTAAAGCGGGCTTTTGTGTTCATCGGAAGGGAGAGGCCAGAGGCTCTCATCCAGCTTTTCAGAACAGAGAACCTCAATCAGAAGCGTTTTATCTGTGATGTCGGTTCACGCATCGCGTCTCCTCTCTATTTTGATGAGTTTCTCAGGCTTATCGAAGATGAGGACGGCCATATCCGTTCCATTGCAGCACGGGGTCTCTCGAGCATCAATGACCCGAAAGCAATCGCACCGATAAGAAAGCTGCTCGCAGACCCTTATGAAGATGTGCAGGAGACCGCTGTCGAAGCTCTTGCACAGCTTGGCCCCTGGCTTAAAACAGATGAATTCATCTCCATGCTCAGGGACCCAAATCCGGTGCTGAGAAAAAATGCCGCCCTTTTGCTCGGTAAAATTGGAGCAAAAGAGGCGGTCCCCGCGCTGGGATTCGCATTGAAAGACGGAAAGGTAGCGGTAAGAAAGGCCTGTGTTGAGGCTTTTTCGATCTTGAGAACAGAGGAATCTTTCCAATTTCTTGTCCTTGCGCTTACCGATGAAGAACCTCATATCAGGGCTTTATCCGCCCTGAGCCTCGGACGGATCGGTGGAGAAGGCGTATTTGACGCACTCTCGCTCCTCATGTCCGATGCAGATGATTCAGTAAGGGTTACAGTGGCAAAGTCTCTCGGCATGCTCCAGAATAAAAAGGCTGTTCGACTGCTGGTGAAGCTTCTCTCTGACAGAAATGGCTTCGTAGTTGCCACCACCATTGAATCATTAAGCAGAATAGGCGGGGACGAAGCGCGTGATGCGCTGCTGGGCATGCTTGCTTCCAATGACAAAGAAATCACGCGGACCGCAATAACGGGCCTTTCTTCTTTTTCCGGTGTCGAAGAGGTATTATTGCCCTTCCTCCAGGACAATGATTGGGCAACAAGAATGGCCGCGGTTGAAGCGCTCGGGACAAGGATAACAAAGTCTGCCAGGAAGGAGATTGAAAAACTCCATGACCGTGAAGAAGACCCTACGGTGAAAAGAGCCATAGAAAAGAGTCTCGGGAAGAGTCGTTAGTCAGCAGTGGTCAGGGATACAACGTCTCATCACGAAAGACGGAAGTGGTTCAGAGATATCAATGTCTTTATTTGAGAAAGAAGAAATAATACCGCTTGAGCCTGAGGTATTCAGGCTGATAAGGGATTTTATCCGTGATTACTGCGGGATATTTTTCGATGATGACTCGCGGTACCTCCTGGAGAAACGGCTTTCACGACGGCTCAAAAGCTATCACTTCTCGAATTTCAGAGATTACTACCGGTACCTGCTCTATCACCGGAACCGCGATGAAGAACTTACCTCAATCATCGATATCCTGACAGTGAACGAAACCTATTTCTTCAGGGAGCAGAACCAGTTGAAGGCATTCACTGAAGAAATTCTGCCAGATATGAAAAAGACAAACAGGGAAAAGAAAAGGGTGAGGATATGGTCTGCCGGCTGTTCAACCGGCGAAGAGCCATACACCATTGCCATGCTCATTCTCGAAACCGGAGCATTCCATAACTGGAACATTGAGGTTTTCGGGAGTGATATCAATCAGAGGGTGCTCCAGGTAGCACGGAGCGGTGCCTACAGGAAAAACTCTTTCCGGACTACCGAACAACACTACTTGAGGAAATATTTCAAAGAAGAGGATTCCCTCTTTACAATCTCTGATAGTGTTAAGCACCACGTCAATTTCAGTCATCTCAATCTTCTCGATCCTGTCAAGACAAAACTGGCCGGTACCGTAGATGTCATCTTCTGCAGAAATGTGCTTATCTATTTCGACTATCCCTCAAGGAAAAAAGTTATCGAGATGTTTTATGAAAGGCTTGGAGTCGGGGGATATCTTCTCCTGGGTCATGCCGAATCGCTGATTAATATTTCAACCGCTTTCACCTTAAAACACTTAAAATATGATATGGTATATCAAAAACCGGTAAAAATCGGAGCACATATCCATGTCTAAAATACGGATTCTTATTGTTGATGATTCTGCATATAGCCGACAGACCTTGAGAAAAATGCTCGAGACTGATCAGGCGATTGAGATCGTCGGCATTTCAACTGACGGGATTGACGCCATGGCCAAGACGCTGAGACACAAACCTGATCTCATCACTCTCGACCTCGAAATGCCAGGCATGGACGGCTTCAGTTTTCTCCGGTGGCTTATGGAAAACAGGCCTACCCCTGTTATCATCATCAGTTCATATTCTGATTCAAAAACGGTCTTCAAGGCCCTTGAATTTGGCGCTGCGGACTTTATCGCAAAACCCTCACGAATGGTATTATCAGAATTTCGCGCAATGGAGAAAGAACTCCTGACAAAGGTCAAGGGGCTCAAGGGTCTGCGCATGGATCGTCTGAGTAAAAACCTCGGACTTTTTGAAGAAAATAAATCCACTCACGTTCTTCGTGAAAAATCTGCCTTTGACATAAACGCTGTCGCAATAGGGACCTCGACAGGGGGGCCTGCAGCGCTGAAGATACTCTTTTCCCGGCTTCCCGCCGATTTTGCTGCAGGAATCGTGGTTAGCCAACATATGCCGAAGGGCTTTACTGCTTCCTTTGCTGAACGGCTCAATAATATTTCGAAAATCGAGGTGAAAGAGGCCGTAGAAGGAGACTCTCTGGAGCATGGAAGGGCGCTTATCTGTCCGGGCGGCTATCATATGACGTTTACGAAAAAGGGGAAAAAGGTGCTTGCCACAATGAAAGAAACAAGGAGCATTGACAAATATACCCCTTCCGTAGATCTCATGATGTCTTCACTCGCAGAAATCTACGGGCCTCAGACACTTGGTGTTATTCTCACCGGCATGGGCAGTGATGGAAGGGCCGGAATGCTGGAAATTAAGAAACGGGGAGGCTATACTATAGTGGAAGCGGAAGAATCTGCTGTTGTCTTCGGTATGCCTGCGGAGGTAATAAAAGCCGGTGTTGCTGAACGAATCCTGCCGATCTCTGACATACCTGCCGAGATGGTGCGGCTAGTAAAGGGGACAGGGCGGAGGAAAGGTTCCTAAAGGCGGAGGGCTCATGGAAAAAGAATTCAATCTCTCGAAAAAGGCAGATGAATTTCTTCAGATGTTCAAAAAAGGCGAAGAATTCACAAAAAATCTCCTTAAGGAAAACGAACGTCTGAGGTTCAGGATTGCACAACTTGAAGAAGAACTCGAAAAGGCAGGCAATGAAGACAGAAAGATGCTGTATGAAGAAAAGATACGGGTACTTGAAAAGGAGATAGGTTCTCTCCTGGAACGATACAAACAAGTTGAGGAAGAGAACAAGGACTTTGCGTCCAAGTATCTGGAGGTCGAATCAGAAAACAACAACCTTGCAAACCTGTATGTTGCGAGCTATCAACTCCATTCCACGCTTGATTTCAACGAAGTCCTCCGGATTGTGCTTGAAATTGTCATCAACCTCATCGGGGCCGAGAAATTTGCCATATACCTCATGGATGAAAAAAGCAATGAGCTTCTTCCCGCAGCAGCAGAAGGCATATCCCTGAGCGAAATCCCGAAAACGAAAATCGGGGAGGGAGTCATCGGAAAAGTGGCAAAGGAAGCAGAGAGTTATTTTATTGAGGACTTTGGGGAGAGAGGCTCATCGCCTGCAGACCCTGCACATCCTATAGTCTGCATCCCGCTAAAAATAAAGGAACATGTTATCGGGGTTATATCCATCTACTCGCTTTTCATACAGAAAGCCTCATTTTCGAACATTGACTATGAGCTGTTCAATCTGCTCGCGGGGCATGCTGCTACTGCAATTTTTTCCTCGCGGCTCTACACTCAGTCTGAGCGGAAACTGACAACAATCCAGAGTTTCCTCGACCTTCTAAAAGAAAAACCGAAAAAATGATCATAATGAGGAGGGAACATGCCGAACATCCTTGTTGTTGAAGACTCACCAACGATGCGACAACTCATAGGGTTTGCAATCAAGCGGATTCCTGAATCCAGGATCATTGAGGCGACAGACGGAGTCGACGCATTAAAGAAACTGGCTTCTGAAAAGATAGACGTCATTCTCGCCGATATCAATATGCCGGTCATGGACGGCCTGAAACTGGTAAGCCTTGTCAGGGAGAATCCTTCCTATAAAAATATCCCCATCATCATGATCACCACTGAGGGGGCAGAAGAAGACAGAAAGAAAGCGCTCGCTATCGGTGCGAATGCCTATCTCACAAAACCTATACAGACGCAGGAATTGATGAAACTCGTCACCAGCTTTTTCCCTTAGTCAGCCTTTACACTTCGGGCAGAAGAACGTTCCGGAAAACCAGGGTGTTTCGTGAGAAAAATCAGGGATCAATTCGAGGAGCATCGGCGTCTTGCATACCGGGCAACTAAAATCCTGCAGGGAAAAGTCGGCAGCAAGTTTTGCCGCGTCATAAGCGTGCTCATCGATTTTTACCCGGTAAAAAGTGACGGCTTTTGCTTTTGGCTTCTGGCTGAGGATCTTGCGTATCTGTTCCACAACCTCATTCGGTTTTGTTGTTGCCTTGATAATATATCCCGCGGCCCCGAGATTCATGGAACGTTCAACCTCTTCCGGCTGCCCCTTCGCAGAGAATACGATGACGGGAATATCCGTAAGACGGGGATCGGTTTTGATAACCTGGAGGACTTTATACCCGTCCATCACCGGCATCATGAGGTCAAGGAGGATGATATCCGGGATTTCCGTGGAGAGGATCTTGATAGCTTCCACCCCGTTATCGGCGGTCAAAACTGTAAACTGTTCGATTGTCAGCTTGCTCCGGTACATCTGCTGCACAACCTTTGAATCTTCGACCAACAGAATTGTATTTCTCATTTGCTAAATTGTAATGGGGATTTTTCCTTGTGTCAATAGTTAAATTTATCGAGTCTATCAGAACATACAAGAGGTTCGGCCTTCAGAGCATAGAACAACCCGACAAAGCCGCGATCTATGAAAACGTGGCCTCTCCTGCAGTTTGCAGGAAGTATTTGTTCAGTTGCGGAACAGAAATGCGGAAGATTCTATTCGGTCTTTAACAGAACCTCGATCTTTGCTTTCGCTCTCAGGTCAGCGGTCAATTTCTCGGAAAGTTCACGCACCTTATCGGCCTCCATTTCTCGCTTAAGTTTGTCCTTGACCTCTTCAAAGGAAAGCTGCTGCTCGGGTTTCTTGTTCTCTACCTTGATAAAAAACCATGAATCTTCCGTGTGAATGAGATCGCTCACTTCGCCGGTTTTCAGTTTAAATGCTGCAGTTTCAATATCGGGAAGCAGTCTTCCCTTATGGATGTAACCGATGTCGCCAGACTTGACTCGATAGCTGTCCTCTGAAAAATTATACGCTATCTCGCCGAAGTCATCTCCCGCCTTTATTTTCTCCTGGATGTCTTTTGCTTTCTGCTCATCTTTTGTAGAGATGAGCCTCAGTTGTACGCTTTCCGGCTGTTTGAACTGGGCGGTGTTCTTGTCATAATAATTTTTAAGCTGCTCCTCGCTTATCCGTGATGCCTCGACGACTTTTTTCTCGTTGAGCTGTTGAACCAGCTGTTCTTTTTCGATCTGGAAGCGGATCGTTTCTTCCTTTATGCCTTCCTTCTTAATGGCTGCCTTATATTCTTCCTCTGATTTAAACCTTTGTCTGATCTTCTCGGATTGTGCATTTACCTTGTCCTTATCAGGTTTCATCCCGATTGCCAGGGCATCCTGATACAGAAGCTCGCGATTTATGATTTCATCAAGCGCCTGTTTATAGAAATTTTTCCGCTTTTCCTCTGGAACATTCTTATGAAATGTCATACGGGGAATAAGGCGGTCAACCTGGCCCTCCAGTTCTTTCATGGTCAACTTGGTTCCATTTACTACGGCAACAACTGTCTCTTCCCCATAGACTGGGATTGCAAACAGAATAATCAGAAAAACAAATAGTATCTTCTTCATTGAAAACTCCCGTTTATATTTATAATGCAGGATACGGAAAGGAACATGCAAGAAAAAACCCTGTCAAGGAGAGTATTCATGAATCTTCCCGAATGCGGATGCTGAACCTTGTCATATCAGGTGACGGGAAAAACTTTCAGTGACCTTTGCCTCCGTGATACCATACAACTTCAATATAAATTCATCGGCATCCCTGACCAGGAAAGAGGCTCTCCTTTAGGCTGGAGAACGTATCAGTGCCTGAATGCCCGTTGTCCGGTGAATACCATGGTCACCTTCGGATCAGCTTCATTGCATGCAACAATCGACTCGAAATCTCTCTCGGACCCGCCTGGGTTCACAATGCCGGCAATCCCCTCTTTGATTCCTGCATCAACACCGTCCCTAAAAGGGAAGAACGCATCAGAGACCATTATGGCCCCAATGATTCCGCCCTTGTTCTTCTTTGTTTCTTCATCGATCTCGGCAAGTGAGTCTTCTTTTCTCTTTCCCTGTTTCACCTCGAGTTCGAATGTTTTATACGGCACGCCATGCTTTTTGAAGCACAGTGCATCTGCATATTTTGTATATGCCTTGAAGGTTGCTATTTCTGCAACGCCTACCCTGTCCTGTTCACCAGTTCCAATCCCGACGGTTACCCCATCCTTGACATAAATGACGGAATTCGAGGTAATACCCTGCTCGACATTCCACCCGAAAAGCATATCTGAATATTCCTTTTCTGTCGGCTGTCTCTCGATGACATATTCTTGCCCTTTATATGCTGTTTTGGCAGGGAGAAAATCACTTTTTGTCCTGATTTTGTTCATTGGAGATTGCTGGACAATTATGCCCCCGTCAATCAAAGATTTGAAATCAACAAAACGAAATTCCCGGTATTTTGTGAGATCATTTATTTTTGTTACCCGTATAATTCTCAAATTCTTTCTCTTTGCAAGAATCGGAACAGTTCCTTCCTCAAATTCCGGCGCTGCAACAACTTCAAGATAATTCTTGCTCACCATCTCTGCCGTCTCTTTATCCATAGCCCTGCTCACTACAAGGCATCCACCAAACGCAGCTATTCTGTCAGCCATATTCGCTTTTTCATATGCAGCAGCAAGAGAGGCGCCGTATGCAGCAGCGCAGGGGTTATTATGTTTGAGGATGACTGCTGCAGGTCTGTCCACAAGGAATTTGAGAATATTCAGTCCATTATCAAGGTCGGTAAGGTTCGTCTTGCCCGGATGCTTTCCTGCCTGGATCATGTCTTCTTCGGAAATGCTGCTGACGAGGCCGTTCCCTGGTTCTATGAACTGGCAGCCACCAAGGGCAAGATTGCCGTTGATTAATTCATAGAGCGCAGCTTCCTGTCCGGGATTTTCTCCATACCGGAGTCCTTTTTCAATCAACTCTCCGGTCTTGTCATCAGGTATTTTCCAGGTTTTCTTTTTGTATATCAATGTCCGGTCACCAAACTGTATTACCATCTCCCCGGGGAAATGATCTCCCATAATGGTCTTGTACATTTTCTTTATGTCTGACATA
This sequence comes from Thermodesulfovibrionales bacterium, assembly GCA_031082155.1. GTDB lineage: Bacteria > Nitrospirota > Thermodesulfovibrionia > Thermodesulfovibrionales > SM23-35 > JAKLQR01. The sequence continues at coordinate 3,273 of JAVHLL010000021.1, read as the reverse complement.
AAATCCTCCTTGGATGAAGAAGATAAGTCAAAATTATCAATTATCAATGGCCATTTGTCAATGGGTTCATAACAGAATCTCGCACGAAAACAACCAATTCAAAATAATGCAGATATCTCAGTAAATGATTGAAAGCACTCTTTCTGACCAAAAGGAAAGAGCGCGAATGAAAACCAGCCTATATTGTATAAATCCCCTATTCGATCTCCAATGATAATTTTACATTGATAATTGCCTGTTTTACATTGTTATTTTTTCTTATGCTCTTCCTTTACCTTCAGTGTCTCTTCGAGCATCAGAACATACTTCACGTATTTTACCCCTAATTGCATGAGGGCGATGTCATCAGTCCTGACCTTCTCTCTCTCTTCCTGCGATATATCAAATATATCAAGAAACCGGCTTTCGAAGACAAACCTCCGGAACCTGTCCATATCATAACAGGCGGTATAGATCTGTGCCTGCTTGTTCGAATCGAGAGCAGCTCCGGGAAGGTTTCTCCGGAGTTGAATCTCCTTCCACTCCCTGTTCATTTCATCATAACGATCAACCCCCTGATCCTGCATCCAGGATTCAATCGTCCATTCAGCATCTTCCTGGTATCCAAGACAGTGGGGCTCTCTGATAAAGAAGTAGAATTCTTCATGTTCCGGTCCCTGTTCTCCGCCTTTTCTCAACGAAGCCTGGCCTATCGGATAATAACGGCAGTTTGCAGGCCGGTCTTTGTAAATGGTGCATCCTTCCGGGGTTACGAACGGGCATGGTTTCCCTTCAGTATCCAGCATTTTCAACATTACAAAAGGATGGGAGGTTTTTTCTTCGATATCCATGGTGGTATATTTTTCAAGGAATTCCTCGGAGGTCATGCCGAGACGCTTCTTCATGCAGATTATATCGTATGGCGTCAACAGAATGTTTATCTGGCTGCAGCATTGTGTAAAACATTGCACCCCTTTATGACACCTGAATTTAAATCTGCTATTCTTGGTAAGTTTTGTCGGTTCAACATGTTTCATGCTCGGTAAAGCCATCTTCTTTCAATCCTTTCTTCCCTGTTTATTCTATCTCGAAAAAGAGAAATCGTGTAAAAAAAAGGCTCAATAAAAAAGGCCGGCGGACTTTTCCGCCGGCCTTTTATTCTATCAGAAGTTAAATAAGCGGAACGATCAGCAATGCAACGATATTGATGACCTTGATCATCGGGTTGATTGCCGGTCCTGCTGTGTCTTTATACGGGTCGCCGACAGTGTCGCCTGTGACAGAGGCTTTATGTCCATCGCTTCCCTTCTTGTGTACTACGCCTTTGTCATCGGTAACGCCGTCTTCAAAGGATTTCTTGGCGTTGTCCCATGCGCCACCGCCACTTGTCATGGCGATCGCCTGGAAGAGTCCGGTAAGGATACTTCCCATGAGTACGCCTCCGAGTGCCTCTCTGCCAAGCAGAAAACCTACAACAACAGGAACAACAACGGGGATAAGCGCAGGGACCATCATCTGCTGGATGGCGCCCTTGGTCACTATATCAACACACTTGCCGTACTCCGGCTTTCCCGTGCCTTCCATAATGCCGGGGATCTCACGGAACTGCCTGCGCACTTCAACAACAATGCCGCCGGCAGCTTTGGCAACGGCCTCCATCAGGAGCGATCCGTAATAATAAGGGAGCAGACCGCCGATGAAAAGGCCGGCCAGAACCAAAGGATTTGAAAGGTCAAAATAAAGGGTCTCGCTGAACGATCTTGAATACTCTGCAAAAAGGACCAGTGCCGCGAGGGCTGCCGAACCAATAGCATAACCCTTGGTAACAGCCTTTGTGGTGTTGCCGACTGCATCCAATGGGTCTGTGATGTTACGGATCTCTTCAGGCATTCCTGCCATTTCTGCTATACCGCCTGCGTTGTCCGTGATCGGGCCGTAGGTGTCAATGGCCACCACGATGCCTGTCATCGAAAGCATCGAAACCGCTGATAACGCAATAGCAAAAAGACCGCCGGATGCATCGCCGTCAAATCCGCCGCCCAATGAATAGGCGCCAAGTATTGAGGCAACGATAACGATAACAGGCGCTGCGGTTGCCTTCATGCTGACTGCGAGGCCGGCGATCACGTTTGTGCCGTGACCGGTCAAACTGGCTTGTGCAATGTGTTTCACCGGCGGATACTGCGAAGCAGTGAAGTACTCAGTGATAACCACGATAATTCCGGTCAATGCAAGGCCGATGAGCGCCATAAGGAAAACGTTCATCTGTGTAAATGAAGGGTGAGAGACCATTGAAGCCGGATCTATGCCTTCCAGAAATTTACCTGTCACAAAATAAAATGTTACTGCTGCAAGAACGCCGGCAACAGCCAGTCCCTTATAGAGGGCGCCCATGATATATCCGCTTTTGCCCATCCTTACTGCAAATGTTCCTATAATGGAAGCGATGATCGATATTCCGCCGAGGAGCAACGGGAATTCCACCCATGGGCTCTCAGCTCCAAAAACCGTCTTTGCAAGAAGCATTGCTGCAACGAGCGTAACTGTGTATGTCTCATACAGGTCAGCTGCCATGCCTGCGCAGTCACCAACGTTATCGCCAACGTTATCAGCGATAACTGCAGGGTTTCTGGGATCATCTTCAGGAATTCCTGCTTCAACTTTTCCAACAAGGTCAGCGCCTACGTCAGCTGCCTTTGTATAAATACCGCCTGCGATACGGGCAAACACGCTCATAAGTGAACATCCGAATCCGAGACCAACCAGTGCATGGAATGCCTGCTCAGGAGCTGACGACTTTGCTACAAAATAGAAACCCGCAAGTCCTATAATTCCAAGACCAACGACCATAACGCCGGTCACCGAGCCGCCCTTAAAAGCAAGACCGAGCGCAGCCTGGAGGCCCTTGTGGGCTGCCTGGGCCGTGCGCACATTGGCCCGCACTGATACCATCATGCCGATGTATCCGGCGAGCGCCGAACCAACCGTGCCGATGACAAACCCTATTGCTGTCCAGATCCCGAGGAAAGACAGAAGCACCGTCAAAATTACCGCAACAACAGCGACTGTTTTGTACTCGCGTGCGAGGAACGCCATTGCGCCCTCTTTTACCGCATTCGAGATCCCCTGCATCTTCGCATTTCCTGCGTCCTGCTTTGATACCCACATTGCGGTCATCCCAGCGTATAGAACGCCTAACAATCCGCAACCTAATGCAAAAAGAATCGTATAACTCATACTTTCCATCCATTCCCTCCTTTTAAACTTACGTTACGAGCTAAAAGTGAAAAGTCA
>JAVHLL010000020.1 GCA_031082155.1 Thermodesulfovibrionales bacterium | reverse complement strand
TCCCTTCCAATCATACAAATTCTTAGGCGTGTCCATCAATTCGGGGGAAGCTCACACAGAAATCTTCACAATTATCTTAACTGACTGTTATGTGTACTTCTTTTGAAAACTAATTGTGAATAATGGAGATCTGACCCCATCAAACGTTCCCACCTTCTCACAGAAGTAAACATTTCTTACGGCCACAGTCTTATTGCGCAGTACTAACTTGGTTTTACGCTTAACACATTGTTTTTAAAATGCTTCCCAAGATTCTGCATTTTCTGTGTGATTGCCTATTTTATGTGCTTTCCGATATTTTCTGTCACAATTTGGTCACACTGAAAATTAACAGCTTACACGCAATGCGTTGCAAATATTACCTAAAACCTATAATATTTTAAGAAATTTGTATATGACATATGTTATGAAAAATACACTGTAGTATTAGGTTGAAATAATGCCGAGACCTAAAAAACAAACAACTATTAAAAAATTAAAAGTCACCAGCAAAACTGGTTCTTCCCAAAAGGACATTACAGAAACTTATCGGCATCCAACCGCTGAAAGTTTGATGCGGCCTGAGGTCGGGACGCAGGCCCAGTTCCGAAAGAAAAAGCCTCCTGTAACCTATCGCTACGATTCTTCTCTTTCGCCGGCTCTCGAATGGGACGGTCAGAATCCGGCACGCGAACAGGGTGAGGCCCTTATCGCAAAGCTGTACGACGTGATTGCATCCCTGGCGGAACTCCGGGCAAAGATTAAGAGCGCCAAGACGGAAGAGGAGCGGGCAAAGATTCAGTTTGAGATTGATAAGGCGCAGGCCACAGTCAACTCAATTGCCGACGGGCTTAAGGCCCTTGGCAAGCCTTTTCTGAATTGGACCGGCAAGGCCGAAAGGTTGTCGTTTGATGTTCCGACGCTGCCGTTGTTTGTCCATGAGCGGCTTTCAACAAAGGCAATTATCGAGACTCTCGCCAGCCATAAGAAGGACAAGCAGGTTGATATGTTCAATCTCTTCGGCGACCCGCAGCATTCGATCACCGACCAGATTCTTAAGGCGTATGAATATAAAGACAAGTGGGTCAACCGCCTTGTGCTCGGTGATTCTCTTGTCGTCATGAACTCTCTCGTGCACTACGAAGGTTTGGGCGGACAGGTGCAGATGATCTACATGGATCCGCCTTATGGCGTGAAATTCGGCTCGAACTTCCAGCCCTTTGTGCGGAAGCGCGATGTGAAGCACAACGAAGACGACGACATGACACGCGAGCCTGAGATGGTGAAGGCTTACCGGGATACGTGGGAACTCGGCCTGCATTCGTACCTCACCTATATGCGCGATCGGCTGCTGATAGCGCGGGAACTGCTCACCCCAAGCGGAAGCATCTTTGTGCAGATAAGTGATGAGAATCTGCATCATGTACGAGAAGAGATGGATGAGGTGTTTGGGGCGGAGAATTTTGTTTCAATCATTCAGTTTAAAAAGACCGCATATCAGGAAACAGATTTACTGTCAAATGTTTGCGATTTCTTGGTTTGGTATGCCAAAGACATCAATACCGTTAAAGTCAACAACCTTTATAAATCGAGAGATACTGATATGATTGAGTCAGGTTTTACTTGGCTCGAACTTTCTGATGGGAAAATTGTTAAAGCCCCATCAAATATGGCCGATGATCTGGTGGATGCAAAGAGATTTCAAAGTTCCAATCTTACATCACAAGGTTATTCACCAGAAGGATCTCTCCCTATTGAATTTAATGGCAAGAAATACGACATAGGAAACAATAAGCATTGGAAGACCCACCGAGGTGGTTTAGAAACTCTCTCTAAAGTTGGCCGTTTGTTTGCTGTTGGGAATACTTTAACGTTTAAACGTTACGAAAAAGACTTCCCTTTTGCTCCTTTTAATAACATGTGGGATGATACTGTCAGAAGTACGTTTGCTGCATCAAAACTATATGTGGTTCAGACAAACACTAAAGTCATCGATCGTTGCATTCTCATGACTACCTCGCCCGGCGATCTTGTGATCGACCCCACTTGTGGCAGTGGGACAACAGCGTATGTGGCCGAGCAATGGGGAAGACGCTGGATAACAATTGACACAAGCCGTGTTCCGCTTGCGCTTGCAAGGCAACGGTTGTTGACGGCAACATTTCCCTATTACGAACTCAGAGAATCTGAACACGGCCCAGCGGGTGGCTTTGTCTATAAACGTAAGCAGAACAATAAAGGCGAAGAGGTAGGCGGTATTGTGCCGCATATTACCCTCAAGTCCATTGCCAACAATGAGCCGCCTGCGGAAGAGGTTCTGGTTGACAGGCCGGAGGTGGTAAATAAAATCACCCGTGTCACCGGGCCTTTCTGCCTTGAGGCGACTATTCCGACGCCGGTTGATTGGGAAGGCGACGGCATCGAGGATTCCGGTGCGCCGGAAGCAGGCGAGCACGGCTCCTTCATCGACCGAATGCTTGAGGTGCTGCGCAGATCGCCGGTTTTACACTTAGACGGTGGGAAGACTGTCGAGTTCAAAGGTATCCGCAAACCAGCGAAAACACTTTCACTTTCTGCCGAGGCGGCTGTGGACGCAACAGCATATGGCATGAAAGCAACGCTGCATGATGCAGTTAATGAAGCCGCAGAAAAAGATGGACTTGCGTTTCCCTTGTCTCAAAAAGCAGTGGCAATTCTCTTCGGTCCGGAAAACGGGGCGATCAGCGAAAAGCTTGTATACGAAGCCGCACGGGAGGCTCATGCAAAGAATTATTCTCACCTTTTTGTGATCGGCTTTGCCATTCAGCCGGGGGCAAGGAACTTTCTTGATAATTGCGAGGCTGCTGTCGGCGTGCCTGCAACGTATGTTCAGGCAACGCCGGACCTTTTGATGGGCGATCTCCTGAAGAATATGCGCTCAAGCCAGATATTCAGCGTTTGCGGTCTGCCGGAAATTCGTTTGACCCGTGTAGGGGCGCGGTCTTCGCGCCCAGGGCAGGGCAAACCTGCCCCTACAGAGGCGGACACGTATCAGGTCGAACTCATCGGCCTCGACGTCTTCGATCCTGTCACCATGGATGTGGATCACCGCAAAGGCGACGACGTGCCTGCATGGTTCCTCGATGCGAATTACAACGGCCTCTGCTTCCACGTCAGCCAGGCATTCTTCCCGCGCACAAGCGCATGGGATAACTTAAAACGTGCCTTAAAGTCCACTCATGAAGAAAGCGTCTGGGACCACTTGGCCGGAACTGTAAGCGCTCCCTTTGAGGCTGGCGAACACGGCCAGATTGCAGTGAAAGTGATAGATGACAGGGGGAATGAATTGCTGGTGGTGAAAGGTTTGAAGGAGGTGAAAGACTGAGATGGCAAGGATCGAAGGCATTCGGATACAAAACTATCGTTCACTTAAGGATGTCACCTTAGGCAAAACTTTTGAAAATCGAGCTGCTGACCCGCTACAGAGATTAATTGCGATAATCGGCACTAACGGAAGTGGAAAATCCGCGTTGATGGATGCATTTGGATTTTTAGGGGATTGCCTGTTATCCGGTGTTGAAGAAGCATGTGAAAAATCACATAGGGGCGGGTTTGAAAGACTGCAAACAAAAGGTCAGTCTGAGCCTATTCGATTTGAAATTTATTATAGAGAAGAAACTAAAGCACGACCTATAAGCTATTCCCTTGAAATTGATTTTGATGAGAAAACGGGGCGGCCATATGTTTATCGCGAGAGATTGAGGCAAAGAAGAAAAGGGCAGAAAATGGTCGGGCAGCCTTATTCTTTCTTAGAAGTTACTAACGGCAAAGGGTATGCATGGGCAGGAGAAGCAACGGAAAATGAAGAGGGTAGCACTAAGATTGATGTAAAGCTTAAAGACCCACGGCGGCTTGGGATTACAACATTAGGTAATTTAGCGGAACATCCACGTATTGTGCAGTTTCGTCAGTTCTTAGAAGGCTGGTATTTATCATATTTTTTCCCGGAACTGGCACGAGGCATGCCTGTTGCGGGTGCTCAAAAACATCTGAACCGAACCGGTGAGAATCTGGCTAATTATGTCCAGTTTATGGAACGCCAGCACAGTAAGAAATTTGCAGAGGTTCTTCAGAGCATATCAAGAAAAATACCAGGTATTCAAAAGATAAGTGCAACAAGATCTGATGATGGCAGATTATTGCTGCAGTTTAATGAAAGAGGTTATGTCGATCCATTTTATGCTCTGGATATGTCTGATGGTACATTGAAGATGTTTGCTTATCTCCTTTTGTTAGAGGACCCTGATCCAGCACCGCTTATAGGAATTGAGGAGCCTGAAAATGGTCTCCATCATCAATTATTGGAGCCTCTGGCCAAAGAAATGAAGCACTATGCTGGAAAGCCTGGTGGACCTCAAATTATCCTTACAACGCATTCACCTTACCTTATTGATGCTCTTAAGCCGGATGAGGTTTGGATTTTAGAAAAGAATGAAAATGGTTTCAGCTCGGTTATTCGTGCTGCCGACATCCCAAGCGTTAAAGATTTATATGCAGAAGGTCTACCCTTGGGCAGTCTTTGGTACAGCAATCATTTTGGTAGAGGCAATCCATGATTTTCCTTGAAGTGTTGACTGAAGGATCTTCTGATGTTCCTGCGGTCAAAGAGATACTAACCCGCCGTTTTAATCTTAAAGAAAACGAACACTTTCGCATTCACCCCCATAGAGGCAAGGGATCATTACCTGCAAATCCACTTTCTTTGCCCGATCCAAGAAAACGTGGACTGCTTGATCAGCTCCCCGCGAAATTAAGAGGCTATGCTCACATGCCCGAGTGGTATTGTATTGTTGTGCTTGTTGATAGCGACAACGCTGATTGTAGGACACTAAAAGAGTCATTGGTCAGCCTTTATTCTATGCTTGACAGACGGCCAGACTGTGTACTGTTTCGTATTGCAGTCGAAGAGACAGAATCATGGTTTCTCGCTGATTCAAATGCAATACGGTTAGCTTACAGGAGAGCACGAACACAGAGGCTATCAAATATCCAGCCCGACAGTGTGATGGGTTCCTGGGAAAAACTGGCGGAAATTATTGGTCGTAAACCTCACGAATGTGATGGCCGCGACAAATTTGAATGGTCAATGAAGATTGCACCGCATCTCAACTTGGATCAGCCTCAGTCTCCAAGTCTCAATGCCTTTGTGACTGGCGTTGAAAGACTCATCTCTGTAAGGGGCCTATGAACCAGTACGAAGTACCGGAACCAATTCTCAATTCGCCTTACATTGAGCCTTCATCATATTGGCGCATTATCGAAGGTGAGCCTCCCATACAAGTAGAAGGCCGGAGACCGGCAATGTATTTTTATCGCCCCCCGCTTAAATCCATGTCTGAATCTCCTGAAGGTATCGGCACCGCTATTGAGCTGAAGCTTGTTAATCGCATTCGAGACCGTATGAAGGAGTGGCTGCTGCTGGCGCTTAAGGGAGAAGGAGGCGTAACAGGCATCACCTATGAACTCCTTAATTACTGGCATCGGGACGGAAGGCCGTGCAAGCTTTTTTTCGCGCAACTTGAGGCTGCGGAAACTATTATTTTCCTGAATGAGGCACGCGCTGACTTTTTGCAGGGCATCTCCATTCCGCCTGACGAGCCGGGCGAAGAGCGAAAAGCCGAGGGGTTTAAAGCATTCAGCCGCTATGCCTGCAAGATGGCGACTGGGTCCGGAAAAACGATGGTAATGGGCATGGTGTCTGCATGGAGTATCTTGAACAAAATTAACAATAAAAGTGACAGCCGTTTTTCGGATGCTGTGCTTATTGTCTGTCCTAATGTAACGATTCGGAGCAGGTTGCAGGAGCTTGACCCTGAACGGGGAGAGGCAAGCATATACAGAACTCGTGATCTTGTGCCGGCGCATCTCATGCCCGATCTTACAAAAGGAAAGATACTGATAACGAACTGGCATGTATTTGAGCCGCAGGTCATGCAGACCGGGGGTGTCAGTGCAAAAGTATCAAAGACCGGAGTTCCTGTAAGTATTACAGAATCGATTACCATTGCGGACAAGACTACTACCGCTCGCGGCACACGATATCTGACATTGGAGGATTTGACTAAACAAGTGGATGCGGGGATACTGAATATAGTTTCTGAGGAGCGCGACAAACAGGGAAATCTCAGGAAAGTAAAGGTCGAATCCACCAAATACGTCGAGAGTGATACCGCGCTATTGAATCGGGTGCTTGGCCGGGACATCGGCGCAAAGCAAAATATCCTTGTGCTTAATGATGAAGCCCATCACGCTTACAGAATCAGGAGGCCGGAACCGGAAGAAGGCGAGGAAGACCTTTTCGGCGAGGAAGAGGAGGGAGAAGAGTTCTTCAAGGAAGCTACTGTTTGGGTGGAGGGCCTTGATCGTGTTCATAAACATCGAGGTATTAATTTTTGTGTGGATCTCTCTGCTACCCCATATTTTCTTGGCAGAATGGGACCTGACAGCAATAGAATCTTCCCCTGGGTGGTGAGTGAATTTGGGCTGACCGATGCTATAGAATCAGGGCTTACCAAAATCCCCCAGCTTGCGGTGCGAGATACGACGGGTAAAGAGATCCCCGGTTATTTCAATATCTGGCGGTGGATTTTGCCGCACCTTACAACTTCAGAGCGCGGCGGCAAGAAAGAAGCCCCAAAGCCTGAGGCGATCCTCAAATGGGCACATACTCCGATTGTTATGCTTGCTGGTCTATGGGCCGAGCTCTGCCAGGAATGGGAGAAGAACGTTGATGATCCCAGACCGCCCGTGTTTATCCTTGTCTGCAAAAATACGAAGATAGCAAAGGTCATTTACGAATGGCTTGCAGAAAACAAGCCACCTGCCGGAATTCCGCCGTCGAACATCGAAGGGTTCCGTAATAACGGCAAGATTAACACTTTCAGGGTCGACTCCAAGGTTGTCCATGAGACCGACACTGGAGAGACAAAGAGCGATGAATTTTGTTGGATGCGTTTTACTCTTGATACCATCGGCAAGTTGGAATGGCCCCGGGACAGGCAGGGACGGCCGCTCTATCCTGAAGGATTCGAAAAATTGGCTAAGAAACTGGACAGGCCGTTATATCCACCCGGCAGAGACATCCGCTGTATCGTTAGTGTAGGGATGCTAACGGAAGGCTGGGATTGTAACACTGTTACACATATAATCGGACTTCGTCCCTTTATGTCTCAACTGCTTTGCGAACAGGTCGTGGGCCGTGGGCTGCGGAGATCAAACTACGATGTGGGTGAGGATGGAAAACTTACTGAAGAAGTCGCAAAGGTTTTTGGCGTTCCCTTCGAAATAATTCCTTTTAAGGAAACGAAGGATGGTCCGCGAACACCACCGGTCAAGCGCTACCATGTATATGCTATCCCGGCGAAGGCCCGATATGAGATTAAGTTTCCACGTGTTGAAGGGTATACGCAGGCAATACGCAACAGAATATCAGTGGACTGGAAAGTCATTCCTGAACTTATTCTGAACCCTCTCCACATTCCGCCTGAAGTACAGATGAAAGCGGCGCTTCTCAGCAATCAGGGAAGGCCGTCATTGTTGGGACCGGGCAAGCTGGAAAATGTGGACTTGAATCCTTACAGAGCAGGCCGTCGGTTTCAGGAGTTGGTTTTTGAGCTTGCACGTGACATAACACGGGTATACGCATCACAACCAAACTGCGAGGCACCTGTTCAGGTCCTTTTCCCTCAGATTGTCAGAATTGTTGATCTCTATCTAAGCGAAAAAGTAAAGCCGGTTAGTCCGGCAAATATCCTTGATGTTTTTTTATCTCCCTATTATGGCTGGGCAATAGAAAGCCTTTTAAGCGGCATAAAACCTGATGTAACGACAGGCGAAACTCCTGAGGTAGCTGTCTATGAGTCAAGCAGAGGCCCTGGCTCGACTTCAGACGTTGATTTCTGGACAAGTAAAGAGGTGCGTGAAGTGGAGCGCTCTCATCTGAACTATATTGTTGCTGATACTCGCGCCTGGGAACAGTCAGCCGCTTATTATATTGATACGCATCCTGCTACTGCTGCTTTTGCAAAGAACCAGGGAATGGGATTTGCAATTCCTTATTTCTACAATGGTCAGTGCCACGATTATATTCCGGACTTTATCATTCGTTTGAACACTAACGGGCATGAGTCCTATTTGATCCTTGAAACGAAAGGATTCGATGAACTTGAATCAATCAAGGCAGCGGCAGCAGAACGTTGGATAAACGCGGTCAATGTCGATCAACGTTTTGGATATTGGCAGTATGTTGTTGCGAGGAAGCCGGAAGAAGTTAGAAAATGTCTGGACAAAGCGCTATCGGCTGCAAAAATCTCTGCTTGAAAACACTAATATTTTACCTAAAAGGAAATCCAAAGGAGTAAAAATGATCGCTTAACCAGTGAAGAAGTCAAAAATCCATTTGGAAATAATAGGGACAGCGCCTATTTACCCTGTTTTCCATTTTCCCCCTACGCCTCACCCTTGCCGTTGAAGCTGTAGAATAAGTCCCTTGACAAAATATTTGTACTTTAAAAGAAAAATTTAAATGCGTAGAATGCGCTATATTGAACGATCTCAAGTTACCGCAGGGGTAAGAGACCCCCTGATTTTGAGCTATTTCTCCAAAAGGGACTTTTTCTACAGACTCGTTATGCCAAAAAACAAATGAATGACTTAAAACCTAAATATCCCGGTAACTGTGTGTAACCATAACACATGAATCCGATTCATGTAATTCATTCGTTACCGTACGTTAAGCTATTCCTGTACTGTAAAGAAGGCAATAGCTGGAGTTCTCCAGAACAATCATGAACCATACTGCGGAGACAATAACAGCACGAAATTATTCCTTGTATTATTAATTTTGATAAGTTATTATAATTAATAATGTGGCGCATAAAAGAACATCGTGATATAGCCAAACAGTGTCTTAAATTACCGCTGACTGTAGTAAAAAAATATGAACTTTGGAAAAACATTGTTTTTCGGCATGGCCCGGAAAAGTTGAAAGCATTTCCCGGATTTCATGATGAAAAATTAAAGGGAGAGCGCAAGGGGCAACGCTCATCACGTTTGAGCGACCAATATAGGGTTATATATAAGGTGGAGAGAGATGTCGTTACAGTTTTAGTTATGGAAATAACGCCACATAAATATTAGGAGGATCACATGAAATCTCGGCTAAGCGCATATAGTGCAGCAAAGTCTCATGCTGTTTTAACAACAGGTGAGACCATTCGAATGCTCCGCGAACTGAAAGGTTGGACCCAGGCTGAACTTGCACGCCGGTCTGGTATAAGTGTGCCCAATATAAGCCTTTTGGAAAATGAGAAAATAGAAATTGGCAAAAAGCGTGCTGAACAACTTGCAAAGTCATTTGACATTCATCCGGCAATAATTATGTTCCCGGAATATGAAGCAAAAGAGATTGAAAAGGCAGCATAACATTTTACTGCACAGGATGCGGCATAACGATCGCCGCATCTTGAAGACGATACAGGGGTTTTGTGATACAATTGTGGTAAATGTGAGCAGAGCATATTTCGAAGCAGAGAAAGAAAGGAGGCATTATGATCCCAACCCTTGTAACTCTTGGAATCCTCGTCGCTTTTATCTCCTACGGTATTACACTCTATAACAAACTCATCCGTCTGAGGAATACCGTACAGTCGTCATGGTCGGACATCGACGTGCAGTTGAAAAAGAGATATGATCTCGTACCGAACCTTGTTGAGACGGTAAAGGGCTATGCGTCCCATGAAAAAACAGTCCTTGAAAATGTGACCAAAGCACGTTCTTCCGCAATGAGGGCTGCTACCCCTGGTGAAAAGGCACAGGCCGAGAATATGCTGAAGGAGACCCTGAAGAGTCTCTTTGCCCTTGCAGAGGCATACCCCGACCTCAAGGCAAATGCGAACTTCATGCAGCTTCAGACCCAATTGAAGGAACTCGAAGACAACATTGAATATGCGAGGCGTTACTACAACGCTGTAGTCAGGGATTTCAATATTACGATAGAATCTTTCCCGTCAAATATCGTCGCATCTACCTTCAGTTTTAAACAGGCTGAATTTTTTGAACTTGAGGCCCCGGATGTTGAGAGAAAGCCGGTGAAAGTCAGTTTCTGATGAGCAAGGGAATCCTGCTCCTCTTTCTCCTGTTCATTGCAGGATTTTTCCATAGTGCTCCTCTGTCGGCTCAGGACTTTGTAATCAACTCATTCCATGCCGATATTTCCATACACGAAGATTCTGAACTCACGGTGCGGGAAACTATCGAAGTGGAATTCCAGAGACCGAGACACGGCATCTACCGGGAGATCCCTTTCCAATATGAAGACGAGCGGGGCGGTAAGATCACTACGCCGATCTCGGTGCTCTCTGTAGCCGACCCATCGGGGAAAGACTGGAAATACCGGGTCACGAGAAAGGGAAATGTTCTGAACATCAGAATCGGTGATTCGCAGTCATATGTCGAGCGTCGCCAGACATATGTGATCTCGTATACCGTAAGGAATGCGGTCCTCTTCTTTGAAGACCATGATGAACTCTACTGGAATGTGACCGGGAACTACTGGTGGTCGCCTATCGATCTAGCATCAGCCCGTGTAACTCTTGCTGCGAAAAACAAAAGCCAGCACCTGTGGGCCGCATGTTACACAGGAGCTCACGGTTCCAAAGAGGCAGCCTGTGAGTATGAAGCATCGCATAATTCCGGGGAATTCTCTGCAACGAGAGGTCTGAGTTCCAAAGAAGGACTGACCATAGCATTTGGGTGGGACAAAGGCCTTGTTGTCCCGCCGTCTGCCTGGAACAAATTCCTGTGGGCGCTGAATATCAGGGAAAACTGGGTCTTTGTCCTCCCCCTTTTTTCTCTCATATTCATGGGTGGCGTGTGGCGTTCCCGTGGAAGAGACCCCAGGGTGAAAGAATCTGTCACGGTTATGTATGAACCACCGCAATATAAGAATGTTCCCTTAACACCCGGAGAAGTAGGGGCACTGGTGGATGAAAAACTCGATCCGAGGGATATTACTTCGACTCTTGTCGGACTGGCGGTGAAGGGATTTCTCACTATTGAGGAAACAAAGATTGAGGGACTGATCGTCGACTCAACTGATTACTACCTGAAGAGGTTGAAAGAGCCTGATGAAAGTCTCAGTCCTTTTGAAAAAGTACTTATGGCCAGCCTGTTCACTTCTGAGCTGCCGGTGCCGGGAAGAATGATATCGGAACTGAAAAACAGCTTTTACAAAGAACTTGATCTGCTGAAAAGCACTCTCTATGGCGAGCTTGTAAACAAAAAATATTTTCTCGTCAGCCCTGACAAGGTCAGAAAGGTCTACCTCACGGCAGGGGGTGTGCTGATACTCTTCAGCATTCTTGTGCTCACATGGCTTATGCAGTCACCAAAGAGTGTGGTCGCCGGTATACTCATGGGGCTCCCCATATTGGCCTTTGCAAGGGTAATGCCTGCGAAAACCAAAGCCGGCGCATCTGCCTATATGGACATTCTTGGATTCCAGGAATTTATGAGCAGAGCAGAGAAGGACAAACTGCAGAGGATGGGGGACAGGGAACTGTTCTCAAAGTTCCTGCCCTATGCGATTGCGCTCGATGTCGTCGACAACTGGGCGAAGGCATTCGAGGGGATTTATCAGGAACCCCCTCAATGGTATGCGTCACAAACAAGTATGAGGGCATTCAACCCCTATGTGTTTTCCCGTTCCATAAGCTCAGCGACTTCGAGCCTGGCTTCTGCGATGTATGCAGCGCCAAGAGGAAGCGGAATAAGCGGAGGCGGGGGATTCGGAGGCGGGGGGTTTTCAGGCGGCGGTTTTGGAGGCGGAGGCGGGGGAAGCTGGTAGATATCCCTGTATGCAATTCGCACTGCAACTGAAATCATGGTTGTTTTTATCGATGATTCTTCTCTGTTTGGGGTACTGTGCTCCTGGAGAGGAAATTAGGCCGCCACAGCATATTGGCGCATGGATAGTATACTGGGATGGAGAGCGGGGAATACAGGAGCTTGAACAAAACGGAGGATTGTTTGACCGTGTCTCCCTTTTTGCATATGAATTGGATGCGTCCGGAAACATCCGGCATGCGCCTCATCTTGGAGACATCATGCCGCCATTTTTTGCCCTTTCCCAACAAACCGGTTTTTCTCCATGGGTAACTTTGGTGAACGATCTGCGTACACCCAACAGCGTCAGTCTAAAAGACAGCAATATTGTGCGGCAACTCATTGCTGATCCTCTTCAGCTTAACCAGCATGTAAAGAACATCGTACAAAGGATGAAAGAAGACGGGTTTGCAGGACTAGATCTCGATTACGAAGGCCTCGATGTTTCTGATCAGGATAACTATCGTGCGTTTGTCTCTGCATTGTCTGCGGAACTCGAACACAACGGGCTGGGGCTTAATGTTGTTGTAGAACCACGGCGCGGACCTTTGCCAGCTCCCTCAACGGTGTCGCTTACCGTTATGGGATATAATCTTCATGGCCCGCATACCGGACCAGGGCCCCGCGCTACAGCCAGATTCATATCTTCACTGCGAAAGCGGGGCGCGTGTGATAGGTATAATGCGCCCGGGATTGCGCTGGCAGTTGGAGGGTTCTCCTGGGGTTCCGATGGGAAAGTCCGGCAACTCGAATGGAGAGAAGGACAGAGGATGACTCAGTATGCAGTGAAGAATGGAAGAGGGTTTTTTAACAATGTGCCGTTTTCCCGTCAGAAAGATGGCGCTGAAATATGGTTTGAAGATGATATCAGTATCGGGGAGAAGTGGGGAGCTGCTTCCAGAAACGGATATCGTAAGGTGATGATCTGGAAGCTGGGAGGAAACGATGAGAATTTATTCAGGATACTGTCTGCATATAAAACACTCCGTCAATAAAGAGGGTTGCATTATGAGCATCCTGATATTACCGATCGTCCCTTGCTTTTCCCCCGGTCACTCTGTTGGGTGAGCAGTGCGTCTTTTCAACTGATCGAGAAAGAGAGAATGAGGGACAAGGGTTTTGCCAAGCCCGATCCCCTCTACAAAATCTTCAGGTGATGTATCATATCCATTGATTGTCACAGGGGTGGTTTTCACAGAGGATGACGGACCCCTGGTTCCGATAACGTATCCGGTTCCGAACTGTCTTGAATCAATAATATAATCTTTCCCGTCCTTATATTGAACACCATTTGTATTCCATATGACACTCTGTGTTGTGGTTTGTCCGTGGAGAGTTGTGCCGTAAGGCCGGTATTTTGCTTCTATATAATCCTGGTTCAGGGTTATATTATCCAGAAGGTTTGCAACGCTCAGATGCATATGGAAATCGACAGGATACCGGGCATTATATGATGAGGAACGGAAAATTACATTCCCATGGGTCCACATGCTCAGCAGTGAATATCCATGTCGTGTATTCTGTGCCTCACAGTCAATGAGCAGGTTATCGCTCCCCCGGATGATAAAAGCATATCCATTGCCTCCTTCACCTTTATATTGCGGTGAGGACAGAGCACAATCCTGAATAGTAATGCTGCGGGATTTATAGATCAGTATCCCGTTTGAGAGCATATGAACATCGGCTGAATTCCCTGGTGGTGCATATGTTGTTACGCGCTGTACCCAGCAGTTCACTGCATGCTGTATTTTTATGAGGGAAGAAAAATGCACCTGGTAAGCTCCTTTTCCTTTGTTCTCTTCCGCCTCTCTGTAATCGGTATCACCCCATCCTGGCCGGAAACTCTGCCTGTTCCCTATGGACAGGTCCTCAACTCCTGCTTCTTCGATAGAGGAAGCAACCTTGTAGACCCGGGCGTTATCTCTCTTTTTGAGAGAATACCGCGTCGGTATATCGATAAAGAGGACATTTTCCTCTGGGTCTATCGCAACAATTCTGCGGTAGAAAGTAATGCCGTTTAATTTCGCGTTCCAAGGGCAGGGTATGTATGATTCCTCGCAGGGCTCATCACTGTATCCCATATTGTGATCGCCAGCAAATGCTCTTGTGGCGTCGGCGCGAACAATGATCCAGTCACCGACACGAAGATTTCTTATATCTTCAACAGGTATCCTGATTGTTGGTTCCAATAAATCCTGTGACAGGGCAACCGGTTTACTGACAGGTTCATGCCAGTCCCCCCCGTTAAGCGGATAAACTGTAATAACACTTTTCTCCCTCATAGTGGTCTCATCACTCAGAAGGAATGTTTTCTTGCGGCCTGCGCCCCGAAGGACTACTTTTGCATATTTGATCCAAAGTGCAGAAGTATTGCCTGAGGGAGGCTTTATGCGGTAAGTCCCGGGAGGCAGATAGACCACGCCGCCTCCTTTTTCACCAACAAAATCAAGCGCACCCTGGATAGCCTCTGTTGCATCATGAATACCTAAACTGTCTGCATGAAAAGGAGAACGGGTGACATCCACAAGAATGCCCTTAATATCTTTGGGGATTTCCTCTTCACCCAGGCGATATCCTGCATATGAGAAATCATGGAGAAACCGGCCTAAAGAGTCTTTGTGCCCGGGTGACCAGTCTCCCGGATAGAGAGTGCTTCGCCAGGATTTCTGTAATGAGCATCCAAAAGAAAAGATGAGAACAAGAGCGAGAAGAACACGGTTAAGTATCCTCATCAGTCGTTCCTTATCTGTCTGGTCTGCGAACTGCATTTTTTTGGATAAGCAAGACGATACATGCTTTTACATTATAAAGGGTAGAGAAATAATTTCAATATACTGAATTGGAGAAAAGGCTTGACAATGAGCGTTAAGAGTTTCTATTTTTCAAGTATGGGTATTGTGAACAAGAGAGGTGTGAGAGGGATCCGCTTCCTCCTTGCTTTCCTTCTCTTCCTTATGCATTTCATATCCCCCTTGCCGGTATATCCTGAAGAGAACCATGGCGGCATAGTGATTGCTTTTGATGATGGATATCCCAGCTGGATAAACATTATTGCCCCTGAGTTATCACATGTCGGTGGAGTGGCAACAGGATTTGTGAATAACCAGCGAATCAATTTTGGCGATCTGAGCTTTGAGGATCTCCGCACCTTGCAGAACAGATATGGATGGGAAATTGGCACTCATACCTACCACCATTTTAATGCACCGTCATATATAAAACAAAAAGGCCTTCCTGCATGGGTCAGCAGCGAACTTGAGGACTCGGTAAAAGAATTGAACGCCAAGGGTCTGAAAATACAATCGATCGTATTCCCCTATAATGCATATTCTAAAGAATTAGCAAAAGAAGTCATAAAAAGGTTCTCCAGTTTCCGTCGGGACGAAGTCTTTGCTGCAGACGATAGTATCGGAAGGGACGGATCGATCCCAGGGACCGACTTTGATATCAGCTTTTATGTGCCTTTACCGCAGATATTTCAATGGATCGATTTTGTCCGGGAGCAGAATAAATTACTTTTCCTTTACGGCCACAAGGTATTACCTGATGAGGAATTTTTTACAGGCACCGTACAATCCCTTTCAGCTCGTTCATTGGTCTCCGACCGAAATGTGGAACTGCCCTCAAGGAACGACTTTTGCCTTGTGCCTGATATCCGCAGGCGTGTCTACATGCCGGTAAAAGTTGAAAATATCAAAGGGGACACGATTACCGTTTTTCAGGATGATTTATCAAAGATGTCAGAAACGCAGGCGAGTTTCATAATCGGCCCCTGTTACGGAATTCAACTCTCCTATTTCCGGAAGGTTATTTCATATGCTGCTGAGAAACTGCCTTTCTATACCGTTTCTCAAGCGGTGCAGTTAATGAAGAAGTCGCAAACACGTGAAACAGAGGAAAAGAAAATCGAGACCCTGCCTGACCGGTAAAACGATAGTGTTAGAACCTGAAAGAGATTCCGAGAAACCAGGCAGTTCTGTCATATACCGGTGATTCAAGATAATTGATTTCGCCATTAAGGCTGAGACGGGAAAAGATCAGATAATTGACCGTTAACCGAGTTCCCCAGACAAAACGCCAGTCTGTATCTTCTTCTTCGGCATAGCCGGCCCGGACACTCAAGGAATAATGCAGGTTCTTATATGCTCCGCGTGATGCGGCATAGAGCTGATGCTGCTGGAGTTTCACAGGAGCCCAGTATTCATCGGGACTGCGGTCGCTGTCTGCAAAACGGAATGCATAGCCGGCGCCAAGGAACGGCCATTCATGGAAACGATATCCAAACCTTCCTTCTGACATGTAGGTATCATTATTGTCCGAACGCGCAGTATAGGAAAAGTCGGCATACAGATCCCAGAAATCCCTGATTCGCGAATAAGTATAGAGCGTATACGTGTTTGCCATTGTCTTTTCCCGAATGGCTTCTACCGTATCGACCTCCTGACGTTCAGCCTCGAGCTCGACATACCCGCCAAAGGGTGCATTCGGCAAATGGATATTCAAAAGACCGCCGAAATGGTCGTCAATATGGCTGACAGACAAATACCACAGACGTGCTTTTACCCAGCGCTCGTCAGCAAAGTGCCAGAGAATGCCCGCCCCTGTCCGGGTGCCATCTTCATCGCCGATGTTTTTCCGGGACCATCGACTGTAGTCACCAAAAAGCTCTAGGCTGACTTTTCTGCTGACATACCCTTCAACTGATAATCTGTATTTCTCATAGCTGCGGTTATCCGCGTCGTCCCATCCGCTATAGTTGAATCTGAAGAGGGGCCTTGCCCGGTTCTCGGCACGATCAAGAGATATCAGAATTCTCTTTGATGCAGGGTCAAGTTCTTTTGCAAGATTTAGCCTCTTGAGCGCTGATGCAAGGTCTCCCTCCTGATATGCGCTGTTGCCCCAGTGAAAATTGACATCAAGAGGATCTGCTCCCAGCGTTTCAGCTTTCTGGAACGCCTTGTGCGCCTTTTCATACTGACTTTGCCAGTATAAGACCTTGGCCAGTTCGAGGTGCGATCGTACGAGAGGATTGTTTTCATGCATATGCTTCATCAATCCCTCTTCATCCCATTGCGGGGGCACAAAACGACCGGACAACCTGGAGGGATCAAACCCCTGTGTGATAAATCCGTAATCGTCACCCGCAATTGCGAAATCGAACTGTTCCCCAATACTCTTCTTGAGAGTCTCAATGCGGTTCGGATCGGTGTCGAGAGAGAACTGTCCGTAGTCACCCCCGGGATATACGAAGATGCGTGGCGCAGAGGAACCCAACTCACGGGAAGCATCAGCGAGCAAGGTATCAAGACGCTTGGACATCATGGTTTCATCTTCACTTTTCATGGTATGGGAGAAGATTGTATGGGTCAGGGGATTGCCGAGTGTTCCGGAACTGGTAACCGGAGAACGCTGGAAAGTTTCCGGTCCGCTCGATGCAATGATCCATCTTCCGCTTTCTCTTAATTTTTTCAGGATTGAAGGGTCCGGACTTCCCGGAACGAGGTTCGAGAGGGAACCAGTCCTTATTGCCAGAACAGCCCGCCCCCCAATGCGTTTTAGTGCTGAATCGAGCACCGGCAGGGCATCAGGTTCGGGATCTACGATGACAGCGATTGTCCTCAGTTGATCAGCAGCGGCATTCAATTCAGATGGAATGATGAATATATAGCCTTCGTTATGAAGGCGTTCCCAGTGGGAAACAATCTGCCCGGTGGTATTCCTGCCGCTATAGTGACATTGGGTAACGTTGTCATAAGCCATCACCGGAACCGCCTCTCGGAAATCCTTTTCCGTGATGTCACGCAAGGATTTCAGGGCTGGGTTGAATTGTTCCTCGACTCCGAGGGACACTGCATAACGGATATCAGCATTTATGTCCCAAGGTCTCTGGTCAAGAATCTGTTTTGTGTGCTTGAGGGCGTCATCAGGGTTTTGCTGATCGTATGCGATATCCCTCAGGGCGATTAATCCTGGCAGGAATTCTTCATTCCGGACAATAAGATTTAAATAGTAGGATTTCGCCTCTTTGACCAACTCCATTGAAAAGAGCGCCTTGCCTGCAATACGGGCCATGGCGATGTTCCCGGGATCAGATTTGAGAACGGATTCTGCTGCTTCCCGCGCAGCTTTATAATTGCCAAGGGATTCTGCAGCACTGGCACGGATTTTCAGAATGCCCGGAGATGGCTGCATTACCATAGCCTTGTCAGTCCAGAAAAAAGCCTGTTGCACGTTTCCCTGGGCTATTTCTATTTCGGCAATGAGTTCATATGCACGGGAAGTTGGCTTGATCTCTATAATCTTTTCAAGAATTGATACAGCTTCTTTTGCTCTGCAGAGAGAAAAGAGCGACCTCGCTGTTTCAACCGCATAGCGGGGATTTTCCGGATATGAAAGATGGAGTTCCTGCCATATTTTCACTGCTTCTTGATGTTCATGAAGGGAACTCAGCATTTCAGCCAGATAGACCCTGGCTGTTTTATCTCCTGATGCCAGCCGCCGGGAAAACCAGTCTTTTTCTTCCCGTGCTTCGTCGAAGAATTCAGATCCCAGCAGGAGATTAAAAAAATCCAGGCGCAGTTCATCCTGTTCAGGATCGTCAGTCAAGCTTTTCCGGTAATGAGGTATCGCACCGGAAATATCTCCGGCATCAGCCATCAACTTGCCCTGTATCCCCTCCCGTATTGATGAAGAGGAAGAACGTGAAGCAGCCTCCCGAAGTATTTCTACGGCTTCCTTATGACGACCTATGGCATCTGCTGTGGCGAGCAAACGAAACCAGACATTGGGCTTTTCGGGATCACGTTTTATCACATTTTGATAGAGGGAAAACGCCTTCCCCATGTTCCTGTCAGAGTATTGTGCGTCGGCGGCTCTCAACACGATTGTGTTGAGTGGAGCGGTATATTCAGGGAAAGCACTGAAACTTATATTAACCCTCTCAACAAGAGGGAGAATACCGGCATCAGAACTGCATTTAAGGATAGTCTCAACAAGGATTTCTCCCTCTTTTTCTTTGATATTTTCTATCCCCTGATTGAGGAACGGAGAAAGATGCTCGGATACTGATGGACAGATGTACAGATTGGCTTCCACGTATCCAAGATACAACCCGGTAGTCGGGAGGGTTTGCCCTGTTTCCCATGCTTTTAACAGGATTGTTCTCGCTGCGACATACCGTTTTTCCTTTATCAACTCAAGACCAAAAGATAAAAAAGAGGTTTCAGGGCTCCATCGATTTAAAAATTCAACGGCTTTATCCGGATATCCTTCTTCTGCAAGACGGGCAACCACCTGCCTCAAAAGGCGATCCTTGTTTGTCACTTTATTCTTCATAGCCTGGTCCCAGGCGGAAACCGCTTCATCATGTTGTCCTTTTACCCAGAGACTCCACCCCAGATCGCGCCATGCCCCGGCAGACGTTGGAGTCTTCTGCCTCGTCGCTGTTTCTCCTGTTTTCTCTGCAGGACGCATCATGGTATGGATCCATGCGTTTATTTCCGGGTCGCCCTGTTTTAGGTCGAGAGCAGTTTGTAGGGCGTTTCGTGCCTCGTTATATTCTCCTTTGAGCATCAAAACCCGCCCAAGTTGTTTCCATACTTCAGCATAAGCAGGGTCGACCGTGAGGGCTAAACGGATATACCGGAGGGCGGCATCGAGATTATTTGCTGCCACCTGCTCACGTGACTTGTGTATGAGTTGCATGACAGACATGCCTTTGAAAGACAGGCTTTCTTGGGCATTGTGCTGCACTGTCCCTTTGTCCTCGGCACGAGTTAACGAGGACACTATGGACAGGGAAAAAATACTCAGGGAAAGAACTATAAATTTAAAATATTTCATTTTGATCTCTTTCTCTATTTCTTCTGAACACTGACAGCTGTTCCTATCCCGGCTACGCCGGCTTCCTGCTGGTCAGCACGAATGATAATCCGGTCAGGAGGAAGAGTATGCAGAATGTTTTTCATCGCATTTTTTGCATCTCCCACCTGTTTATCAATAAGCAATATGTCCTTGTATAAATCCTTTTTCTGTTTGATCAGCTGCATTGCCTGTTCTGCGGATACGATCAGAACGAGGCTATACCCCTCTTTGTGAAGCTCTTCAGCCAACGAATGAGATGACCCGTACACCGCGAGATATGAAATAAGAGGATGAAGAACGGGGTCGCGGAGAAGGGCAACAATCTTTTGAACAAACCCCTGAATTTCCAGGGGAGTCATCTCTTGAGCAGTTTGTACTATGGGTATTGTCTGAACACCTGATGAGGCGGCAATTAAAAGATCCATGCGCTGTTTTTTATCAACCGTTGGTGGTGCGTATGACAAAAACCACGGGGGGAGGACAGCTGAAATGTCCTGCTGAAGGGGAGGGGAAATTGTCCGATAACTTTCAGTAAATGCAAATACCTTAGGGAGTTGTTCGGCATGGAAATCAAGTATCTGGACTTCACCCTGCTGGCAGCTGATGCCGATTCTCCCCTGCGCGATATATGATGAGAGGGGAATCTGACCGGCAAGCAACTTGTCATTATACCAGATCCATGCCCGGTTTCTTTTTACCCTTAAACGGAAATTCTGGGGATCTTTCTCATTATATTTTATAGCAGAGCGGAACAGGGTTTGCGCTTCCGTCCCTTTTCGTTCTTGTAAGTTGACGGCTTGATTATGAATGCTCAGCCGCTCAAAAGAATCATTGCCTTCGGAACGAACATACAGGGAAACAACTGATTTCTCCGGTATTACCATAGAAATTCGTATATCGGCATCAGACCAGGCATCACTTCCGCGAAGCCACATGCTGGTCCCGGAAACGAGACTCACGCTGTTCCCTCGTTGGAGAATATCACCCTGTGTGGTCCAACGACTCTTGTCTCCCATTCCGGAAACCGCTGTTCGGCTAGGCATGGAGGAATTCAGGGTATGAATCAGTTTCGAAGTATCCCAATTGCCTGGAATCCGTAACCGATTGAGAGCATAGGGTCTGACAGTTGCTCCGTTGAACGGGTTGTTCGCTGTAATGAAGGCTGCCCTGTGATGTGCTTCTACGGCTTTCCGGTTTATTTCTGCTGCAAGTGGATCTGCCTGTGCACCTGTGCCAGGATCTGCAAATGGATAAAGGTATAAGGAAACCGGCCTGTTGCTTACCTTGGAAAGGACCTGTGCTGCCCTGTCATAATCGGCAGTAACCCTTTTCTTGAAAGTTGTATCATCTTCGGATTTATTGTCTGTCCACTGGCGGGTCGTAAGAAAGTGACCTTTCCCTCCTGAACTATTGATCGGAATCTCTTTTACTGCGCTGTTGCCCATGCTGCAAGGGTTCCAGTGGGCTTCTGAGAAGATTTTTATCAGATCGTCTTCCTGAAGGTAAAAACTGTCCCATGCCGGGATATTGGCTGTTGGAACACACAGGGTAGCTGTTATGCCGAATTTCCGGAGAATAGGTGTTGCATAAAGAAAACTGTCTTTCCTGTCTCCCTCGATGATGAGGACTAATGCCTTTTCGGGAAGAGGAGATCTGCCTTCAAGAAAAGCAACGACATCCTCAGGCTTGATGGTTTGATATCCGGCCTGCCCCAGTGCTCTCAGATGATCTTCGAATTGCTGCCTGGATACGTGTGCACCATCTCCTTTTTTGGTGACACCCGCATAGGATATTGCATAAAAACCGTTCCACGAAGACCATGCTTCGGGGGTGTAGTTGAGCTTTGGAACAGGTTTAACTGCAGAATAGATGACAAACGCTACAATGCCTGCTAGAACAAAAAGCTGCAGCACAAAAAAAATTTTTTTCATAATCCCTGACCACGGGTACCCCACGTACTTCTCCAGAAAGTGAGAATAGCCCATGGCAGTTGCCATACCAGGATAAACATATAGAAGAAGCAGAAAGGAGTACCATATATCCATAAACGGGATTTTTTAGCAAGCAGATAGGTTGAACTCATGAGTGTGCTCATGAGAAAAATACCGAGCAGATAGGTGAGCGGTGAACCGTTGCGGAAAAACGGCACGAGAACCATGGCCCGGAATACGATAGCAGGGCCAAGAACAGGAAGAATGAACCCAAGATAAAACGAGAGTGACATAAGCGGCTGTTTCCGCCATATAAAAAGGCATGCTCTCAAGCTCTCCCTGAACCATGAACGTTTCCAGCGCATCTGCTGGCGAAAGAATTTCCAATATTTATCCGGTACGATTGTCCGCGTGACAGCGCGGGAATCGTAAATTACTTTAGCTTTTTTATTTTTTTCCAGAAGAAAATTAGTGAGACTCCTGTCATCTCCAAAGGTTGCAGGTCTGCTGAGGAATGTCTGCTTTATCCACATATCGGAAACTTCCATCAGGTGAGTCCGGCGATATGCTGCGAGGGGACCGGAGAGACAGGTGACGGTATCGAATACGCTCTCTGCAGCTTTCAAAACCCGGAAGCCGATAAAGTAACGGACCGCCTGCATTTTGGTGAGGAAATTAGTCCATGCATTCGCAACCTCGCAGTGGCCGGTTATAGCAATCACCTTTGGATCAGCGAAACCGTCCACTATATTCCGAATTGCGTCCGGATCCAGGAGGCTGTCCGAATCCACAAAAATAACGACTTCACTGGTAGCAAGTTGGGCGCCGGCTGCCAGCGCCTGCCTCTTCCCACGATTTTCAGCGAAATCAATAATTACCAGTTCAGGATATTTCTCTCTTACCTTTTGGATAACCTTCAGCGTTCCATCGCTGCTCCCATCATTGACAGCAATAATATGGAGTTTCTCATCAGGATATGCTGCCTCAAGAGCATGTATCAGTGTCTGCTCAATCGATGCTTCTTCATTGAAGGCAGGGATAATTATAGTCACTGCGGGCAGGGAATCCTGTTTTTTAGGTGAGCGGTAAAAAGCAGCAAATACAAATCTGCTCAGAAGGTAAAACCCGACAGTGAGACTGTAAAGGAAGACTGGTACATCAAACCAGAAAAAGTAAATGTTCTGAAACTTTATAAGCAGAACAATCGTTACTGTCAGAAACATGATAGACATTGCACCCCAGCTCATGTATTTCCATGTAGATTCGGCAAGCCGGCTGCTCATTTTTTGCTGGAATGCGATACTGGCCTGCTGTTTTTTGTGATCCTGCCGTATAATCTGGCCTTCCAGACGGAACTTTCCATGGACAAATTCCTCTGGCATGGTGCTTGCGGGAATAGAAAAATCGACTCTGATCCGCGTTTCCGTTTGAGGAATGTCAACATTTTCTAATAAGAGACCGCCATCGGAGATGTCGCGGGCAGTTGCATGATAAACACGTGCATCCGTGCCTTTACCAACATAGATATTTACAGGGAAATTACTCACAAACCGTAGAGAAGACCTACGATCACTGTAATCCGGCCTTGCCCGTGAACGAAGACGGCGTTCCTGTTTTTCCTTGGGGAAATTTGATTCCTGGTTATTCATTTTTCCTTTATTTTATCATCTTCATCTTCAATGCACCCCCTACCTGGGTAGGGGTATCCAAAACAATATATTTAATAATTGTGTCCATTATAGTAATTGGGGATAGATTTATCAACGAATCTTTAATTGTTCCTGCCGCGTTATGAGAATGTCTTTTCCGTCATCCTGTACCCTTCTAAAAACTAGCAGTTTAGCGTTTTGCATTCAGGACATTTTCACTTTGCTGTTCCATCAAATTATTCCCTTATACTGCCAAGACGCGAAGGGAATTCTGTGTGATTTCAGGGGGTAATACAAGATTCAGTGATCATATGTAGTAAAAAATGGATGCATGTAACTCAAATCACATCGTTTCCATCGCTATTTTTTATACAGTTAAAACAAGGATAAAAAATTTTCAGAGGCAATTTACTGAAAGAGTTTACCGTTCACATTGAGGGCATACAAGTCTGGGGTTTATGGATGACCTTGCAATAACCAGTTTCCCGGAGACACAGGGCTGCAGATACTCTGGTTCATTTCAGAAGAAGACCCGAGGGAGGTTAGTTGATGAAAAAAGATAAGATGAGTGGAAATATAAAACTTGCACGGTTGTGCTCGCTTTTGATAGTGTTGCTTATTGTCCAGTTTGCCTATAGCAAAGTTGCACTTGCTCAACCCGATATTTGGGTCAGTGCTTACTATGCAGGCTGGATGCAGGGGTGCAGCCAGACCGAGAACGGAGGCTACTTAAATCCAGAGGATATTGACTTCAGCGCTCTTACCCATATCATCCATTTTGCAATTAAACCAAATGCTGATGGTTCTCTTGATTATGTGGAAGATTGTATTTTTCCTCAAAACTCTGAGGCCCTGGTTGATGCTGCTCATGTGGCAGGGAAGAAAGTATTGATTTCGCTTGGTGGTTGGTTATCAGAAGCTGCATTCCTGGGTGCAACGAATGATACCAACAGGACAAAATTTATCAATAACCTCATCAATTTTATGACAAACAGAGGTTATGATGGTATTGATATTGACTGGGAGCCGCTATCTTCATCCTCGGGCTTACAATACTCAACATTCATTACAGAACTGAAGGATGCTCTTAACAGGGAAAGCCCGCCTCTTGTTTTGACAGCTGCTGTTAAATCTCAATCTCATCTTTTTGCTCAGTTGCAGGATAAATTTGAGCAAATAAACATTATGACGTATAACTTATCAGGTCCTTGGTCTGGTTGGATAACATGGCATAATGCTGCTATTTACGATGGCGGGTATATTTTCCCCAGTACAGGGAACCCTGTTCCATCAACGAATGGATTGGTTGACCAGTATATTAATGCTGGGGTAGAGGCTAGTAAACTTGGTATAGGTATTGCGTTTTTCGGTCATGTATGGAGTGGAGGGACAGGGACTCCAACAGGGGGAGTCACAGCGCCAGGGCAGAGCTGGATCACAGCCCCTGATGTTCAAAGTTATATTCCTTATCATGAGCTCATGGATAATTATTTCCAACCTCAGTTTTACCGCTGGGACAGCGTCGCTCAGGCACCCTATTTAAGTATCGATTCGATCGGTTCCACCTATGACAAGTTCATCTCATACGACGATGAAACGTCGTGCGTTGAAAAGATCCGGTATGTGAAGGACAAAGGTCTCGGAGGTATAATGGTGTTTGAACTGGGGGGTGGCTGGAGACCGGCAGAGCCTCTCCCTGACAGTCTGCTGCAGTCGATAAAAGATGCGACAGGAGGCATGCCTGTTGTAGACCCCCCGTTACCGGACCAGCCGGTCCTTGTTTCTCCCCCGAACAATGCAAGAGCAATACCGACAAATCCTGTATTGACGTGGAATCCATCACCGCAAGCTTCTTCTTACTCATTGCAGGTTTCGTCTGATGCCGTGTTCGCATCATTGGTCATAAATGCGAGCGGTATTCAGGGCACATCATTCTCTGCGAATGGTCTTTCGCCCAATACCCGCTATTATTTGCGTGTAAGAGCGCAGAATAGCACCGGATCAAGCGAATGGTCAATGGTATGGAATTTTTCGACGGAAACCGTCTGCATTACGGTTATCGATAACTTTACCGGATATCCGAGCGGCAGGGGAATTGTGCTGACCTGGCGTACTATTTCAGAATGCAATACGAAGGGATTTGAGATAGAGCGCCGCTCTTCCGTATCGACTTCTTGGGTGTACGTTGGTTCTGTAAGCGGAGCGGGTACGTCCTCTGTAATCCGGACATATAGTTTTTATGACAAGAAAGTGCGCAATAAAGGCACCTATCTCTATCGGATAAAACAGGTCAATCTGAGTGGAACATATACATACAGTCAGGAAATCACCGTCGCCAAATAATGCATGCAGGACTCTGCGGGACTATGGGACTTATTGCTTCTTCTCTTCGCAAATGAAGAAGGGATAAAAAATCCGTAACCGGTCATCTTGCGCTATATTTTGTCTGAGCCCTCTTCCTCTGTTTTGCTTTCCGCTTTAATATCTTCTGTAATTCAGTATCAGACTGCCCTGCAAGGTTCTCTATGCGCTTTACCAGTTCCCGCCGCGCGAAAAACCGGTTGATTGACTGACTCCTGTCTTTCATGCATTTTACTTCGATACCGGTCGGGACATGTTTCAGATAGACACAGGTTGAGGTCTTGTTCACGTTCTGACCTCCGTGGCCGGATGAACGTACGAACTTCTCTTCGATATCCTTTTCAAGGATGCCGAGCGCTTCCATCCGCTCTCTCAACCAACTGTTCTTCTCTGCACTGACCGCAAAGGTAAGCATTCCATGTCCCCTCAATCGTGTGATACATCCCGGCCAACTCCGGCTTCACTACTAAAATCCTTTCCTGAGTATTATAATTAAAACAATGAAAGACATCATAGAAATACTGCCGAATACTTTTATCCCTCTTTTTGTTGCAATGAATGTATTTCTCCTTCTCCCCATCTTTGTCTCGATGACTGAAGCGATATCAAAAAGTAAAAGACAGGAGGTTATCCGTGATTCCATCGTCACCGCGCTGATCGTAAGCATTTTGTTTGTAGCACTGGGAGAGGCTATCTTCAGGATACTGGGCATCACCGCCGATGATTTCAAGATTGCCGGGGGAATCGTGCTCCTGATCTTCGCGGTCCGCGATCTCACCCAGCGCATCGAAGGGAGATCCAAGCCGGATTTAAAAGTGGGGGTGGTTCCTATCGGCGTTCCTCTCATAGTCGGCCCCGCAGTGCTTACCAACATCCTTATCCTCGTGGAACATTACGGGATTATCCCTACGGTTATTTCACTCGTGATCAATCTGTTTATCGTATGGATTTCACTCGTGAATGCAGATCGGATTATGTATTTTTTCGGGAAGGGCGGAATTACCGGGATAGGGAAAGTAATGGCGTTGCTCCTTGCCGCGATTGCAGTCATGATGATGCGCATCGGGATCGAGAACATCATCCGCCAGAATATATAGAGGGAAGGAAAGGAGCAGGGAGTATGCGTATCGGAATTCTCTCAGACACCCATGATAATTTAACTCCCACACGAAAGGCGATTGAGCTTTTCAACCGCAGCAGGGTTGAGCATGTTATCCATGCGGGAGACTATACGTCACCATTCACTTTGAAATTATTCAAGGAACTCAACTGCCCCTTTACCGGGGTTTTCGGGAATAATGACGGTGACAAACTGCTGCTTCAGGAACGGGCAGAGGGGAATCTCCGCACACAGCCGTACCTCTTTACGCTCAATAACAGAAAGATCGTTGTCATGCATGAACAT
The DNA here is from genome assembly GCA_031082155.1 of Thermodesulfovibrionales bacterium. Classification (GTDB taxonomy): domain Bacteria; phylum Nitrospirota; class Thermodesulfovibrionia; order Thermodesulfovibrionales; family SM23-35; genus JAKLQR01. The sequence continues at coordinate 22,311 of JAVHLL010000020.1, read as the reverse complement.
CATGTTATCGACGCACTCGCCGACAGCGGTCATTTTGATCTGGTTGTGTATGGACATACACACAAACCGGACTTGAGAAAAGTGAAAAACACCCTGATTATCAATCCCGGAGAGGTGGGCGCGTGGCTCTATGGATCTCCGACCGTAGCGCTGGTCGATTTGAATACGATGGAAGGGGAGATTATCGGGATCCAGCCTTGCCCCGTTTGATCCAGAAGTTTTATCAGTACCGGCTTTTCGGATATTCCCGTCCGCGACGGGGTGGTAGTTCAAGAGAATATGACTTTGTTCCTGCATGAATGTCTCTCTTTTACCTGTGCGGGTATTGTAGGAGAAACTCTGCGTTTAGGCGGATCAACTTGTTGTCGAGGATACTGATCTCATTGTCTTTCTGCAATTTGTCCATTGAGCGGGTTACTGATTCACGGGTCAATCCTGTCATATCCGCAATATCCTGATGGGTAAGCTTTAGATTCATAAGAATACCCTCCCGAGTTTTCTGGCCGTACTCATGAGAAAGCATCAGCAGGAGCATGGTTATTTTTTGAGAAGCATGCTTCGAATTCAGGATGCGTATTTTTTCCCACGATTCACGGAGACGCGCACACAGGATATGGAGTATTTTTTCGAGCACCGGAGCTCTTTGTGAGAGGATCGAATAGAATGCTTTTTTCGAGATGATCGAGATGAGAGAGTCTTCTATTGCCGATACAGTCGCGGGAGTTGTCTTTCCGTCAATCAATGATAACTCCCCGAAGAACTCATCGGACTGGTGAAGGGCGAGGATGATCTCTTTCCCTTCCTCAGTCGTCTTGTATGCTTTCACTTTCCCGAAAAGAATGATGTACATGTATTCACTGGTATCTTCTTCGCGGAGTATGATCTCATTTTTTTTGAATTCCTCGACGACTATATCACCGGATATCTCTTGCAGTTCTTCATCAGTCATCGAGGAAAAAAGGTCTGTACGTCTCAGGAATTCGAGTTTAATATTTTCCGTATTTTCCATGGGAAATATTTCCCCGGCCTTTGCCTGTAAGGGTAGCGTAACTGAGACGCAGCCCGGTCACTTCATTACCGCGCCGGTTCCTGCTGAAGTGACCATGCGCGCATACCGTGACAGGTAGCCTTTTGTTATTTTCGGTTTTATCGGTTTCCAGGTCCTGAAACGCGTTTTAATCTCCCCTGAGGACAGAAGCAGTTCAATCTTTCTGCGAGGGATGTCTATCCGTATCCTGTCTCCATTCCTCACGACGGCGATGGGGCCGCCTTCCATTGCCTCGGGTGAAATATGTCCGATGCACGGTCCCCGCGTCCCGCCGGAAAACCTTCCGTCCGTGATCAGCGCAACCGATTCGCTCAGTCCCATGCCCGCAATCGCGGCAGTCGGAGAGAGCATCTCCCGCATGCCGGGGCCACCCTTCGGGCCCTCATATCTGATCACGACAATGTCTCCAGGCTTAATCTTTCCATTCAGAATGGCTTTCATTCCCTCTTCTTCGGAATTGAAAACCCTTGCTCTGCCTTCAAATTTCATCATAGCGCTGTTCACCGCGGATTGTTTTACCACGGCGCCATCCGGAGCAAGATTGCCGCGCAGTATCGCAATGCCCCCTTCTTTATGATAAGGATTATTCAGGGGCCGGATGACCTTTTCATCCACAACGTCCGCAGCGTCAATGATCTCATAGATTTTTTTTCCGCTGACAGTCAAATTATTATACAGATTTTTTTTCAGCCGCTTCATTACGGCCGGTATGCCGCCTGCCCAATCGAGGTCCTCAAGATAGTGTTCACCTCCCGGGAGCATGTTTGCCATATGGGGTGTTTTCTTGCTGAGAATATCAAATGTTTCGAGTTGCAGGTCTACCCCTGCATCGTGGGCAATTGCCGGGATATGGAGAACAGTATTCGTTGAACCTCCGAGCGCGAGATCAACCATGATCGCATTCTCGAAGGATTTTTTTGTCATAATCATCCGTGGCGTTATGTTTTGCGTTATCAGTTCAACGAGTCGCCGGCCGCTTTCGAACGCAATCCTCCGCTTATCTGCAGAAATTGCGAGCGCGGTCGCACAGTGGGGAAGACTCATCCCGAGCGCCTCGGTAACACATGCCATGGTATTTGCAGTATACATCCCCTGACAGGAACCGGCGCCTGGACAGGCGCACATTTCGAGCGATTTCAGTTCGTCTTCCTTAATCAGGCCCTGTTTGTATTTTCCGATCGCTTCAAAGGTATCGTTGACGAGCGACAACCGTTTTCCTTTCAGGCGACCGGAAAGCATGGGGCCTGCGGTAACGACAATCGACGGGATATCCAACCTGGCAGCTGCCATGAGCATGCCCGGGGTAATCTTATCGCAGTTGGTAAGCAGCACAAGACCGTCAAACTGATGCGCCTGTGTGATGGATTCTACCATATCTGCAATCAATTCTCGGGAGGGAAGGGAGTAATGCATGCCTGTGTGACCCATCGCAATCCCGTCACATATGCCCGGTATCCCGAAAAAGAAGGGATACCCACCGGCTGTATGGATGCCCTTCTCGATGAACCGTTCAAGGTCGCGCATGCCGATATGTCCCGGAATTATGTCTGTGAAACTGGTTGCAACTCCGATGAAGGGTTTTTGCATTTCGCTTTTGCAGATGCCGGTGGCATAGAGAAGTGCCCTGTGAGGTACACGCTCAAGTCCTTTTTTGATAGTATCGCTTCTCATACACATACTCCTCCCTGATAGTGTTGATAGGAAATAGCCACTGATTCATGAGAAACCAGGGGACACGAAAATAAGGGAAACCTCTTTGAGAGGAGTGTTGACATGCAGAGCTTTTTAAGAAAGCTCATGCCCCCCGGGTTTTACTCTTAATTTGTTACATTTGTTTTTTTGTATTCGCTTACGAGCTCCGCCATTCTGTCTTTCCTGCTGAGTTTTAGTTTCTGTATCCTTTTCCTCTCAAGTTCTTCTTCAGGAGAGAGATAGCGCTTTGTATCCATTTCTGCAAGTTGTGTGTCAAGATTTCTGTGCTCTTCGCTCAGTTTTCTGAATTCTTCGTTCTCTTTTTTTAGGGTTTCCACTATCTCGTTTTCCTTCATATTTTCCTCCTTATGTATGAAGATTCTTGTACTTTAGCGCGGAAAACACAACCTGCCCTCTTTCTCTGCTAACGGTTTTCTTCCCTGATTCTCATTGCCAGTGCAAAAGAATTCTCTATGCAGTCATTTACCCCGATGCCGTGATAGGCATTCCCGGTTATATACATACCTTTAAATCTTTTCATAATTTCATCGATTCTTTCAAGTCTTTTTTCGTGTCCGGGTGTATATTGCGGTATCCCTTTTTCATGGGTATACACCTGTCCAAAGTCGGGCGGGACATCTATCCCCATAATATCCTTCAGTTCTCCTGTAACGAGATTGATCAGCCTGTCCCTTTCCATTAACGCAAGGTCAGACATCCTTGCCCCTCCGAGCATAGTCCTGAGCAGTACAAAGCCCTCAGGAGCCCTGTTTGGAAAGATACTCGAATCCCAGAGCGTCCCGAGTATCTTTCTCCCTTCGCGGTACGGAACAAGAAACCCGAACCCGTCCAGGGAGGACCTGATCCTGGTGCGTTTATATCCAAGACACACTACTGAAACAGCCGGGTAAGATATTTCGCCGAGCACAGCAAAAAGGGTTTTATCCAATGATTTGACCATCCCCATCGCTTCGTGGGCCGGTGAAGCAATCACTACAGCATCCGCATCAAAGGACTTGCCGTCGGCACAGTGAACCGTAAACCTGTTGCTTATCTTGTCGACCGAGACCACCTTCGCGGCGGTCTTCAATGCATCACCGAGAAATGCGGTAAGCGCCTGTATCATCGATCCCATGCCGTCATAAAACGAAGTGAGGACACCGCCGGGCCCTGCACCGACTTTTTTGCCGGTTTTTTTCGCTTCTTTCTGCATTCTCAGCATGCCTTTTATCAGGCTGCCGTATTTCTGTTCGAGATTATATACTTTCAGGAAACAACTCTTCAGGCTCATGGCATTGGGATCCCCTGCATATATGCCGGAAGCCATCGGGTCAATGAGCTTCTCATACGCCTCCTGGCCGAGTCTCCGTCTGGCAAATTCAGCAAGCGTCTCTTCCTCTCCTGTGCCCTTTGCCACGAACATCTCTCCGAGAATCCTCAGACGTCCGGAGAGGCTCAGGAGATTGGACGTGAAGAACGCGACAGGTGATTCGGGCAAACGGTGGAGGATGTTATCTGAAAAAATAAATCTTTTTCTCGCGTTCTCACTGCTTCGCAGTGGAGAGAGCGAGAGTTTTTCGGCAAGTTCGAGTGTCCTCGGCCGATTATCCAGAAAGCCGTTTACCCCCCCCTCACAAAGGAATCCCTCGACTCTGTCAGTCCAGATCTTGCCGCCTGCTTTTTTTTCTGATTCAAGGACGGTAATATCGAACGAAGGATCTTGTTCGCGCAAGAAATATGCCAAAGAAAGGCCGGAGATTCCGCCGCCAATGATTATCACTTTCATAGCGTATTGTTATCATCATACCATAAAAAATTACCAATATTACACACTGACAATCTCTTCTCAGTTCTCTATTTAGTTCATGAGGATAATTTATTAATAGGAGAATAAACAATATGTTAGTAAAAACGCTTCCGGTAGCACTGGGGAGGATAAGCGGGTTTCTTTAGAATTGGAAATACGGTCTACATCAAGACAATCTATTTGAACTTAGCTATAATGGGTATAGAAAGAATAGTACGAAGAGAACAGATATTTATTACTTATGATCTGGCAATCCGGTAATGAGCATTGTATAAGGAGAATACCGGAATTTATTGAAGGGAAAGGGACAGAAGATGAAACTAGTGCATTCCAGGAGAATCATTCAAGTCTGTTAATCTTGGGGTTCCTATTCTTGCAGGATTCAGTCTATTCGGGCTTTTTTATTGGTGCCTGGTCTGATATCCTGATGTTTACCGTAATACCGGAGCAGACTCAACAACCTCAGCAGCACGATTGACTGAAAACAGATATCAGCAGAAGGACATAGTGCATCCATGAAATTGTACCCCGTCTCAAGACATATCATCCTGTATACGTTTATAACTCTCCTTGGTATTCTTTGCATTGTTTTCTTTGATTACCTCGGGGTTTTTGAAGGCATTGATAACTATCTCTATGACCTCTCGTTTCGCATCAGAGCACCTTTGCCGCCTGATGAAAGGATTATAATTGTAGCCATTGATGAAAAGACCCTTGAGAAGTACGGGAGATGGCCTTTGAAACGAAATTACTATGTGCCATTCCTGAACACAGCAAAAGAGGCAGCTGTTATTGGGTTTGACATGATCATGGCTGAACCATCTGAAGATGATGCTGTATTCGCTGAGGCGGTCAGAGAACATGGAAAGGTTGTTATCCCTGTGTATATCGAGAATCGTGCAAGGATATCGTATCCTGTAAAAGCGTTATCGTTTGTTAAAACAGGGCATACACATGTTGAACAGGGAGTCGATGGTGTAGTTCGGGAAGTATTTCATACTATTGCATCCCGGGATGTCATGCTGACTTCAATGGCAGCGGAAATGTACGAGACTGCCACTGGCAGACCGACCGATCAGTTCAGAATACTGTACAGGCCAGAGAGAAAGAATACAGATGTGTTGTATCAGGAGAACCTCATGAATATTAATTTTTCCGGGCCTCCTGGAACCTTCCCTCAGATTTCACTTGCCGATATTCTTGAGGGCACGGTCCCTTCATCTTCTCTCAAAGACAAGATTATCCTTGTCGGCGTAACTGCAGCAGGATTGGGGGACAGGGTATTGATTCCTTTTACGCAAAAAAGAAACCAGATGCCGGGAGTAGAAGTGCATGCCCATATCCTGCAAAATCTTTTCAACGGTAATCCTATCAAGATAATAAAGGATTGGATACGGTTGATGTTCTCGATAATGATTGCCTTGATGTGTTTTTTTCTTTTTTTAAAAGCAGATGAAAAAACTGCGCGGTTTCTTTGGCTATGTGGTCTGGTTATTATTCCTGTCTGTGTGTTCATGTTGTTCTCCCTGAATAATATATGGATGAAACCATTTCTTTTACTTGTTTCCATATGCTTTATCTATGGTATGACGTACCTGATCCGACTCGACGAGGCTGCACGAAAACTGGATATGAAATATCAGACTATCAATGCACGCCTTGAGTGGGATGGGGCAGCTGGAACGCGGAGTATTTCAGAAAAGGGGCTTGTCAGTTTTCTCTCTCCCGGAGGCATCCATCGAAAGATAGAGAGACTACTATCCGTGGAGCAGCAGTACGAAAAAACCCTCGAAAATACTGTGAGGCAACGAACTGAAGAGCTATCGAGAGCCATGACTCTGATAGATACAATGAGTAATGAGATGATACTCCGGCTGACAAGAGCAGCTGAATCGAAGGAGTTCGGCACAGGAGAACACATTATGCGCATAGGACTCTATGCAGGGAAAATAGCGGAATTTTTGCGTATGCCCGCTGATTTTGTAGAATTGATTACATTTGCAAGCCCGATGCATGATGTGGGGAAGATAGGGGTCCCTGATTCGATCCTTTTAAAAACAGGAAAGTTGACCGATGAAGAATGGAAGATCATGAAAACACACACTGTTTTGGGAGAGAAAATCCTTGAACAATCTTCTCATGCCAAGATTCAGATGTCCGCATCAATCGCCTTGAACCATCATGAGAGATGGAATGGAACAGGGTATCCAAGGGGGCTGAAAGGGGAAGATATCCCGATAGAGGCAAGAATAGTGATGATCTGTGACCAATATGATGCAATGAGGAGCAAACGACCATACAAGGAGGCATTTAGCCATCAGACTACCTGCAGAATAATTATCGAGGGCTGCGGAAGAACAATGCCGGAGCACTTTGATCCTGAAGTATTGCGGGCGTTTATTGAACTAGCGCCAGTTTTTGAAAGATATTTTGATCGATTTCAGCATGGAACGGAACCTCTTTTTGACACCAATCCATAGAGATACCGCAAAAATAATTAAAGAGTCATCTTATGCCTTTGTTGCGAGGGAAAGAAAAGATTTCCTGTCCGGGGAGAGGAGCACCAGACCTTTTTGTTCGAGTGTCTGAAGCATGGCGGAGACGTCTTCAACGGGCATATCGAATTCTTGCGCTATTGATCCTGCTTCGCGGATTTTTTCGAGAGCAGAGAGGTATATGCTCTTCTCTTTCCCGGTGAGTATATGCGAGGTACGGTTTCCGTTCAGGCAAATACTAATCTCCAGCCCGTCGGAAATATCTTTGTAGGTCATGTAGGTATTCAGACGGTTTTTACTCTTGATCGCATCGACTTTCTCTCTTATGATTGTCGACAATCTGTACTGTTCGTCATCGTTATCGAACTGGTAGGGATATGGATAATTGGAATATGATGGCATGGGGAAATCCTTGAAAATTACAGAGAAGATGGATTCTGCATGTTTCCTGATGGAATACTGCTCCGGGTTCATAAAAACAGGGCAGTCTGTGGGCAGATAGAATTCTCCCGGATAAATAAGGATGTTGTCATACACTAGGATATGTGCGATAAGGTCCATCACTCTTATATTGTCGTTCATCTCCTGGGTCGACATGCCCGGGTAACAGGTAAAGAGGTTGAACTGCACCGGAACGCCGAGTTCTGCGGCAGCCTTCAGCACCTCTACATTCTTGAGTGCGGTGACTCCCTTGTTCATCAACTGAAGCATCCGATCGCTGAACGTCTCGATGCCGATCTGGAAATTTGATGCCCATGTGCCGAAATGAAGAATCGCGCTGAGTACATCCCTGTTCATCCGCTCTGCCCTGAATTCGGCATAATGAAATGTAAGTCCTTTCTCTTCGAGGAATTTCGACACTTCAAGAATTGTTTTCGGGTCTTTTAATGCGTCAGAGTCCAGAATAAAAAAGTTCCTGAGGTCAGGTGAAATGTCCAGATAGTATCCGATTTCATCCTGTATCTTTTCTGCTGATTTCGCCTGGCAGAGGATATTGTATGATTCGTCCGGACAGAAGGTGCACCGTTTCCATGGACAGCCTCTGCCAAACTCTATCGGCATAATGAGTTCATTCCGGGGGATGGGGAAATCCTGCATCTCATAGGAAGGCAAGGGCAGCCGATTCAGAGACGTGTTGGGCCTGGACGGGGCTTTCTGGATGGTCCCGTTTTCTCCGCGGGAAACCACATTTACTATCTCTTTGCTTCCGTCTTTAATATGATCGAGCAAGCTCTCCACCGTGAGTTCACATTCACTGGTGCCGACGAAATCTACATAGGGCATGTTTTTCAACAGTTCTGATGCAAAAGTGCCGGAACAGTCCTTTCCGCCAAAAACAGTCTGGACGTCGGGATATACTTTTTTCACCATCGAGCAGAGCAGCAAGGAACTGCTCAATTGATAGTGGGAGCAGCTGAAGCCCACGAGGTTTGCTCCCTGAAGATGCGGGGATATTTTCCCGAACGCATATTCGATGAAGGACCTGGTGATTTCCCGCAGTGTATCGAAATTGGTCAAGGTCAGGCCTATTGATTCGAGACGCTCTTTGAACAGATCTTCTGATTCCCTGTACCTGTCATCAAATAGGAGAGAAGCAAAGAGATAGTCGAGCCCCATGTATTCGACGCCGAACTGTTCGGATTGCGCGAGAAATTGGTCCCAGACACGAGGGTTTGCTCTCCTGATAAATGGCAGAAACTCGAGATGGAAATGGAAACTTTTTACTTTTTTGCCCTTTTCCGTCAACAATGCCTGCATGATGCCGAGGTTGATATTCGGCATGTTCGAGAACCACCGCGAGATGAACCTCGCGTAAGGCATTGAGATGAATAGAAAGTCCATAGGGTATTATTATCGCCGAAAGGAGATGATTTTTCCAAGTCGGAGTTTTATAGAGGCTGATTTAATTGTTCGTCGGCTTTATAATGTATCTCATATGAAAGACAGGAAAAGCAAAACAGCTTATCACCATCGGTCCCAGAGGCTCTCTTTCCCTTCTGATGAGCGGCTCCACCCCTGGCTCCCTTTGCTCCTCGATGCCTATTGCCTGGTAGACAGAGGTGTTTCGGAAGCGATACAGACAGAACTGAGAAAGGGCAGAAAACTGGCATGCGGCAAGGGGTGTTCGCACTGCTGTAGGACCCACCAGACAATCCCTGTCTATCCACTGGAATTGGTCGGCATCTCCTGGTATGTGACGGAAAAAGTATCGGGTCCCCAGCGTGGAACCATCATGGGCCAATTGAGAGAGTACCGGGAGAACGACACTTGCCCATTCCTGATCGATGGCGCCTGTGCAGTGCATCCCGTGAGACCGGCTGCATGCAGACAATTCAATGTTTTCGGAAGACCCTGTGCCGAGGGTGAAGACCCCTATTACACGAGAAGAGGAGATGTGCTCGTACCCCTGAAAAGATATCTCGACCGTGCTTTTTTTATCATGCTCCCTTTCTATGGAGTTGAGGATGAAGCACAGAGGCTGAAGATCATAGAGAAGGGAACCGTACATCAGGTGGTAAAACTTATGCAGACCTGCAACTGGAAGAGCCTAGCTGAAAAGATGGATGAATATGACAAGAGGGGTACAAAGTGATACAATGGTATCAGAAAGGAACAGGCTAAGAGGTACTTGATGCGAAGAGGAATTCTGTCTTATAGAATTCATAAATCAAGGAAAAACCTGGGAAGAGGTCTGCTACCTGTTCTGGTTTTCTTCTTCCTTGCCCCTTTCACGCTCATGGCTGGCTCATTCCAAGAACCTTATTCCGAAGTAACCGTTGCGAGGGGAGACTCTCTCATTGTTATTTGTGAACGCTATCTGGAAAACCCGGGACAGTGGAGAAAAATCGCAAAGATAAACGAGCTGAAAAATCCCCATTTACTCTATCCGGGACAAACGCTCCTCTTCCCTGTAGCGCTTCTCAAAGGAGAGCCGAGCGAAGGTACCGTGAGATTCCTCAGAGGTGATGCAGAAATTCGGGAGAAGGAGGGGCACGGATGGAGAAAACTCCTCCTGAATGACCGTCTACAGGAGGGGAGTACGGTGAGAACAGGAAAAGCCAGTGCGGTAGAGGTGGAGTTTGAAAGTGGAGATTCCTGGGCTCAACGGTCTGACACGGTTCTGGGGATAACGAATGCCAGGAAAAAAGGCAGTTTCTTTTTTCACCATCTCTTCCTCGAAACAGGAAAAGCCATTACGAATATAAAAAAGGCTACTGGGAGGGAATCACGATTTATGATTGATACTCCCTCTGCTGTCTGTGCGGCGAGAGGAACCGAGTTCCGGACATCTGTTGATGCATCCGAGGTGACACGTTTGGAAGTCCTTGAAGGCATGATAGATGTTGAAGCGGCTAGTCAGTCCGTAACCATTGCGGAAGGCGAAGGCACCCTGGTGAAGAAAGGCAAAGCGCCCCAGACACCTAAAAAACTTCTCCCTCCTCCTCAGATATCGGAGAAACAGATGATTTATAAAAAAATGCCTCTTGAACTCGCATTCCGGAAAATTGAAGGCGCTCTCTCATATAGAGTTGTGATCGCAAGGAACAGAGAAATCAGGGATGTCCTGAGTGAGCAGCTGTTCAGACCGGATGCGCTGTTCAGCATGGTTCAACTGGAAGACGGCACGTATTATTTGCAAACCCAGAGCATCGATGATGAAGGACTCGAAGGTCTGTCTTCGTCCCCGGTGGAAGTCGTGGTGCGGGTCAATCCGGTTCCGCCTTACATACAATTTCCTGCTGACGAAGGAGAATATAGAGAGACTGCGGTGCCCTGCAGTTGGCTGAGCGTAAAAGATGCAGCCGCATACCATGTGCAGATTGCAGAAGACAGGGAATTCCGTGCGATAGTTCAGGACAGGTCAGATATTTATAATACGGCATACAAGGCCGACACTCTTGATTACAGGAGCTATTATTTCAGAGTAAGTTCGATAGCGGGAGACCGTTATGAGGGTGAATGGTCGGATACAATACGCTTCACCGTAATCCCTCCTCCGCCTGTCCCTCAAATAGACAAGCCTGATATCGAGGGACAGGAGATTTCAATCCACTGGCCCAATCTTGGCGCAGGATATACGTACCGCTTCCAGATGTCAGGAGATGAAAAATTTTCTTCTGTGCTGGTCGATGACCACATCGACAAAGCGGGAATAACCCTTCAGAAACCTGACAAGGCCGGCGTATATTATGTGCGGACAAGCAGTATTGATTCCAAAGGATATGAAGGAAGTTTCTCTGAACCCCAGAGTTTTGAAATTAAACGAGGATTGTTCCTTGAGTTCCTTGGGATAACAGGAGTGCTGGGACTGCTATTCCTCCTCTTGTGATGTACCTTCCCCATCGCTGAGTTAAGATGATATTCAGATGAACGCACATCATCAGCCCTCAGATTTTCGGGAAAGATTGATGAGAGCGAGCATGAATGTCATAAAAAGGGATGATTTGGCTTTTCTATATCTCTATCGGGTCAACATCGACCCTCACCTTTACGTCCCTTGAATCCTTGAACGCTTTGATGAAGGATTCTGCTGCAGCATGAAGTTTCTCGCGGATACCGGACTTGAGAAGGAGCTTATATTCATTCTTACCCTGCCTGTTTCTTGAAAAATGCGGACCCAGTATCTCAACGTCATCGTCTTTGGCTGCTCTCGTATCGACGAGTTCGGACAGTTTTCCCGCAATATTTTTTTTCGTGATAACCCTGATCAGCGCAAGCCTTGAAAAGGGGGGATAGAACAAATCCCTGCGCCTGGTTAACTCTTCCTTCAGGAACGACTGGTGGTCATATGTCTTCAGGCTTTTAAAGAGATAGTTTTCCGGCATTCTGGTCTGGATGAATACTCTGCCATTGGGCTCAATCTTGTCGATTACAGACATGATCTCCTGAAACGCTTTTTCAGCAGACCTGAAGTCGGGAATGCTGAGAAGGGTGTCGGTATTCAACACAGCGGCCATCGAAAATGGTCCCGCAGACCCCAGACGCTTTGTCATAAGTTTTGTGCCGATCAGAACCCTGCTCTCTTTCATATGAATCGATTCTGTCAGTCCCCGTAATTCTGATTTCTTCTGCACCCGGTCACTGTCAAGCCTCAGGGTCTTTATTCCCGTGAGTTTCTCAATGTCCTCCTGAACCCTCTGTGTGCCGGCGCCGTGTAATTGCAGGTTGTATCCTTTACATGAAGTGCAACGGTCAGGGATTTTTGCCTGCACCGAGCCGCAATAGTGGCATTTCAGCGACTGATCCTGTTTATGGAGAACAAGGGGTATCCTACAGTCGGGACATTCCACGTTGGTGTTGCAATCAGCACATTGCACGAGGGAAGAATACCCTCTCCGGTTGACCACAAACATGATCTTCCTGTTGTTCCTGATATGTTTTACGGAGGCATCGATTATTGTTTTCGACAGATAAGGTCTGATGAGTTTCTCATATCTCATGTTAAGCACACTGATCCCGGGGCGTTTCATTTCATCCTGCGGGGTGAGTAGGGTATATTTGCCGGTTTTCCCGTTATAGAGAGACTCGATGGATGGACTGATTGACGAGAGTAGCACAGTCGCTTTCTCGATATAGCCTCTCATCACGGCGACGTCTCTTGCGTTATAGCAGGGACTGTTTTCCTGCTTGTACGAACTGCTGTGTTCTCCCAGCACCGCGATGAGAGAGATATCTTTGAGCGGTACAAAAAGCGCTGTCCGGGTACCGATCAGAATATCAATACTGCCTGACAGGACCTTGTCCATCACTTCGGATTTCTGCCCCCGGCTCAATCCGCCATGGAAGATGCATATCCTTTCCCCGAATTTTGCCTGGAGAAGCTGGACAAGATTTTCGAGAGCCGACAACTCGGGAATAAGAATGAGCGCATTTTTAACCCACGGGAGGGTCTCCATCAGAAAAGAATATTCATGCGCAGTGGATGGGGCGTGAAGGAGAAAAGTTTTGTAGCCTCCTTTTTTCAGTGAATTCCGGAGGCCGGTAACCATATCATTGTCGATATGAGGAACCGTGAATTTATGGTCTCCCTGTCCTTCTTTTTGCGAGAGAGGGATATCGGATTTCTTCTTTCTGTTCCTGACCTTTGTGAATGCCTCTTTCGGAAGCATGTTTTTCAGCACAAGTCCCTGTTCAGCGAGATAATATTCGGACATCCAGACAAGAAGTTTTATCATATTCAAGGTCAGACCAGGACGGTCACGGTGAACCTCGTGAATTTCCCGCGTTTCCCTGTGAGTATTGCCTGCACTCTCTCCGATTACTATCCCTTTTGTCATTCTGTTTCTGAGCGGGGCGCTGACTATCATTCCGGGCTCGATTATGTGTTTCAGGCCCTCAGGACAATGGTAGGTGAGGGGGACAAGGTTCAGCGGGAAGATGATATCAACGAAATCCATATGAGATTCTATCACATTGTGATCCCGCCGGGCTTTATGGCATAATTTATCAAGAATGAACTTGCGTGTCTTTTGTCTTATTGCAGTCGCAGTATTCATCGTTTCCTGTGGGGGGAGAGAGGCTTTAAAACAGGAAAGATTTCCGCTTCCTTCAGAAGAGGCATATTACCTCTATATTCTTGGATACGAGGCGGAAAAGGACGGGAAATGGGAGGAGGCTATAGAATCCTACAGGAGAGCCCTCGACCTTGACCCCTCATCTTCTTATCTGAAGACGCAGATCAGTGCCATGCTCCTCAGGATGGGAAAAATCTCCGAGGCGGTGAAGATTGCAGAGGAGGTTCTTGATGCTGACCCGGAATATGTCAATGCGCTTATGCTGCTTGGGGAACTCTATAATGCACAGAAAAAGACCGAACAGGCTATCGAGACATACAAACGGGCACTCAGGATAGAACCTGATAATCAGGAAGCATCACTTTTCCTGAGTATCCTCTATGCTTCTGTGAAGAAGTATGACGAGTCCCTCAAGATTCTTGATGCGCTGTCGAAAATTTACCCCGACAATATAATGGCGCTCTACTACCTTGGATCTATAAGCATCGAAAAAGGAGATATTGATAAAGCCGTCGAATATTTCAAAATGGCGGTTGCCCGGAGGCCGACCTTTGATGCGGCATATTTCAACCTGGGATTAATCAATGAGAACAGAAGCAACCTGCAAGAAGCGGAAGAGTATTACCTCAAAGCAGTAGAACTCAATCCCTATAACCTCCAGTATAAAGAAAGGCTTGCACAGATCTATTTCCGTCAGAAGGAGACCGGGAAGGCAATAGAAAAATATCAGGAAATCGAATCCAAAATGCCGGTGAATATCGAAGTGCATATGAACCTCGGCATCCTCTATCTTGAAGACGAACAGTTTGATAAGGCAGTAGACGAGTTCCGCATTGTGCTTGAGAGCAAACCCCAGATTTCCTCCATCAGGTACTACCTTGCGGTTGCACTCTCTGAGGTGGGAAGGAATGAAGAGTCGGTTGAGGAATTAAAAAAAATACTTGCACAGGAGCCGAAGAATATTTCAGTGTTCCTGTATCTGGGATTTCTCTACTCGAAGATGGACCGGGACGACGATGCAATCGCTGTCTATGAAGAGATTCTGAGTTTCGAGAAGGAGAAACCCGAAGTTTATCTCTATCTTGCAGTAACCTACATCCAGAAAAAGGAATATGGAAAAGCGGAACGTATATTGAAAGAAGCGCTTGCGAAGTTCAGTGATCACGACGATCTGAATTTCAACTTCGCGATTGTGCAGGAGAAAACGCAGAGATTTGATGAAATGGTCCGGTATCTGCGAAAGACGATCGAGATCAACCCGAATCATGCCGATGCGCTTAATTATCTCGGGTACAGTTATGCTGACAGAGGCATCAATCTCGCTGAGGCACAGGCACTCATCACAAGGGCACTCGAACTGAAGCCTGAAAATGGATCTATCATGGACAGCTTAGGATGGGTGTATTACAAGGAAGGAAAATATGAAAAGGCGCTTCAAATTCTTCTGAAAGCAGTTGACCGGATCAAAGACGATCCCGTTGTCTTCGAGCACATAGGTGATGTCTATCGATCGATGGGGTTGCGCGAGCAAGCGGCAGAATTCTGGAAAAAGGCAAGAGAATTTCATGAAAAGAGTGAAGACGAAGGCCTGAAAGACCGGGTTGAGAAGAAACTGCAAGAGAATCAATGAAAACCCGCTTACCTTCCCCCGTGCCCTCCGTTCTTTCGCTCAGGGCCCCTGCAAAAGTCAACTGGTTTCTCAGGATTACCGATAAGAGAGACGATGGGTATCACAATATCGAAAGCCTGATGCAGTGTGTCACGCTTTACGATGCGCTTCACTTGGAACGGACTCTCACCGTAACATTGGAATGTGATCAAAACATACCGGTTGCCGATAACCTTGTCTACAGGGCTGCATGCCTGCTCAAGGAATACACTGCATATAGAAAAGGTGTCCGGATAGTGGTGAAGAAGAATATTCCGGTCGGCGCAGGTCTCGGCGGGGGGAGCAGCGATGCAGCATATACGCTTATGGGACTCAATACCCTGTGGGATTTGAAACTCTCCACGGATGAACTTTGTGCTCTCGGCGCCAGGCTCGGATCGGACGTCCCCTTTTTTTTGGGTGGTCCGTGTGCGTTTGTCGAAGGCAGGGGAGAGAGAACAGCCCCAATTTCTCTCGATGCACCCCTTGCTCTTCTCCTGGTTAAACCTCCTCTCTCAGTCTCTACTGCCTGGGCTTACGATGCCTTTGACTGGCGGACAGAGCATCAAAGGGACGGAGGAGGTGATATGCCTATGCTATTTGGGAAAGAGTTGAAAAAAAAACCACTTGATATTAAACTATTCTGTCAGGCCCTGAACAAACGGGATTTTGCCGCTCTCACAAAAATGCTCGATAATGACCTTGAACCAGTCGTTATCCAACGATATCCTGTCATAAAGGATATTAAAGCACGACTTGTGGAGGTAGGGGCGGCAGTGTCGGCGATGAGCGGGAGCGGACCTGCAGTATTCGGAGTTTTTGTATCGAGAGATGAAGCTGAGAAGGCAAAGAGGGCGATGAAGCCGAACTGGTGCTGCCAGGTGGATACGCTCATTGAATAAGAGAGTTGGGGCGTCGACAAACGGCAAGTCAGGAGACTTTGGATCTCCCATCTGGAGGTTCGAATCCTCCCGCCCCAGCCAGCCTGAATTTGCTGTACAAATTCAGGAGATAAGATTTAAAAGTTAAGAATCGAAAAGTCGGAAAAACTTTTCACTTTTAACTTTCAACTTTTACTTTTAACTTTTTTGGAGGGATAATGCCTGAGGGTATTGAATTATTTACGGGAAATGCGCACAAGAAACTTGCGGGAGAGATCGCGAAATATCTCGATATCCCTATTGGCGATGCAAAGGTAACACAATTCAGTGACGGCGAGATCAGTGTACATATCAAGGAAAATGTGCGCGGCGCCGATGTATTTGTGTTGCAGCCGACCTCCATGCCGGTAAACCGGAATATCATGGAGTTGCTCCTTATGGTCGATGCCCTGAAGAGGGCATCTGCGGGGAGAATAACCGCGGTAATCCCCTATTATGGATATGCACGGCAGGACCGGAAGGTCCAGCCGAGAGTCCCGATTTCCGCAAAACTGATTGCCGATATTATTACTGCTGCAGGAACAAACAGGATACTTACCATGGAT
This sequence comes from Thermodesulfovibrionales bacterium, assembly GCA_031082155.1. Classification (GTDB taxonomy): domain Bacteria; phylum Nitrospirota; class Thermodesulfovibrionia; order Thermodesulfovibrionales; family SM23-35; genus JAKLQR01. The sequence goes on along the minus strand of JAVHLL010000020.1, from coordinate 5,620 downwards.
CTCCACGCAGCCCAGATACAGGGCTTTTTCAATATCCCGGTCGATAACCTCTATGCCTCCCCGGTTCTTCTTGAGTATGTACAGAAAAAATATAATTCGAGGAAAAATCTCGTGATCGTCTCTCCGGATGCAGGAGGTGTTGAGAGGGCGCGGTCATTCGCAAAAAATCTCCAGTCATCCATTGCGATTATTGACAAGAGGAGGGAGGTAGCAAACGTGTCTGAGATAATGAATGTCATCGGCGATGTAAAAGGAAAAAATACAATTATCCTCGATGACATGATCGATACAGGTGGGACGACGGTACAGGCAGCCGATGCCCTTATAGCGAAAGGCGCAAAACGGGTTGTTGCAGCCTGTACCCATGCAGTGCTTTCAGGTCCTGCAGTGAACCGGGTAAATGAATCGGTGATCGAAGAACTCATTGTCACCAATACCACCCCGCTTGACAGCAAGCAAAAACAATGCAAGAAACTGACGGTGTTGAGTATAGCCCCTCTCATAGGAGAGGCAATTAAAAGAATTCACGAAGAAACTTCAATAAGTTCACTTTTTGTGTAGGCTGCTACACATCGAGAGGAGGATACATGGAAAGAATTACTATTCATGCGGAAAAGAGGGAAGAGAAAGGAAAGGGAGCAGCGCGCTCACTGAGAAGACAAGCGATGATCCCAGCAATTCTTTACAGGGGAGGGGGATCTCTGCCGATAAAATTACCGAAGAAGGAGATCACACAGTTCATCAACACTACAGCCGGTCAGCAGACTATGGTAAGCCTGCAGTTTTCAGACGGCGAGAGCAAACTCGCGCTTATGAAGGAATACCAGGTTGACCCGACTCAGAGAGAATTGCTCCATGCGGATTTTTTTGAGATTTCACTGACCGAGAAGGTGAGGGTGAGTGTGCAGATTACTCCAATCGGAGAACCGGTTGGCGTGAAAAGAGATGGCGGACTTCTCCAGAATGTCCTGAGAGAAATAGAGATAGAATGCCTTCCCGACAAGATACCAGGAAAGATGAGCATTGATATATCAGGACTGGAAATCGGCCAGGCCTTGCATGTGAGTGATCTGAGCCTTGGCGAGGACATCAAGGTCCTTACCGACCTGGATGAAGTCATAGTGAATATCATCGCACCTCTTGTTGAACAAGAAGTTGCGCCTGCCGAGGAAGTTGCGCCTGAGACTGCTGAGCCTGAGATAATCAAGAAAGGCAAGAAAGAGGAAGAGGGCGAAGCGGCAGAGAAAGAGAAAAAGTAGTTGGCAGGCAACTGGTATTTGTGAGCAGATCGTATCAGTGATAACTTATAACGGGTAGCTTTTATTACACGCATGTGGATTATCGCAGGCCTTGGAAATCCGGGGACAAAATATGCCAGGACACGACATAATATAGGATTCATGGTCGCAGAGGAAATCGCCGCACGATATGGCATAGCTTTCCGGGACCGTAAGGAGTACAGAATAGGAAGGGGTTTGATAGAAGGACAGGATGCAGTCCTTATCGAGCCCCTTCTTTATATGAACGCAAGCGGACCCGTAATAAGGGAGATGTTCAGGAAGTATCCTGCCGGGGTTGAAACCCTCATTGTTCTCCACGATGATCTCGATATGGATACCGGAAAAATACGGATCAGGAAAACGGGCTCGTCCGGTGGACACCGGGGTGTCGAATCGATTATCACGAACATCGGATCGAAAGATTTCATCAGAGTCAAGATCGGCATTGGCAGAGGACGCGACATCCCTTCAGAGGAATACGTGCTGAGAAAATTTACCAGACAGGAGATACACTGGATAAAGGAAGCGTTAATTGTGGCTGCAGACGCTATCTCAATGATCGTCAGCAACGGGGTAGAAAGAGCCATGAACAGATTTAACTGACATGGAGATTTTCTGATGCGTGATATGCTTGGGAGAGAGGAGCTTATCCCTATAGAAAAAGCGCTTGAGCTTCTCTTTAAATGTGCACCTTTCCGCAGTCTTTCAACGACAGTAGTCCCTCTTGATCAGGCTTATGGCATGGTAACCTCCGCTGATGTGCTCTCACCCGAAGACCTCCCTTCCTTTAGCAGGTCAACTGTAGATGGTTATGCAGTGAACTCTGCCGATACTTTCGGCGCCACAGACAGCCTCCCTGCATACCTTGCGATCAGGGCAGAAATTTCCATGGGAGAAATGCCTTCTTGCTCCCTGAAACAGAGCGAAGTCGCAAAGATTGCTACAGGCGGGATGCTTCCGGAGGGCGCGGATGCCGTAGTAATGTTCGAGCATACGCAGCAGATTGATGAAACCATGATAGAAATTCTGAAGCCGGTTTCGCCGGGTGAAAACGTCATACAGGCAGGGGAAGATGCACAGCAGGGAAGCCTTATTCTCCGGTCAGGGCACAAACTGAGACCGCAGGATATCGGCGCACTGGCAGGTCTCGGGATAATCCGGGTGCAGGTTTTTGAAAGACCCCGTGTTTCCATCCTCTCAACGGGAGATGAAGTAGTCCCTGCAGATAAGCCGGTCAAACCGGGGCAGGTCAGGGATATCAATTCTTATACCTTATCCGGGCTTATACTGAATGCGGGCGGGATTCCGCTCAGGAAAGGCATAATGAAAGATCACTATGAAATCATCCGGGATAGTGTTGCGCAGTCCCTGAAGGATTCTGAAGTGATCCTGATAACAGGAGGCAGTTCGGTTGGCACAAAAGATATGACGGCAAAAGTCATTAATGATATGGGACTCCCGGGAGTTCTGTTTCACGGTGTTTCCTTGAAACCGGGGAAACCCATGATAGGTGGCGTTGTGAATGGCACGCCAATCTTCGGCCTTCCGGGACATCCTGTCGCTGTCCATGTCTGTTTTGAGCTATTCATCAGGCCGGTTCTGGAAGAGATTTCGGGGCTGCAGGGGAAGCGCTTTGGTTTCCTCACAAAGACAGTGAAGGCACGAATCGGCAAAAATATTTCATCGAGTCCCGGGAGGGAAGAACATGTCGGGGTTACCCTTGAAGAACGTGAGGGTGAATTATGGGCTTTCCCCATCTTCGGAAAGTCCGGGCTTATCACTAACCTCACCTTGGCAGACGGAACTGCAGTCGTCCCTCTGAGAAAATTCGGGGTACAAGAAGGGGACATGGTAGAGGTCAAGCTCTTTTAGCGAGAGATTACCGATACCCCTTAAGAAATCGGGCGGGATGCCTTGTTCATATCGTCCGGGACGACAATGACCTTCAATGAGTTCTTTCCCTCGGCGGCCCTTCTGAACCCTTCCTGGATATCAGAGAACGGGATCCTGTCGGTGATCAGGGAGGCAACTTCGATGCTCCCTTTGTCCATCAGGCTCAGAGCCTCTCTGATATCGTCAGGCGAGGCGCCATAGGAAAATGTCACAGTTATTTCATCACGCCAGAATCTGGTCGAGGGAATGACGATATCATTCTGCGGCACTGCAAAAAAAAGAATTTTCCCCTTCCGTTCTACAGAGGCAAGTGCGGTTTGAACTGCCTGTTGTGCCGCTGCACAGACGATCACGGAATCCGCAAGTCTGTCATCATTGATTTTTTTTAGTATATCCACAGAATATGCCGGTCCATCGACAGCATGGTCGGCTCCATATGCACGGGCCATGCTGAGCCTGTACTCATTGATATCGATAGCAATAACTTTCAGCCCTTTCGTTTTTGCGAGTTTTAAATGGAGAAGTCCCGAAACACCCGATCCTATGATGAGCACCGTATGCCCTTTCTTCAACCCCAGCTGTTTCTGCCCTGAGATTACACATGCCAAAGGTTCGATCATTGTCGCGTCTTCATATGGAACAGAGTCCGGAAGGAGGAAGGTTCCGTGAGTCACATTCTCTTCCGGAATCCGTACGAATTCTGCAAACCCGCCCGGATCATAATTGCCCGCATGGAGCAGGCCGCATGCCGTATAATTCCCCTCCACACAATAAGGGCACTCATAACAAGGGACGTGGTGAGAAACAAACACCCTGTCCCCTTTGTTGAATGCGCCTGCCTTGCTTCCTGTCTCAACAATTTCGCCTGCCATCTCGTGACCGAGGATGCGGGGAACATTCTTTATCCTGTACCATTCCATAATATCGGTGCCGCATATGCCCGATGCCCTCATTTTCACAAGCACTTCATTGCCTGAGATAACCGGCGCCGGACGTTCTTCAATCCTTATATCACTGTTGTTGTAATATACTGCTACTTTCATATGCCAATCGATGAGTTTTTCCCCGTCATGCTTTCTTGTCCGGCATCCTTCCTGTATTGCTCGAAAAAGAAAGATTCCTTGCAAGTGGAATGACAGCCAGTGAACGCGGTTTGCGTATGACAGAATGATGCGGTTCCGTATTATCTTTTCGAATATATCTCAAATGCGTCATCGACAGAAGCGCTTTTATGCACAATCGCCCTTACTGCCCTGATCATGCCAACGGGATTGTCGCTCTGAAAAATATTTCTGCCCATATCAACACCCGATGCGCCTTCCTTTATAGCATTTGCAGTCATTTCCAGAGCATCTCTCTCGGGAATTTTTTTCCCTCCGGCCATAACAACAGGAACCGGGCATCCCTCAACAACTTTATAGAAATCCTTGCAGTAATATGTTTTGACAAAATGGGCTCCTATTTCTGCTGCCATTCTGCAGGCAAGACCAAGATACCGTGCATCCCTTCCCATCTCTTTTCCGACTGCGGTTACTGCCAGCACAGGCATACCATATCGTTCCGCTTCGTTTACCAGTCTTCCGAGGTTTGCTATTGTCCTGTCTTCATTTTTCGCACCGACAAAGATCGACATGCCGACACCCGCTGCATTTAAACGTAAAGCCTCTTCCATAGAGGTGGTGATATCCTCGTTCGACAGCTCTCCAAGTATACTTGGGCCTCCGGAGACGCGGAGGCAGACGGCAACATCGCTCCTCGGATCAATCGACGTTCTCACCATGCCCCGCGTAATGAAGAGACAATCCGCATTTGATAACAAGGGCGAAACAGTTTTCTTCAGATCTCTTAATCCTGTTGTTGGCCCTTGAAAGTAGCCATGGTCTACTGCGAGCATAACAGTCTTGCCAGTCCGCGGCTTGATGATACGTGATAGTCTGTTTTTCAATCCAAAATCCATGAGAAGTATCCTCCTTGCTGTAGTGCTGTTCAGAGTATAAAGGATGAATGGTTTGACTGTCAAAGAGAGAAGGTGCACAGTTCATTCTATTCAATTGTGATCTCACCTACGGGTTCCTGGTCGTGTGTCCGACGATATGCAAAGTGCTGCAATGTTGTATAGGTACGCTGGAGCATTGCAAAGGAAAGCGAAGGACTCCAGGGATCAATGTTCTTCTGTTTAAAAGGTATTACTCCTCTTTTTTGAAGCGGAGAACAGGGACGTTATACATTGATCTGGAAGGAAGTGATATAATAATAAATATCTGCCTGGGAATAAATCGATAAAAAAACATTGACAAACCAAAAATATTTCAGGTAGTATTATATCTCGTGTTTGATCTTTGAAAAATCTAAAAAAGTGCGTAGCATGCTCTAGTCAGTTATCAAAGTAATGTTTGAGAGTTTGATCCTGGCTCAGAACGAACGCTGGCGGCGTGCCTAACACATGC
>JAVHLL010000050.1 GCA_031082155.1 Thermodesulfovibrionales bacterium | reverse complement strand
GTGTTTGTCCAGATGGAAAACCGTAAAGAAAACAACCTGGGCATGCCATTGCCGAAAGGGATCGTCCGGGTGTATAAGCATGACAGTGAAGGCGGCCTGCAGTTCGTTGGTGAGGACAGGATCGACCATACCCCGAAAGACGAAAAGATCCGGATAAACCTCGGCGATGCCTTTGATGTGGCCGGAACCAGGAAACAGACAGACTGGAAAAAGCTCGCCCCTGATACCTACGAGGCTGGGTTCGAAATCTCATTGAGGAATCATAAAAAAGAAGACGTCACGGTCAAAATCATCGAACCGATACCGGGCGACTGGAAGATGCTCGGCTCATCTCATGAATATACAAAGACCGAAGCGTTTACTGCAGAATTCACTATCCCTTTACCGAAGGATAAAGAAGTAAAGCTGACATACAGGGTAAAGATGAGGTTTTGATCTCATCCGAAAAATCATACTTTTGTTGTATTTACTTTGCTGTTGAAAAAAGATAAAAATCAATTATGAAGGTACTGATAAGAGACAGAGCGCATATGCGGTACGAACTTCAGCAGGAGATACGGTATGCAACCGATTCTCAGCTAGAAGGAAATCTCAGAGCCATCACCCTGAATATCAGTGACGGGGGACTCTGCATGTATATTTTCACCGGCTTGAACAGAGGACAGAAGATAACGATTGAGCGTGGTCTCGGCAATAACTATAAAATAGGAGAGATCCGCTGGATCATACAGTTGGGGGATGATGTGTATAAAGCAGGTCTCATGTTTACTTCATGAAACAGGGATAACGATGTTGTTTTTATCTCAGTCTGTGTGATGCATACCGCCCAGCAGCGGGAACCCCATCTCTTCACGTTGTTTATAGTATGCTCTCGCGCAAAGACGGGCTAAATTCCTTACCCTTGCGATATACCCTGTCCGTTCTGTTACAGAAATAGCTCCCCGTGCATCGAGAAGATTGAAGGTATGGGAACACTTCAGACAGAATTCATAAGACGGAAGTACGAGGCCGAGTTTATTGAGCCTTATTGATTCCTTCTCGTATGAATCAAACTGCTTTGCCAGAAGTTCGGTGTCTGCATAATCAAAATTAAACTTTGAAAATTCCACCTCGTCGATGTGATGTATCTCTCCGTATTGAATCCCTTTGCACCACTGGAGATGGAACACGTTATCTACCCCCTGCAGGTACATCGCGATCCTTTCAAGTCCATAGGTCAATTCCAGAGAAACCGGTTTCAGATCGATGCCGCCGACCTGCTGAAAATAGGTGAACTGGGTGATTTCCATCCCGTCGAGCCAGACTTCCCATCCGAGACCCCATGCGCCGAGGGTAGGGGATTCCCAGTCATCTTCTGCAAATCTAATATCGTGTTTCAGCGGATCGATGCCGAGATATGAGAGGCTCTCGAGATAGAGTTCCTGGCTTTCTTCAGGAGAAGGTTTGAGGATAACCTGATATTGATAATAATGCTGAAGCCTGTTCGGATTCTCTCCGTACCTGCCGTCAGTGGGTCTTCTTGACGGCTCGACATATGCCACTTTCCAGGGTTCCGGACCCAGCACCCTGAAAAATGTGGCAGGGTGAAATGTCCCTGCTCCCACTTCAATATCATATGGCTGAAGGAGGATACATCCTTTTTCAGCCCAGAACTGATGCAACCTTACAATCAAATCCTGGAAATACATTTGGCCTCCGTAGAAATAAAAATCTTAAAAGAAGGACGAATATTTTGTCAAATATGATTCATGAGAGATGAGAGAAAAAATCTGCATATTGACATATCTCATTCTTTATACTACCAATAAGAGTCATGAAGACGAAGATATCACTTGTTCGAACAACAGACAGGGCATCCGGCATACCACGTGTAATTGAAATCCTTGGTATCAATCCTGTTCAGGCAAAAGAGGTATTGCTGAAACCCAATTTCAATACCGCGGATCCGTTCCCCGGGTCAACCCACAACGACACACTGATATATCTACTGTCCCACCTGAAAAAAATGGGAGCAAAACACATTACAATTGGGGAAAGAAGCGGCCCTCCGGATACAAAAAAAGTTCTGATGCAGAAAGGGGTCTATGACATCTGCAGGAAGCTTGACGCAGAACTGATAAATTTTGAAGAATTGCCTCCTGATGAATGGATAAGAATAAGACCTGAAAAGAGCCACTGGAGAGACGGCTTCGATATTGCCAAACCTGTTCTTGATTCAGACTGCATTGTGATGACCTGCTGTCTGAAAACCCATGGATATGGCGGTGTCTTCACGATGTCGCTGAAACTGTCCATCGGTATTACATACAAGAGAAATATGACCGAACTCCATACCTCTTTCCTGAGCATGCAGAAAATGATCGCCGAGGTGAATCAGGTTTACACGCCGTCGCTTATCCTCCTTGATGGAATTGAAGCATTTGTGGACGGTGGACCAATGACGGGAGTCAGGAAGAGAGCCAATGTTCTTCTTGCAGGAACAGACAGGATTGCCATTGATGCAGTCGGCCTGGCAATTTTAAAAGAGATTGGAAGCAATAAACATATTATGGGAAAGGGGATATTTGATCAGGAACAGATTGCAAGAGCAGGAGAACTGGGGCTTGGAGTGAATGGTCCCGGGCAGATAGAGATCGTTACGGGGGATGAGGAAAGCAGAAGGTATGCTGATACTTTACAAGGCATCCTCTCATACGACTAAGATATTCCCCGGGAGCATATATCAGGGGTAAGGTATAAGCTAATGTTGATCTGCAATTCGGTTGAGAAGCAACACCAACAAAAAAAGAATTAAAATACCCATACATTCAATACATGAAAATAAATTTTCCCACTGCAATCATAACCGCTTTGTTTGTTTTCCTGCTTCTTTCAACCATAGCTATTTTATATACTACAGCCCAGCATATCAGTTCAGTGGAGACCCTTGCTGTACAATCTCTGGATAGTACAGCGCTTGCGATTTCCTCTGCTGTCGAAAATACGCTCCGCAGCAAGGGAAACGGGGCGGACCGGGAGATTCGTGAAATATTTTCTGACCGCATAATAGCATATGCCCTGATTGCTGATAAGGACGGAAAAATCCTTTTCCATACAAACCCCGGGCTGATAGGAACTTCTCTGTCCGGAATACTTATCGGCAAGCGGATCGAGACGGGCAAGGTTTCAGGCCGCAGGATACTACTGCAGACCGGAGTGCCTGCATATGAGTTTAACTTCGCACTCCACCGTCAGGATGGTTCGGCCGAACTGCTCCGGCTTGTGCTGAATACCACTCCGGCAGACCAGATAGTGTCGAAGGCCAGGAGGATGTGGCTGACGGTAGGAGTAATTCTCATTTTTCTCTGGGCAGCAGGAGGACTGTTCTTATGGATCGCAAGTCGTTATATACGGTTACAGAGAGAACTCAGTCAAAGGACGCAGATGGCACTTATCGGCCAGATGACAGCGGTGCTTGCACATGAAATAAGGAATGCGATCGGGAGTATCAAAGGATATACGCAGTGGGTCGATGAAAAAACCGGGGCAGATGATCCAACGAAGAAAGGACTTGCAATGGTACTCAGCGGGACTGAACGCATCGAGTCACTTGTCAATGAACTTCTCCTCTTTTCGAGGGAGGAAACATATATTATTGAGAACATTGCGCTGTCACCGGTTATCACATCGGTCCTTTCTTTTCTTCCTCCGTGGGAGGGAAAAATCAATGTCAGTATAGAGACAGAAGTCTCAGTAAAAGCTGATAAAGAAAAATTACAGAGGGTGTTGTTGAACGGCATTCAAAACGCAATCCAGGCAATGGGACACAATGGGGTGCTCCTCATCTCAGCCCGTAATGACAAACGTTGGGGGAAAGTTGTAATAAAAGATATAGGGCATGGCATTCAAAAATCTGCACAGCATCTTTTATTTACCCCTTTTTATACAACGAAGACATCCGGTACCGGTCTTGGTCTATCATATTCTAAAAAGGTGGTAGAGGGAATGGGTGGCCGGATAGATCTTTATAACAGCGAGGACGGAAGCGGGGCCGTACTGGTAATCTGTCTTCCAAAAGCATAGGAGAGTACCATGGGCAGATCTATTCTTATTGTCGAAGACGATGACTTGATGCGATCCTTCATCACCACTGTTCTCACCGATGAGGGATATACAGTAGATGAAGCACAGAACGGAAAGACAGGCCTTTCGAAATTGCATGGATTAGCATTCGATCTTGTGATTGCAGACCTCAGGATGCCGGATATCTCGGGACTTGATCTCATGTCCCAGGGGAAAAAAGCAAGACCGGAGACCAAATGGATAATCATCACGGCTTACGGCTCGATCCGGAATGCAGTTGATGCAATAAAAGCAGGGGCCTCTGATTATCTGACAAAACCATTCCAAAGCCCGGATGAACTCAGGATTGTAGTCAGACGGGTTTTGAGGGAAATCGACAACGAACTTGCAATTTCTCTCCTTTCAGAAGAGATCGGGAAAAACTTCCCCCCGATTGACATGATCTTTCTCGGGGAAAAGATGCAGGAAATATACAGAATGGTCAGTGATGTTGCGCCAACGCCTGCAAACGTGCTCATTACAGGACAGAGCGGAACAGGGAAAGAACTTATAGCAAGGGTTATCCATCAATTGAGTGCCCGGAAAGAGAAGCCTTTTATTGCAGTGAATTGTGCTGCACTTGTTCACACACTCATAGAAAGTGAATTGTTCGGGCATGAAAAAGGGGCGTTCACCGGGGCAGTGGCCTCACGGAAAGGACGGTTTGAATCTGCCGACAACGGCACAATATTCCTTGATGAAGTCGGGGAACTACCGCAGTCGGTTCAGGTCAAACTGCTCCGTGTCCTTCAGGAAAAAACATTCGAAAGAGTGGGAGGGAACAGGACACTCTCTGTTGATATACGTATCATCACGGCAACCAATAAGGATTTGAAGGAAGAAATTTCTTCCGGACGATTCAGGGAAGACCTTTTCTATCGCCTCAATGTTTTTCCGATCGCCCTGCCCGCACTTGGAGAGCGTCGTGAGGTGATTCTCCCCCTTGCAGAATATTTTTTCAAAAAATATTCTGCTTCTCTCGGGAAAAAGATCGCCGGTTTTACTGGGACTGCCCGCTCACAGCTGCTTATGTATGGATGGCCGGGAAACATCAGGGAATTGCAGAATGTTATTGAAAGAGCGGTAATCCTCTCAAATGACGTAATCGATACTCTCCATTTGAATTTGGAAGCACCGGATGAGAACCTCCTGTCCCGGGAAGGCTTGCTCAAGATGAACGAGAAAGAAATGATCACAAAGGTCTTGCATGAAAACGGCGGGAACAGAAAAAGGACGGCACAGCTTCTGGGTATTTCCTTAAGGACGCTGCAATACAGGATAAAGGAGTATGGGATTGGATAAGCTGCAAATTTTGCAGAGAAGAGTGCATACATTGCATTCTGTAAACCATGATGCTGAATGATTTTACGATGAAAATGCTGATAAAATATGTCTTGTCTGATTCTTACCTTAAGAATCCTTGTTGGTATATTCATTGCATTAGCATGAGCAAATACTTTTACAAGGAGGAATACAACATGGAAAAGGGAGTAAGAACCAGAATTCTTGTCGGAGCACTTATTGTGCTGACAGCGCTGCCGGTAACGGTGTATGCGGGGAAAGGGAAAGGAAGTGCACAAAAACAGATCCAGCAGACCAGGATAAAAACACAGGACAGGATTTTGAATCAGGATCGCATCCAGCAAAGGGACCGGTTGCGGGATGGTTCCTGTATTACAGGAACGGCGACCACATCAGGGGTAAAGAACAAGAGCGGAAATACCTACGGTCCTGGTGACGGAACCGGTAATGACGGAGTCGGTCCGCAGGACGGAACAGGCTATGGAGCTCCAACGAACAGATAGAAGATATTTTTCAAGCAAAAAGGCAGTGCCAGCTGCCTTTTTGTTTTGTCTGTTTTTTCTGCTGCAAATGATATATGCAGACAGAATACCGGCTGAAGAAAAAGGAAATGTCCTGGAAAAAAGCGGCATACGGTACCCTGAAGG
>JAVHLL010000019.1 GCA_031082155.1 Thermodesulfovibrionales bacterium | reverse complement strand
TACACCCTTTTATTTTTTACCTCAAGATTTTTACACAGAAGATTTTACGCTACCTATGCCTGTGCAGAATGATCTACTACCCCTCACTGTCGCACATATACCTTAGTATTTCACTCCAGGCGCAGTTTTTGCGGGGTCTTCAGCAGTTCCGCCAAGCTGTTGTTTCTCACTACACTCAGAGAGTAGGGCTAGAAGATACAAGAGCAAGGCCACTGCTATTTCATAACCCTTAGCTTGATTTCCCTGATGAAGAAGGTGATCACCTCGCTGACAGGCCTGGCCTTCGGTTCGCGAACCAGAGAAAGAGGTATCTGGGCACTCCACCGTGCGATTCCGGTGAAACCGAAAAGTACCTGCTCAGGTTCTAGATGAAGACTCCCAATTTGAAGTTGCTGAGGAAGGAAGGCTCCTGACGCGAGCATCGTCGTCATCATCGCAAGGCCGGCAAATGCGCCGGATACTCCGGAGTATATCTGGCTTTTCTCGTTCGGCGCTATTGAAAGGACAAAGTTTGTCGCGACCAAGCCTGCACCTGCCCACATGATCCCCGATGTGATCGCCTCAAGGTATAAGACTATATAGTTGTGAGGAGTCACAAAGAGCCATACTATAGGGTTGAACCCCCCGAGCAGAATAATAAACCGCATAGCGGTTCTGTTTCCATAAACATCAATAATCCTTCCCCATAACCGCAAGACCAGTACAGCGGCTGCAATGTTTATGCTGCTGTAAATCTGTACCTCAAAAAGCGACATGTGGAGCTTCTGCAACATGAAGGGTTGCCAGAACGGCGCACCTATCCCAACCGCAAGCATCCACCAGCAGTTGTAGAATAAAAACTTTCTGAAATTATTGTCTTTCATCGGAAGGAAAAACAACCCTGCGGTGCTTCCCTCTTCAATCTTTTTCTCTTTTTCCGGCAGCCGTGAAAGTACACCTAACCCGGAGAGAGCAGCGACAACTGCTACGAAAAATATAATCGCAAAACCCAAAGGCAAATTGGTAGGGGTGAAAAAGACAGCCTCCCATGCAAATAGGCCCTGATTGGCTCCTGTGCTGAAATGGTCAATGAAGAGGCTGAATCCGTACCCCACGCCGACAGCGGTAAGCATCACATACTGCGAAAGGGTCGAGAAAAAGCGTCCCCTCACTCTCAGTGGCACAACGTCCGTTATCCAGCCAATCCATGCATTACCGGCAATTGACAGGAGGGAGACGCTGAGAAAGAGGAGGATGAGTAACACGTGAATCGATTGCCCGGCGGTAAAAACAAATGGAAGTGTTCCGTAACAAAGTACTAGCCCGCAACCAAAGAATTGGAGTGTAAGAACAACGCCTTTTCTTTTCGTGCGACTTTTCGTTACAAATGCACCGAGAGGCTGGAAGATCTGAGAGATCTGGCCTATTGCAGAGAGGATGGCGAATTGAAGGGGTGTCGCATTCAGCATAAGTGCAAATTTCGTCAGAAATGCCGACCCCGGACCGGAGAGTGTGCTGAAGATCTGGCTGAAAATTCCCGATAATACAGATAACCGAAATATCTTCTTAAGACCTTTGTCTTTTTTTAGGCTTGCCATTAAGGATGCTTTCCCTGAATTGGAATTCCAGCCATACCTCTTATTATAGATATTTTTCTGCGGTCTTATGGGTAAAATAAGGGAGAGAATAATTCTCATGACGAACGGCGGAACCTACAGAACACTTCGTGAGCAGAAGACAGTTGAAGCAATGGTGTCTATTTACTGCCACGGTCAGCATGGCACGTGTGATGCTCTCTGCCCGGCGTGCAGCGAACTCCGTGAATATGCCCGCAGGCGTCTTGGGAGATGCCCGTTCAGGGAGAAGAAACCGACCTGCGCCAACTGCAGTATCCACTGTTATAAGCCTGATATGCGGGTAAAAATAAAGCAGGTGATGCGTTATGCCGGGCCGCGAATGATATACCGTTCTCCAATCCTGGCATTTTTTCATTTTCTCGATGGATTCCGGAAGCTGCCGGGAAAAAAGAGATCTGAGAAATAAAGCTAAGCGTTCTGTCGTTTCAGGATAATCAATCCAATAATCGCAACAAGGAACATTCCTGCGCTTATTGACTGCGAAACAGAGATATCTGCAATCAGAAATCCCCTTGCAATGTCGCCTCTGAAGAATTCGACAACAAACCTGAGGACTGAATAGAGGAGAAGGTATGTCATGAAGATCTGGCCGTTAAAAGATTTATATCTCCTTAACACAATAAGAATGAAAAAAATAATCAGCTCTCCCGCCGACTCATAGAGTTGAGTGGGATGCAGAAGCACGTCTGTCGGGGCAAGACAAAAGGGGTCGGTGAATATGACACCCCATGGCAGTGTCTGGGCAGTCTTGCCATAACAGCATCCCGCTGCAAAACAGCCAAGCCTTCCAAAAACATGACCTATTGCAATCGAAGGGGCAAAGATGTCTGCTGTCTGCCACAGTGCCAGATTATTTTTCCTCACATACCAGATGACCGTGGGTATTGCAAGGAGAACACCCCCGTAGAATACCAGGCCACCTTCCCATATCTTGAAGATATCAAGAGGATTGCTCAGGTAGTGATCAAGGTTGATTACCACAAAGAAGAGCCGGGAACCGATAATCGCGGCGAGAAGGATGTAGAACCCGAGGTCAATGATCTTTGCCGGGGAAATGCCTTCTCTTGTTGCCTGTCTTATGGCCAACCAGAGGCCGACGAGAAATCCTATTGCGATGAGAAACCCGTAGGTGTGTATTGTGAGAGGGCCGATTTCAATTAATTTAGGATACATTACCTTTTTATAATAACACAGACCCTAAGCCTGTAACGTCTCAGTTTAAGAATGACATGAGGCATGAAGAGTCTGTGCATCAACTCGATCACTGAGAAATCAATGAGGAGGTTACTTTTTGAGAAGAGCAGAAAGCAGGATGACCGTGATGCCGACGGTAAGGGATGAGTCTGCGACATTGAAGGCGGGCCAGTGGAAACTTCCCGCGAAAAAGTCCAGAAAATCGACAACCTTGCCATAGAGCACCCGGTCGATAAGGTTTCCAACTGCTCCGCCGAGCACGAGAGAGAGGCCAAACTGATTATACGCTTTTTTCGTGAGGAGATAGAGTACAAAGAGTATCGCTGCCACAGAGATGACAATAAAGAAACTGCTGCCGAGCCCCCTGAAACTTCCAAATGCAGCGCCTGCATTCTGCACATGTACAATATGAAAGAACGGCAATACCCTGATTGATTCGAAAGGGCTGACATACTGAATGATAAGAAACTTGCTTATCTGATCGATTGCAATGATCACCAGGACAATGAGGAATATAGAAACAGATCTTTTCATCTATGAATGAATGGCTTTATAGCACCGTTCGCAGACTTCGGGGGCATCAGAGAATGCACCGACGCTTTCAGTCCAGTTCCAGCACCGCTGGCATTTGGCGCCCGGAGCCCGTTCTATTCTGATCTCAAGCCCCTCGATTTCGGAACTTCTGTATGCATGTTCCATGCTCTCATCAGTTACTTCGACCGCGGAGACAATAAAGAATGTCGGGAGAAATCCTCTGTCTGCAGCAATCAGCGACTGATAGTGCTGCGGGAGTTTTACAATAATCTTTGCTTCGAGGGCATTGCCGAGAAATTTTTCGGTTCTTTTGAGTTCGAGCGCCTTGTTCACTTCGTTCCTTAGTCTGAAAAGGTCGTCCCATTTCTGATTAAGCCCTTCGTTCAGAAATCTCTCTGATACTTCGGGAAACCGGGCGAGAAAGACTGATTCCTCAAGATAACCCATCTTCTTCCTCAGGCTCTGCCAGACTTCTTCCCCGGTGAAGGAGAGGACCGGAGCCAACAGCCGGGTCATGGTCGAAAGAATCTGGAGGAGGACCCATTGTGCCGCACGTCTTTCACCGGAGTCTGTTTTAAAGGTATAGAGCCTGTCCTTTAATACATCGAGATAAAAGGAACTCATATCAACAACGCAGAACTTGTGGATATTATGGAAGACTTCGTGAAAATCGAAGTTCTCATATGCCGCGATGACGTCCCTGGTGAATGACTGGAGCCTGCTCATAGCCCACCGGTCGATTTCAAGGAGACTGTTCTGATAATCCCCACCGTCAAAATCCGAGATGTTACCGAGCAGAAACCGGCAGGTATTCCGGATCTTCCGGTATGCCTCCGTCAGTCTGTCAATGATCTCCCTTGAAATTCTGATGTCATCCTTGTAATCTTCTGCAGAGACCCAGAGACGCAAAATCTCAGCGCCATTGGTTTTGATGACCTCCTGCGGCGCTACGACATTCCCGAGTGATTTCGACATCTTCTTGCCCTGACCATCAACAACAAACCCGTGAGTGAGGACAGTCCTGTATGGAGCGCTGCCCCGAGTGCCGACAGAAGCAAGGAGGGAGCTCTGGAACCACCCTCTATGCTGATCGCTTCCCTCAAGATACAGGTCAGCCGGCCAGGAGAGCCGGGGATCCAGTTCAATGACTGCTGCATGACTGACGCCCGAGTCAAACCATACATCGAGGATATCCATCTCTTTGGCAAAAGACGTACCGCCACATTTCTTGCATTGATATCCGGCAGGGAGGATTTCCTCTGGATTCTTGATGAACCAGATATCTGCGCTATGTGCCGCGACAAGACTGACAATGTTTGTCAGCACATCGTGGTCAGTGACGAACCTGTCGCATTGTTCGCATCTGAAAAGGGTAATAGGAACACCCCATGCACGTTGCCTTGATACACACCAGTCCGGTCTGTTGGTGACCATCCCGTGGATTCTTTCCTTCCCCCATTTTGGTATCCAGGTGCATTGGTTGATTTCAGAAAGCGATTTTTCTCTCAGCCCGTTCTGCTCCATCGAGATGAACCATTGAGCGGTTGCCCGGAAAATGACCGGTTTTTTGCACCGCCAGCAATGCGGGTATGAGTGAGTGATCTTCTCTTCTTTTATCAGTGCATTTTTCTGTTTCAGAATTTCTATAATTTCTGTGTTCGCCTTGAACACGAACTTGCCCTGAAGCGATGATTCATGCTCGGTCCCCGTGAAGGTGAAGTGCCCCCGCTTATCGACTGGCGCGTATATATCAAGGCCGTATTTCAGTCCGATTTCGTAGTCGTCTTCGCCGTGACCGGGCGCGATGTGTACGATTCCTGTGCCCTCTTCGAGTGATATAAATTCACCCAATACCGTACGGGACTTCCTGTGTATGAACGGATGGTAGGTCTCTAATCCTTCGAGGTCCCTGCCGGGTTTCTTCAGAAGCATGGCGCCGTCAAGCCCGATTTTGTCCTTCAGGGATTCAATACAGCCCTCTGCAACTATATAGATATCGCTGTCCTGTTCGACTGCTGCATATTCAAAATCAGGATGGAATGCAAGGGCAAGGTTTGCAGGCAGCGTCCAGGGAGTGGTTGTCCAGATAACTATAAAAACCGGCTTCCCCTTGAGTTGAGGGAAAACCCTGCCGATACTCTCCTGATCAAGGGCAAACTTCACAAATACCGATGGTGATTCCTTGTCGTTGTATTCAACCTCTGCCTCTGCGAGCGCAGTAATACAGGAAGGACACCAGTGCACAGGCTTTTTGCCTTTATACACATCTCCTGACTCAACGAATTTGCAGAATTCCCCTACAATAGTAGCTTCATATTCATTGGACAAGGTGAGATAAGGGGTCTGCCAGTCGCCGAAAACACCGAGGCGCATAAACTCATCCCGTTGGATATCGACGAATTTTAACGCGTATTCCCTGCAGAGGGTCCGCTTTTCGATAATATCGAGTTTGTCCTTTTTCTCTCCAAGATTTTTGTCAACCTGGAGCTCGATCGGCAGGCCATGGCAGTCCCAGCCCGGGATATAGGGGGAGTAAAAGCCATTCATAGCCTTATATTTGACTATGAGGTCTTTCAATATCTTGTTTAACGCATGGCCAATATGGATGTGACCGTTTGCATAGGGTGGTCCGTCGTGGAGGATATAGTGTTTCTGCCCCCTGTTCTTCTCCTGGAGTTTTGCATAGATTCTATTTTCTTCCCAGAATTTCAGCATGAGCGGCTCTTTCTGCGCAAGATTTGCCTTCATCGGGAAATCCGTCTGGGGCAGGTTCAGTGTATCTTTGAAGTCCTTAGTCATACAAATTTACTTTTTTCACTCTTATTTTTCTTCAGCTTTCTCTTTTTGCTGCGCCTGCCGTTCAGCAATGATCTTCTGAGTCAGATGGCTAGGCAGGTCTTCGTAATGGGAAAATTCCATAGAGTAAAGCCCTCTGCCTGAAGTCAGGCTGGTGAGCTGGTTCGCATAGGTAAGCATTTCCGACATCGGCACCTGTGCGTTGATCTTCTGATTTCCTCCGGCCTGCGGTTCGACTCCCTGTACCCGCCCTCTTCTGGAATTCAGGTCGCCGATAACAGTCCCGAGGGTGTCGTCGGGAGTTATGACCTCGACTTTCATAATAGGTTCGAGGAGAACAGGTTTTGCCTCCTGTACAGCCTTTCTCAGGGCCATGGACCCGGCAATCTTAAATGCCATTTCTGATGAATCTACCGAGTGGTAGGATCCATCATAGAGCTTCACTCGTATGTCGACAAGAGGATTCCCTGCGATAACCCCTTCGCGCATGGTCTCGATGACTCCTTTTTCAACAGCTGGCCTGTACTGCTGCGGGATGACGCCGCCGACAATCTTATCGAGGAACTCATATCCCGCGCCTCGCTGGAGGGGTTCGATTTCGAGCGAGCAGTCACCGTACTGTCCTCGCCCGCCTGACTGTTTTTTGTATTTCCCCTGGGCACGGGCGGAAATCTTGATCGTCTCCCTGTACGGTACCTTGGGGGTCTGCATGACGACCTCAACTCCAAATTTCCTTTTCAGCCGTTCAAGAGAAACTTCAAGATGTACCTGTCCCATGCCGGAGAGGAGCATCTCCTTTGTCTCCTCATCTCTCTGGAATCTCAGCGTTGGATCTTCTTCAAGAATCCTGTGCAGTCCGGTACCGACCTTGTCTTCGTCGCCTTTACTCTTGGGCGCTATGGCGTATGAGATTATAGGATCGGCGAATTTCACTTTCTCGAAAATTATCTGATGCGCCTCTTCAGACAGCGTATCACCGGTAAATGTTTCCTTGAGTTTAGCCACGACACCTATTTCACCGGGGCCGATTGTCTGCGCTGATATCTGTTTTTTCCCCATGAGATAAAAGACCTGACCGATCCGCTCCTTTGCGCCGGTTGTCGTATTGAGGACATTCGAGTCTGCCTTGAGTGAGCCGGAATACACCCTGAAAATAGAGAGCCTTCCTGCAAACGGGTCAGCAATAGTTTTAAAAACGTATGCCGATAAGGGATCTGTCTGCGAAGGATTTCTCTCGACCTCTTTCCCATCTTTCGGGTTTTTCCCTTTCACAGGCGAAATCCTCGCCATCTCTGCAGGTGAAGGCAGACAGAGAACAGAAGCATCCAGAAGTTGAGATATCGCGGTATTTTTAAGAGCAGACCCGCAGGTTACCGGCAAGAACCTTTTTGTCAGAGCGCCCACTTTTATCCCTTTGAGTATTTCCTCGTCTGTGAGGGATCCACCCTCCAGGTACTTCTCAAGCAATGCATCATCGGATTCTGCAATCTTTTCGATAAGTTTTTTCCTGTACTCTTCGACCTCGGGAAGCATGTCAGGAGGGATTTCAGCTTCTGCTGACTTGCCGTTCTCAAAGAGAACCGCCTTCATTTTGATCAGGTCAACAATGCCCTTGAAACTTTCACCTGCGCCTATCGGTAGCTGTAAGGGCAACGCATCTTTCCCAAACGCTTTTTCGAGTTCTCCTAACGCTCTGGAAAAATTAGCATTTTCTTTGTCCATTTTATTGACGAAGATAAGCCTTGGCAACTCGAATTCAGAAGCATATTTCCATATTTTCTGTGTTTCAGCCTTTACCCCCGAAAGCGCACTGACGATAACGATTGCTCCGTCAACACCCCTCAGACAGCCTCTGGTATCCTCAAGGAAATTAATGAATCCGGGAGTGTCAACCAGGTTGATCCTGTAATTATTCCAGTCACAAAACGCAACTGAAGAGGAAATGGTTATTTTCCTTGTTATTTCTTCAGGCTCATAGTCCGTTGTTGTAGTTCCATCGTCCACCCTCCCGAGCCTGTCTATGGAACCTGAATCAAAGAGCATCGCCTCGATAAGAGACGTCTTGCCAGCGCCTCCATGCGCTATGACTGCAATATTCCGTATCTTCTCTACATCAAAGTTTGCCATTGAACCCCCCTCTGTAGTAATTAATATTGAGTTTGCCCCGATGATTCAGTCTGCACAGGTTGCTGGTTTTTTGTGGAGAATATATAAGCCGGCCAAACACTGCAAACTGAGCAAACACTTTAAACTTATTCGATAATTTCCTTGATAGTTGGTTCCATCCCGACTTTTTTTTCTGCCGCCCTTGTGCTCCATACCTTAATGACCAGCAGGGAAATAACAAAGGCCCCGAACCCGAAAATAGCGGAAACGGAATCAGAGTCAAGATTTTTCAGGAAACCGCTGAATACTTCCCGTCCGAGGACCGCACCTGCGATCAGAGAGAGGACGGGGATGCCATAGACAATCAGCGACCCTCTCATATAGCTATAGGCGCGAATTTCAATCCTGACCTTCTGTCCTGCATGGGCATTGAGCGGATTGAGCGCTTCAATTTCCATCAATTGGTCTGCAGGTTTACACATCCTCGAAGTGCACCCTTCGCAGGCATTTTTTCTTTCTACGAGAACTTTCGCAACCATTCCCTCGGCGCTCTTGACAAGACCTACCTCTTCCACAGAGTTGAATTTTACCATAACATTCATCGAAAAATCCTGATGGATTCCCGTTGTTTGACAAAATCCGGCGATATTGGATAGGTTATATCCGTACACTCCCCTGGAACAGTGCACAGAGCACTGATCCATGTGCGGGAACAGAAAAGGCATTCAGGCAGGCCCCCAGGGACGCCATACGGTATTCATTCGGGGGAAGACGAGGGCAACCTTATGGAAATAATACGGATTCCGAAGATTATGCAGGCTACCGCAAAGGGACATCTGGTCCGCGGCAGGACGATCGGATTTGTCCCGACGATGGGGGCGCTGCACGATGGGCACCTCAGTCTGGTGAGAAGAGCCCGGCAGGAAAACGACCTGACGGCGGTAAGCATCTTTGTGAACCCGATCCAGTTCAGCCCTGCAGAGGATTTTCAGGGATATCCCAGAGATATAGAGGTGGATACAGGGAAACTGCTGAAGGAACAGGTTGATATCCTTTTCATGCCTGATACCAAGGCCATGTATCCTGGTGGATTTTTAACTCACATAGAGGTTGAGCAGATTTCCGAAAGACTCTGCGGTGCCTTCAGGCCGGGACATTTCAGGGGTGTTGCGACTGTGGTAGCAAAGCTCTTTCATATCGTTCTTCCAAAAAGAGCATACTTCGGACAGAAGGATTATCAGCAGACGCGGGTGATCAAACGGATGACCAGAGATCTCGATATGGATATTGAAATCACCGTCTGCCCGACAGTCAGAGAGAAAGACGGACTTGCCATGAGCTCCCGCAATGCCTATCTGTCTGCGGAGCAGAAGCGCTCTGCAGCAGTACTTTTCAGGTGCCTCTCGGAGGCGGCAGCCTCCTTGGAATCTGGTATAATAAGAGTGCAGGACATCACAAGGGGGATGCAACAAATTCTCAGAGATGAACCTGCAATAACCGAGGTCCAGTATGCAGGTCTTTTCGACCCTGTAACCCTCGGAGAGATTCATGAGATAGGGGGAGACGCGCTGCTTGCCATTGCAGTAAAGATGGGAGATACCCGGCTTATCGATAATATGCTTGTAATGATGAAAAAAGAGAGGTAATCTGCATGCTCCAGAGGGTTCACATCCAGGTGCTTGACAATCCAGTAGAAAGTGTCCTTTTCGAGGATACTGCATCCGACATATCAGGTACAAATAAAGTCCTGACAGAAGAGCTTTCGAAGGAAATGGATTATTTCTATCCTTCTGTCGTGTTTGTCGAATACATTGACCTGTTTATGGACGGAGACGAAGAGTTCGATGACATCAAGGAACTGCTCCACATGGGAGCCCTCAACACGCCGGTTGTTCTCATCAACGGCGTACTCAAGATACACGGTGGCATCCCTGCCTCGGTAATCAGAAAAGAGGTGGAAAAGCTGCTTGCTTCAGGACCGGTGCATTAGTCTATAAGCATAATCTCCTGAGCTTTCTCCTTATTTGTTATCCAGCAGAGCTGTAACCGTTGGAAACTGGGATATATCGGTATGCGGAAGGAAGAGGGCGGAGAGGTACTCGTCCATGAACAGCCGTGAAACGGATAGTTCTATATTCGTCATTTTCCGGGCGATTGCCCCTGCTTCGTTTCTCATGTTCTCCGAGAGAAGGCAGAGATAGGCGCCGGCTATCGCAGTGTTCCCGATAAACCTGAATTTCTCTCCCGGAAGGTCCGGTAGCATGCCGATCATAATCGCGCGTTCAACATTGAGATAATTGCCGAAGCCCCCTGCGATATACACATGCTCTATCTCATTGAACGAGAACCCGGTTTCTTTCAGGAGAAGTGATATCCCCGCATAAATTGCGGCTTTTGCCCTGAGAATATTCTCTATATCAATTTCGGTGAGGACGATTTGCCTCTGGCTGTCCTGGTAAAACAGGAATTCGGTGCCTTCAAATCCTTCCCTGATCCTCTCAGTTTTCGATCCGTTTACGAAACGGCCTTTTTGATCGATAAGGCCGCACAGGAACAACTCGGAAACAGCATCGATCATGCCCGATCCGCATATCCCGAGAGGTTTTGCCTTTCCTATGATCCCGAGCACAGGTTCAAGTGTCCGGCGGTCTATTTTTACAGATTCCACAGCACCTTCTGTTGCCCTCATGCCCTGTTTGATGCCGCTTCCCTCAAAGCAGGGCCCTGCAGAACAGGCGGCAGTGACAAGCCATTCATTATTCCCGATCACGATCTCCCCGTTTGTCCCGATATCCATAAAAAGGGATAGTTCACCCTGTCTGTGCATTCTGGAGGCCAATACTCCTGCAACAATGTCACCCCCTACATAACTTGCAACGCAGGGAACGGTATACACAGGCGCCTGACTGTGGAGCGCAAGATTTGCGGTGCCAGCCCGCCATAGGGGAAAAATATTCAGGGTAGGAGTATAGGGCTCTTCCCTGATATAGGCGGGATTGAGTCCCCAGAACAGGTGAGCCATCGTCGTATTCCCTGCGATGACTGCTGACTCGATATCATCTATGGAAATGGAATGCTTTTCAGCAAGAGGCATCAGGAGGGTATTGATATCATCCACCACCGCATCCCTCAGCTCTTGGAGGCCGTTGCTTTCTGTTGCATAGACTATCCTCGTGATCACATCGTCACCATGGCGCATCTGGGAGTTATATGTTGATCCTACGTCGACTATCCTCCCGTCGGAGAGATCCACGAGATATACCACGATCGTTGTTGTCCCGACATCAACCGCAACGCCGAAGCGCTCTTTCCGGGACAGTGAAGAGAGAGAAAAAACCTCCCCGGTGCCGGTATATCCGAGGGATATCTTTCCTCCGGTTTCCCTCAGCAGGTCCGCACTTGATGAGATGACGGAATGCGGGAATGTCAGTCCATGCAATCCCTGTTTTTCTGCAACGTTCGTAAGACGCTCGATATCACTGATGTTCCCCTCAAGAGTGGGAAGCGGGACCTGGAGAGGAATCCATTGTACGAGCGGCGAAATTGAGCCGTCGAGGTTTTGGAAAAGTTCGAAAAGATCTTTTGCACGGGCTGTCTCGATGACGTCACCGACCACGAGCCTGGATTCCTTCGGAATATCAAGGACCAGGTTTTCTTCGGGAAATGTTTGGCATGCAAGGACAGCGCCTGCTGCGATCTGCTGATGGTCGAGCTTCCCTGTTGATACAGTTCTGCAGGCTCCTTCTGCTATTCTGACACGGCATTTGCCGCAGATACCCTTTCCGCCGCATGACGCGACAAGGTAAACCCCCTGCCGCTTCAATGCCTGCAGGAGATTCTCTTCTGCCATGATGTCGAGTTCTCTGCCGGACAATAATCGGATACGCATTTTCTGCTCTATTCTACCATACACTAAGCGGGAGAGTCCCGGACTTTCCCGCCTAGTATGCAATGTATTTGGACAGAGGTGATTTCTGATATAATGTAACTAATTCCACATCTATCCAGATTGGAAGGTATAAAAATTAAGGAGATGACTGTCATGGCGATAAAAAAAACGGCAAGTAACACGAAAAAGAAAGCGGTAAGCAAAACGAAGAAACCTGCAGCGAAGAAACCTGCAACGAAAAAGCCGGTGAAACCATTGGCGAAAAAGAAACAGGGAATAAAGAAAGGCACCAAATTCTCCTGTGAAGTCTGCGGCCTTATTATATCTGTTGATGAAGTCTGCGGGTGTGTCGAGACATGTGATATCCTCTGCTGCAGTGAACAGATGACAAAGAAAAAATAGTGTCCTGGATAAAAGAGGAGACCCATAAAGAATGCTGATTGTACAGAAATACGGTGGAACGTCTGTCGGGACTGTCGAGAGGATACAGGCTGTTGCGGAACGGGTTGCTGAAGCAAGAAAAAAGGGGGACGATGTAGTGGTAATCGTTTCCGCAATGTCGGGCGAAACGGATAAACTCATTGCCCTTGCAAATCAGATTTCGCCAAGTCCGGAAGGACGGGAAATGGACCTCCTGCTTTCATCTGGGGAGCGGATCAGCACTGCACTCACCGCGATTGCAATACGCGAACTCGGCTTCCTGTCCATGTCATTCACCGGCCGGCAGGTTGGGATCATTACCGATGAGGCACATACCAGGGCGAAGATTGAACGGATAACCGGTGAACAGGTGAAAGCAGCACTGGAAAAGGGTATCGTCCCGGTCATTGCAGGGTTCCAGGGTGTAACCGAAACCTCGGAAGTCACCACCCTCGGAAGAGGAGGTTCGGACCTGAGCGCTGTCGCAATTGCTGCCGCGCTGAAAGCCGACCTTTGTGAAATCTATACTGATGTCGACGGTGTCTATACGACTGACCCGAATGTAGTCCCTGAAGCGAAAAAGCTCGACAAAATATCCTATGAGGAAATGCTTGAACTTGCAAGCCTCGGTGCAAAAGTGCTCCAGGCACGATCAGTCGAATTTGCGAAGAAATATGGAGTCCCGGTAGTCGTCAGATCGAGTTTCAACAATAATCCCGGTACACTTGTTGTGAAGGAGGATAAGGATATGGAAAAGGTTGTTGTCTCGGGCGTTGCCTATGACAAGAATCAGGCGAAAATAACAGTTGTCGCAGTCCGTGATATGCCGGGAATCGCTGCAAAACTTTTCAGTGCGGTTGCAGGCGCGAATATCATTGTTGATATGATTGTGCAGAATGTCAGCAGTGATGGGAAGGGAACAGATATATCGTTTACTGTCCCGAAGACGGACAGCAGGAGAGCGCTGGAGATTACGAAGGGTATCGCTGCCGAGCTTGGCTCAAAGGATATTCTCCTCCGGGAGGATATCGCAAAAGTCTCGATTGTTGGTGTCGGCATGAGGACACATTCCGGTGTCGCTTCAAAGATGTTCGGGGCAATGGCGAAACATAATATCAATATTCTGATGATAAGCACTTCGGAAATAAAAGTCTCCTGTATTATCGATTCAAAATACACCGAACTGACCGTGAGGATTCTCCATGACGCCTTTGAACTTGGGCAAGACAAAAAAAGGAGTACGGAGACGAAGAAAAAGGCTGTACGGAGCAAATAGCAAACCTTATGAGAAAGATAGAAATTTATGATACGACGCTGAGAGACGGAGCCCAGTCAGAGGAGATTTCTTTCTCTGTTGAGGATAAGCTCAGGATTACCGAGAAACTCGATGAACTCGGTATTCATTATATTGAAGGTGGATGGCCTGGCGCTAACCCGCGGGACATTGAATATTTTAAAAAAGTCAGGAAATTAAAACTGCACAATTCAAGTATTGTTGCATTCGGGAGCACTCACAGACCAAGGCACAAGGTTCAGGAAGATTTGCTGATGAAGGCGCTCCTTGATTCAAAAGTGCAGGTTATCACAATATTCGGGAAGACCTGGGACTTCCATGTGAAAGAGGCGCTGAAAATTTCGAACAATGAAAACCTCGATATCATTCATAATTCAGTTGCTTACCTGAAAAAGCATGCAGGAACAGTTTTCTTTGATGCAGAACATTTTTTCGATGGTTTCAGGAACAATCCTGTCTATGCGGTAAAATGCCTGCTTGCAGCTCAGGATGCCGGGGCTGACTGCCTTGTGCTCTGTGATACAAACGGCGGCGGTCTCCCCCACGAGATACGCGCTGTCTTCTCAGGCCTGAAAAAAGATATTCGCATCCCGCTTGGTATTCATACCCATAATGATTCTGACTGTGCAGTTGCGAATTCTCTTGTGGCGGTTGAGTGCGGCGCGTCGCATGTGCAGGGAACAATAAACGGACTGGGTGAACGTTGTGGGAACGCAAATTTATGTTCTCTTCTCTCTGATCTCCAGATAAAGATGAATATGGACTGCATCGCCCCGGAAAATCTGAAAAGGCTGAGGGACATATCCCGGTTTGTGAATGAAATGGCGAACATGCGGCATTTCAAGCGGCAGCCTTTTGTCGGCGACAGTGCTTTTGCCCATAAAGCCGGGATGCATGTAAGCGCCATACGGAAGAGTCCGGAAACCTACGAACATATAAAACCCGAACTTGTGGGGAATTCCCAGAGGGTATTGATATCTGACCTTGCAGGGAAGAGCAACATCCTCCGCAAGGCAGAAGAGTTCGGGATTCGTCTTGATGCGGATTCTCCCCAGGTTCAGGATATCGTCACCACGCTCAAAACTCTTGAAAACGAAGGGTTTCAGTTCGAAGCCGCAGAGGCATCGTTCGAGCTTTTAATGAAGAAGGCGCTTGGTATGCACAAGCGCTTTTTTGAACTTGTTGGATTCAGAGTCATTATTGAAAAGAGAAAAGAGGGTGACGATTCAATGAGCGAGGCAACGATTATGGTTAAGGTGGGAGGACGCATTGAACACACTGCTGCGACAGGCAACGGACCTGTCAATGCAATTGACCACGCGCTGAGAAAGGCGCTTGATAAATTCTATCCCGAACTCAAGACAGTGAAACTCCACGATTACAAGGTGAGGGTGCTTACCGCAGGGAAGGGCACTTCTGCGAGGGTTAGGGTCCTCGTCGAATCAGGCGATGAAGAGAAACGGTGGGGTACGGTCGGCGTATCAGAAAATATCATCGAGGCTTCGTATCAGGCGCTCGTTGACAGCATTGAATATAAACTGCTCAAAGAAAACCGATAACCTGTATCTTCGGCGATAATTTTGTCGTCCTGGATTCATTGAGATGCACTTATTAAGAACTGGCGGTGATAGAATCGCCCAGGAAAGGAGACTGCGATGAAACGTTTCTCAGGTTTTTTCATGGCGATAGCAGTGATCGTATTCGCCCTGGTGATGGCGGGATGCAGCAAGAAAGAGGAACCCGCTACCTCGGTGGCAAAGCCCGCACAGGGGACTCTCAATATGGAGGAGGGTCAGTGGGAAATCACTACGTCCTTTGAGATGCGGGGCATGCCGGCCGG
Source organism: Thermodesulfovibrionales bacterium (assembly GCA_031082155.1). GTDB lineage: Bacteria > Nitrospirota > Thermodesulfovibrionia > Thermodesulfovibrionales > SM23-35 > JAKLQR01. Next base: position 39,224 of record JAVHLL010000019.1, on the reverse strand, counting down.
CATGGCAAAGCCCCATACTGCAACCGTCTGTCTTAGCAAACAAGATTATGTGCCGAAAAGCACGGAACAGACAGACTGCACCATGCAGGATACGAAGGTTGATGGCAACACCGTCAGTTGGTCGGTTGTATGCAGGGACTCTACTTCCAAAGGCAGGGTTACCTATGCAGGCAGCACCTTCGATGGCCTGATTGAGACTACTACAAAAGACGGAGGGAAGGATATGACATCCAGGATGACCATGAACGGCAAGCACCTTGGACCTTGTCCGAAGTAGGAATGGTTATCAACTCGCTTAATTCATAAATTTCGGGATGAATACCGTATCTCCCTATAGTTAGTGTCTGTTTATAAATTATCAAGAAAATTAAAAAACTGTCATCCCCGCAATCCCGAAAGCCTTCGGGAGTCGGGAATCCTTTCTGGAAGCCACCGGAAAGATTCCGGACAAGCCGGAATGACAATGAATGTTAAAAAATTCGCATTTATAAACGGACTATAGGTAAGGTCAGTCGATGAAAAAGGGCTAACAGTGCCTATTTTTCTATCTCTTTTAAGAGTACGTCGAGGAGTTCATTCTCTTTGACCCTTTTAATTATTCTGCCCTTTCTGAAGAGAATCCCTCTGCCCTTTCCGCCGGCAATACCGAAGTCGGCCTCCCGCGCTTCTCCTGGGCCGTTCACAACGCAGCCCATCACAGCGATCGTCATGGGCTTGTCGATCTTTTTTGTCTTTTTTTCGACTTTCCCCACGAGTTCCCGGAGATTAATCCTGCATCTCCCGCATGTCGGACAGGAGATGAGGTCCACTCCTCTCTTCCTGATCCCGAGTGAGCCGAGTATTGCATACGCAACCCTTACTTCTTCTTCAGGCGCCGCAGTGAGTGAAACCCTGATGGTATCTCCGATCCCCTCCGAAAGGAGGATGCCGAGGCCGACAGAGCTTTTAATAATCCCCTGCGAAGGAGGGCCTGCTTCTGAAATCCCGATATGGAGGGGATAGTCATATTTTTTTGAGAACAACCTGTATGCTTCAACTGTCTTTCCCACATCCGATGCCTTGAGCGAAACCTTGATGTCGGTGAACTTAAGCTTTTCCAGTATCCCGATGTGATTTACTGCACTCTCAACCAACGCTTCCGGAGACGGATGCCCGTATTTTCTCAGAAGGTCTTTTTCAAGGGAACCGGCATTTACCCCGATCCGTATCGGGAGGCCTTTGTCGCAGGCAGCCTTGACGACCTCTTTTGTTTTCCAGAGCGCACCGATATTGCCGGGATTGATCCTCAATCCGTCAACACCCTGCCTGACGGCTTCAAGGGCGAGTCTCCAGTCGAAGTGGATGTCTGCAATCATGGGAATTCTTATCGCTTTCTTTATCTTCCCGAGAGACCGGGCGGCATGTATCTCAGGAACGGCCAGGCGGATGATATCGCAGCCGGATGCTTCGAGGGAAGTGATCTGTTCTACCGTCGCGATTACGTCTTCAGTATCCGTCTTTGTCATCGACTGTACGGCGATGGGATTCCTGCCTCCAACGGGAATGTTTCCTACGAAGAGTATCCGTGTTTTCCTGCGGCGCTTCATAGGGTTATTTGCTCTTTTCTCCTTCCTGTTCCACAGTGCTGTTCTCTTCCTCCCTCATTTCTTTTTCTTTCTGCTTCTTCTCGCGATACGCCTCGACCGCAGACTGATGCTCCTTTGCGGTAACAGAGAATTGATGTGTGCCGTCGTTATTGGACACAAAATATATATACGGTACATATGCAGGATTGAGTGCAGCGGTTATGGATTTCATGCCTGGAGAGGCAATAGGCCCGGGAGGAAGTCCTCTGATGACATAGGTGTTATAGGGTGTCTTTTTCCTCAGGTCTTCAGCGGTTATCTTCTCTTTCGAACTCTTCACTCCGTAAATCGCCGTCGGATCGGCCTGAAGGGGGATCCCTCTCTTGAGCCTGTTATGGTACACTGCAGATATCAGTGCCCGTTCCTGGTCGGTAGCAGCTTCTTTTTCGATGATCGATGCAAGGGTCAATACTTTGTTCTCGGTAAGCCCTATTTCAATGGCCCGGTCAGCAAGTTTATCGGAGAATTTTTCCCTCATCCTGCTGATCATCATCCCCAGCGCATCTTCAGGACTCATCCCCTTCGGAATTTTATAGGTATCAGGGAATAGATATCCTTCAACGGAGGGAGAGTCAATTTCATATATCGCGAGGACCCTGGGGTCTTTCGAGAGTTTCAAAAAGTCGTCCCTACTCACTATCCCCTTGCCGGAGAGTTTGTCCGCAATCTCCCAGAGTGAATCTCCCTCGATTACCGTTATTTCATACTCAATGATCTGGCCTTTTCTTAGCGCCCTGAACAGGTCAAGGGTATTCATGGATTTATAAAGGGCGTAATACCCCGCCCTTACTTTCCTGTCGATCCCGGTTATTCTGCCGAGCGCAAGGAAAAGAGTCTTATTCCTGAGGAGGTTCTCACGGGAGAGGATGTCGGCAACCTGCCTGAAAGTAGCGCCTTTCGGGATTTTGATTTCGATGTTTTTCGCCCCGGAAGGGAGGGGAAGCAGGAGCTGGAAAATGAGATAAAGACAGAGGAGAAAAATCGAGATGCCGGTGATGATAAGGGGTTTCTTGTTCATCATTTTTAGCATGCCAGAATACCGTCAGGAATGTAAAGAAGGACAAAAAAGGGAAGCAGGGCCCGGCCCTGCTTCCCTCCAGAACGCTTTTCGCGTATATTTTCTAGTACATCCCGCCCATACCGCCGCCCGGAGGCATTGCAGGTTCAGGCTTTTCTTCAGGAATATCGGTAATCATCACCGAGGTGGTCAGCATCAGTGCTGCAACCGATGCTGCATTCTGAAGTGCATAGCGGGTTACTTTTGTAGGATCGATGATGCCTGCTTTTATCATATCCACGTATTCTTCCTTGTCTGCATCAAAGCCCTGGTTTATCTCTTTTGAATGTTTTACCTTTTCGACTACCACTGATCCTTCGATGCCGGCATTGTTTACGATCTGCCTGATCGGCTCTTCCAGCGCCCTTTTCACGATCTCAACGCCGATTTGTTGGTCGTTATCGAGTTTCAGAGCTTTAAGTGCCGGTAAGCATCTCAGTAACGCAATGCCACCCCCGGGGATAATGCCTTCTTCCACCGCAGCTCTTGTTGCATTGAGGGCGTCCTCTACGCGGGCCTTTTTCTCTTTCATCTCTGTTTCTGTAGCTGCTCCGACATTGATGACCGCGACACCGCCGACGAGTTTTGCGAGTCTCTCCTGCAGTTTTTCCCTGTCGTAATCGGAAGTTGTCTCATCAATCTGTGCCTTGAGCTGCTTCACTCTGCCCTGAATCTTTGCCGAATCGCCTGCGCCTTCAACGATGGTGGTATTCTCTTTGTCTATATTGACTTTCTTTGCCCTTCCGAGATCGGTCAGCTTCACATTTTCAAGTTTGATGCCGAGGTCTTCAGAGATCATGGTGCCACCTGTGAGTACCGCAATATCTTCAAGCATCGCCTTGCGTCTTTCCCCAAAGCCGGGGGCCTTGACTGCGGAGACTTGGATCGTCCCGCGGAGTTTGTTCACCACGAGTGTCGCGAGAGCTTCGCCTTCGACTTCTTCAGCAATGATTAACAGGGGTCTCCCCATCTTGGCAGTCTGCTCGAGGAGGGGAAGAAGATCTTTCATGCTCGAAACTTTCTTCTCGTGGATCAGAATATATACGTCGTCGAGCACACAAACCATTCTCTCCGGATCGGTAATGAAATAAGGCGATATATATCCCCTGTCGAACTGCATGCCTTCGACGACATCAAGTGTTGTCTGCATGCTCTTTGCTTCCTCGACGGTAATAACTCCGTCTTTCCCGACCTTATCCATCGCTTCTGCAATCAACTCCCCGATGGAAGGATCATTGTTTGCAGATATGGTCCCAACCTGGGCGATTTCTTTCTTGTCCTGGACAGGTTTGCTGAGCTTCTGGAGTTGTTCGATAACCGCCTCAACTGCTTTTTCAACGCCTCTCTTGATATCCATAGGGTTGGCGCCTGCAGTGACGTTCTTCATCCCTTCCCTGTATATCGCATGGGCAAGAACTGTGGCTGTTGTTGTCCCATCACCTGCGGTATCGGATGTCTTGGAAGCCACTTCTCTTACGAGTTGCGCTCCCATGTTTTCCCACGGGTCTTTTAACTCGATTTCCTTTGCAACGGTGACACCATCCTTGGTGATTGTGGGTGCACCATATTTTTTGTCAAGGATTGCATTCCTTCCTTTTGGTCCGAGTGTCGCTTTCACTGCATCGGTAAGCAGGGCTACGCCCTTGAGAATCGCGCTTCTTGCTGCATCATCAAATAGTAACTGCTTGGCCATTCCTTCATCCTCCTTAATTGTATGGTTTAAATTTTTCTACTCAACTATTCCCAGGATATCCTCTTCCCGGATGATGAGGTATTCTTCGTCATCAATCTTGATCTTGGAACCGGAATATTTTTCGAACAGAACGGTATCCCCGACCTTTACATCCATTGGCTGACGCTTGCCATCATCGGTGACTTTGCCAGGGCCAACTGCGACTACGGTGCCCTTCTGGGGTTTTTCCTTTGCACTGTCAGGAATAAAGAGTCCTCCTGCGGTTTTTTCCTCCTCTGATGAAAACTTAACGAAAATCCTGTCCCTGAGTGGTTTGAATTTCATGGCACTTCGCTCCTTTCTTAAAAATTATGTGATTTTGACTTTGTTAGCACTCGAAGTCAGTGAGTGCTAATATAATCGGTATTGCGGTATTAAGGCAAGCTGTTCTAAAGGCCGAAAAAAGAAGAATTTGAAGATAAATACGCTATTATCTTCTATTTTTAGCGTTTTTCTGATTTTTTCATTTAGAGAGATTTCTTCTTGTTCTCAATGAAGGTCTTTATCGTCTCCTGAAAGAAATCGCCCTGAGCGCGCACTTCGGGTGATATCCTGTTTTCATACAGTTTCAGGCCTTCTTTCAGCTCTGCGGCGAAATCGGTATGGAACCGATTGTTCCTGATCGCAGCCTCGGCTTTTGGAGTATTATAGAGGTAGATATCAGAGACGATTGTTCTCGCAAGCCTTCTCGCACGTTCAATGGTTTCATCGGCCGTTGGTGTTGGTGGTTGTGCCGCCAGAGTGACACGGGGTTCAGGCTTTTGCGCCGGTTTCTCCGCGACAGATTCCTGAGGGGCTGTTTTCTTCTTTTCTGCTGCTTTCTTTATTTCCTCCTTTTCCGGTGCCCGTCCCTTCAGGGTATTGATGGAATCGACAAGGAGTTCGGGGATGCGGTGTTCTTCAATAAAATCATCAGCTTCATAGAGTGATTCCGGATATCTTTTATATCTGTTTACGTCGTAGGGAGAACTCACGAGGATAAATTTGATGCCCTTTGTTTCCGGTCTGAGTTTCAATCTCTTGCAGACCTCAAACCCGAATATTTTAGGAAGGCCTACCTCGGTGATCACGAGAAAAGGGAGTTCCCTGATTGCTTTCACCATTGCCTCTATGCCGTCGGAGGCGATAATCGTCTGATAGCCATGTTTTTCCAGCAGACCGGTGAGGGTGTTTATGACAGAAGTGTTCGAATGTGCTATGAGGATCTTCTCATGATGGAAAACCTTTTCCGTTACCGGTGCAGGTTTTTTTACAAGCAATATGGTGCTGCATTTGGGACATTTAAAGCGGGAGCCTCCTGCAGATATCTTCCCTTCGTCGACTTTCAGTTTTGTTTTGCATTTCGGGCATATTACAACCACAGTTTCGTCCTCCTTGGCAGCCAGAGTTTTATCGTTACAAGCCCGATGAGGAAACCGCCCATGTGGGCAAACCATGCTACCCCGCCTTCCTCACGAAGCCCGGTGCTGATGAGTCCGTTAATGAGTTGTATAATAGCCCAAAACCCGATAACTATCAAGGCAGGAATTTTAATGGTTGTGATGAAAAAGCCGAGGAAAATGAATGTATGCACCCGCGCATGCGGGAAAAGGAGCAGATAAGCCCCTAAAATACCGGCAACAGCACCGCTGGCGCCAACCATAGGTATGATTGACTGTGGATTGGTAAAGGCATAGCTGTAAGCAGCGATTATTCCGCAGAAGAGATAAAAGATGAGGAAACGTATATGGCCTAATTTGTCCTCTATGTTATTCCCGAATATCCAGAGATAGAGCATGTTGCCTCCGAGATGGAAGAACCCCCCGTGCATGAACATGGAAGAAAAGACTGTGACGGTCGGGTGTACAGGCTGCGCTTTCTCGAATGTAAGGAGCGAGTGCGGGATCGCACCGTATGAATAGGTTGCTTTCTGCAACCCTGATGTCGAGGCCACCTCGATCAGGAACACAAGAACATTCAACACAATAATCCCTATTGTGACATAGGGAAAGATATTGGAGGGGTTATCATCTTTATATGGGATCAATGTCTCTTTCCTCTTGCCGGCTTGAGCGAGTGAAGGTGACTGCACGGCCAGCGCCTGTCTTTCATAATTGTTCCCTATGACAAGAGCTACGCGGAACGGACGTTTCGTAGCCCATGCCATGGAGCGTGAAGACAATGGGAAAATTATACGTCCAAAGGGAATCCGGTGTCAAAATATACACTCAATTCATGCTTGCATTCTCGTATTTAGATATGCTATAAATTCTACGTCCTTGAAAATACCGATCAAAACTTATTAGGGGGCTTTATGAATAAAAAATATGTCTCAATCTTCCTGGTGATCGCCTTCATGATTTTCCCTCTATGCGTCAGCGCTGCAAAAGGTGTCCCGAAACAGGATGAGGTGCAGTTATGCCTCATGTGTCACCAGGACAAGGGGTTGACCAAGAAACTGGAAAATATGGAACGACTGTCGCTCTATATAGACGGCAATCAGTTTATGGCCTCTGTCCATAGAAATGTAAAATGTACAGGGTGTCACAATGACATATCAATGGACTCCCACCCCCGCGTGAAAACAATTAACAGCAAAAAAGAATACTCTGCGCAGATGTACAGAAAGTGCAGGATTTGTCATACCGATCAGCAGTTGAGCAAAAATCCTATCCATAGCCAATTGATGGCAAGGGCTTCCTGTGCGGAGTGTCATGGCTCACATTATACAAAAGGAGTGAAAGCCGAAAAGGTGGCGGTCCAGGAGAATATCTACTGTATCTCATGCCACAGGAATCAGCTCGTGATGTCCATGAAGAACGGAGAATCACTTTCTCTCTCTGTCGACCAATCCATGGTGGGTAATTCAGTACACGGGAAACTCAAATGCACAGAGTGTCATACCGGTTTTTCCAAAACCGCACACCCTGTAAGATCGTTCAACAGCAAGCGGGATTACGCGATTCTCACTGCAGATACCTGTAGGAAATGCCACGAAGAGGCATCAAAACAGTTTGAAACCAGTGTCCATCTGTCCGTCCTGAAGACCGGTAACCTGAAGGCGCCTACCTGCACCGATTGCCACGGCGCTCATGGCGTAGCAAGCACTAAGAAAGACAGAACAGTCGGATTGACCTCATGCAATAAATGCCATGCCGATATGAAGCCTTCCTATGATATGAGTGTCCATGGCATGGCATTGGCAAAAGGCAACGCGGAGGCGCCTTCATGCTCCTCATGCCATAATGCACATAATATAGAGTCAACCACGATGACGACCAAGATCAAGGACGGATGTCTGAAATGTCACAAGGATGCGGCAAAGGCACACAATAAATGGCTGAAGAACCCACCGGTAACATTGCCGACTTTTTCGAAGGCCCATTTTGATGTAGTATCCTGCGCTGCCTGCCATTCTCCCGATGCACAGCGGAGAATATATCTCACTCTGCACAACCGGAAAACAGATAAACCGCTGTCCGAAGAAGAGCTCGCGAAGCTTCTTGACACAGACCCCGGGAAAGTAAAAGACGGCCTCGATACAAACAAGGATGGCAAGGTTGAGGGGAAGGACCTGTGGAATATGTTCGCTCTTCTGTTCAAAAAAGGGACAATCGCTCTATTTAAGGGTACGCTGGATGTGAGCAGCTCGGTTGAATCCCATATGATAGCACCCAAAGCCGAGGCAGTGAAGGATTGCACCCAGTGCCATCTCCCCAATGCGAAATTCTTTCAGAACGTTTTCGTTGCAGTAAAGAAATCCGATGGGAAACCGACGCTCATCCCTGCGGAAAAAGACACGGTCAGGTCGGTTTTTTCGATCATCCCGGCCAGCAAGTTCTATGCAATCGGAGGTTCGAGCATCGAATTGTGGGACATCCTTTTTATCGTCGCCCTGATTGGCGGCATAGCTGTCCCCATAGGACACATCACTCTCCGTATTGTGTTTTCACCTATCAGGTCATTACGCAGGATGGGAAAAGGAGGTAAGAAATGACAAGACTATTCCTTCATCCGCTACCGATTCGAATATGGCACTGGGTTAATCTGGCTGCGTTTATCGTCCTCATCCTCACGGGTGCGCAGATAAAGATGGGCGACAGACTCAATCTCTTTTCTTTCGAAACTGCGGTTGATGTCCACAGCTGGCTAGGGTTTGTTCTGATAGCGAATTATTTTATATGGCTTGTCTATTATCTGGTAACGGGCAATATAAAGATTTATATCCCGCCGCTTCACAGACCGTTGGAGTTCGCGAAGAAAGCCCTGATACAGGCCAAATTCTACGGGTTTGGAATCATGGTCGGCGATGAAAATCCCCACCATTCGACATTCTATAACAAGTTTAACCCTATGCAGCAGGTGTCATATCTCGCGATCATGGTGCTGCTTATCCCCCTTCAGCTTATTACCGGGCTTTTCCTCTGGGACCCGAACCTGTTTTTGCCAATCGTCAACCTTATTGGTGGAATACAGATCGCTGATACGATCCATATTTTCCTCTGGATATTCTTCAGCGCCTTCATGATCGTACATTTTTATCTTGCCACGCTCGGACATACTCCCATGGCACATATCATAGCAATGTTCAAGGGATACGAAGAATTACACGAAGAGCACGGCCCTGGTCACGGCGAAGAGCATGCGCACAGTGAGGAACACGGCCACGGACATTAAGAAATAAACCTGGGCAGTAAAGAGATAAAAAGGCGGGGCAGAGATGCCACGCCTTTTTTTATGATTCAATACTTATTCCAATTACGACTGAAGGATTATATAATCGGCGTCACCGATTGTGGTGTGCCGGGGGTCGATATGTCCTGGTACCTCGGGGAGAACGACCCTGTATGAGGTTTTTTCAGACATTACCCTTATGTGTTCCGGGATGCCGCGCTTCCACGCATGCCCGTTTCCTGCAATTGCGACGATGCTGCTGCCCGGAGTTTTTTTCAAATACTCCAGGAGGTTCTTTGCCATTACCTGGTCCCAGAGGAGTTGGGCTTCACAAAAAAAGAGGAACTGTTTGCCACCGTGCCCATGCATGGCATATGCCCTCCGGATGAACTGCATATACTGCTCATTTACGATGCATCCCGTCTCGGAAGGCAGTTTCTTCAGCTCCTCCTCGGACAGGGAGGCAAATCCGGTACGTGCAACTTTCCGTGTGATCTCAGGAGACACATTGAGTGCAAGGGCCGGAATCTTATTGTCTCTGATATAAAGGAAAATGTCCTTGTACAATGGCCAGGGAAAATTCCAGTTCCTGTAGTAAATCGGCAGGAATTCATCGAGGCTGAGTCCGCCGGATACCCATTGGTTCAGGAATTGCTGCTCCTCTGCTACCAACATTTCAAATCCCACAGCCATTGGTTTTTTGGATGCATAGAGGGCCTTGATGATCTCAAGTTGAAGGCGATGATGGCGTTGTTGGTTATGGCTTTCACCGACAAAAATCAGCTGGGTTTTTTTCAGGTCATCAACCATCTGGCCAAAACTGATCGTTTTTCCGTCGCTTGCCCGGTACACAGTAATCTGCTTTGCATCCGTTGCGGTGTGAGAATACGCAAAAAACACCAGGATTAAAAACAGGACCTTATATTTTTTTAGCGCTTTCAAAGACTCTGAGAGTTATTTTTCTATGATTTTTACTTTGATCTCTATCCGTTCGTTTGGGTTATCTCTCTTGTCTCTCGGCTGATTCACGATTTTATCCGCTGCATCCATGCCGGAAACTACCTCTCCGAACGCAGTATACTGCCTGTCAAGGAACGGAGCGTCTGCCACGCAGATGAAAAACTGGGAGCCTGCGCTGTCGGGCTGAGACGACCGGGCCATCGAGAGAATACCCCTTTTATGAGGGGTACTGTTGAACTCGGCTTTTACTGAATGTCCGGGGCCGCCCATGCCGTGTCTGGATTTGTCGGGATCTTTAGAGTTCGGGTCTCCGCCCTGGATCATGAATCCCGGTATGACACGATGGAAAGTCGTTCCGTCATAAAAGCCTTTTTTAGCAAGTTCAATAAAGTTGTTCACATGATTCGGTGCGACGTCGGGAAAGAATTTTAATTCAATATTCCCGAACTTCGTTTCGATTACAGCCTTTGTTTCAGCCATCTTCTGGATCTCCTTTTCTGTAAAGGTTTTTTGTTTTACCTCTCCATGTGCAAGAGAAGAGGAGAATAGCAAGAATAAAACAGATATAAGTGAAAAGAACTGCATAAGAATAAGACCTCCATATTTTAGAAATTAATGTTTTACTTTAGCAGACTTTTGATGCTCATTTCTATAGAAACCTGCTATTCCTGATAAGTATGTTGCAGGATATTCACATATTTTTATTGACAATGATAGGGGGTTCTCATAATATTTCAATAAGTTAGAGTCTGTGGAGAACAATAATATTTTTGACGTTTATTTGTCATCCCGACGCGCTTCACTTGCGGGAATGACAGTCTTCTGAATTACTCGGGGAGATTATGGACAGACACTGATTAGTTTGTTGCAGGCGTGCTCTTCTATAAATGTTTGGTATTTTATCGAAAAATAGTACAAAGGGGTGAACCATGAAAGTTGATGAGATAATGACGAAGAAACTGGAAACCATAGCGGCGGATGCATCTATCTATGACGCCATAGAAAGGATGATCGACAAGAGGATACGGTCTCTGCTTGTGAAACCCAGGGATGAAAACGATGTGTACGGGGTGATCACGGTGAGAGACATAGTGTTCAAGGTTCTCGAAAAGAATCTCGACCTGAATAAAACAAAAGTCGGAGAAATCACCTCAAAGCCATTGGTATGTATCGACAAGGGGATGGATGTCGAATATGCGGTCAATTTAATGACCAAATTCAACATAACCCGGGTTTTTATCTGTGACGGGAAAGAGATTATGGGGATTATTTCATTGCTGGATGTCATGTCTTCTGAACTGATAAAAAGAGCAAGAGAGGGACGCGGTGCTTAAAAATGTCTTTGGAGGCAGCACGGAGCAAAAGGTAATAGACGATATCAAGAAACATATACAGACCCTCTCTTCCGCGGCTGACTGTTTCAAGAAGGGTCTGGAAGAATGGGACAAGGACCACATGTATTGTGTCTCCGACCTCGAAAGGGAAGGCGACAGCATCCGGAGGGAGATTATTTCGACTATCTACGAAGGCGCTTTTTTGCCGTTTCTCCGTACGAATATCTGCAGATATGTCGAAATTGTCGACGAAGCCTTCGATGCACTGAAAGATGCTGCGTTTGAGTTCAATTACCTGGGGCCGGAACTGGAAGAAGAGATACGGGAGGATTGCATCAGGATTGCCGGTATTAACAAAGAGATGTGCGAGATGCTTGCAATTGCGTTTGACACTTTGTTCAACAAGGGAGATTTACGGGAAAAGACCCTGGCGATTAGGATCTACGAGAAAAAAGTTGATGATATCAAATTTGAACTGATCAGCAAACTGAGGAAAAAAGAGGTAAAAGACTTCTGGGAGGGCAGGATACTCTCGGATTTCATCGCGTATCTTACCCATATCAGCGATGTGATCGAAGATGCGAGCGACTATCTCCATATTATGAACTTGAGCATGAGATGACATCATGACGACCCTGAATGCGCATCCCGCTCAATGACCGAACTCATCCCTGTTGCAGCCTGTTTTCTTATTGCCTTCGGCATAGGTTCCAATGACACATCAAACGCCCTCGGAATATGCATAGGATGTGGGGTAATAAAGTTACAAAGGGCGCTGATTGTTTTCGGGTGTTTTGTCCTGCTCGGGATACTGATACAGGGACAGAAGGTAATGGATACGGTCGGGAAAGACCTTGTAGAGGTGAACCTCCCTATTATTAGCATATCCCTCTCTGTGGCTACTCTCCTGATTATCGTTTCCAACTGGAAGAAGTTGCCGCTTTCGACTCACCAGGTGATAATCGGGAGTCTCACCGGTTCCGCAGTTGCCTCCGGCGCAGCGGTGAATTTTACCGCTATGATCGAGATTGTCATTTCGTGGATTGTTTCCCCTCTCGTCGCTTTTTTCACTTCGCTCTTCCTGTACAAAGCGATGGAGAAGACCATTTCGAAACTGTCACTGTTCCGCATCGAAAGGATTTTGAGAACCCTCCTGCTTTTCAGCGGCATTCTCATCGCTTATAACACCGGCGCGAATGAACTCGCGACCATTCTGGGGCCTGTAATTCATTCGGGACTGATAGAGCAGCTGCGGGCATCGCTTATTGGGTCCCTTTTCGTATTCCTTGGAGCGGTCATCCTGAGCCACCGTGTAATAGAAACGATAGGGAAAGGAATCATGACCCTCGATCCGTATTCAGGCTTTGCCGCACAGTTCGGGGCAGGCATGTGCGTGCTTTTTTTTACCTTCCTCGGAATGCCTGTTTCAACTACCTATTGCATTATAGGGTCAATCAGCGGCGTCGGGATGTCAAAGGGGATGGAAACGGTAAAATTTGGCCTGATCAGGAAGATCATGGCGAATTGGGTCATCGCGCCCTCGCTGGCATTTCTCCTCAGTTTTCTCATCATGAGGGCGGTTTCCTGAGACCGATTGTGTTTATCAGGGAGAAAATGATAACGACAAGTTTATGCCGGTAGAGCGGAGACACAATAGACAGTTTGCAAAATCAACTTCATAAGGCACGTTGTTATGCAGCCGTTAATTCCAAGTCATACCCTCACAAATACCTTTTAACTTTCTCCAGTTTTATCTAAAATTCGTCCCCTAAGCGCTCCCTTAAGAAAACACAAAACAGACTGCTTTCAGGTTCAATAAACGACTTTAACCAGAAACAAGGCATGAGGAGGGGCCGTAAAGCCGGCTGCTGAACGTTTTTCCTTTTCAAACATTTCTTTTACTTCAGAAACAGAAAGCTCCCCTAAACCAACTTGAATAAGCGTTCCGGTAATCACTCTGACCATTTTATGAAGAAAACCATCTCCCGAAAAATTGAGAGTGATTTCACTTTCTTTTTTAAGAAATTCAATCTTTGAGAGAGTCCTCACAGTCGATTTCTTTTTGGACTTCAAGGCCGTAAAACTCCGAAAGTCTTTGGTTCCAATAAACAAATCCGCAGCCTGTTTCATTTTTTCAACATTCAGGGGTTTTTTTATGTGCAAATAATATCTCCTGTTGAAAATATTGGTTAAAGGATGATTCCAAATTCGGTATAAGTACTTTTTCCCTTTTGCATTTAACCTTGAATGAAAACGTTCAGGCATTTCCTGGATGTCCAGCAGATTAATATCATCTGGAAAGTATTTATGAAGATAGTCCTCTATTTCTGAAAGTCTCTTTTGACTTTGAGTATGAAAATTTGCAACCTGACCCAGGGCATGAACTCCTGTGTCTGTGCGGCCTGCTCCATGAAGCTCGATTTTTTCTCCTGTCATCAGTTGCAACACATGCTCAATTCTTCCCTGGACAGTGTTTTTAAGAGCTGTCTGGCGTTGCCATCCGTTATAATGGCTGCCATCGTATTCCATAACCAGTTTAATGTTACGCATAAAATTCTTCCAACGAGGCTGTATAACACCTACAGAACCTGCGCAGGCAATCAAAGACACCTGAAGTTGGCGATGAACTTTGAGGTGGAGTTGCAATTGCTAGCGAGCCGAATATTATCAGCGAGAAAATAGCGGCTAACCGTAATTCCTTCAGATAAAGACGATCGTTCTTTTTAAATGGATTCTGCATATTAAAATAAATATTTATTTAATTAGGCATAACGCCAAGTTAAGCTGCCCGTCTATAAGCCAGTTGCCAACACAAACAAGCGTTAAACCGGGTCGGCTTGAGTGATTCATTATGTGCCTCATTTGTATACATCTTGTCTATGTCCAACTTTAACCACTATAATATATAATTCCCTGTCGGAAACTGAATAGAGTATTCTGTAAACTCCCTGACGAATTCTATATCTGTTTTCTCCGGTAAGCTTCTCACATCCCTGAGGCCTAGGGTTGTTTGCCAGTCCCTGAATCTTTTGAATTATCCTGAGGCGGTCTTTCCGTGGTATGTTCTCAATTTCTTTGACAGCCGACGGTTTGATAAGGATATTATATTTTGCCACGCCTCTTCAGGTCCTTGAGAACTTCCTCAAATGACAGGTTAGGCTCATGTGCCCTTTCTGCAAATGCAGCGATGTCTTCTGCATCTTCCGCGAAGACAATCCGGATTGCCTCATTGACAATATCAGAGACAGAACTATCGGTTTCAGCCGCTTTCAGGCGAAGAGCTTTATGGATCTGGGGGTCAAAATAGATTGTTGATTTTTTGGAAAGTAGTTTCATGTTTTTACTATACCATCATGAAGGCAAAGCGTCAAGACGCCAAATTATTCATTAGTAATTTTACCTATAGCGTAGAAATCAGCCGGAACTAGCGATCGGCTGGATTGACCTTGTTAGATTTTCATATAAAAGTGTTACCCATATACACAGAACAATCTGTTACCTAACTCCCCTTTCGTTCATATTTTTCAGCTTCCGCATAGATAGATTCAAAATCCCTTGCTTTTAAATCAAGTTTCGGGTCGAATTGTCTTAAGCGAACGTTTCTGAATCCTTTTGATTTTAGTATGTAAAGGAGATTTTCTTCGTCAAACATATACTTGTGATGACCATCCATATATGCTGTGTAATTCACATAATCAATTTTCGTTGTGTTGTTATATGCAGGCTTGTAACCAAAAAACTGGTTTTCATCCAAAGAAATAGCCCTCACATAGGCTTCAATATATAATCTTGCATTGGGAACACAAATCGAGAATGTTCCATCTGGAATAAGGACCCTTTTGCATTCGTCTAAAAACTGTTGACCTTCTATAAACGAAAGATGTTCAAAAAAATGAGATGAGTAAATTTTTGATATGCTTTTATCCGGAAATGGGATCCCCTTTCTCAGATCCCAAAAAATGTCACAGTCCTTCGTAATGTCTATTGTTAGCCACCCATTTTCCCCTTTCTTGTCTCCCGCTCCAACCTCTATGAATATTTCACTTTTTTCCTTTAGTAAACGGTTAATACCTCTCTTTGATATTTGGTGCTTTATAGCTTTTACTCCATCTCTAATAAGAACTAAAAGGAAAGGGAATTTTACCTCAGTAAAGCGTTTGATTCTCGATATCACTTTGTTCCCCCATTACTCGTGCCGTCTTTTTCCTATTTAATCTCCTATTTAATCAATGCGTCTGCCCTATTGGATTTTAAAAAAACAGGTAAAATCACCTACAGCCCAGTCAGTTCCCTGTTTATCTCCTTCTTGACGATTACCGGTTTCACTATCCTCTGGACGATCTCTTGTGTATTGACGACTTTCAGTTTCTCGAAGAGCAGGGCGAACTTTGCCTCAAGTTCTTTCATGATCAGCTCTTTAATCGCTGCGGGGAGGTCCCACCATTGTTTCTTGAGCGGGCCGAATCCTTTCTTCCGGGTGCTGTAGATGAATTGCTCTTCTGTCTGGCCTTCTTTCTTTTCCTTTGCATATTCCTGCGTTATAAAGTTGTAAACCTCTGCCCTGAATGCTTCGGGCAGGTGTGAGCTGTCGTACATAATATTCTGGAACCCGGTGGCGAGGTGGACTTCAGAAGTGCCTGTTTCCGGGAACATGTGGAACGCATCTTCCGGCAGGGTCGATGCGCCGTGCTGCACACATCCTGAAAGGCCGTATTCCTTTCTTGCGAGGTCCGACAGGGTCCTTAAGGTATCGAAGTCGATTTTTACCTTTGCAAGAGTACCATCGGGCATTACTACTCCACCGTGGCTTGTCCCTGTCTGCACACTGAGTTTGCTTAGCCCCTTGCCTGCCTTGAACACTTCTTTGAAACCGTCAAGATATGCCCTGAGTTCATCAGGGATGCTGTTTTTCCCGCCTATTTCACCGATTTCACCGCCGATAGATATGTCTATCCCGGCTGGCTGAATATCGCGAATATGCGATGCGAGTTCCGCTGTCATTTCGAAATTCCTGCTCTGCTGTTCCCTGATCGTCTCTCTTTCGATATCAACTATGGTCGAAGTATCGATATCGATGTTATAGAATTCAGCCCCGATCGCCTCTTTTATCAGGCCTTTGACATACTCGGTTTCGGGCTTCGCATCAGCCAGATAGTTTTTTCTGACAAGCTGGAAATGGTCTCCCTGGATGAATACAGGGCCTGTATACCCTTCTTTTACCGCTGCCGCAAGTACAACGGCTGCATATTCAAGCGGCCTCTGTTTCGTATAGCCGATCTCTGAGCGGGCTATCTCGAAAATGAACGGTCCTACTTTCATGTCGAGCGCTTTCCGGAAGATTACCCGTGCGACATCATAGGTAAGCCCCCTTATGTTGATGGCAGGGACGGTGAAGCCGGGATAGTTCCTTCCCATCTCTTCATACAGAGACTGGATGGAGGCGGGGATCGCTCCGGCAGCCTTTGCTGCTTCTTTTACAAGGGTCAGCAGGGCGATTTTCTTTTCGTCTTCTGCAAATACCGCCTCATAGACAAGGTTGTCCATGGCATTTCTGAGCTGCTGAACGTCTTTGACCTGCACCCCATCGTTTGTCAGAGTAAGAATATTCTTTAATTCCATAAATTGATCTTTCCTCCCTTTCAATTAAAGTAATGCTCTTCCTAAATAGGATCTGTTTATAAACTGCCCGAGTAATTCAAAAGACTGTCATTCCCGCAATCCCGTCCCGAACGCTTTCGGGATTCGGGAGTCGGGAATCATTCCTGAAAGCCATCGGAAAGATTCCGGACAAGCCGGAATGACAAACAAACGTAAAAAATATTGTATTTATAAAAAGACTCTAAAGAATGTTTACAATATAAAAAAGACTTTTCTCAATTAAGGGACAGAGCAAGTAGCCCTTAATCTCCCATTCTATCACAGAAGACTTGTGAGGATAAGTAAAAGTTTTCTTCATGGACATATTCAGTGAATTTTGGGTAAAATTAAATAATTTTCCAAAGGGAGCAGGAAAGACGTATGAAAATGAATGGCGCAGAGATATTCATCGAAAGTTTGAAAAGAGAAGGGGTAAAACACATGTTCGGCTATCCGGGCGGTGTTGTCCTGGGAATATTTGATCTCCTCTATGAAAATAAAGACATTGAATTGATCCTTACCCGGCATGAGCAGGGAGCGGTGCATGCGGCTGACGGTTATGCCCGTTCGACAGGGAAGGCCGGCGTGGTGCTCGTCACCTCTGGTCCCGGAGCAACCAACACCGTAACAGGAATTGCTACCGCTTCGATGGATTCCATCCCTCTCGTGGTGTTTACCGGTCAGGTCCCGACCATGCTGATCGGCAATGACGCTTTCCAGGAAGCTGATATAGTCGGGATTTCGAGACCCTGTACGAAATATAACTTCCTTGTCAAGGACGTCAACGACCTCGCACGTATTGTGAGGGAGGCATTCTATATCGCAACATCCGGCAGGCCAGGTC
Organism: Thermodesulfovibrionales bacterium; assembly: GCA_031082155.1. Taxonomy (GTDB): domain Bacteria; phylum Nitrospirota; class Thermodesulfovibrionia; order Thermodesulfovibrionales; family SM23-35; genus JAKLQR01. Next base: position 21,382 of record JAVHLL010000019.1, on the reverse strand, counting down.
CTGTCCTTATCGATCTCCCTAAAGATGTAACCGCGGTGAAAGCGGAGTTTGTATGGCCGCAGGATGTGAAGATCAGGAGTTACAACCCTACGCTGGAAGGCAACAAGTGGATGATTACGCAGGCAGCGCATCTTATTGCCAAATCCAAAAGGCCGGTTATCGTTGCTGGCGGGGGGGTTATCCTCTCGAATGCTTCCAAGGAACTGAAAGAACTCGCGGAGATTACCGATATCCCGGTAGTTATGACTCTCATGGGCCTTGGAGGATTTCCGGGGACGCATCCCCTTGCGCTCGGCATGCCGGGAATGCACGGGTCGTATTATGCAAACCGCTCAATCCAGGAATCAGACCTTCTGATTGCAGTCGGCATGCGCTTTGATGACCGTGTGACAGGCAAGATCGATGCCTTTGCTCCCCATGCAAAGATTGTTCATATTGATATCGACCCTACTTCAATAAGGAAAAATGTCCGGGTCGATACCCCTATTGTCGGTGATGCAAAAAGGATCCTCGCCGTGTTGAACAAGGTGCTGAAAGAAGAGCTCAAGGAACAGTGGGGAGAAGTCAGAAATGCCTGGCTAAAGCAGATTCAGGCCTGGAAGAAAGAAAGACCCCTGACGTATACCTACAGCGAGGAAGTAATCAAACCGCAGTTCGTGGTCGAAAAGATATACGAACTCACGAAAGGCGATGCGATCATTTCGACCGAGGTCGGGCAGAACCAGATGTGGTCTGCACAATTCTATAAATTCGACAAGCCGAGGATGTGGCTGACTTCAGGAGGACTCGGCACAATGGGGTATGGGTTCCCTGCGGCAATCGGCGCACAGTTGGCCCATCCCAATAAGCTGGTGATTGACATAGCCGGTGACGGGAGTATCCAGATGAATATTCAGGAACTTGCCACCGCGGTGATCAATAAGTTGCCCGTAAAAGTGGCGATCCTGAATAACAGATACCTCGGCATGGTGAGACAGTGGCAGGAACTGTTTTTCAGTGAACGGTATTCCCATACGAAACTCGATGAGACAGTGCCTGACTTTGTGAAGATAGCCGAGGCATACGGCGCTGTTGGATTGAGGGCTACAAAGCCGAGCGAAGTAGAGCCGGTATTGCGGGAAGCATTTAAAATAAAGCGGACGGTATTCATGGATTTTGTCGTGGACTGGAAAGAAAAGGTCTTCCCGATGGTTCCTGCCGGGGCTGCGATAGACCAGATGATGTTTGAGGAAAAGAAAGAAACGACCGAAAAGAAACTCAAGGCGGTGAAATAGATGCGGCATACGATATCTCTGCTTGTCGAAAACAAATTCGGGGTGCTTTCAAGAATTTCAGGCCTCTTCAGCGGGAGGGGCTATAATATCGAAAGCCTCTCGGTCGGTGAGACTATAGATCCCCAGATATCTGTGATGACTATTGTCACGAGCGGGGACGAACAGATCATCGAACAGATATTAAAACAGCTCAACAAGCTCATCGATATCATAAAAGTAGTGGATATGATAGACCTTGATCATGTTGAACGCGAGATGGTGCTCATCAAAATTGCCCCGAGGCAGGAGGACAAGGCCGAAGTCCTGAGACTCACCGATATATTCAGGGGAAGAGTTGTGGATTCGGGGCCGAAGACCTATACGATCGAAGTGACCGGTGATGAGAAAAAGATTGCCGCACTTATCGAATTGCTCAAGCCGATGGGTATCAAGGAGTTCATCAGGACCGGCAAGATTGCTATTGCCCGGGAGAGGATAAAGAAACCTTCCGTGTAATTGCATCCGAGACTCTCCCGACGGAAAGATCCCTCATACAATTCAGCTCATTACATTTTCTTTTCAAACAGGGCGCACACGGGACCTCTTCTCTGAGTACCGTATGGTGAATACCGTAGGGACCTGTTTTGCGCGGTTCCGTGGGACCGAAAAGGGCAAAGACCGGAATGCCAAGGGCAGCAGCGATATGCATCGGACCTGAGTCGTTACTCACCACGAACTTCGCATTCCGCATGATTTCTACCAATTCTTTCAGCCCGGTTTTGCCGATAAGCGAGATGGCGTTCCCCTGAGATCGTTCAACGATTGTTTGTGCGATAACCATATCGCCTCTGCTCCCGACAATGACCGATTTCAACTGCAGCCGGGAAGCAAGCTTCCCGAAATTCTCCGGGGCCCATCTTTTGGTTGCCCACCTGGCGCCGGGGACCAGAACGGCATATTCTTCCGGGAGCGTGAACCTGAGGCGAATATCAGCTGTGTCAACGGAGGGAGGGAAGGGGAAGCAAACGGTATCAATCGGACATCCTAAGAAATGTGCTATCTTCAGATACCGGTCGACCGCATGGATATCCCTGCCTCCTTCGACCTTATGCGTGTAGAAAAGCCTGCTCCCCTCCCGTGCTTCCCTGAACCCAACTCTTGTGGGGGCGCCTGTGGCAGCCGTTATGAGACCGCTCCTCAGCAGGCCCTGGAGATCGACTACAAGATCATAGTGTTCTTTTCTGAGTTTTCTGAATAACGTGGTTATTTCTTTTGCCGTTTCTCCGGCGCGATTGATTTTCTTCCATTGGTCTTTCTGGATGATCCAGAGTTTCCCGATCATTGGGTGTTCCTCAAGAAGTCCTTCGAACCCTTTTGCGACTACCCAATGGATCTCCGATTCGGGGAAACACCCCCTGATTGCATTGAGAAAGGGGAGGCTGTGCACGATGTCTCCGAGTGAACTCGGTTTCACAATCAGAATTTTATCCGGATTTTTTACGGTGAACATTCAGTCTTCTGTCAGTTGGTATTTGTTTTTTCTCTAATCCATTGTACAGCTTCAGCAATATTTGCGGCGGTGAAATCAGCATTCGGAGATTCACCGATTTTTCCTGTCTGCACGAGTATGCTTCTTGCCCCTACAGCTTTTGCGAGAAGCATGTCAGCCTCTTTATCCCCGACGACAAATGAGCGCCTGAGATCGATGCCGTGTTCCTCCCGCGCTCTGAAAAGCATCCCTGGTTCAGGTTTCCTGCAGGAACAGTGCTCATCCGGATGGTGAGGACAATAATAAAAATCATCGAAGCCATACTGCACAATGAATATATGGTTGATCTTCTGTACAAACTGTTCGCTGACAAGACTGCGTGCAATGCCTGACTGATTGGATATCCCGATTATCCTGAATCCGGCTTCTTTCAACCGGCTGGTCTGCGTGACATCCTGAAAAATGTGGAAGTCTTCCTGCCGGTTGATATACCCTGTGTCTCGGTTCAGTGTCCCGTCCCTGTCGAAGAAGACTGCAGGAGTGTGTGGCAATATCTTTTTAATCCCGTAATACACCTCATCAGTGGTTACCGCATACATGCATCGCATATCATCGTTGCTGCAGGTGCGCCTGAAGCAGGGACTGCAAGAGAGGTCAGCCTTTACCACGACATGGCTGTTTGTGTCCCCCCCCGGGGGTGGCCCGGTCAAGAGGGGGTCTGTCGAGCCGAAGAGTGCGACCAGAGGGGTTTTTACCGCATATGCGATATGCATCGGACCTGAATCATTGGTGAGAAACACATCGCATTCGGCAATAAGAGAAATGAGGTCCCTGAGTGAAGTTTTTCCCGCCAGACTTGCCAGAGACTGCGATGTCCGGAAATCAGGAATGACCTGTTTGTAAATCTCATCTGCAATAGCGATTTCCTGGTTCCCTCCAAAGAGTACAACACTCCCCCCCGTATCACTGATAAACCAGGTTGCGATCTCAGCAAACCTTTCCGGAAACCATCTCTTGGCGGAACCATATGTCGCACCGGGATTTATTCCAAGGAGGGGCCTCTTCATCCCCTTCACCATCTCCCGTGCACGCAGTCTTTCTTCAATGGTGAGATGGATGTATGGCTCTGAATAGGGAGCGCTGATTCCCAATTGATTGAGGAGATTGAGGTAATAGAAGATCTGGTGTTCTTTTTTATCATTGCCGGGAACCGGCACCTTGTCAGTAAGGAGAAATCCTCTCCCGTCCCTGTCATATCCGGCACGGTATTTAATCCCCGACAGGAATGCTATGAGTGCAGCATCAAATGCGTTCTGGAAAAGGAGAGCGCTGCAGAATTTTTTTTTATGGAGCATCCAGGCAAGTTTCATCCTGCCGGTCATGCCCGCATGGGCATCAGCATAGAAGAGAATCTCATCAATATTCGGATTATGATCAAACACCGCAGATACCCATGGTTTTACGAGAAGGGAGATTCTTGATTCCGGCAGGTATTTTCTCAGTGCCCTGAGTGCAGGAAGCGTCATGACGCTGTCGCCAATCCAGTTTACCCCCCGAACGAGGATATTTTTACAGGATGTATCCAACATGCGTTATTGTAACATTTCGTTATGCAATCGATCTCCCGATTACGCTCTCTTCGGTATGTTGGAGGACATCACGGGATATGGCTCAATTTCTGAAGAGAGCTGAACTATCTTTGTTTTTATCCATACCTTTATCTGACTGTAATGTTTTACTCAATTCATACGTGAGGCTTTCGCTTCGTCTTCAGCCTTATCGAAGTTACCCGTGATTTCTCTTCAGAAACCGAACCATATCCCTCTATGAGTTTAATTCGGACAGGAATACCGACCAGTGATGTCAATATCATTGATCGGATTATATATAAAGAGACTTTTGCATTGCTTGTCCTTCATCGTGATACCGGATATAATGCCAGTATATGTACAAAAATATTCTTGCAGCAGTGAATGAATATTCAAATTCGGAGATTGCGGCCCGGTATGCCATAGCTCTTGCACAATCAAGCCGGGCAAAACTCTCCCTTGTCTTTGTCGCGGAAGAGAAAAAAGACAAGGATTTATTTGCCCGTGCGCATGCAGCTCTCGAAAGGCTTTTTATCCAGGCGCAGAAACAGGATATCGAGGTCGAAAGCGTCACAGAGAGCGGAGATCCCCTGAAAAAGATAGCCGACATTATACGGAGGGATTCGATAGATATCGTGTTTGCTGCGACACGGCGGGAATATCGCGAGAAGAGATATTTTGTGAGGACCCTCTCAAGGGAATTTATGGTAAAACTGCCTTGCTCCGTCGCACTCGTGCGGATAGTCCGGCTTTCGAAAGGATATCCGAAGAACATCCTTGTTCCGCTGAGGGGACAGTTGACTTCTCTTGATGAACGGTCGTGTTTTGTCGCAAAGCTCGCAGAGGCCTTCAATGCTTCGGTGACACTCTTTCATCTGCATAAACCGATAACCAGTTTCTTCCATGGAGAAACACTGCTGAAGTCGTCGGAGAGGGAAGAACATGTCCCGAAAGACATAGAACAGTTCACCGATTGCCTCCACAAATATAAAATCAGCTATGAGAAAAAGTCAGGGTACGGGGTTGTTTCAAGAGCGATTACCATAGAAGCGGCGCATAAGCGGAACGATCTCATTGTGATGGGTGCAAGTGAGCGGAGCATCCTGACAAGTATTATACGCGGCAATCCGGTTGAGGAAGTCCTCAGGGAGACTCCCTGCAATCTTATTATCCTCAGGCCGGGACGCCTGCATTCATGAAGATCCATAATCTTGAGAAAGAAGAGGTCTTTCATGCACTCCTCACGTCTCACACTGGTCTTGCAATTGAAGAGGCTCGAACACGACTCAGGGAATATGGATACAATGAAATAAAAGAGGTACGAAGAAAGCCTCTTTTCTTAAGATTTTTTTTCCAGTTCACACATTTTCTGGCGATACTCCTCTGGATAGCTGCAGCCATGAGCTTCCTGTCGGAATTGCTCCACCCCGGCGAGGGGATGCTGACTCTCGGCATTGCGATTATTGCTGTCATATTTATCAACGCAGTCTTCACCTTTATTCAGGAATACCGGGCTGAAAAGGCCCTTGCAGCCCTCAAAAAACTTCTCCCTTTCTCAGTTAGGGCACTCAGAAACGGAAAAGAGGAAGAAATCTCTGCACGGGATATTGTCCCCGGCGATATTATGCTGCTCACCGAAGGAGATAAAATCCCTGCGGATGCGCGTCTGGTAGAGACTCATGAACTGAAAGTAAATCATGCCCCGCTTACCGGTGAGTCGGAGCCCCTCTTAAGGGATCACGCAGCGTTTCACGGCGAGTCTATCGAGAGTCCGAATATCGCCTTCGCAGGTACAACGGTGGTGAGCGGATCGGGAAAGGCTGTAGTGTTTGCAACCGGTATGTCCACAGAGTTCGGTCGCATTGCGCATCTTACGAGTGCTGTTGAGTCAGGGCTCAGCCCGCTTCAGAAAGAAATCGTAAAGGCGACAAGGCTTGTAGCCGCCATAGCCGCAGCGGTGGGTATCTTCTTTTTTTCAATCGGTTTCCTGATCGGAAGGAATTTCTGGGACAATTTCATCTTTGCGATCGGCATAACCGTGGCGCTTATTCCCGAGGGATTGCTTCCGACAATGACACTTTCTCTTGCCATGGGGAGTCAGAGGATGGCAAAAAGAAAGGCATTGATAAAAAACCTCCCGTCAGTCGAGACACTGGGGGCGGTAACAGTAATATGTACGGATAAAACCGGTACCCTGACACAGAATGAAATGGCTGTTGCGAAGGTATGGGTGAACGATGAATTAATTGACGCCGGGGATATACAAAAAGATGATGCACATATGCTCCTCAGGACAGCGTATCTCTGCAACAACGCACGACTGATTGACGGACACTATAAAGGTGATCCGACCGAGGTTGCACTCTTTCAGTTCGCAAGAGATAAGGCAGGTGACTTTCTTTCAGAACGGGTACAGGAGATACCTTTCGATGCAGAAAGGAAAAAAATGACAACATTGAATACGTTCAAAGGAAAAACTGCCGCCTTCTCAAAAGGGGCTGCCGAAATAATTTTACTGTCATGTGATCATGTCCTGGTGAGAGAGGAGAAAATGCCTCTTACTGAGGATATCGGGAACAAAATTCGCGCTGCAAGCCATGCCATGATGGACAAGGGCTTGAGAGTCCTGGCGTTCTGTTACAGAGACATTGAGCGGAACGAAGCCGGCAAGTTAAACGCCGGTCATATTGAGAACAATATGGTTTTTGCAGGTCTCATTGGTATGGAAGATCCCCCAAGACCTGAAGTCGCTGAAGCAATCAGGAAATGCGGCGAGGCAGGGATAAAGATAATCATGATGACAGGTGATGCGGAGAGAACTGCGGTTGCGATTGCCAGAGAAACAGGATTGGTCAAAGGGAACCCTCTTGTGATAGAAGGAAGCGAAATGGATTTCCTGAGAGACGAGGATCTGCGAAAGAGTCTTTCAGCGAAAGAAGTTATCTTTGCACGGGTTTCACCTAAGCACAAGATGAGGGTCGTTTCCATTTTAAAAGAGGAAGGAGAGATTGTCGCAGTAACGGGTGACGGAGTGAATGATGCCCCAGCATTGAAAAAGGCAGATATCGGAATAGCAATGGGGGTCTCCGGAACAGATGTCGCAAAAGAAGCTTCAGATATGATTCTCCTGGATGACAATTTTGCAACGATTGTGAATGCGATTGAAGAGGGAAGGACGGTGTATGAAAATATAAAGAAGTTTATCACCTATATTTTTGCTTCAAATATTCCGGAAGCTGTTCCTTATCTGGCATATATCCTGTTTAGTATTCCGCTGCCTCTCACCGTAATTCAAATACTTGCCGTTGACCTTGGGACTGATATGCTCCCCTCGTTAGCGCTCGGCGCTGAAAAACCGACTCCGGGAATAATGAAACAGCCGCCGAGGAAATTGCAGGAACGTCTGCTAAATATTCCCTTGATTACAAAGGCATATCTCTTCCTTGGCCCTATCGAAGCGGCAGCTTGCATGTTCGGTTTCTTCTGGGTTCTGCACGGAGGCGGATGGATTTGGGGAACCACGCTCCCTCAAACCGACACGCTTTACCTTCAGGCAACAACAGCGTGTCTCACCGCGATTGTCATTACACAAATAGGGAATGTTTTTGCCTGCAGGTCATCCATTGAGTCTGTGTTCAGCATAGGATTTTTCTCGAATAAGCTCATCTTTGCCGGTATCCTGGCAGAACTGTTTCTCCAGATATTTATTGTATATCATCCGCTTGGAAACAGACTCTTCGGCACAGCGCCGCTGTCTGTAACGGTCTGGCTGCTTCTTTTGCCTTTCAGCGTGGTTCTCCTGGCCGCAGAAGAGGCAAGGAAAGTTCTCTTACATAAATTCAAGCCTTCTTGGTAACCTATGAAGAGAGATAACCCCGCAGGTGAACAGGAAAGCTGCCTCCCTCTGCACTTCGCAGAGGTCTGTAAGATATTCAGGGCGGTTTGGATCAGTGGCCGTTACTTAACTGCGCAGATGTCTCTCTATGACATCCATAAAATCTTTGACATTAATCTGCCTGGAAATGCAGTCTGCAAAACCGAGTTTCACAATCTCTTCTCTTTGTCCGTCGACAGGGTTCGTGGTGATTGCGATAGAGGGTATGTGTTTTGTAGAAGGTTCATTGCTGAGCATTTTTAATGTTTCGAACCTGTTCAGGAGAGAGAGACGGATGTCGAGAAGGATGAGGTGAGGTTTTTCCTGTCTGGCAAGCAGGATTGCATCGCTGCTGGTTCGTGCTTCAAGGGTTTGATAGCCACTGCATTTCAATAAGGTACTGAAAAGCTTCAGGCTGTTATCATTATCCTCAACTATTAATATTTTCTTCAGCACCTTTTCACCCTTAGCAAAATATTAAGCAATTGATAAATAATTGTCAATGTTTTTCCCACCGTCTGTATCGTCGCAAGAATTCATTCCTCTGGTTAGCCTATAGTATTCCTGAATTTCCTTTATGAATACTCCATCCACTGTATTGAATGATCACAGCTTATGAATATAAAAGATCAGAGAAAGGATTGGAGGATGCGGGAGACAGTATAAATGCTGCGAGGAGTGAGGTTAGCCCTCTCTGACAGAGAGGGCTAACTATGAGCGAAACAGCATAGGACTCTGCAGTTTTAAGGTAAGACCCCCTGAAACAAAGCAATCAAATAAATAAAAAGCTAAATTTCCTGTCTTTGTGCAGGTAATCCGCAGGCTACTTTTTCATGGCAGATTTGTCAATCAGTTCAATGAGTGCATCGGCTTCTTTGTAGCCGGGAACAAGGATGCCATTCGGGAGAATCATTGCCGGGGTGCCGGTAATGCCGAGTTTTTCAGCAAGTTTTATATTCTCGTCGATGACCTTTGTTTCACACTTCGGTTTCGAGATCTGTTTTTTGTCAAACACGTCATTGAGAAGTGCAAGAGATGATTTTTCGCAGACAATAGCCTTTGCCTTGTCATAAGCATCGGGATGCATTTTCAGGGGGAACAACTTTACGAAGAAAACAATGTCTTTCCGTTTTTCTATAACTTTCTTCGCCTCCTGATGCAGTTTCACGCAATAAGGACAGTCGGGGTCGGTAAACACGATAACCCTGATTGACGCATCTTTTGCACCCATTATAACGGCATCGTCGAGAGGAACAAGCGAAAGATCGATCTTATTGAGTTCATTGAACCTTTCCTGCGTCAGATTTGTTCTTGCTTGTAAATTGATAATGGACCCTTGAACCATGTATTTTTTTGAAGAATCAATATACACGACAGCCTTTTTGCCATTTGACTCGACCGCAACTTCCCATAGACCTTCGACAGCGCTTGGTCCGACTTCAAGGACTGTAATGTTCGGCGCAAGTTCTTTCAGCAATGTCACGGCTTCGTCTTTGCTGAGATTTGATGAAGCTTCTTTCTTGTCGGCTGAACAGGAGAGCGCCGGAAGTGTAAGGATACACAATGCTAAAATAATGAGAGAAATGAAATTATTCTGTCTTCTTGCCATAGTTACCGCCTTCCTTGGTTTGACTTTATAAGCATATTTGATCAAAAAACCGCCGGAATAGGGATATCCCGGCATACTTTTCCGCACGTTGCGCCTATATCTTATAATAAAAGTTTCCTATTTACAAGGCAACCTCGAATGTGTCATGAGCAAGGGCTGTTAAAGCTCTTTCAGTCTCTCTGCCTGATAGTGAGCGATGAGATTTTCGATTATTTCTTCAATATCCCCTTCGAGCACCCGGTCAAGTTTATGAAGCGTGAACCCTATCCGGTGATCGGTAACACGATTCTGAGGAAAATTATACGTTCGTATCTTTTCGCTCCTGTCTCCGGTACCGACCTGGCCTTTTCGTGTGGAAGCCCTCTCTTTTTCCTGCCGCTCCAGCTCGTTCTCATAGAGTCTCGAACGGAGGACCTTCATGGCCTTTTCCCTATTCTTAATCTGGGACCGTTCGTCCTGGCATTGTACAACGAGCCCTGTTGGAATATGGACAATCCTGACGGCTGAATAGGTAGTGTTCACCCCTTGGCCTCCTGGTCCGGAAGAACAGAAAGTGTCTATTCTCAAGTCTTTTTCCTCAATCCTGATATCAACCTCTTCAGCCTCCGGGAGAACTGCGACTGTCGCAGCTGAGGTATGAATTCTTCCGGAAGCCTCGGTAAGCGGCACCCTCTGGACCCGGTGCACCCCGCTTTCGTATTTGAGCCTGCTATAGGCATTTTTCCCCTGTATTGAAATGATCACTTCCTTGATGCCGCCGAGTCCTGTGGTGTTCATATCGATTGTTTCGACCTTCCACCTTTTCTGTTCGGCATATTTCAGGTACATCCTCAGGAGATTGGAAGCGAATAAGGCTGCCTCTTCCCCACCAGTGCCTGCACGGATCTCAAGAAAGACATTCCGCTCATCCCGCGGGTCTTTCGGAAGAAGCATGATCTTGAGTTCTTCCTCAATTGAAGGTTTTTGTCCCCTGAGTTCATTCAGTTCAGTATTCGCGAGCTCATGGATATCTTTATCTTCTCCCTTGAGCAGTTCCTCGGTTTCCTCGATACCGGAGAGAATTTTCATGTATTGCCTGATCTTCCCGACCAGGGGCTCAAGCGCTGACTGTTCCTTCGAATATTTCTGGAGTTCAGTATGGTTTGAAAGAACCGCGGGGTCCATAAGGAGTTTGGTCAATTCCTCATATTTATCCTCTATGGCTTTGAGCTTCTCACGCATTTGGGTCCTCGATGAGCAGCACTTCCTCAAGCGCCCTCAGGGCAACCTCGATCTGGGCTTCGTCGGGTTCTCTTGTGGTGAGCCTCTGTAAAAAAAGCCCGGGGAGTATCAGGAGATGCATGACCGCATTCTGTTTCATGCGCGCGGAGAGTTTCAGAAATTCATAGGAAAGGCCTGCAATGAAAGGGATGAGCACGATACGCGAAAGAAATTTAAAGAGGAACGACCATTCCTGTGGTATGAAGGAGAAGGTAAAGATACTTACCACCATTACTATGAGGAGGAAGCTTGTTCCGCACCGGGGATGGAGAGGGCTGTTTCCTTTGATATTTTCGATCGTCATCCCTTTGCCGCTTTCATAGGCATGAATGACTTTATGCTCTGCACCATGGTATTCGAAAATCCTTCGCATGTCCTTCCACGTTCCGACGGCAATGATGTAGAGAAGGAAAACGAGCACCCTGATAACTCCGTCTACAAGATTGAAGTAAAATGAACTTCTGTCAACAGCGGCAAAGACGATACCTAAAAGTTTGGTGAGATATAAGGGAAGCAGGATAAATAATGCGATTCCAAGAATGAGCGAAAACCCTATGGTTAGCCCGAGCGTGAGAGGACTCAGGTTCTCTCCGCTCTCTTCTTCATACGCCTTGTTTGCGGAGAATTCAATTGCCTGTATACCGAGGAAGAGCGCATGAAACAGGGCGATGAAGCCACGTATGACAGGGAGCTGCAATAATTTAGGAAGTTCAGTGAGGCGCTCCTTTTTGACATGGATATCCCCTTGCGGGCTTCTTACGGCAACGGTCCAGCCCTTTTTCCCCTTCATCATCACACCTTCGATAACTGCCTGTCCGCCAATATTTTTCATGGGTATGAGTTCAAAAAAAAGTCGTTAGTCATATTCAGGATGACTAACGACTTTTTTCCTTTCTGTATCTACTTTCCCTGGCTTGCCAAAGCGGATTTCGCGTATTTTTTCTTGAACTTCTCGACCCTTCCCTCGGCATCAACGATCTTCTGTTTCCCGGTAAAAAAGGGATGACATTTCGAACAGATGTCCACTTTGATGTTCTGTCTTGTTGATTGCGTCTTGAACGTTTCGCCGCAGGCACAGGTCACCATGACCTCTTTGTATGCGGGATGAATACCTTCTTTCACCGTTTTTCCTCCTAGAATGAAGTTAAATTTTATAATAATCTATTTTCTCTCTTTTTATCAACATATTCTATTGAGGTAGTGGGCATCGGGCAATTTTATTGCAGAACTCTTTCGGAATTGCTCCCGGAGGACTGTAAATGCGTTCCCCTGCCAGATATTTTGCAGGGTTGAAGGATTTCTACCTATCCATATGCAGGGTGTTCAGTATTGCCCCAGCCTGTTTCATATCTTCTCTGATCTGTTTTTCGAGGCTTTCAGTATCCGGGAAAGTCTGTTCGTTCCGTATCCTGTCCATAAAATATATCCTGAGATTCTCGCCCAGAAGATTCCCGGTAAAGTTGAATATATGCACCTCATAGCTCACATCGGCATTTCCGAAGGTGGGATTTTTCCCGATATTGGCTACTCCGTTAAAAATATTTTCTTTCCACCCGATTCTCACCGCATATACTCCTTCTTTTGGTGAGATCTCGACCGGCGTGGTGATATTCGCGGTAGGGATATGCAGCATCTTCTGTCCCCTCCCTTTCCCCCTTATCACTTTCCCCTCTATGGAATAAGCCCTTCCAAGGAACAACGATACCTCCTTTACCGCACCTTTCATAAGTAATGTCCTTATACTGCTGCTGCTTACGATATGGCCGTGAACCTTTGCATGACGAACTGCATGGACAGTAAAGCCATATTTCCCCCCGCGTCTTCTCAGGAGATCGATCGTGCCTCTCTTGTTTTTCCCGAAGGCATACTGAGAACCGATAATGATTGCTTTTGCACGGATCTTGTTTGCCAGCACCTCTGTGATGAATTGGTCAGGCAGCATGTTCGCAAATTCCTTTGTAAAAGGAATACTGAGCAGCACCCTGATCCCCGCACTCTTCATCAGCCGCACTTTCTCTTCGAACGTAATAAGTAGGCGGACATCCCGTTCCGGGGCCAGCACTTTCATGGGATGAGGGTCGAACGTCATAACCATCGGTGTGCCCTTGCGCGCGCGGGCCTCTTGCATGACCATGGAGAGAATCTTCTGATGTCCGAGATGGATACCGTCGAAGTTGCCGATAGTCAGTACGGTATTCGGGTAGGATTTATTGAAATTTCCGAGTCCGCTTATGATTTCCATTGTTCGCCTCTTCCCGCAATTTTTTGTACAGCGTCTTTACCTGCGCCTCTGTTTCCTGAGGAGTCCCTCTGTTATCGATCACAAAGTCAGCCCTTCTCTTTTTCTCCTCTATAGGAAGCTGGGCTTTCAACCGCATGGATGCTTTTTCACGTTCGATCCCCTTTGTTTTGAGACGCCGCAGCGCAGTCTCATCGTCAGTGAAAACGGTAAGGGTCCTGTCAAAACGGTTTTCATATTCCCGCTCAAAGAGGAGGGGGATTTCCACGATTACCACTATGCCTTTTTTCCTGTGTGCAGCAAGAAAGCTGTCAATTTGTTCAAATACCAGCGGGTGAAGGATGTCTTCAAGCGAATGTCTCAGAGAATTGTTCCGGAATACGAGTTCCGCCAGCCTGTCTCTGTTCACCCTGCCATTTTCGGAAAAAACAGTTTCTCCAAAAAGTGCTCTGATTTTCCCGACTGATTTACGCTCGGACAGAAGAGACCGTACTATCTTGTCGGCATCAATGACAACGGCCCCGAGTTGTTGAAACAGAGCGAGAACAAAGCTCTTCCCCATGCCATAATTCCCTGTCAGGGCTATCACAAGCACAACCAGTATTATACACGAAGTTGGGATATCATTAGTGCGTGGAACGGGGTAAGGTATTCTGAAAAGGCGGGGCCGGACAATTCAGATGCCTGCCTTGAAATTGTGGCGAAACCAAGAGGCTGAGCCGGTCATTTTTTCATTATGGCTTGTTTGAGGACCTCTACCATCTGCTTGTTGAGAAAAGCATAACGCAGCGCAGTATGCCCCATGGTATTTTTTCTCTCCACATCTGCCCCTTTCTCCAGGAGCAATCTGACCATATCAATGTGGTCGTTCAGGATGGCAAGCATCAGCGGAGTTTCTCCGTAATTGTTCTGGGCATCGACGTCCGCTCCCTTCCTGATGAGGAACTCAGCCATATCTGAATTGCCCTGGGACGCGATAAACATCAGCGCCGTGTATCCTTCATCGTTTTTCGCATTTACCCGGGCGCCATGTGCAGCAAGAAGGTCCACGAATTCTTTCTTGTGGTAAACTGCTGCAAGCATCAATGCCGTCTCACCATACTTGCCCTCTGCATTCGGATCCATTCCTGCCTTTAAAAACAGTTCGATGACCTCACTGTTCTCAATCCCGATCCTTTCCAGGAAAGCCTCTGTCGAAAACTCTATGCCTTTCCCCTCCAGTTGCTTCCGGGATCGTTCCTTGCTGTCGCAGCCAGCAAAAAGAAAGACGGAAACGCACAGGAACAGGATGAGAGTATGAAAGGCCCTTTGCGGAGATATTTTCAGGAGCCCTGTAGAGTTTATCATGCAGTATTCCGGTTAGGGTCACTCAATAATGATATCATTCATATTCAGTCTTCTCCGGGGCGGAGGAGATTCCGCAGGGAACCCGATCGGAAGAAGGGCAACGACATGAATGTTTTTATCCCAGCCGAACATATTTCTGACCATCTGTTCATCGATGAGGCGCACCCAGCAGGTGCCGAGCCCGAAATCCAGCGCCCGCAATACAATATGCTCTACTGCAATGGCAACGTTAAACGCGACCCGCGGGGCAATCTCTTCAGTCTTCAATGCTTTCATTTTTTCTGTTCGTTCAAGGATGAGCGTCACAACTCTTTCCTCGACTGATCCGGTCCTGCCGAGGTCCTGGATCGAAGAGATGGTGCCCTCAATATATCCCTGGATATCTGCGCAGCAGACCAGGACTACAGGAGCTTTTGCGATAAATGGCTGCCGGTGCGCAGCCTCGGCAAGGTTCAATTTTGTAGCGGTATCTTTTACAATTTTAAACCGCCACGGTTGAGCGTTGCATCCTGACGGAGCCAATCGCGCAGCATCGAGGAGTGCTTTGATAACCTCATCCGGCAACGGATCCGGCTTGAATCTTCTGATGCTCCGCCTCTTCTCGATTGCCTCTTTTGTTGTCAGCATGCGGGTAATCTCACTGATCTGCCCACCCGATTACCCTGCCGTTCTCAAAATATACTTTGAAGTCTGCCTTCAGGCAGTCATAGGTCCCGGCATAGGACTCAGCGACCGGTTGCTGATGTTTTACATATGACCAGATATCAACAGGCTTGCCTCCATAGTATCCTGTTGTTTTACAGACTGTGGGACCGAGCGCGAGAAAGACCTGCTCCTGGTGCATGCCTTCCACTATCTGCCCTTTTTTGACAGCCTGCTGGATATCCACGGGGTAGGAAGGATACCGGTCCTGCATTAAGGCTTTTTTCTGCATATAATCGCAACCTGCCAGGAGCAACAGCAGGAGAAAGATATACACAACCCCTGGTTTTTGTGACATGTCAACCTCCTTAAACTTATGATGAGGAGTTGGTCAGTATGACACTGACCTTTTCCCCGACTTGTATGGCGAACTCCGAAGCAGCGTTCCCTCTGTTCGTAAAGAATTCAAGATAACCAAAGCTGTTGATCAATGAATAGAGATTTTTGTCGCCAACCTGTGAGTAGTAGGTTTTGAAAGGAGCCTCAGTTCCCTTTATCATGACTCTGAGTTTCCCCTCGGGATTCGTCTCCATGAGATGAGTGATCTGCTGCTTCTCTATATTCGATATGGCATTGCCGAACGTATCTATATAGATAATCTCTCCCTGGATGATGTGCTCTGCGGGCATTGAGGGCGTTGGGAGAGGCAGGGTTATATAATCCGTGATTGGGTCCCCGAATTTGAGAATATTTATCCCCTTGGCAAACCATGCTGCTACAGGAGCGAACACATCTCTGCCATCAAAAGTCGAACTCCGGTCGGGCAGGAAATAATGCTCTCCCGTGACATGGATTACCTGGAGGCTTTCGGTTCGAAGATACACGCGGGAGAATATTCCATTGTCAGGTCCCACGAAGTAATGACGGTCTGTAGCGACGATAATGGGCCTGCGCGGTGAACCGACTTCGGGATCGACTACAGCCACATGGATTGTTTTGGCCGGAAAGACGGGGAAACTCATCTCCAGTGAATATGCGGCTTCGCTGATAGTATGAGGAGAGATGTTATGAGTGATGTCAATGATGTTCACCGCAGGGTTGATGGTGAGGATCACTCCTTTCATGATTCCCGAGAAAGGGTTCCTGTCCCCGAAATCAGTGGTCAACGTTATGATTGGGTCAGAAGACATGCATTTTCCCTATAAGATCTTTTATATTCTTTATACCCTTTTTTTCTAAATATGTTGCAATCCCCTGCGCAATTTCTTCTGTTGCGCGGGGATTGATGAAGTTTCCCGTGCCTACCTGTATGGCTGAAGCACCGGCAAGCATGAACTCTATTGCGTCCTCGGTTTTTACGATACCGCCTATTCCTATTACAGGGACCGCGACTGACCTGGCTGCTTCCCAGACCATTCTCACCGCAACTGGCTTAATGGCAGGGCCTGAAAGCCCTCCGGTGATGTTGGCCAGTTTCGGCTTCCGGGTCTCGATATCGATAGCCATGCCGGGCAGGGTATTGATGAGTGAGATCACATCACTCCCCGCCTCTTCCACTGTCCGGGAGAATTCAGGGATGCTTGGGACATTGGGGGACAGTTTCGTAATCACTGTAGCATTTTTTACTGCCTTCCTTACCGTCGAAACAAGTTTTGCGAGCACTTTCCTGTCCGTACCGAATACAATCCCCCCCTTTTTCACATTCGGGCAGGAGACATTCAGCTCAATACCGTCAACTCCGGCGTCATCGAGCATCTCCGATAGTCTGAGGTATTCCTGCACGGTACTGCCAAACACATTTACGACGATTTTTGTATCGAACTGCCTCAGATAAGGCAATTTTTCTTTCAGGAATTTCTTTACCCCGATATTCTGGAGGCCGATGGCGTTCAGCATGCCGCATGACGTTTCGCAGATCCTTGGAGAAGGATTCCCCTTCATCGGTTTTAAGGATATACCTTTTACCACCACGGCGCCAAGCGCATTCAGGTCGACGAAATCCGCATATTCTTCACCATACCCGAATGTGCCTGAAGCAGTCATGACAGGGTTCTTCATTTGGAGTTTTCCTAATGCGACGCCCAGTTCCATTACCATACTATCTCCCCGATCGGAAAGACCGGTCCTTCCTTGCAGACCCGCTTGTTTCCTTTCACCGTACTGACTGTACAGCCAAGACATGCACCAAATCCGCATGCCATGTGTTCTTCCAGAGAAACATATCCTTTCAGCCCCTTCTCCAGAGCGATTCGGAATAAACCTTCAAGCATCGGTTTCGGACCGCATGCATAGAGCAGGGGAGAAGGGATTTTTGAAAAATCAGTGGTGAGAAGTTCGTTCAGAGCATCAATGACCGTCCCCTTCATGCCGCAAGAACCGTCGTCAGTGCAATCAATACAGATGATATCCCTGTGTTCAAGCTCCTTCACCTCGTTGAGTAAAATAAGGTCTTTCCTGCATCGGGCTCCATACAGAATATATGCTTTGCGTGGCAATTGCGCTGCAAGGGAAAATATGGAGGCGACACCGGTGCCCCCTGCGATTAAAACCGGCGTATTTCTTGTTCCCGCGTTTGGATAGCCGTTCCCGAGGGGTCCGATAGCCTGTACATTTTTCCCGGGCTGAAAATCTCTCATCAGGAGCGTGCCTTTGCCCCGTATTGAATAGAGAAACTGTATCCCCTCAGGGGTTCTTCGCAGGTAACTGAACGGTCTCTTCAGGAGGGGATCATATGAACTGCCGGTCTCTATCATATAGAATTGCCCTGGGACCGGTTTGCGCACCTGTTCCACAGGCTGAAGAGTGAGAAGATACGTAGATGTGTTTAAGGGGGTGTTTGAAAGTACTTTTGCTCTGAAATAACTATTCAAATCTTATCTCTAAAATCTCATACTCCATGGTTTTTGCAGGAGCTTTGATCGTTACGACATCTCCTATCTCTTTATTGAGAAGCGCCCTCCCAACAGGAGAAATGATGGATATCCTCCCGTTTTTCACATCAGCTTCTTCCTGACCGACAAGCTGGAAGACCTTTTCCTCGTCTGTGGCGACGTCGAGTACCTTGACCGTGGCGCCAAAGGCAATCCTGTCCTGTGATATCATGGAGGGATCAATGACATCCGCAAGGGCGAGTTTTGTCGTCAGGTCCTGTATTCTTCCCTCGATAAATGACTGCCTCTCCTTGGCTGCATGATATTCCGCATTCTCGGAAAGGTCGCCGTGGGCCCTTGCCTCGGAAATATCTTTTATATTTTTCGGTCTCTCGACCTTAAGAAGTTTTTTGAGTTCCTCCTGCAGTTTCTGATAACCGGCAGGGGTAATTGGCATTCTTTTCAGCAAGGTACGCACCTCCTCGGAATGAATTAATTTAACACTTTTTTCTCAGATTTTTCTATAGTAGTGTACTGAAACCGCGTATTTTATCCCTGGTAGCATAAATACTGCAGAAAGGAGCAAACAGATGCGATTTTCGAAGATGCTCATTCCGACATTACGGGAAATCCCTGCCGACGCAGAGGCGATAAGCCATATTCTCATGGTGCGGGCAGGCTATGTCAGGCAGCTTGCTGCAGGTCTTTATATATATCTTCCCCTCGGTCTTTCTATTATGCGGAAGATAACCAGGATTCTCAGGGATGAGATGGACGCCATAGGTGCACAGGAGATTGCCCTGCCCGCGCTGCATCCGGCTGAAATATGGCAGGAGACCGGCAGATGGTCTGTTATCGGAGAAGAGATGTTCAGGCTGAAAGACAGGACAGGCCGGGACATGTGCCTCGGCATGACCCATGAGGAAATCATGACATGGCTTGCGCAGAAAGAGATACGCTCATACAGAGACCTCCCGCAGGTGTGGTATCAGATACAGACGAAACTGAGAGACGAGGCAAGGCCGAAGAGCGGTGTTCTCAGGACGAGGGAATTCCTCATGAAGGACAGCTACAGTTTCGACGCAGACGAAGAGGGGCTCGAAAAAAACTATCAGCTCCATGCCGATGCGTATCATAAGATATTTTCACGATGCGGGCTTAATTTCTATATGGTCCAGTCAGACCCCGGCATGATGGGCGGCGCAGTTTCTCATGAGTTCATGGCGCCGAGCCCTTCCGGTGAGGACGAGATCGTGCTCTGCGATTCCTGCGGTTATGCCGCAAATGTAGAGCTTGCCCTTTCGAATCCGAAGAAGATAGAGAGAAAAGATTGGGCCTTTGAAGAGGTGCACACACCGGAGAAACGGACTGTAGCGGAAGTGTCAAATTTCCTGAAGATCAATCCCGAATATTTCCTGAAAAGCCTGCTGCTTATCAGTGAGAAAGGACCGGTCCTCGCCGTCGTAAGAGGGGATCAGGAAATGCACGAAAAGAAAATGAACAGGATCATCGGTGCGCACAGGCCTGCGCAAAAGCAGGAGGTGAAGGATGTCCTCGGCGTTGAAGCCGGCTTCATAGGGCCGATGAACCAAAAAATCAGGATTGTCGCAGACATTTCCCTTCAGGAAGGCGTCTATGCAAGCGGTGCAAACAAGCAGCATTATCATGCAAAGGGGATCAGACCCGGAAAGGATTTCACTGCAGAATGGCATGATATAACCATCGCAAAGGAAGGCGACCTGTGTGCCGGGTGCAATGCTCCCATAAGGATAGAAAAAGTGATCGAGATCGGGAATATCTTCAAGCTGGGGACGAAATACTCGGTGCCCCTGAACGCATTCTATCTTGATGAAAAAGGGCAGGAAATCCCCCTTATTATGGGAAGCTACGGCATCGGACCCGCAAGGATTGCCGCTGCAGCAATCGAACAGAACCATGACAAGGACGGTATCATCTGGCCTAAAAGCATCGCTCCTTTTGATGTCGTGATTCTGCCCCTGAACATGAACGATGCAAAAACCGTAGAAACGGCCGAGACACTCTATAATGATTTAAACGGAAAAGGCCTTGATGTCCTTCTTGATGACCGTGATGAGAGGGCTGGGGTGAAGTTTAAAGACGCAGACCTGATCGGCATCCCTGTCCAAATAGTGATCGGGGAAAAGAACCTGAAAGACGGCCTTGTTGAGATCAAGGACAGAAAGACGAAAGAGATTCAGAAGGTGAAAGTCGAGGAGATAGTGGAGAAATTGTAATTGTTTCGAATATTTTTCTCCTATGCTCATTTTCTTTTCGAAATATATATGCCTTAAATTTTGCTAACTGAAAACAATTTCTATAGATAAAGGAATTGCACGCATCTCCGCTCACGTTGCACCTTCTCACAGTACGTCGCACTTATGATATGCATGAGGAAACTGGAGAGTTCAAACGCAATTTATTGAAAAAGAAAAGCGGTTCTGAAGCTAATTGTAAAAGTCTGGACTTGACCTGTCGGACACCGTCAGGTCAGAGCCTCTGATTTACAATTCTTGGCCATTGGCAGGTTGCCCTCGAAGAAGGAATGTCTTGGGGTACTTTCCCCTGCCGCAGACTTTGAATGAGCCGAAATCTTTATACCAATCTCCATCCGGGGCGTCGGGCTCAGATTCTCGCCAGAGTTTTAGCTTGTAGAGATCCTCAGCAGTTATTTGCCGCTCTCGAAGCCGATCAAAGAGATGATCGCGGAGAGCGGGAGGAAGGTTGGTCCACTTGATCTGCGGCATTCATTCTCCGAAAGTCATTCGGGCAAGTTGTTCCTTCAATTCCTTCTGTTCTTTCGGGTCTGTTGACTTGCTTAACCGATCCGCCAATTCGAAAAATCTGCGCCTCTCCTCTTCTTTCGCTTGCAGTCCGGTTTCAACGAGTTCTATGAGTATCCGATTCGAACTCACTTTTCGGTTTTTTGCCAAGGCCTTCACCCGCTTGGCCAGCGGAGATGGGAGCGAGACACTCTGGCGGACCGCTTTTTCAATTGTACCCATAAAATAATTATACACCATTTTGCATCAGAATGCACCATTTACATTCTACAAGAAATTTAGGGAGAAAAGACCTGATCGAACCCTGCCGAAAGGTAAAATAGTGGCAACTACATATTAAAAACCAATACTCACTGACCTTCCCCCGAAAAAGTGGACACTTGGTTAAGTTTCATTGAGGAGCCTTTCA
>JAVHLL010000018.1:40284-55300 GCA_031082155.1 Thermodesulfovibrionales bacterium | reverse complement strand
ATGGGGAAAGAAACCCCTAAAAGAATTTACACATAAAGATTGACACTACCCCAGTGAAACGTATTTCATATTATTTTTATCTTTTGTGATAAAATATTATGGTTTCAAATGTCTGCAAAATTGTTTTTTTGATCATTCAGACTTTATACCTATCGGACCAAAAGGAGTTTAAAGGCTTTATGGAAAACTCAAAACAGGCAAAATATGGCGATACAATAAAGGTGAATTTCTCCTGTACGCTTGAAGATGGAACAATGATCGATAGCACCATCGAGAAAGGACCTCTTACGATAAAAATCGGCAAGAGTGGTTTTATAGAAGGTTTTGAAAAATCCTTTATCGGTATGAATCCGGGCGAAAAAAAATCTGTCCGGGTACCGGCAGAGAAGGCATACGGACCATATGAGGAGGAACTAAAAAAGGTAGTAAGCCGGACACAATTTCCAAGTGAACTTCAGCCTGAAGTGGGATTGCAGTTCAAGTTTCAATTTGAAGATCATGAAAAAAATCTCAGGGTGACCGAAGTAACAGACTCAACGGTAATTCTCGATGCAAACCATCCTTATGCGGGGAAAGATCTCCTTTTTGATGTCGAATTAGTTGATATTCTGAAGAGAGGACCCGATGCAAATATGTATTTTCATCTTGGCACTGCCTTGCAAGATAAAGGATTATATGAAGAAGCAATTGAGCATTATCTGGATGCAATTGAAACGGACACAGAATTCACAGAAGCGTATTTTAACCTAGGGGCAATTTATCATCTGCAGGGACTCCTGGACGATGCAATCTCTTCCTATCAAAAAGTCCTGCAGTTGGAAGCAAACCATCTTAAAGCAATAATCAATCTCGGCAATGCTGAGAGACAAAAAGGCAATATTGATCAGGCCATCGCCTCTTATAACCATGCCTTACTGCTCAATCCTGATTACGCAGACACACAGAATGGGTTAGGTGCTGCTTTTTTAACCAAAGGAGAACCAGATCATGCAATTCCCTATTTCCAGAAAGCTATAGCCTTGGACTCTGCTTTTATTGAAGCGCATAATAATCTTGGACTAGCTTTGAGAGAAACAGGACAAATTCAGAAAGCAATTGATTCCTTCAAGGAAGCTCTCCGGTTGAATCCGAATTTTGCAGAAGCTCATCTTAATTTGTCCAATGCTTTGCTGCTTTTGGGAAATTTGCAGGAAGGGTGGAAGGAATACGAATGGCGTATGCAGATATCACCATTCAATTACCACTATCATAAATTTGAAATCCCCTGGTGGGACGGTTCACCACTAAACGGGAAAACCATCCTTGTTTCTGCTGAATATATGACGACTGATGAGATCATGTTTGCCTCCTGTTTCCCCGAACTTATCGCACAAGTTGAAAAGTGCATAGTGGAATGTGATAGACGGCTTGTCCCTCTATTTTACAGGTCTTTTCCAAATGCAATTTATTTTGAAAAAGACGGGACAGAGAGTATATATCCTCCCGAACTTTCAACGGCAAATTTTAAAATCGCACTGGGCAGTCTGCCCCAATTCTATCGAACTGATCTTGACCGCTTCCCTGCCCACAATTCTTATCTACTTCCTGATCCTCAACACCTTGAGACTTGGCAAAAGCGTTTTGCCCAATTGGAGACCGGGATAAAAGTAGGCATATCCTGGAAGCAAGAGGATGGTTCTCTCCAGGGAGTTAAAAATTCTCTTCCCCTTGAACAATGGGCGAAAGTATTCTCTCTCCCCGGTATCATATTCGTCAATTTACAGGCTGGCAATGTCTCCTCTGAGTTAAGCAATATCCGCGAGAAGATTGGCATAACAATCCATGACTGGGTTGACACGAATCCACTTGAAGACCTTGACAATTTTGCCGCGCAGCTTGCTGCTCTTGATCTGATTATATCGTTTGACAATGAAACAGCTCACCTGGCAGGTGCACTCGGCAAACCTGTTTGGACATTGCTCTCATACATTCCTGACTGGCGTTGGATGATAAATCGTGAAGACAGTCCATGGTATCCAACGATGAGATTATTTCGCCAACTTAGCCCTGGCGACTGGATTTCAGTAATAGAGAAGGTTACTGAAGAACTTAAGAAATTATCTGAATAAGGTAACTTTCATTGTAAAATATGGTTCGCTTACAGTCTCTCGTCCTGATTTGTTCAAGAATCGCAACGTTTCTTAATCACTCTTACCTGTCACCCAATCTTCTTCATTCCAGATTTTATTGTATTTAGCTTTCAGAACATAGGCAAGCCAAAGCTGTTCCATCGAATAGAATACCTTATGGGGTTCAATATAAGTATCTTTCGGAGAATAATAGTATTTGTCAGAGAGAACGTGATGAATTATCAAGCACACTTTTGACTCATCTGGTTCAATTATATACTGCAATTGATCCTGGCGAGGGAGCCAGACTGCTATGTTCCTCAGTTCCTCACACTCCTGTTGATACTGTTCAGTGCCTTCGTCATAGTACAGATTCACAACCTGCACTTCACTTGCACCCTGTTTACAAAAACTTAATCCTGCCTCAATCATCTCTTGCTCAATAATAATATCGCACTGTTTCGGTCTCCAGAGATCCTGAATTTCCAATGCTTTTTGACACATAAGAATATAGCGATTCGTAAGGTCCATAATTCATTTCCTTTCTCTATAGATTTCCAGAATCGGACAGTAATTCTTAAAACTTACTTTCAGTATTAAAACCTAATATCTGGCCCAATATCAATATATTGTGCTAAATAACGCAATATTGGACCTCTCCGTTCCCGCAGATAGTCAGTGGGATTCACTGCCCTCTCTCGTTCGTAATTATCATTATTTAATCCACCAGCTCCAAAATGTTCCAGATATGATATTTCTGGTGTTATCCAGGGTAGTCTTAAACAGGCAATAGCTTTATTGTCCCATGGAAGATAATCAAGCAGATTACCAATATTGCTTGAGGTCAAGAGTATTTTTTCTACCATGTTTCTGTCAAAAAACATCGACGCACCCGGTGCAGATGATTTTAGAAATATGCCCTGTTCATAGGATAATATCAATCGTGGTTGGAGCATAAAAATATTATTAAAAAGAGAAACGGGGAGCATTCCTTTGCCCTTTGCATACATCTTTTCGAGCATAGACACGTAATCAGGATCATGAATTACGTCGTTATCTGTCAGATAGAGAAAATCAAAATCAGATTCAAGAAATCTCCTGAACTGACACCATCTCAACTTATCGATACCCATTTTATTTGGCAACTGTATTACCTCATCAGCATAAAGGCTTAAAAAAGCATTATCATATTCTGAAGAATGATCATTGTAAACCTGCAAATGACAAGAAGCCGTCTTATATCGCTTGGTTTGAGCCAGCGACAAATCTGTGATTTTTTTTCTGTTAAACGCAGCAACACCAATAAGAATTTTATTCATGTTCTTATTTTGCAATTTCATCTTGTCAGCGGGGGATTTCTGACCATGCATCAAGAGATTATCCAGGTTACGTTGTGGATCATGAATATTTGAGTTCTTCTTCAGGGCCTCTTGCAGATACTTTTCCCCTTCCTCATATTGACCTCGCTGTTGCAAAGTAACGCCTATGTTTGTATATATCCATGCCGATTGGGGATTGACCGCCAAAGCTTTCTTGAAATAATCTATGGCCTCGTCATAATTTTCTTTTTCCCTGGAAATCATACCGAGGCAAATATACGCCTCATCATATTGTGGATTAATCTCTAAAGCCATCTTTAAATGCTTGATTGCTTCACTAAAGTCTCTTGTATTATAAAGAGCAAACCCAAGTCTCGCATGAGCATAGTGATGATTGGGATTAATCTTTACTGCATCTCGATAGCACGAAGCCGCTTCCCTGAACTTATGTTTTTCTTCATAGGTATTCCCCATGGTAAAATAACCATCCGTAAAATCAGGACGAAGATGTACCGCCTTCTCAAAGCTTGCTATTGCAGAATCAAGCAACCCTTTTTGCCTGAGAGCATCCCCCATGGCATAATGACCTTCTGCATAAGTCGGCATTATCTCAAGTGCGTTCTTTAAATATTCAATCGAGGCATCGTAATCACCAAATTTCAGTTTTATCATTCCCATGAGATACAACGCATTGACATCCTGTGGATACACAGTCAAAAGTGATTGGCAAATGTTTTCTGCTTCATGCAACCTGCCCTGCTGGTAAGATTCAAGAGCTTTTGCAAAGTACTCTTTAAGGTTCATCCGGACCTGCCCTCGGTTGTCGGGCAGTCTGGAATGAGACTATTCGATGCCGATGACTGCTTCCCGAAAACTATGCCACTCTGACGTTGTGAGTTTTCCACATCATCTTGTTTCTCTCGCAAGCGCTTTGAACAGAGAGAGAGTGCTCTTCCAAAATTACCTGCTTGATAGGAATCATGCGCCATTTGTAAATTATTGTTTTCCACTTATCCGTTTTCCGTTCCTTATGCTCCGACCAGGCAAAGAATCTAAATTTATTTTAACAATTTTCTTCTAACGAGCAAAAAGCATTCTATCCATCGAATTTATGAATGTGTTATTATTACATTTATAACAGGGTTTAAAGAATATTCATAATTAAATGTCTGCGATTTTCGGTAAATATTTAATAAAACATATCACTATATTGAATGTTTTCATCCTGAGTATCATCATATTTACATTCATATATATATTTTTACCCTTGCTTACGGTAACTACAAAAATTACCTTGCCACCAGTGGGGAAAATTCCTGAATCTGGTATGGGAAAAAAGGGAGAACCTGTTTTTCCTTCCCCGTCTGACTACATGCTGGTGGCTGATGAAAACATCTTCCACCCCGAGAGGAAAATCCCTCCTGATAAAAAAGAGGAAAAACCCCTTCCAAAACCGGAATTCGTGCTTTATGGCACTATGATAACTGACGACTTCAGTATCGCATATCTCGAAGATTTAAAAGAACCCCGTTCAACTAAAGGGCGAGGGAAAAGACAGATCCCCCTCAATAAGGGAGATTCCTTAAGCGGGTTCACTTTGCAGGAAATTGCTCCCGATAAAATAACCATGACAAGAGGAGAGGAAAAAGTCATAGTACGTATTCATGACCAGAATTACAAAAAAGCAGTTTCATCACCATCGAAATCGATTACAAAACCTGTCCTTCCTCCTCCAAAGCCAGTAACTTTGCCACCACCCAGATCGGAATTCGACTCGGTTATCCGTGAATTTTTTGATAAACAGGATAGCAAAAAAAATAATTAACGTGACATGAAGCTCTTACATTGGTCCGTCAATTCTTGAGATACATGAACAAGAACCG
This sequence comes from Thermodesulfovibrionales bacterium, assembly GCA_031082155.1. GTDB lineage: Bacteria > Nitrospirota > Thermodesulfovibrionia > Thermodesulfovibrionales > SM23-35 > JAKLQR01. The sequence goes on along the minus strand of JAVHLL010000018.1, from coordinate 49,990 downwards.
ATCTCCAGTCCCCCCATGAATACTGTCTAAAAAGTCTCATTGTCGGATACCAGGGACTGTCATCGCGCTTCAGCATCCATCGCCAATCAGGAGCAAAAGGAAGTAATGTCCAAACTTTTTTGCCAAGTGCACCTGCCAGATGAGCAACCGCAGTGTCTACAGAGATAACAAGATCAAGATTCATTATTATTGCAGCCGTATCAGCAAAATCAGAAATTTCACCCGTGTAATCAATAAGCTTCAGTGTATCTATCATATTTCTTTCAGATTCGATATTTAATATCTTTTGCAGGCTAAAAAATGTACAGTTCTCTGTTTCTGTCAGACGTGTAAACATATCGAGAGGACATGACCTGTTCCTGTCATTCAGATGTCCCGGACTACCAGCCCAGGCCAAACCAATATTAATTTTAGATTGATCAAGATCCATCTTTTTTCCCCACCTCTCTATTAATCGAGGTCCAACCTGTATATAAGGGCATTGAGAAGGTATAGTATCAGACGTTGTTTTGAATACCATAGGCAAGCTTATAAGGGGAAGCTGGAAATCAAATTGAGGCAATGGCTCACCATAGGCTATAACTTGACTCACACCTTGAATATTTTCAGAAAGGGATTTTAATTCCTTTTGGCATCCGAGAACAACTTTTATGCCTTTATCCGCTACCATTGTGATATATCGTATAAACTGGATTGTATCACCAAACCCCTGCTCTGCAAACAGGAGAATCGTTTTCCCTGCACAATCCGAACCATCCCATAGCGGTTGAGGCAGTTTATGTAACGGTTCTTTCAATTTCCAGCGCCACTCATATTCTTTCCATCCTTCTTCAAACTGACCTGAAAGTAAAAGAGCATATGATAAATTCCAGTGTGCGTCAGCAAAATCCGGTTTTAATGCAATAGATCGCCTGTAAAAGGACATCGCCTTATCCAGTTCATTCTTGTCCCGCAAGGCATTTCCCAGATTATTCAGTGATTCGGCAAAATTCGGATTCAGTTTGAGAGCTCTTTGATACTGCTTGATAGCGCCATCAATGTCTCCCTGAAGTTTTAAAGCACTTCCGAGATTATTGTGCGCCATAAAAGAGTTTGGATTAAACTGTATGGCCTTCTGATACCATGCGATGGCTTCAGCAAGCTGGCCTTTCGCCTGGAAAGCACTCCCGAGAACATTGCAAGTATCAGAATGTTCCGGGCATAGTTGAAGCACTTGTTGATAGAGTGTGATAGCCTCGTCAATATAGCCTCTTTGCTGTAATAATGCACCTAAACTGAAATAGGGAGCTGGAAATTCGGGACTCAGCAGTATAGCCCTTTTAAAACTGGACACCGCCTCATCGATACGTCCCAGTTTTTGCATCTCCATACCTGTCTTATACTGTTCTTCAGCACCTCTTTGATTGAGGGGGACAATATCCACGAGTTGAATATCAAAAATGAGCTCCTGCCCATTTATTAATGGGCGAATTTCAGCATTTAAAAAGGCATTCGTCTTTTCTATTGGAAGCTTTAATGTTGTTGAATCCCCGGGTTTCATCCCGATAATAGCCTGCTCTAATTCAGGGATGTTTATCTGACTTTTACCAATACGCAACTGTAAAGGGTTCTGTCCGAGGGTAGAATCTATTATACTGCCGTCATTGTTCTTGAGTGATATATGAACAACTGCGGTAAAGCCTGGTTCCGCGTCCATTATTTTTTTTTGTTGATTACCACATCTCCCTCATAAAATATTATCAATTTATTGCTTAAATTTAATATTGATATTAGAGCGCTATCCTACGGGTTTATTGACGCATTTCACATGTTGATCAAGTTTTATGCTTCCTTTGTAAACACCTATTGTTTATTCCTTTTCTTTCTTTTTACAGCATATCCGGTATAAATGTTCCATATCAGATGTTGGCTGCACTTTTTTCCAGTCACGCAAAAATTTATGATAAATATGATCTATGATATTCCCATCCGATCGGTAGGAATCAACCGCTCTTACCTGGAATGTTTTTTTTGGACAATGTATTTCGAGCAGTGATCGCTCCTCAATCAGAGTGGCATACTTTTCACCGAGCTTCTGACGAATTCTGAAGAGATTGTCCCTTTCATATATTTTTTTTTGCAATACTTCTGTTACTTCATCCCTATGTGCAATGGAATCTTTATCGTAATAAAGGAAATTCCCTTCGCTGTCATCAGCATAATACTGCCAGTCCTCTCCAAAAACTGTGCCGGCAGTAACGATTGGGAAAAATATTAAGAACAAGCCAAGGATGAGAAATGTCATTCTTTGAGGCATGTCCAACCATCTGATACAATTAGAACTCATCAGGTATTTCCATAAATTTATTGTCAAGAATGACTTCTCCGCTCGCCATAGTATCATTCGTAGTTATTTTGGTATAAACCTTTAAGGCACCTTTCATCGCTCCGTTCTTTTTAATTTTGCCGGTGTAAGTTGATTTTGTCACTATTACTTCAGATGGTTCGGTCTCAAATTCATTGATAAGAACATCAGTAATGTATTCCCGGATGTCTTCAGGGTCAAGATAAAATGTGAATTTCTTTTCTCTCTGAATCCAAAAACCGAAAAGGCCCTCTCCCGTTTCGACTGAGCCATCTTCATAGAGAGTAATCAGACCCTGAAATTCATCAATGACTTTTTGTGTTCCCATGCCATCGATTTTTAAGGTCATCTTGTTTGTAATCGATAAGGACCATTGCTCGTACACGGGGACTATAATCTCATCACCAATTTCAGCCCTTAAGAGCAGATTATAGGAAAAGGGGGTCGTGAGACTTTCGAGATATCGTCCCTTGAAGGATCTTCCTGTGCTGAAGCTGTCATCCAGCACGGGACTGCCACAACTCTGTTTTTCAATAATAATATAAAAATTGTGCGGCACAGTTATGCCTCTGTTTGAAATATCCAGGTAATTCCATCCATTGACTGCAGAATATTCTATCGGATCGGCAACTGGTACTGAAAGGTCATGATTCATTATATAAAGCATGACAGGACAGAACTCAAAACTTGTTGCATAATAAAATTCAATAGAAAGCAATGGAACCCTTACCACATCATCTGGCAGGGAAAAGCGAACTCCCTGATAGGGGAAATCGGAACTTTCATGTGCTGCGGTGCCATCATCATACAATAACCACTCAGAAGATGCATCTGCATTGCAGACGATGAACAAAGAAGCCAAATAAATACAAAGAGAAATACCAAATTTTAGAAATTTGGATTTTTTTACCATACATGCTCCCCCTGCGAACTACTAAATTTATTTATCATATAATTTTGCAAAAAGTCAATAATCATATCATCTCTTCCCTCAGGGAATATGATGCATCGCGTCATTCCGGCTCGTCCTGAATCTTTCTTTATCTAATAAGTTTATTCGCGTAAAGATTCTGCAAGATTGCATCAACATAAGATTCAACAATAGTTTCACGAGTCCTCTCCAGTTGAGTATCAGATGGCGCAGACCAGATTACTTTTTGGGTTTTTGCATCAAAGATCGTCGTCTCAAATCTTACATGATACCCTGAAGAAATTACATTCTGACAACAATAGGAATAATAACCATAGAGATTATTACTCACATAGGGAGGATATGTCAGATACAGATTGATATCATCAATCTGTAAAAACCTTACTACAAATACAGTATCTATTTCCTGTTCTTTCACCATTGCTTCGAGTTCTTTCTGATCAGGCAGCATGTCTTCAGGGAACAAAGTATAGCTTTGTACCGCTTTAATTCCCCTTCTCCCAAGTTGCCCTGCCAGGGTATCTTCAACAGCTTTCCTTAACTCAGCCGGCTGCATGACTCCAAGAATCACGACATTTTGCAGTGGTCCGCCCTGGTATGCTTCATCAATCCACACAGCAGTCAGGGATGTCGTAGCACATGCAACCAGCAACACCAGTGAAAAAGTGCTTATGAAAAGACGTGCTAAATTCCCTTTTTCCATAGATAAGTAATTCAATAATTATCTCAAAACACTCTGTTCGCCAGAAGAATATTATAATTGCCTAATTCAAGCTCCCGAACGATGATAGCATCAAATTCATCTTGAGAAACAACCCGTGCAGACTTATACCCAAGTCGTATTTGTGTATACGGACATCCCTCAGGCAATAAATAATCCTTAGTAATCATCTCTTCGCGGGTAAAACATATTTTAGCATCACATGAAAATCTTCTTTCATATACGGAACAACAATTCCCATCGGTCAAATATTTGCAGGTTTGAGAAGGATGTACTACATAACTCCCATCGGCCAATCCGACTTTTATATGACAACATACCCCACATCTTTTGCATAGAGACTCCAATTCCCGTTCCTTCTTTTTCAGGACTGCTTCCCTCTTCTTTTCAGTCAGTGTCTTTTTCCTTTTTGGCATGTCTGTTATTTTATAATTCGATCAAATTCATTGTGAGAATCAATTTTCCTGATACAGGAACAATACTCAATTGCTTAATAAAATCTCCCAAAGTTATTCATATATTATTTCAGTTTGTCTTCTTACCTTTGAATCTGTCCAGTATCATATTGTGCTGATTTCCCTAAATGTAATATTTTATTATAGAGAATGAATATTGATAAGGCAATTCACTCTGCTTACAGGTATTATCACTCTGGTGATCTGCAACAGGCAGCGCAAATCTGCAAAAAGATATTACTGAAGCGCCCCGGTAATATTGATGTGCTCAATATGCTTGGCGCGATCTCATATCAACTCGGCAACTATACTGCTGCAGAGAAGTACCTGAAAAAAGCCCTGGAACTCAACCCACATCATGCTGACGCTTGCAGTAATTTAGCAAACGTCCTCCAGGAACAGGGACAACTTGACGAGGCGATGATATGCATCAGAAAAGCCATTGAACTAAATCCAAATAATGCCGATGCATATAATACTATGGGTCTGGTACTTCATAAAAAAGGAGAAATAGATACCGCTATTCATGTCTATCATAAAGCACTCCAATTGAACCCAACCTATACACATGCATACCATAATCTGGGAGTTGCTTTCGAAGGGAAGGGTCTTTCTGATGAAGCCATAACATCCTTTCAGAAATCCTTCCAATTTGATCCTAAAAATGCTGATGCCTGTTTTCATCTTGGGATGTTACTGAAAGAAAAAAAGGACCTGAACGAAGCAATATCCTTTTTGCAAAAAGGATTGCAAATAAACCCTCATTTCGCTGCTGCGTATAATTGTCTTGGCCTCATATTTGGCGAGAAAAAGCAATTTGATACCGCCTTAGCCAATTTCAAAAAAGCTATCGAACTCAACCCCCATTATGCCGACGCATACAGTAATATCGGAAAAGTCCTTCAAGAGCAGGGACAACTTGAAGAAGCGGTAATCTATTTCAGAAAAGCCATCCAATTTGATGCGAATCATGCCTTCGCATACAACAATCTCGGTGTTGTATTGCAAATACAGGGAAGGAGTGATGAGGCAGTAGCTCATTTTCAAAAAGCCCTGCAACTTAACCCGGAATTCGGTGATGCTCATTATAATTTAGGGACTGTGCTGCAAGAAGGGAAAAATCTGGATGAAGCTATCACTTGCTTTCGCAAGGCAATTCAACTCAATCCCTGTTTTCTGGTGGCATATAATAATTTGGGGAATTCTCTCTCCAAGCAAGGCAAACTGCAGGAGGCTGTTGATATTCTTCGTCAAGCCCTGGAGAGAAACCCTGATTTTGCATTGATACTCAATAATCTTGGGAATGTTCTCAAAGACCAGGGGAAAGTGCATGAAGCGGAAGAATTTTGCAAACGAGCGTTTGAAATAAAATCAGATCTGTTTGAAGCATACAGTAATTTTCTGCTCTTTATGAACTATAATTCACAGAATGACGCACAGACCATTTTTTCCGAACATGTGCGTTTAGGGAAACAGGTCGGGGAACCTTTCATTTCTCATACCGATTCTTATACCAATGAGCGTTCACCAACCCGCAGACTGAAAATCGGGTATGTTTCCCCTGATTTCAGACAGCATTCAGTCGCTTATTTCATTGAACCTGCAATAAAAGAACATAACAATGAAGATTCCGAAGTGTTCTGTTATTCGAATTCTCTGATTCATGACGAGGTGACCGAACGTATCCGGAACTATACAGATCATTGGAGAGATATAACCCGGGTACCGGATGAAATCGCCGTCAGATTAATACGTGAGGATGGCATCGACATCCTCGTCGATCTTACCGGGCATACAGGGCATAACCGGATGCTTTTGTTTGCTAGAAAACCTGCTCCTATCCAGGTGAGCTGGATAGGGTATCCTGCTACGACCGGACTTTCTGCGATAGACTATAAAATTGTTGATACCTATACCGATCCTCCGGGATTAACAGATCACTTTTACACAGAAGAGTTAATCCGTATGCCTGAGTGTTTTTTATGCTATCTCCCTCCTGCAGAGTGTCCCGATAAAATTGCTGACCCACCGGTACTGTCAGCAGGACATATTTGCTTCGGTTCTTTCAACAATTTCTCCAAGATATCGGCTAAGACCGTCGAGATGTGGGCCCAGATTTTACAAGCTGTTCCGGATGCCAGTTTGCTGTTGAAAGCAAAGTGTTTTGCTGATGAACAAACCCGACAGCATGCGAAGAAGCTTTTTTCTCTGAGAAATATTGATATCGGCAGAATTGAATTCCTGCCATGGGAGCCGTCTTCTCTTCCTCATCTTTCTTTATACAACCGGATCGACATTGCACTTGACACCTTCCCGTATAACGGAACAACGACGACCTGCGAGGCACTCTGGATGGGGGTTCCGGTTATTACACTCGCCGGTAACACCCATGCATCCCGTGTCGGAGTCAGTCTCCTCTCAAACGTCGGCCTCCCGGAACTGATTGCTATGACACCTGAAGAATATGTAGAAAAAACTATTCAAATGGCACATGATATTGCAGCATTAAGGCGTTTACGCGCAATTCTGAGAGACCAACTGGAAGAATCGCCATTGACTGACGCAAAGCGATTTACCGCTAATCTTGAAACATGTTATAGAACAATATGGGAGAAATGGTGTTCATCGGATTTGGTGAAAAGCAGATATGACCGGTGAAGTGGATAGCATCCGAAATATCAGATAATCTTTTTGTAGCAGCCCTTTCGATCACATAGGAAATGAATATTAATAATTTAATAGAAGCAGCATATGAATTTCAAAAAAAGGAAGATTTCGAACAAGCGGAATCTCTTTATAAAGAGATATTAAAAGTCCAGCCGAACAATGTCAGTGTTTATTATAACCTGGGAATTATCTGCCAGGACAAACAGCGACTGGATGAAGCAGTTTTTTATTATAAAGAAGCGCTCAAGATCAATCCAAACCTTGCTGATGCATATTACAATCTGGGTGCAATACTGCACTCTCAAGGGGCCTTTGTTGATGCTATAGAAAACTATCAGAAGGCATTGAAACTTGATCCATATTCTGCTGATATTTATAATAACCTCGGATTATCTTTAAAAGCCACGGGAGAAATGAATGAAGCGATAAGGTATTTCCGCAAAGCATTAGACTTAGACCCCCACTCTGATAGTGCCTGTAGCAACCTCGGCATTGCTCTCATCGCCACAGGGCAACATACAGAAGGCATACAATATCTTCAGAAAGCTCTCCAGTACAATCCCCATATGAATAATGCAAACAACCTGGCCATCGCGCATACTAATTTAGGTATTGAATATCAGGGGAAGGGACAATTAGAGGAAGCTATTGACAACTATCAAAAAGCAATAGAGCTTAACCCAAACGATGCCGGAGCATATAATAATCTTGGCCTCGTCCTGCAAAAAAAAAGGCAGATTGATGAAGCTATAGCCTGTTATGAAAAAGCTGTACAACTGAATCCAAGCTATGTTGATACCTATATTCACCTCGGGGATGCTTACAGAGTAAAAGGTCTGCTGGAAAAAGCAGTTCTTTATTTGCAAAAAGCAATAGAGCTTAACCCAAACTATGCCGGAGCATATAATAATCTTGGCCTCGTTACACAGGAACAGGGCAAGATAGGGGAAGCTGAGAAGTATTTTCGCCATGCTCTGCAATTAAATTCTGGATTTTCAATCTGCCACAGCAACTTACTTTTTCTCATAAATTATGCTTCGCCCTATAATGCAGAGGTTATTTTCAGAGAACATCTGGATTTTGCCAAACGATTTGAAGAACCGATGGTTGCTGCGATTTCGCATTACAACAACGAAAAAACTCTTACCAGAAGGCTTAAAATCGGCTATGTTTCCCCGGATTTCAGAAGGCACTCTGTTGCTTTTTTTATTGAACCTGTAATAGCAGAACACAACCGGGAACAGTTTGAAGTTTTTTGTTATTCGGATGGCTCAATGAGGGATGAGACGACAGGACGTATTCAGGAACATGCTGACCAATGGCGCAATATTGCGGGATTGCCTAATGAAAAAGTCTTAAATTTAATACGGCAAGACGAAATAGATATCCTTGTAGACTTGGCGGGTCACACAGGATATAATCGTATGCTATTATTTGCACAGAAACCTGCTCCTGTTCAGGTAACCTGGATAGGATATCCTACTACTACAGGCCTTTCTGCTATAGATTACAAGGTTGTCGATAGCTACACCGATCCTCCCGGATTAACCGAGAAATATTACACCGAAGAGCTGATCCGTATGCCTCAGTGTTTTTTATGTTATTTACCTCCAAAGGACAGCCCTGAAGTCAGGGGACTGCAGGCATTCACGAAAGGACATATTACCTTCGGTTCCTTCAACAGTTTCAAAAAAATATCGACAGTGATGCTGGGATTATGGACAAGAATTTTGAAAGCACTACCGGACGCCCGTTTGATTATGAAGTCATTCAGTTTCGCAGACAGAATAACGCGTTCATACGCCCATAGCCAGTTTATCAACGCAGGGATTGAGGCAGAAAGGGTTAAATGCTTACAACCTGTCCCTTTGCTGCAGGATCATCTGATGGTATACCATCAGATTGATATTGGGTTAGACACGTTTCCCTATAATGGGACAACAACAACGTGTGAAGCAATGTGGATGGGGGTACCGGTCATAACGCTTGCGGGTGAAACCCATGCCTCCCGTGTCGGAGTCAGTCTTCTGTCAAATGTCGGCCTCCCGGAATTGATTGCAACGACACCCGAAGAATATATTGTTAAGGCAGTCGATCTTGCACATGACCTGGCAAAGCTAAAGTCATTGAGAAAATGCCTCAGAAATAAGATGTCTCATTCGCCACTCACAGAGATTCAGCAATTTATTCCTCATCTGGAAGCAGCATACCAAAAGATGTGGGCACAGTGGTATAAGGAAAATTCATAGAAACTCAAATAGAATTAGGTTATTTTTCATAGCATCTATTTCCCAAATCCAGCGATAAGAATTTCAAACGTTTGATAACCGCGTCGTTGTGAGCACCCCTACGGGTCGTAGATTGCAAGGTGCATAGCAATCTCCCATGGAAAGGCGAGATTGCTTCATTTCATTCGCAATGACAATATTATCACTGGATTTAGGCATATAATATACTAAGACTTGATTTAGATGACGCATGCAGGGATAATATTAGACATTATATAAATACATTATGAGCAATAAAGAGAACTTGCTTAACAAAATCAAGGCTATTCCATTCTGGTATCATAAGATAGAACTTCCCCA
>JAVHLL010000018.1:0-40184 GCA_031082155.1 Thermodesulfovibrionales bacterium | reverse complement strand
TGCTTAACAAAATCAAGGCTATTCCATTCTGGTATCATAAGATAGAACTTCCCCATGGAATTGTGACCCCTGGCTGGGCTCCTCTAAATCCTGCAGCATACAGAATCCCGGATAACCTGGACGGCAAGCGTGTGCTTGACATCGGAGCATGGGATGGTTACTGGACTTTTCAAGCGCTGAAACGAGGGGCAAAAGAAGTGGTAGCCATCGATGACTTTTCCGATTATTTGGGGAACCTGAATCAAAGTGACAGAAGAGCATGGGAATCCTTCGATTTATGTCGTTCGGCTCTGGGCTACTCCGAAAACATCTGTAAACGAATCGAGATGTCAATCTATGATATTTCTGAAGCAAACCTTGGGCTCTTTGATACAGTCTTTTTTTTCGGGACCGTGTATCATCTCCGTCACCCGTTGCTGGCGCTCGACAAGATCTCCTCTCTATGCAAAGACGACGTCTACATCGAATCAGCGATTCTGGATGATTTCAGTCCTTACCGGGGAGGGCTCGGACATGGGTATGCAGGCCAGCAGATGGTCATGGAATTCTATCCCGGAAAACAATATGGCAATAACGATACTAACTGGTGGGCGCCCACCCTCTATTGCCTCATGAACATGACATACGCTGCCGGTTTCCAAAGGGTTGAAGGATGGAAGCTTGTCGATAACCCGCAACAATTATCTCTCTGCAGAGGTTTTGTCAGGGGGGGAAAGTAGACTTTTAACTTTGTAAGCATGCCCATATGAATTCTGATCTTGAAAATTTAATCATATCATCTGACAAACAGATTCTTATCCTCAGTGCAGGGATGCAGAGATCCGGCAGTACATGGTTATACAATGCCACACGTCTCTTATTAATGAATTCCCCATTCACTCGTGAGATATCCAGTTTCGGTTGGATTGGCGATCTGTCCAAACTGCCACAAAAAAGAATCATGCTAATAAAGATACATGATTTCAATGAGAACCTTGTACGGCTGGATCTGCCTAAAATCATCCTCTATTCCTATCGCGACGTCAGAGATGCACTTGCGAGCTCGAAAAGAAAATGGAATCAGGAACCGTCCCTGGAGTTGGCTGACAAGCTTATTCAAAACGATCATCAATGGCGAAGATACGCTGATTTCATTATGCGTTATGAATCAATGATCAGTGATCAATATACTACATTGACAGAACTTGCGGGTATTCTGAAAATAAATAATGCTGATATTCAGGAAATTATTTCACAAATAGAGGCATTACGCTATGAAAATGCTGGCAATAAAAATTCACTTTACCATATGGAAAATCTTCTTCACCAGGGACATATTACCGATGGAAGACATGGTTCATGGAAAGGTTTTTTGGACGACAAGCTGCTGGATCAGATTGAGAGAAAACACCATGAATGGTTTCTACGCAATAATTATCCGGTATGAATAACATGTCTTGTTTCGTAACCAGGGGAAAGCATTCCCCATAAAGCAAAAGGAAAAGATATGCCAAGGTCCACCCCCTATGAATGAATAACCCCGCAGTCCCGAAAGCTTTCGGGACGAGGTATCTAAAGATGTCATTCCGGCTTGTCCGGAATCTTTCTTTGCTTTTCAGTATTATTGTGTATACGCATTATCTCAGAAGGATTCCCGACAAGCGGGAATGACAGAATAAGGGATATAGTTACCCCGAAGCAAAGCTTCGAGGAATTCTTTTGATTAATGCTGGTAAAATCTATTTAAAGGCGCATCACTCCGTTTTCCTAAATACATGAACTATATCGGTAAACCCTCAAAGCATTTTCTGGCGAATAACATATGAATATCAATAAGGCTCTTGATTCAGCACTAGACTTATTACAGCAGGGCAATCTGAAGCAGGCAAAGATCATTTGCAAAAAAATATTAAAGCGAAAACCGGACCATGCAGATGCCTTGCATTTACTCGGGATGATTTATTCTGAGGCCGGAGAATATGACCAGGCAATTACTTATATCAAGAAAGCCCTTCAGAGTGATCAAAATTTTGCCGAGGCATTCAACAATCTCGGCAATATTTTCCAAAAAACAAAATTCTTCGATGAAGCTATTGGAAGTTACCAAAAGGCAATTGGACTCAATCCCAATTTGAGTGAAACATATTTTAACCTGGGGATCGTCCTTCAAGATAAGGGCAAAATTGATGAAGCTATCGACTCTTACCGGAAAGTCACGGAGCTTAAGCCTGATCATTTCGGGGCATATAATAATCTCGGCCTTGCCTTGCAGCAACAGGGAAAACTCGATAAAGCTATCGCCTGTTATCAAAAAGCCTTACAAATCAATCCACAGTTCGCAGACGCGTATAATAATCTCGGAAACGCATATAAGAACAAGGGGCAACGTGATGATGCGAAATCCTCTTATCAGAAGGCAATAACGCTTAATCCCAATTTTGCAGAGGCTTTTAACAATCTTGGGATACTCATGAAGGAGGAAGGGTACCTTGATGATGCTATCACAAGCTATCAGAAAGCATTGGGAATCAAAGCAGATTACGTCGAAGCATATAACAATATGGGAGCAGCATACCATGCAAAAGGACATCTGGGCCAGGCAATATCCTGCTATCAAAAAGCAATGGAGATTGATGCTCATTACGTACCTGTGTACAATAATTTAGGAAATGCTTTGAAAGACGCCGGCAACCTTCATGAAGCTGAACGATATTTTAGACGCACACTGGAGATTCAATCTGACTATAATGTTGGATACAGCAATATCCTTTTCACAATGACTTATGACGATAAGAATAATCCCAAAACTGTTTTCTCTGAGCACATCAAATTTGCTGAGCAATTCGAAAGGCCTTTGATTGCGCATCGGTTTCCTCACCTGAATGAATCAGTAAGTGATCGCAGACTGAGAGTCGGGTATGTTTCCCCGGATTTCAGAACACACTCCGTTGGCTATTTCATTGAACCGGTACTCTCTGCCCATACTCATACGAATTTCGAAATATTTTGCTATGCAGATGTCGTGAACCCGGATGAGGTAACAAAACGCATACAGGGATACACTGATCATTGGCTGAGCATAGTCGGAAAACCTGACGAGGATGTTGCTGAACTGATACGTGAACACCGTATCGATATTCTCGTCGATCTTACCGGGCATACAGGGCATAACCGGATGCTTTTGTTTGCTAGAAAACCTGCTCCTATCCAGGTGAGCTGGATAGGGTATCCTGCTACGACCGGACTTTCTGCGATAGACTATAAAATTGTTGATACCTATACCGATCCTCCGGGATTAACAGATCACTTTTACACAGAAGAGTTAATCCGTATGCCTGAGTGTTTTTTATGCTATCTCCCTCCTGCAGAGTGTCCCGATAAAATTGCTGACCCACCGGTACTGTCAGCAGGACATATTTGCTTCGGTTCTTTCAACAATTTCTCCAAGATATCGGCTAAGACCGTCGAGATGTGGGCCCAGATTTTACAAGCTGTTCCGGATGCCAGTTTGCTGTTGAAAGCAAAGTGTTTTGCTGATGAACAAACCCGACAGCATGCGAAGAAGCTTTTTTCTCTGAGAAATATTGATATCGGCAGAATTGAATTCCTGCCATGGGAGCCGTCTTCTCTTCCTCATCTTTCTTTATACAACCGGATCGACATTGCACTTGACACCTTCCCGTATAACGGAACAACGACGACCTGCGAGGCACTCTGGATGGGGGTTCCGGTTATTACACTCGCCGGTAACACCCATGCATCCCGTGTCGGAGTCAGTCTCCTCTCAAACGTCGGCCTCCCGGAACTGATTGCAAAGACCGAATATGAATACAGCGAAATAGCCCTAAATCTTTCACATGATATTCGCAAGTTAAATTTATTGAGGAATACCTTACGCAACATGATGGCATCTTCACCACTCATGGACTCTAAAAAGTTTATACAATACCTCGAAAAATCTTATCACGACATATGGGCAGATTATTGTATAAAAACAGAACGTGGAAAGAACACTTTTCAAGGCATTGCTTGATATAATACCTTATGCTGGGGATTACGCAATGCGTGAAATGACATGAGTTCGATGATGGTTGACCAAAAATTCAGTTTAGCCCTCCAGTCTTACCAAAAAGGGAACTTGGGACAATCAGAAGCCCTTCTGAAAGAAGTGATAAGAAAACGGCCGGATGATTTCAGGGCTTTGAATTTTCTTGGAATCATTCATTTCACCCTAAGAAATTATATGCCCGCATTAGAGTATTTTAGAAAAGCCCTCGAATTTTCACCCGCGAGTGCGGACATTCATTTCAACACGGGAAATGCATTGAAAGAAATGGGCCGGTTCGATGACGCTATACTGCACTATCAGAAAGCCTTGCAGCTGAATCCGGAGCACTTTGAAGCCTATCATAATCTGGGGAATGTCTTCCAGAGAAAAAATCAGATCAACGAAGCCATAGCTTATTATCAAGAGGCCTTAAAGCGTAATCCTAATCTCGCTGATGCATATTACAATCTGGGCACTATTTCACACGACAGGAAATACTTCAATGAAGCAATTCTTTTCTATCAGAAAGCGCTCCAGCTTAATCCTAATCTGGATGATGCCTGTTACATGCTCGGATCTCTGTATGCAGATAAAGAACAATTGGATGAGGCGATAGCATATTATCTGAGATCTCTCCAGATAAATCCCACCCTTGCCAAAGCACATAATGGCCTGGGAATTGTCTTGCAGAAAAAGAATGAGATGAATGGTGCTATCGAGCATTACCGCCAGGCACTTACCCTGATGCCTGATTTTATTGAGGCCACTGTGAATATTGGAAATGCCCTGAGAGACTACGGGCGTTCAGAGGAAGCTGAATCCTGGTACAGGCGTGCGCTTTCGATAGCGTCTGATTGCACGTTCTGTTATGACAACCTTTTTTTTCTCATGCTCTACCATGACCGCTATGATTCCATGACGGTTTTTTCCGAACATCTTCACTTTGCAAAACAATGTGCAGAGCCATTGTCCTGTGACATTATTCCTCATTCGAGTGTAAAGAATCCAGATCGAATTTTGAAGATCGGGTATGTTTCTCCGGATTTCAGGAAGCACTCGGTTTCATATTTTATAGAACCCGTACTCGCTGCACATAACAAAGAGAATTTCCAGATATTCTGCTATTCCGATGTTTCACGGGCAGACGATGTTACGGAACGACTTCGTCAGTATGCAGGACAGTGGCATAGCATTGCAGGCATGTCCGACCAGCAGGTCGCTGACCTGATACGAAACGATGGTATTGATATTCTCGTTGACCTTGCGGGACATACCGCTAACAACAGATTACTCGTCTTTGCCCGCAAACCAGCCCCTGTCCAGGTAAATTGGATCGGGTACCCTGCAACTACCGGTCTCTCCTCCATGGACTATAAGATTGTCGACAGCTATACCGATCCCCCCGGGCTAACCGGGCATCTCTATACGGAAAAACTCATCCGGATGCCAGAAAGTTTCCTCTGCTACCTTCCCGAGAAGGAAAGCCCCGAGGTTAGTCCTCTTCCTGCACTCTCCGCAGGGCATCTCACCTTTGGATCGTTCAATAACTTCTCCAAGGTAACCCACAAGGGAATAGAACTCTGGGCGGAGATCCTCGACAGCGTTCCGAACTCCAAGCTCATCATGAAAGCAAACAGCCTTGGTGACAAATCAACATCCAACAAAGTTATGGATATATTTTCACAAAATGGTATAGAGGAGAACAGGATCGAGTTGCACTCAGGTATACTCTCTTCAAGATTACATCTTGACTTTTACAACCGTGTAGATATCGGGCTTGACACTTTTCCCTACAATGGAACAACCACCACATGTGAAGCATTATGGATGGGGGTGCCTGTCATTACCCTTGCAGGGAAAACCCATGCTGCACGTGTTGGGGCAAGTCTTCTCTCAAATGTGGGCCTTGCGGAATTCGTTGCAAAAACGCACGAGGAATATGCAGCAATAGCCGTGAATCTTTCAAAAGATCTGGAGAAACTTGTATATCTTCGCAATACTCTGCGAAAGACCATGGCAAGCTCTGTTTTGACCAATGCAAATCGTTTTGCAAATAATCTTGAAACAATGTATAGAGACATATGGAGAAGATGGTGCGAGACTTCTGTGGGTTCCGATATCCGTTCCGGCAATAAATAATGTGCCGATATAATATATTACTTAACGGTCATAAGTATGAAAACATTAATAATGACAGTTCCTATCACTGGATCTAAGTAATAGGCAATTCCTATGGATTGGCTAAAAGGTAAAATATCAATAAATCAGCCTGTTGTATTTCCTGATAAAAAATATCAGGACAAATATTTTATCGGCCTGAACTTATATCTCGGCTACAAGGAAATTCTGCTTCTTCGCAAAGATAACAATTATTCAGTCTTCCTGGCGATATACGAGAAGATTGAGCATGCCACGAAACTTGATTTCGACAGGGCTTATATAGTATTCCAGGCTGCTCAGGCAACAAGCACGTTACCCGGCAGTTCCGCTGAATGCGGAGTCTATAGAGGGGGGGGATCTGCATTAATTGCTTCGGTAAATCAGGACAGAAAGCATTTCGCACTTGATACATTTGAAGGGTTTCCTGATGTCACATCCGATATTGACATACATAGGAAGGGAGGATTTGCAGATACTTTGATAATGGACGTGAAAAATATTTTCCAGAGTTATCCCAATATCATAATGTTAAAAGATACATTTTCCCAGTCCTTTCCTGGGCTTCAACAAGAATCTTTCTCATTCGTACATATTGACGCTGACTTATATGCTTCGACTCTTGAATGCTGTGAGTTTTTTTATAAAAAGATGAATCAAGGAGGCATAATGCTTTTTGATGATTATTTGGTCCGCGATACACCTGGCGTTAAAAAGGCAGTCGATGAATTTTTCTCTCTAAAAAAAGAATTCCCTATAGTTTTACCTACCATGCAGGCAATGGTTTTTAAACTCTAGGAATCAAGTGCTGATAACTGATCATCAATCGAATCATCTGTCTCGTATCCAAGAATTACAAGCCATGATTTTAAGGTATTGAGTAGCAGTCTTTTTTGCTCATTGCTGAATTCCTGCTTCCACCTGCCGCATATCCCACCCTGTATATGGTTATCGTGAAGCATTGTCAGAGGGTCAACAAGATGTCCCCTGTCATGTATCAACGTATCCGATGACCTTGCAGAAAGGGATTCAGCAATCCTTTTTGCATTTTCCATACCTGTTTGCTCATCTATACTTGAAGCAAGGCTACCATTCAGAGTAACTCCCAGATGTTCTGCTATAGCGCGGATATATTTCTGTGAATCTTTCATCATTTCCTCATATCGGACAAAAAGCGTGTTTTTGCACTGCTGGTAAAAAGGAAAGAATAAAACGAGATTTTTAACTATTACGTTCAACGAATTGTCTAAGCTATCCTTTGTTTTCAAATGCCTTGAAGCAACACAATCTCTTGGATCTCGTATGGTATAGATATTTTTTACCGATTCATGCTTCATGAATTCCAAAGCCCTTCTTGATGGCCAATGGGTTTTTATCACAACTATCGGCTTACCCATACCCGTTAACTCATCCAATACACTGTCTAAATTCTGTGCATCTCTATATCCGCACCAAAAAGGCATCTGCAGGTGTTCAGCTAAGGCAGCACCTATAAGCCGGCTTACATTATATGACCATGTTGAGCCTGAACGGATCAGCCCGGTACAGAAGATAATTTTCATAATCTCACGCTGAATGTTCGATCAACCAACAAAAAATACATAGCGCTTCTAATACCCCAATACCGACATCGTTGCACCCACGGTATCCTCTACAAATTTATAATCCTCTACTCGGAAATGCTCACGATGTCTGCCGATTTTTCCCTTACCAGGAACAACCACATTTTCACCGATGCCTGGTCTTTTATGGGAGTCTGCCAACTGACCGATTTTTTTACCTATCATTCCGACTGTATCATTAAAGTGGATATTTAAGTCTTCATAGCGTATGAGAATAATTTTGTTATCCTGCTGCTCTGCGAATCCTACCCAACTCTCCACATGACTTTTCCATCGGTGAAGGACAGTAGCCATCTGCTCCTTTTGATACCGAAGCATGGCACCGCGAGGCGCAGAACGCATAAAATCGCCAACTGTATTTGACCTTGGCCCCTCATCCCAGGAAAGCTTCTGCATTATTTCCCAGTAACTGAGCATTACATCCCTCGGATCACGATAGATGTAAAAGATATGATATGTATCAGCCAGATAATCTATGCTCTCAGCAAAAAACCCGAAAGGATGGTGCGATTTGATAATATTTTTTAGCGGTTTTTGATTAATTGATTCAAAAAAATTTCGCAGCGTTGCAGAGTGATAGAAATTGATTCCCAACTGAAAGTCAAAGTTTATCCATGGCTGTGCTATGTAATCAAAATTGAGGGCAATCGTATTCATTAAAAAATGTGTGCCGGAACGTTCATGACTTACCACAATAATTTTTTTCATTGCCGTCACAGATGCTTCCTTCATTTGTAGTAACCTATATTCCAAATTAGGCTGTAGGTTATTTGATCTCCTGAATAAGTTCTCTCAGGATGTTCTGTATCACCGATTCCCAATCCCCAAATTTTGGCTGCCGGAAAAGTCTCATTGTAGGGTACCACGGGCTATCGGCACGATTCAACATCCACCTCCAGTCAGGCGTATAAGGCAGCAGGGCCCACGTTCGCTTCCCCATGGCACCTGCTACGTGCAGAACTGCCGTATCAACAGATATCACAAGATCAAGATTTGCAATCAGAGCTGCCGTATCCTCGAAATCGTTTGCTTCTTCCATATAATTGATGATTCTCAATCCGCCATGAGGATTCTCAATTTGCTGGGCTGACGGCCCCTTCTGCAAACTGTACAGAACAATCCGGTCCAAATTACTCAGTGCCTGAAGAAACTCCAATGGGCATGACCGAATTCTGTCCTGACGGTATTTCGGGTTTCCTGCCCAGACCAGGCCCACCCTGAATCCTGAAGGACCACCAAGCAGCCTCTGTCTCCATGATTCTTTCCGCACTTCCTGAACCGATAAATAGGGAACATTCGCTGGTATGGTTTCTAACTTTGTTGCAAACAGTAGTGGCAGACTCAAAAGAGGACACCATATATCAAATGCAGGTAATTCTGCTCCTTTCTCAAATACTTCCTCAACTCCCTTTACATTTTTCACCAGGGTCAACAGTTCTCTCTGACATTCAACAATCACTCTTGCACCCCTCCCGGCAACCAATGGTGCATAGCGGATAAAGTGAACTGTATCCCCCATTCCCTGCTCTGCATATAACAGAACAGTTCGGCCCGCTGCGTTGCTTCCATTCCATCGGGGCTGGGAGGGGGGTCTTTCCAGAACCGTCACTCCCTTTCTCTTCAAGCGCCATTCATACTCGCGCCACCCTTCCTCAAGTTCGCCTTCCAGCAATGAGGTGATCGCCATATTCCAATGCGCTTCAGGATCGTCCGGATCAATTGCAAGGGCTTTTTCATACCACATCTTTGCGTCCCGAAACCGACCTTCTTCACGAAGAGCGACCCCCATATTATTATAGGAAGGGAGATACTTGGGGTTGATATCCAGCGCTTTCTGATAAGATTTACAGGCTTCTTCAAACTGCCCCCGGTCATGGAGAACTGTTCCGAGATTATTGTGTGCGAGAACAAAACCCGGATTGATCTGCAAAGCCTTCTGATAGGAATTTTTGGCCTCCTCCAGATACCCTTTGTCTCTAAAAACATTCCCGAGATTGTTCCATGCCTCAAAATCCTTGGGATTGAGATGCAAAGCCTTCCTGTAATACTCTATGGCCTCGTCAAGCTGCCCTCTCATATGGAGTGCATTCCCAAGATTATAAAGCGCATGGCTGAAAATGGGATTATGATGTATGGCTTTCTTAAAATACTCTATGGCTTCATCAAGGAGTCCTCTGCTTTTCAGCAGAAAGCCGAGATTATTATATGTATATGCATCTGTTGGATTCAGTTCAATTAGGCGTTTCAGATACCTGATCGCTGAATCATGATCTTCTCTTTGATATGCAATCAGTCCCAGATAGCGGACTGCTTCCAAACTATCCGGCGACTTCTTCCATATTTTTCTGAAAATCTCCTCGGCCTTCAGCAAATTCCCTGCCTGAAAATACTGAATTGCCCTTTGTATGTTCGTTTGCTTACTCATCTCTGTGAAGCATCCCGTGTCTCATTTCTTGTGCTCTATTCACTTATTTTGCTATATACGCGAGAGTTTTCGCAAAACTACCCTGAGGATTATGGCAATTGCAGAGGCTACCAAGAGTAAAAAAAGAAGACAAGGGCCAAACCCCTGATGCATAGCAATTCGTTGCAATACCATGCCCTGTGTGTTAATATTTTTTCATGCTCACAAAAAAGTGCATTTCAGGAAAAGGTGTGTCCTCTGATAAAAGAATGATGGGGGATAATTTAAATATTTTGAAACCAGTTTTGACGCAGTATAGGGAAATAAAGCTGGTATATTTTTTCGGATCAAGGGCTGGACGATCATGCGGACCGTTGAGTGACTATGACTTCGCCGTTTACTTCGGCAACATAAAACCCGCCAGGATGTTTTCCATCAAACTTGATCTCATCGCTCAAATTAGCCAAATCCTGAAGTCTGACAGAGTCGATATCGTCATATTGAATCTGACGAAAAGTCCTGAACTGAAATACTCCATCCTGAAAGAAGGCCTTTTGATTTTTGAAAGAGAACCTTATAAAGTCGTGGTTGAGCCGAAAATCCTGAATGAGTATTTTGATTTCCATACAATGCTCTCAAAATACGGCCTTACAAAAGCCATCGCATGAGCAACAGACAAGCAATTGAAAACAAAATAAGCTCAACCAGGAAATACTTAACCATCCTGAAACGATATAAAACATTTACAAAGCAAGCAATAAGGGAGAATATAGATATTAGGGGTGCTGTTGAACGCTATCTGTATTTAGAGGCACAGGCTGCAATTGATCTGGCTGAGGCAGTGATAGCCTACAATGATTTCAGAAAACCCACAACTATGAGCGAAGCATTCTCTATTTTACATGAAGAAAAGATTATTCCGGCCAAATTGACCGATAAAATGTTCAGGATGGTCGGGTTCAGAAATGTGCTTGCTCACGATTATGAAGACGTTGATTACGATATCGTCTACGATGTTCTGCAAAAAGGATTGCGCGATATCGAGGTTTTTCTGAATATCATTGCGAAGCATCTGGAATGAATAACCCCGCAGCCCCGAAAGCTTTCGGGACGAGGTATCTAAAGATGTCATTCCGGCTTGTCCGGAATCTTTCTTTGCTTTTCAGTATTATTGTGTATACGCATTATCTCAGAAGGATTCCCGACAAGCGGGAATGACAGAATAAGGGATATAGTTACCCCGAAGCAAAGCTTCGAGGAATTCTTTTGATTAAACTTCAATAGTGCAGAGGCTTCATATGTACCGAACCTCTGGCACGATTATGGCGATGGTTGAAACTTTTTGTTCTGCAGGTCCTGGAGTTCCTGGCCGACTTTTATCATTACTGTTTTCCAATCCCCAAGCGAAGGTTGACGAAAGAGTCTCATTGTCGGATACCAGGGACTATCCTCACGGTCTAACATCCATCGCCAGTTCGGTGAATATGGCAATAATGTCCAGACAGGAACACCCAATGCCCCTGCCATGTGAACTGTGGCATTATCCACTGAAATAACGAGATCAAGGGCGGATATCTGCGCAGCAAAATCATCCAAATCTTTTAGAGGATCTGCATCTTCCCAATCATGAATAATTACCTGTAACTCTTCTTTTACTGCTTTCATTTCCTCTTTACATTCACCATACTGGAGATTCACAAAGGTAATTCCTTTGAGAAGCAAAATTTCCTGCCATTGTTCTAAAAAGACAGACCGTACTTTTCTTGAACGCGGGTCTTTCCCCCCTCTCCAGGAAATTCCTACTCTGAGCCCATCTCCTAAAGTCCTCACCCTTTTATGCCACTTGTCCACTTTTTCAGGATCAGGAATCAGGTAAGATTTTATTTGCGGGAAACATGAGAGGACAGGGCGAAAATGGAGGGGCAGACTGCCCATGGCTATTACCATATCAAAAAGGGGCGGCTCCGACTGAATACCTGCATCATTTCCAATTCTTTCAATTAGCTCCGTTCCCAAAAAAGAACGGGAAAATAGCGGGACAAGTCTCCTGTCGCACTCAATAATACATTTTTCAGCCTGGGGTATGACATCCGGGAAACATGAGGCAAACATGATTTCATCCCCTACCCCCTGTTCTGTATAGATAAACAATGTTTTGCCTTTCAGTGGTGAACCATTCCATACCGGTCGGGAGAGTTGTCGTTTCCACTGTTTGGCGTCTTCTGTTTTCCATCGCCACTCATACTCCTTCCAGCCTTCTTCAAAATTTCCCATCAGCAACAGAATCATTGCTTTAGTCAAATGTGGTTCACCATACTCAGGGGCTAAATGGATTGCTCTTTGACAATATGATAAGGCATCATCTATTTGTTGTCTTTCCACCAGAATATTAGCCATATTGTTCATTGTGCCGATATGCTGAGGGTTTGACTGCAAAACTTTTTGATAAAAGGCTATTGCTTCATCATCAAGAGCTTTTGATTGATACACTTCTCCTAAATTATAATAGGAACCCCAAAACTGGGGGTTGACTTCAATAGCCTTTTGAAAATGGGGTATCGCTTCATCTACGCGACCTAACTTCCTATATACATTTCCCAAATTATTATAAGAGCCTGCAAAATGAGGATCGTACCGGATAGCTTTCTCATAATACTGTATTGCTTTATCATACTGGCCCATTATTTCAAAAAGAGTACCGAGATGATAGTATGATCCCGCAAAGGCTGGATTCAATTGGATTGCTTTTTGATAACACTCTATAGCTTCATCATGTTTCCGCTGATCCTGTAAAACATTACCGATATAATTAAGAATGTGAAAATTATACGGATCTAATTCCAGGATTTTTTTATACGTTCCTACAGCTTCCTGAAATCTGCCTTCCTGGCGATACTGGGATGCTAAATGAAGCATTTTATTGATATCCATTGCTTATGTCAGCTTTTCTTTTACCATTGCTTCAAGAAATTCTTCAAGTGCCCGAATACAGGTATTGTCGTTATAGATGCGATGCTTATTTCTCGATATCTTTTCTGATATGTATGTACGCAACTCTGCATCCTGTCCGAGTCGGACAGCCAATGAAATATACTCATCAAGAGCATTTACTATGGTTTCTGTTACATCCATCATGGTTAATATTGCGAAAGCATGCCGGCCCCGCATCAGGTTGCCCGGAAGAGTCACCACAGGCAAATTGCAGGCAACTGCTTCAAACGTGGTATTGCATCCTGACCAGCCTATGCTGTCAAGAAATACATTTGAGAGTTCATTTATCGCACGATACTGTGCCGGATCAAGGCGGGGCAGAAAAACAACATAGTCGTCAGCATTCATGTCAAACCGATCAAATGATTGTCCTATCCTCAAGCGAAATTCTTCTGTAATATAATTCATTTGATGTTCAATGAACAGGAATTGGCAGTCGCCTATCTGTTGGGCTATTCTCGGATACACCTCGTCATACTGAGGCAAATATTTAAATATTGATTGACAGCAAAGATAAAGGGTCGACTCCGGACGCAGGTTAAAGGTCTGACGATCAATACATGTACCCGAGACTTCAACTGGTGTATAGTACAGAGAGAGATTCGGCAAACGTATTAATTTTCCATCGTAATGATCATCAGCATCAGGGGGCTCCATGAGATCGCTACTCAAATAGTAATCAATCGTCCGAAGTCCTGATGTCTGCGGATGTCCCATAACAGCACAACATTGTAGAGGAGCAAGCCTGAGCGCGGCGAGCTTCAGCGAGATTGGATCCATACCGATTTCAGAGTAAATCAGCACATGGAGATTATCTTCTCGAATAATCTTGCAGAGATTCTCGAATGAATACCTGCCATGAACAAATTTTCTGCAGGATTGTCGTGCAATCTCAGTATTCTCATCGTTTATATTTCCCGTATGGTATCCGTAAAGGTTGAACCGTTGTTTATCGATATTCTCGAGCCAGCCTTTCAGCGGAATTTTCCAGACAGACCCCTCACAGAAATACCCGGACACAATACCGATCCTCAACGGTTCTTCATTCGTATAAGAGGGATGAGGAGGATGATTGAAAAACTGAGGGTATTTGAAAGACATGGCTCTGCATACCAGACTACCATAGATCTGCTGCAGCTCTCTATCATTCAAGCACTGATAGGCCAGATAGAAGGGTTTCTGATTGTCTACTGTTTCGGCAAGGGCTTCTAAATCCTGTGGCACCTCATGGACCAGTATTTCCTGTAATTGTATCAGTTCATCCCTATAACGGCTCCGGGAGGACTGAATACTCGATTCATCAGGATAAATAATATTTAGTCTGGACATACATCGGGCCCAGCGCGCTTTGACATGGCAGGGATCATAAGAGAGTGCATTATCAAAAGACTCCACCGCTTCATTCAGCTTTCCCTGCATTTTCAGCGCTGTGCCTAAATAGTAATATGCATCAGTAAAATCCGGTTCAAGCTCCAACGCTTTGCGATAATGCACTATCGCTTCATCAAGCGTTTTTGGCTCATGCAGAGCGAGTCCTAAATTATAATATACATTGGCATTCCCCGGATTAATCTCTAACGCCTGTTTTAAATAACGTATCGCGGAGGCATAATCCTTACCCTCATAACATACCGCCCCCAAAAGACCTAATGCATGAAAATTGTCAGGTTGCATTGTCAAGATTTCATTGCAGAGCTTTCCAGCCTCATTCAATTTCCCAGTTTGATAATATTCAAAAGCTAACCGTATGGCCTGATTTATATCCATATACATTTGTTCCGTATTTCCGTGTATTCCACTTTTTCAAGGGATCTATACTCAAATCCAGCGATAACGCCTTGAAATACAGGGTTTCACGCCTTCCCAGGAATGACAGTCGGATGTGGCTTTACAAGGTTTTTAAGATAGTTTCTATGTTTTATTCTACAATGTATTCTTTTAGATTCACTTCATCAGGGACTAATGTTAAATCAAGCTTAAAAAAATTTATATTTCTTTTTATTCTTTCCTCAGTCCAATTCCACCATGCTATATTCATCAATTGTTTAATGATATTATCCTTAAATCTCATGCGCATTTTTTTGGCGGGAGAACCAGCAACGATTGCAAATGGTTCAACAATTCTAGTGACTACCGCTCCTGCACCTATAATTGAACCATCGCCTATATTTACTCCGGATAAAATAATTGCAGAATCCCCAATCCAGACATTATTCCCGATAACTACATCCCCTTTGCTAATCTCCATAGTGTCTAAGCCAATGCGTTTTTCTAATGCACGCTGAATATTAGCAGTATTCATTGCGTGGTTTGAAGTAATAACTTTAACATCAGAACCTATCGCACAATATTTCCCAATAATACAGCCCGCGTCACCTTTTATTATGATTTTTCCATTTATGCGTGAGCCATAGCCAATAGAAAGACGAGTTGCTATTATAGAGTTTGGGTGTATAAATATATTATTTTTCTTAAGATAATCTTCATCCATCGGGTTTCCCCTTTAAGGAACAATGACATCTGCAAATTTATTCACAGGATATTTGTAACATATATGAAATAACATTTCCAAACATCACATAATAATTATAATAATAATTTTTAACGATTACTTATTACAGAAAAATATCATATTTTTGCAAAAATTACTCTCGATAAATAGAACGCAACAAAGCAATCTATCCTTTTACTTGGAATAAGATCGGCAAACTTCCTTCGCAATGACCGAATGCTTTTCACCCGAACCCTTGAATTCTGAAATCTCTGAACCTTGTTTTTAAACCTCATCAATTTTCATCTCAACAATATTGACTAGACCCATGTCAACAAATTCGAGAAATATCCAGAGAAGATGATATAATCGAATGAGAAAGAAGCAAAGATGAATACCTTATTAGCCTCTCAGAAGAAACAAATGGCCTTACAAAGTGCACTTTCTTGTAAAGGCTGGACTGATCAGAATAAGTTACTAAAGTTATTTGATCTGATTCAAGAAACTGAAAATCTCGATGGTGATATTCTTGAAATCGGGTCTGCCTGGGGGAGAAGCACTGTTTTAATAGGCCTTGCCTCAAAAAAAAGAATCTGGTCCATTGATCCACATACTGGCGGACTTGCCTATATACAGAAGGGAACAAATCAAAATTCCTTTGACGAGTTTCTGAGTAATATCAAAACTTATGGCATTTTCGAGAGAGTAACAGCACTGAAACATTCAACACAGGAAGTTCTCGATTCCAATTTAATACCTAAAGAATTAAAGTTTTCTTTGGTTTTTATCGATGGTCTTCACACCGCTGAAGGTATAACATTAGATTTCCTGTTAGCGTTTGAACACCTGGAAGAAAATGGCGTAATGGTATTTGATGATTATTTTGAACCTAGTGTCATGGATTACTCAAGGATGATAGATAAATTATCAGGCTTAGTTTTTTTCGTAAGAGTTTTTGAATCATCCTTTTAAAAATCTTTTTTATGCTGCATCATAATGAGAATATTTAGAATAGGCTCTTGCAGGGTTTACTCAATACCCAATGATTTTAATGGCAACTTTATATTCCTTAACGAGCCTGTTGGCTATACCCATACAATTAAAGAACATATCCAGTTAATAAAGCATCTCCGGGGAGAGAAACAGATACCATCTGAATTTTTGCAGTACATCTATACTTTTTATGGAGGCAATCAAAAGAGACAAGATATTGATTCGCTATTTCTTCATAATAAGTTAATGATTGACAAGGCCGATCTTTATCTGGTGGAGATAAGTAGCCTTAAAGTAATCGAGTATAACGGTTATTACTTCCAACAAAACCGATTTTTAAAATACAGCAATCATAATATCCCCCCCCCAAGTGAAGAATTACTTGTCAACTACAAAATATATACTCAAAATGACATCGATTTTCACAGGGACTATGTAGCCCTTATCGATGAATTGAGGGATAAACCTATTATTTTTACAGGACATATCAATCTAAAAAAAGAAAATAATGAATACATTGAAAACAGACAAACCATTAACACATTACTTGAGAAGTTCAGCAAAATGCATGGCAAATTTTATTATGATTTGTCAACAAAAATATCTAATTCGCCTGCGGAGTTCGTTTCACATGATTTACTTCATTTGAAAACGAAAGGATTAATTTTAGCACGAGATTGTATTCGTGAAATAGTTGGCAACAACTGAATACCTAAATTTACAAACTGTTTTAAAGCTAAAGTAATAGTCACATTTAATTCGAGAAAAAACGGCACAACCGAACGGTTTCTTTTAACCCTTTTTGTTTCTTCAGATTACTGTTGATATCTAATCAAATATTTATTAAAAATCTCCTTATGATCTCTTAGTAATATATTTTGTATTAATGTCTTCTTTTCATTCGATAATGTGTGGATGTGATATTTTGTAGCTATTCCCTTTGTTTCCGATTTCCCTTTTCCGGTTTCATAGTATTTAATCGATCTTTCTTTATGTTTATTAATATGATTAATAAATTGCCTGAATTCATAATCATTGAAAATATTACAAAACATAAGTAACCTGTTTATTTCAGGCTCGCAATTTTCTATTAAGTCTTCATAAAATAATAATATTTTATCTGCATGCCAATTATCGTAATCATATATTAGTTTTACGTATTGAGATATATTCTCAAATAATACATTATGATTTATTTCATTTATTACATAGGGTTTGATATGTTTAACAATACATTCATTGAAATCTCTAACAATCAGTATTAACCCCGAATCACGATTATCGTTATCTCTTATAAAATGTCTTTTTACAGCTATTGGATTTGTATTTTGGATTTCGACTCTACATATTTCTTGCTGCGCCATTCCTTCATATATTGGAGTATCAACAGTTCGTCTCCATCTTTCGTCGCCTTCTCCCAAAGTCGGCCTCTTTGAGAACCATTCTATTATATATCTAATCCAATGATTACCAGATCTAGGATATGACGAAATTATATAAGGAGGACTAGGTTGCAATATTTCCATAAGTTTGATGTCAAAGATTAAATCTTTATTAGCCAAAGGATGATTAGCATCCAATATAAAATTTGAATCCGTTATTTTGGTTACAATTCCCTCAAGTATGTTGCCATTCTCCATTTTGAAACGGTAATACTTACCAAGATCTATTTGTATATCTTTTGGGAATTGATTCAAACTGATTACATTCACCAATTCTTTTCGGTATGAACCAAAAGCTTCTGCAGATCGAAAGAATACTGTTTTTGACTCTCCCAGTCTCATCCCGACTACAGCTTCATCCAGGCCTGAGAAAACCTGCTTATGCCCTAACGTAAATCGAAGAGGTTCCTTACCCACAGTAGACTCGAAGATTGTTCCATCCTCGAATTTACACGTAAAATGAACCAGCACTGTATTACCTCTTTGCACCTGCACCACGTAATCCTCGGATATTTCTTTATAGAAAAACCACCATTAATGCCTGTCTACATCACTTTATAAAATTAGTTTATTAAACAACCATTTTAAAATTTCGAATATACTATCTTCAGAAACACTTTCAGGTTAAAAATGATATTTTAAACTAAAGTATTTTTATTTCGTTCCTATCAAAAGCGTCTCAGGACAGTCTATTTTAAACATATATCATTATGCTAATATATTCAATAAGTATTCTTAAATTTAATGGATTTATATATATATATTCGTCAGCAACTATCCACTGCAAAATTATTTTTAATCGCTAAGGAAGGATCCGCGTAGTGATTGATAAATCAAAAGCTTCGCTTGAATCAATAATTCAAGATGCACAAAAACTATCCCCCCATGAAGCAATTATTTTTCTTATGAGACACTTACAAAGTGGCAATGATAGCGTGCGTATACGTCTAGAATTGGCAAAATCATATTTGCGATATGGAATTCCGTCGCAAACGAGGGAGTATATTAAATCAATTCAACTGAGACCTGAGGATCTCAGCAAAGAAATTACCATCCTCTTACAACAAACTAATCGACCATGTGAGTATGTTCCGCCACTAATCGATACTCTTATTCCTAAAAAAAATAATATTTTCAATGATGGCAAATGGGTAATCGCTAGTGCTGCTTCTTCTTTCAATTTTCCTCAATTAATTGATCTCATCGGGAGTTTGCATCGGCACTGTATTCAAAATTTATGGAAAATAGTCGTATATGATTTGGGTTTATCAGATACTCAAAGCGAGTATCTTTCACAATTGGCAGCAGTTAAAGTCAAAAAAGTGCCTTTTTTTAATCCTCACGCGCTCGCTTGGGGGACTTGGAAGCTTTGGTCAATTAAAGATTGTGCAGAACAAGAAACCGCTGGCCCCTTTTTGTTTTGCGAAGCCGGAGTGCAGATTCTAAAAGATCTTTCACCAATATTCGATTTAATTATTGATAATGGCTATGGCCTTTGGCATAGTGTCGGAAATTTTAACCGCGATTGGTCAACGAATAATGTATATGAAAAACTTGGTATTGAAAAAGCTCGCGACACATCTTTACAAGTAATAAATGAGGTGCAAGGGTATTCTTCACGTGGTATTGTTAAAGCTAAGCTTATAGATTCTGCCTTCCATCTCGCTGCCGATGAAAAACTCTTATATCCATCAACCGATTGTTTAAATAATAGACATGCCATTTCTCTTCTTTCACTTATAGTTTCCCAAAATGGCATAGCAATGTCAGAACCCCAGCCGATGATTGCACTCGAAAACAGCGATTTATCAAAATCTCAAGAGGCTATTATTTGGCTTTGTGGATGTAGAACTATAGGTGGACATGATAAATATCTCATAAAAAAATCCCCCGTTAATATGTCAAGTCATAAAGAGACAATATATTGCGCTGCACTTCGATTATTAGAAACAAAAGAAGCTAAAAATATTGCATCTGGAGAAGAAAAACTCTTCATGTTAACTAACCAAGAAACACCTTTTCAAAAAGCAATTGAACTGATCAAACAATCGCCTATAGAACATGCATTTCATAGAGATATCTATTTTCAAGCTTTTTTTGATTGGATCATTAGAATATTTTCACCTTCCCATATTGTTGAGACTGGTACTTTTTTAGGATGGACGACAGAATTTATTGCACTGAATTACCCTCACACAATGATCTGGACCACCGATTCTAATAAGCAAT
Source organism: Thermodesulfovibrionales bacterium (assembly GCA_031082155.1). Lineage (GTDB taxonomy): Bacteria > Nitrospirota > Thermodesulfovibrionia > Thermodesulfovibrionales > SM23-35 > JAKLQR01. The sequence goes on along the minus strand of JAVHLL010000018.1, from coordinate 19,828 downwards.
TTCATGAAATTAGCAAAGTACGTCTTGCAAGATATAGTAATATCAAACAAATCCTGAAGAGTTCAGACGTGTTTTTATCTGAATGGCTCCCGAAACTTAATCAGGAAGATAAATGCATTTTCTTTTTAGATGCGCACTGGGAAAATTACTGGCCATTGCCTCAGGAAATTCAATTAATATCCGATTCACAATGCCAAGCAATCATTATCGTTGATGACTTTAAGGTTCCCGGACACAATGAATACGGCTATGATGACTATGGAGCAGGTAAAGTATGCGACTTGAGTGCTGTTCTACCATACCTAAATCCTCATAATACATATCATGCCTTGTTGCCAAATTATTCTGATTTTGCGAATATAAGAATTGCAGAGCACTTACGAGGTCGACTGATATTATTTCAAAATGCCGATAACCTTTTTCCCTCTGCTATTAATGACCCTTGGATTCAGGAACATTTTTCTGATGCAACCTCCCAATTGATGATTACTAAACCAGAACATGGTAAAACTGAATTTACAAATAAGAAGAAAATCGTTGCCCTCATCCCGGCTAAAAATGAAGAAAAATATATCGAATTTTGCCTAAAAGCTGTTGCTCAATTTGCAGATGCAATCTGTATTCTGGATGATGCATCAAATGATAAGACCGTTGAAATTGTTTCATCTCTCTCCAAAGAGTGCAATATAGAGCGAATTTTGCGCAAAGAAAAATGGGAATATAATGAAACTGGATACCGTCAACCTCTTCTTGAGGCAGGACGGACGATTGGCGGAACACATTTTATTATCATTGATGTGGATGAAGCATTTACGGCAAACCTTACTGAAGGGAACAAATTAAGGGATGAAATTCTTAAACTTCAGCCAGGTGATTCGTTAGTTCTAGCCTGGATCCAACTCTGGCGCTCAGCTACCCAATATCGCTATGACAATTCCGTCTGGACAAATAACTACAAAGCCTTTATTTTTGCGGATGATGGCAAGTGTTCATACCATCAGCAGGATTTTCATTTAGGAAGGATTCCGGCTAATCTTAAAGGTAATAATTTTGTAATAAAAGGTTACCAATATGGTTTAATGCATTTTCAGTTTGTGAACTGGAGAAATCTTCTTATCAAGCAGGCCTGGTATAGATGTTTGGAACGTATCCGTAATCCCGAAAAGTCTATAAGCGATATCAATGCCTTATATGCTCCAAGCAAAGACGAAAGTAATTTAGGGCTTAAGCCTTCTCCTGAAGAATGGTTCAAGGGATATGATTTCTTCGATAAATCAATTCTCGACGCACCTGAAGTTTGGCGTGAAAAGCAGGTTCTGGAATGGTTTGAACAATATGGGAAAGAATATTTCAAAGACTTAGACATTTGGGATATTAATTGGGGGGACAAAAGCAGTATAAGTTCATCAAACTTACCAGAACTTATGAAAACACCACCAGACGCTGAAGAAACTGCAATTGCATGCAATATAGAAAAGGTTGGAGGATGGTTTACAACACCGGAAATTTTAGCTTTATACAGACTCGTAAGACGATCACCTGCAGAGGCAAAAATTCTTGAAATTGGTTCTTACCGGGGCAAATCAACAAATGCTATCGGTTACGCAATCAAAAATTCAGCACGTGAGTTATATTGTCTGGATATTTGGCGTAATTTTGAACAACAGGGCATCCGTCAGCTTGATTCAACAGCCCACACACTACTAACAACAGACTTTGGTATTTTTGAGGATTTTTTGCGCCAGACCGAGTGGTTCAGTGAAAAAATTCGTATTCTACGGGGATCTACAGAACAGTTCAGTGATTTTCTGCTTCCTGGATTCTTCAATATAATTTTTATTGATGGGGCTCATGATTATGAGAATGTCCATCGCGACATTTCTATATCTCTTAAATGTCTTAAACCCGGGGGTATTCTCTGTGGACATGACTACAGCTCTGATGGCCAAGGTGTTATAAAAGCTGTAAATGAATTGATCTTCTCGCGGTCTGATATTTCTGAACATGGTGTGTTTGATAATACCAGTATATGGTTTGCAAAATTTTCGGAAAAAACATTACAGCCATCACCCTCAAAGAATATCACACAACTTAAGAGTGCTTCACCTCAGCCTGTTATTCCTTCAAACGAAATCAGAGTCTCTGCCATCATCTCTACCTACAACTCAGAGCGGTTCATGCGCGGATGCCTTGAAGACCTTATAGAGCAAACCTTATATCAAAAGGGCGAACTTGAGATTATTGTCATTGACAGTGGATCTGAGCAGAATGAAAAAGCAATTGTAGAAGAGTTTCAAAACACCTCTGAAAACATCATTTATGTCCGGACAAAACGCGAAACAGTGTATGCCGCATGGAACCGTGGCATCAAACTCGCCTCCGGTAACTACATCACCAATGCCAATGCGGACGACCGACACCGGAAAGATGCTTTGGAAATCATGGCAAACACACTCGATCAGAATCCTGACATTGGCCTCGTCTATGCAGACGTCATTAAAACCGCGACAGAAAATGAGACCTTCGATCATCACACACCCAGTGGAGCTTATCACTGGAAGGATTACAACAGGGAGATCCTAACGCTCTGCTGCTATATGGGCCCGCAACCCATGTGGAGGAAAGCGCTCCACGACAGGTACGGCTATTTTGATGAATCATTTGCCTCATCGGGAGACTGGGAATTCTGGCTGAGGATTGCCGAGGGAACCCAGATGCTCCATATCCCTGAATACCTTGGGCTTTACCTGTACTCTCCTCAGGGCGCAGAACACAGGGACAAGGAAAAGAGGATTCGTGAAGATTTGCAAATTTTCCAGAAGTATGTTCCGAAGTATCTGTCAACAGCCGAGGATGCTGAGCGCGGCCTGAATGCTTTAAGAGAGATGGATCAGAAGCGCGGAGAAAGCCGGCTTGATGATCCATTCAAAAATGCATTGATTCAATTGAAGCAGTATACCGGAGGAATGAAATCACCGGAGCAATTCACTTCAGACATTTCAGTGTCAAGAGAGGCATTTGGAGAGCCGACAGCCTGTATATCAACAAGCCCCAAACCGTTTGAAGAAGATAAACCCCGGAAGCAGAACACTTACCGTAAGGATTTCGTTTCCATTATCCTGCTCATATCCGGTGATAATGATGCTACAAGAAAATGCATAAGAAACATCAGAAAACATACCCCCGAACACCATGAGATTCTCTTTGTACCTCTCGATCATTCATTTGCCCCTCCTAAATGGATGAGGAAATTGGTAAAGGAGAATGAAAATTACAGTTTGGTAACGCCCACCGGTAAAAATGAAGGATCAGAGGAACACTTTACCAGTAATCCCCCTTCACCCCCCTTTCAAAAAGGGGGGAAAGATGTGGAGTTTAGCAAAGGAGGGGGTACCGATTTATTTGGGAAAGTGGGCCTGGGGGGGATTTTATCAGCAAATAAACCTTTTCCCACCTTTTCGGAGGTATGCAATGCAGGGATCACGGAATCAATAGGGGATCATATCCTGATCATCAATGATGGAGTTGTTGTCACGGAATCCTGGCTCTCCGGCATGCTTGATTGTCTTCGCAGGGTAGACAATGCAGGAATCATCGGACCGATGATGACAAATGTAGAGGGACCGCAAAGAATAGAAATTCAGAATTCAAGGGTCCAAGAGGTCAAGGGGTCGAGTGAAACTGAAAATAAAGAAAGATTCCGGCCAAGCCGGAATGACAAAAATATAAAAGAGACTCGTCGAGACTCATCGAGCCTTGTGGAGACTAAGGCAAGAGAGTTCAGGGAGAGAAACAAACACCGTCATGCACTTGTGGGAAGGCTCAAGGATGCATGCATGCTATTCAGGCATGATCTGGCCGATATCATAGGTCTTTTTGATGACCGTTTCCGTTCTCCTGAATTCACTGTCGAAGATTACTGCCTCAGGACTTCAATGGAAGGATTCAGCAACTTCATTGCAGGGGATGTGCTTATCTCCTATGCAGGAGATGAAATCACTGCGGCAAAGAAGAGAGAGATTTTTAAAGAAAGAAGAAGTTTCGTCAGCAAGTGGTCGGTTGTTGATAGCCAGAGCCTGAACAGCCAAAAGTTGCATGCAGTGAATGCGCTGATGGCATCACATGAATTCAGCGAGAAAGGGGATATGAATAAAGCGCTATCCATACTCATAGATGGCCTGGGTTCCTCCCCTGATGACAGGAGATTGCATCACGCGCTTGTTGAATTATTGGTAAGCCAGCGGCAATTCAGGGATGCACTCGATGTGCTCGATGCTGTGCCGGATTCATTGAAGAACACCGTGAGATGGCTCGAATTCGCGGGCATCTGCAAGGAAGGGATGCAGGAATACGATGATGCAGATGCTCTTGCCGACAAAATATTGGCGTTGAATAACAAATCTCCCGTAGCACTGAATCTGAAAGGAATGAAGGCTTACCGGCAGGTAAATCATGCTGATGCTGAGCAGCTTTTCAGGGAGGCTATAGACGCCGACCCGGGGTTTGGAGAGGCATACGCAAACCTTGGAGCAGTGCAATGGAGCGCACAGAATTATGAACCTGCTTTTACACTGCTTGAAAGGGCATTCATTCTGTCTCCGACTGCGGAAGCCGTAGCAACAAACTATCATTCCGCTTCCGTTGCTCTTGAGCGCCTGGAAAGGGCATCATTCGTCTTCAGTGAAGCTGCGGCATTGCACCCGTCATACAAGAAGCTCAAATATATACTCGCTGATCTTCTCCTGCAGCGTGAGCAGTATCAGGAAGCCATGGATGTAATAGAAAAGGCATTACTTGCATTTGATATGGACGATGATTCCCTTGCCCTTGCCGGTGCATTAAGGGAGAAGATAGGGCCGAAGGAAATCACTAAGAACAAAGGAAACTCATTGCTCATAGCTGATAGCTCATATACCACTGAGGAGACACAAAAAACCCAGGTAACGCAACGAACACAAGATACTCAACTCACTACTCTTTCCGTTTGCATGATCGTCAAGAACGAAGAAAAGAACATAGGCAAGTGCCTGCGGAACATCAAACCACTTGCCGACGAGATGATCGTTGTCGACACCGGCTCAACCGACAGGACAAAAGACACAGCAAAAGTGTTCGGGGCAAAAGTGTATGACTTCGAATGGACGAACAGTTTCGCCGATGCGCGGAATTACTCCATTTCAAAAGCCACAGGTGATTGGGTCCTCATTCTGGATGCCGATGAAGCCATAGCCCCCTCTGATTTTGAAAAACTGAGAACTCTCATAACTTCTGCAAAACATGAGATTCGTAGAGACATGACGACCCAGTCCCCAGTCTCAATTAGTCTCAATGAATCTCAACGTGTCTCATCTTCTCAAGTTGCTTATTCCCTCTTTTCGCGTAACTACGTTGTATCGATGAATACGACAGGATGGGTTGGGAATGACGGCACCTATCTCGAGCAGGAGATAGGGACTGGCTGGTCTCCGAGTAAAAAGGTACGATTGTTCCCGAATGATCCACGCATACGTTTTGAAGAACCGGTGCATGAGCTTGTCGAGAATTCGCTCAATGCCGCAGGGATACCGATAAAAGATTGTGAAGTTCCGGTCCATCACTACGGCAAGCTGGATCTGACGAAAGTAGTGAAAAAGGGGGAGCAATATTACGAACTGGGCAAATCTAAATTTAGAAGTGATGATGATCTGCTGGCAATTTATGAACTCGCGGTACAGACATCTGAACTTGGACGGTTTGAGGAAGCATTGCGTCACTGGGAAAAATTCGTGTCGCTCATGCCTGATTTCCCGAAAGGATTCTATGGCCTAGGTAATGCCCATTACAGGTTGAATCACTTTCAGGAAGCATTTTCTGCATTAGTACAAGCCGCTTCAATCGCTCAGGACCATGTCGAGTGGAGAGATGCCGTGATACTACTGGCGCATGCGGCGATCGGCGGCGGAAGACCCGGGGATTGCATTGAATATCTCGAACAATTGCTCATTAAAGAACCTCAGTATCCAATGGCCTTGCTGCTCCTTTCTGTTGCGCATGCTTCCGCTGGAGAACATGAAAAAGGCAACGAGTACCTTAAGCAGCTTGAGAAATTGAACTTTGACGGCACCCCCTATTTTGTCTATTTTGCTGAACTACTGCTTTCCGAGCAAAGAGTTGCACCTGCGCTGTCCCTCCTCAATATGGCAAGAAACCTGGGTAGAATGCCGACTCAGATTGCAGCTCTGATCGCGGAATGTGAGAGAAGGATCAAAGAGATGCAAAAAACAAATGAGATCCATGGAGACTCAGTTGAGACTGAAACAGTCTCGGCTTTGCGGTCTCAATCAGTTTCATTATCTGTCTGCATGATTGTGAAAAACGAGGAAGAGAATATCGCCCGAGCGCTTACAAACATCAAATCCCTTGTCGATGAGATGATTGTTGTTGACACAGGTTCGACTGACAGAACAAAGGAAAGAGCTAAAAACCTTGGAGCAAAGGTATACGATTTTGTGTGGACTGACAGTTTTGCAGATGCACGGAATTTCGCTCTTTCAAAAGCCACATCTGCTTGGATCCTGATTTTGGATGCTGATGAGGTGATATCGCCATCGGATCATGAGGCGTTGAGACAATTAGTAATCCCCCCTACCCCCCCTTTAGAAAAGGGGGGGATAAACAGAGTAGCTTATCTCTTTGTTACCCGAAATTATGTTCAGCCCACAAACACCGCCGGATGGGTGGCAAACGACGGAAGTTACAAAAACGAAGAAGCAGGTACGGGCTGGTTCCCGGGAGAAAAAGTGAGGTTGTTCCCGAATGATAAAAGCTTACGATTCGAAAATCCTGTTCATGAACGTATAGAACCATCCCTCGAAAATCTGGGCATCGAGATCAGGCAGTGTCCGATTCCGATTCACCATTATGGGATGCTTGATGAAGATACTCTACGCACCAAGAATGCATACTACTATGAATTGGGCAAGAAAAGGCTTTCAGAAAAAGGAGGAAATGACTTCAGGGCGATTTATGACCTTGCGGTACAGGCATCGGGAATAGGAAGATACGGGGAGGCGCTTGAATATTTTCAGAAAGCAATTGCCCTGAACCCGGATTTTGCGAAGGCATATGAAAGTTTAGGCAATACATACTATAACCTGAAGCAGTACGCACAGGCCCTTTCATCATACAGAAAGTCACTGGAACTCAATCCCTCGTCATGCGATGCAATTATGATGAGTGCGCAGTGCGAGATCATTATGGGTGATCCCGGCCGGTCTGTCCATACCCTTGGACCTTTGTTGAAAAAAAACCCGGCATATGGAAAGGCGTTATTCCCACTCGTCGCAGCGTATGTAACTCTGGGTCAGCAGAAACAAGCTGCGAAATATGTAGAAGAAATGAAGAGCAATAAATCCGACCTGATAGGGTATCTCTCTGAATTTGCGAAGCTGCTGCTATCCCAGAATAAAACACGCGAGGCTCAATTACTGCTGGATGCTGGGGAAAATATCAAAAATACCTTGTTCTGAAAATTAAGAAAGATTCCGGCCAGGCCGGAATGACAAAATTACTTGAATCCTCGTACCCTCGATTCCCTGACCCCTCGGACCCTACTCTTTCCCGCACCACCGAGTCCACATTTCTCTATATGCCTTTGCGAGACTGGCAGTAAACCGTTTTGCATCCGTCAGCGGTGATTGCGAGACCATATCTCTCAGCCGCAACCGTAAGCTCGCCAAACCCGGCATATCACTTGATAAGTGCACCACATTCTCCACATATTCTTCAGGGCTCTGTGCGATCAGTTCCGCAAGACCTGTATTCGTTAACAGACTCACCCCCGCCCGCGAGGCATACGTTTTCCCTTCAAGTGTTACGACCGGTACTCCCATCCACAGGGCTTCACACGTTGTGGTTGTTCCATGATAGGGGAACGTATCAAGGGCCATATCGATCCTGTTATAGAGGGCAAGATGCTCTCCGACTGAAGGAGTCCGGGAGAGCAGTTCGATGCGTCCTGCGTCGATCTCCTGCTGCCGGAAAAAATCCAGGATACTTCCGCGCATGCCTGCGCTCGAAAGTCCCTTGGATTTCATGATCAGGCGGGAGCCCGGCATCCTCCTCAGAATTCGCGCCCAGAGGACCAAATTTTCACCCGATACCTTCGCAAAATTATTAAAGCAGCCAAAAGTAACATGCCCATTTTTCAGGGCCGGGAGATCATTCACCTCGGGTGCATCCTTCTCGGGAAGATAACACAAAAAGCAGTCCGGCATCCGTATAAGCTTCTCGGCATAGTATTCCTCAGTCATGCCGGGAGGGTCGGTGTACCGGTCGACAATCCTGTAATCAATAGCTGCAAGACCGGTTGTGGCAGGATACCCTATCCAGCTCACCTGCACGGGGGCGGGTTTACGGGCAAAAACCAGCAAGCGGTTGTGTGCTGAATGGCCGGCAAGATCAACGAGAAGATCAATCTTGTCATCTCTTATCAATGCTGCAACCTCCTCATGAGATTTCCCGTAGATGCTGCGCCAGTGATCAGGAAGTCCCTTGATGCGAACGGTAACATCGTCCGGATGCATGACGTCGGCATAACAGAAAATCTCAAACTCTTTGTGGTCATGCACACGGAGCACCGGTTCCATGAAGTACGCAACCGGGTGCTGCCGAAAGTCAGGGGAAACATATCCTATCCTGAGACGCCGGTCAACAGCCCTTTCATTCCAATCCGCGTTGAGAAAATTCCCGGCCAATTTCGCATACCGTTCGGCAAATTGCATATGCTCGTTATAAATAGTTTGCATATCGTAACGTGGATTATAGTTAAGCGACAGAAGAAGATTGCTGTAATAGAAAGAGGCATCAGGCTGTAATTGGAGCGCACGGCGGTAACAGCGTTCGGCCTCATCCCGGTCGCCCTTTTCATGAAAGGTGTTCGCGAGGTTAGTGTATATATCAGCGCGATCGGGATCCAACTTCACTGCCTTCTCGAAGCACTCAATCGCTTCCTGGACCTCTCCGAGTCTGTTCAGGGACAGTCCGAGAATATGGTAAATATTCTCATTTGCAGGATCAACCCGGAGGGCTTTTTTTAAATACCCGGCAGCCTTTTCATGCTGATCTTTCTCGTGGAATATGACTCCCAGATTATACCAGGCAGTGCCGAGATCAGGCTTCAGGTCGAGTGCCTTCTGATAATACCCAACGGCCTCCCCGGTCTGCAATCTTTCCTTGAGCAGATTGGCAAGATTATTGTACGCTTCAGCATACCCGGGATTGCACTCTATGGTTTTCCGGTAATATTCGATCGCCTCGTCAGTCTTTCCCTGCTCCTGACAGGACATGCCGATGAGATGGTAAGCGTCGGGATTATTCGGGTAAAACTCCAGTGCTTTCTTGATGGTCTGTATTGCGAGGTCGTGATTGCCTTGCCGTGAGTATACCACGCCGAGAAAGTAGAGCACCTCTCCGTGCTCAGGCTGCTTCTTCAGGACCCTCCTACAGAGCTCTTTTGCCTGCTGCAGGTCACCTGCCTGGAAATAGTTTAGGGCCTTTTGGATTTCCTGTTGTATGTTCATGGGACATTTCCAAGCGAATTATTCATATTATGAAATATAAAGCGATTTTCCCTATTGCTCACAAAGAAAGGGAAGAAGGGTTCCGGACAAGCCGGAACGACAAACTTACCGCTCTGCACTCACTTTTTGGATATTAAAATATTGACTAATTTCCATCAGCTTTGCGCATACCATCCTTATACGACCTGGATATCTTTCTATCCGCCACCCTCCCGACGGCTGCAGACTCCCTGAGATAACTGAGGAGGCTTTCAAACACCACATCCCATTCCCCCGGTTTTTCCTGTCTGAACAGCCGTATACTCTCATACCACGGGGTATCTTCGAAATCCTGCATCCATCTCCAGTCGCAGACAGAGGGCAGCAGCACCCACGCAGGAATTCCCAGCGCCCCTGCGATATGCACTGTCGGATTATCAACTGAAATGACCAGGTCAAGCGCTGCAATCTGCGCTGCAAAAGCATCGAGGTCTTTCAGGGGGTCTGCATCCTTCCAGAAATGAATTTTTACACCGAGTTTTTCTTTTGCCTCGTTCAGTTCTCCTTCACAGTCCCCGTACTGCAGATTGATACAATGCATCCCTTTTACCGCAAAAAGATCAGCCCAGCGCTCCAGTTTTGTTGAACGAATTCTTATATCATCCGGCGTGGCACCCCCACGCCAGGATATCCCAACCTTTAACCCTTCCCCAAGATCGCTATATCGACTTCTCCATTCCTCAACCTTTGTCTCATCAGGAACAAGATATGAATTCTGTTGCGGAAAACTCGCCAGGTCAGGCCTTAAAATCCTCGGCAGACTTCCGACCGGCACTGTGAAATCCGGAGGCGGGAGTTCAGGCGGATACCTGTCACCCTCAACTCTCCCAATTATTTTAGTGCCGGGGAAAGATCGTTCATAGAGTGGAACAAGCCTTGCGTCGCATTTTAAAACACAGACCTCCGCTTGAGTAATGACTTCAGCAATGCAGGACGCAAACATGATATCATCCCCGATACGCTGCTCAGGATAGAGAAACACTTTCTTTCCTTTCAATAAGGAACCATCCCACAGGGGATAAGGCAAACTCTGCATTTGTGCACCCCCTGACTTCCAGCGCCACTCGTATTCTTCCCATCCTTTCTTAAAATGCCCAAGGAACAACTCAAGAAGCGCCAGATCAAGATGTACCACTGCATTCTCCGGATCAATATTCAATGCCCTTCGGTAACAGGCAATCGCTTCGCTGAATTGCCCTTTTTCCTTATAGAGAGCGCCGAGATTACTGATAGCTTCAATCATTTCCGGATCAAGGTGAAGGGCGTTATTGATATGTTCCGTAGCTACATCCAGTTTCCCTATTTTTCTGAAAGTGTTTCCCAGATTACTATGGGCCGCTGCAAAGTCCGGATTGATCTTCACCGCTCTCTTTAAATGTTCCAGCGCAGTGTCAAGCTGCCAGATTGCGCCCAGAGCCTTGCCAAGGTTATTATGAAGTTCGGCAGAATCAGGATATAGGGTCAAGAGTCTTCTCAGTACCGGTATGGCATGTGGATACTCTCCTTTTTTCATAAGGATATCAGCCATAGCAACATATGCTTCGATGAGGTTCGGGTTCAATTCGAGTGATTTGCGGTAATACTGTAAAGCGGTATCAAGATTGTCCTCTGTCACAAAAACATTGCCCATGTTGAAGTAGGTATCGGCAAAACTAGGATCAAGCTGTATCGCTCTTCCGAAATGGGCTATAGCCTTTGCAAGTTCCCCGTTCTCCTGACAGGCAAGTCCGATATTGTTGTGGATCATTGCACTCTGTGGCGTGAGTTCCAGAGCTTTCTGGTAGTGCACTATAGCCTGGTCAAGCTTTTTGAGATCATGAAAAACCATGGCGATATTGTTATGGGCATCAGGGTGTTCAGGTTCAATTTCCAAAGCACGCTGATAGGCTTTGAGCGCTTCATCGAGTTTCCCCTGATCCTGGAAAATATTCCCCAGATCATAATGTACATCCGAGTTTTGATCATCAAGTTGAAGTGCCTTTGTCAAAAATTCAACAGCACGGTGATGCTCGCCAAGATGATAGCAGGTAACGCCCAGAAGATGGAGAATGTCACTATTATCAGGCTGTACTTGCAAGATTTCCAGACATTCGTGTTCAGTCTGTTTCATATTCCCTTCCTGAAAATATTTGAAGGCAAGGCTCAGTTTGTTCTCAATATCCATATTCTTTTCCTCTCAGATGCAAGTAGAGTCTCCGCATAGACTCTATATTTTTGTGATTAAACCGAAAATACAAATTTCATGGCTTTCACCCGCCTTTTCATGCAAGGGGATGGTTCATTTCTCTATTCCTTGAATTACCGAATGTTTTCTTAAAGATAAAATGGGATAATTTTTATGTCTCATTATAACTTGTCTTTCGTTATAATAGTATAGAAAATGAATAACCTCAGCAGTCCCGAAAGCTTTCGGGACGAGGTATTCTAAAGATGTCATTCCGGCTTGTCCGGAATCTTTCTTTGCTTTTCAGTATTATTGTGTATACGCATTATCTCAGAAGGATTCCCGACAAGCGGGAATGACAGAATAAGGGATATAGTTACCCCGAAGCAAAGCTTCGAGGAATTCTTTTGATTAAAATTTGTAATATCCATTACGGAGGGAATAACCATGGCAGAGAAAGAGAAAACAACAGACGATAAGAAGGAAGAGAAAAAAGCCAGGCAACAGGAAATAACAAACAACATACAGACCCACATTATTCAGATAAAGACTACCGCAGACTTGTTCACCGCGTTACTGACGGGCAAAGAAGTGTTTACAGAAGAAAACCTCGATGCTGCTTTTGAATACAATGATCAAATAGAAGAGCAAGTTCAGGAAATAATAGCGTTATTATTCGATTTGAGGGATAATATGTAATTGCAGAGATTGAAACGGTTTTTTGACAGGGACAATCCACTCAATGAATGGAGTGCAAACATAAAAATATGGCCCTAAAAGTCGCAATATGCTGCAGTACGAGGCTTTTCTCTGAAGCATTGCAAAGCCTTCTGGAAAAAGAGCAGGGGATTACCCTTACGGGGATATTTTCCGGGGAAAGCTGGCTTAGTGACCTGAAAGAAGCGGATGCGCAGTACCCTGATGTTATCGTGTCTGATCTCCATTCTGACTTAAGCGCGCTTTTAACTCTTCCCGATGATTTTTTTGTTCAACCCCGCCTGAAAATCCTTCTTCTGGGAGATAGAACCTCAGGTTTCATCACAAACAGAGACCTGAAAAATCTTATTGCGAAAGGGGTTATTGGCATACTCCCCCCGAGTGCTGATTCAGACCTGTTTAAAAAAGCCTTACGGGCGGTTTCAGCAGGAGAAATATGGTTAGACCGCACAACGTTAATGAAAATTCTCACTCTTACAAAACAGACAACTGAAAATGTCCGCCTCGCACAAAGAGAAAAGGAAATTATTCATCATATCTGCCAGGGGTACAGGAATAAAGAGATAGCTCAAAAACTGAACATAAGCGAACAAACGGTTAAATCCCACTGTAACCGCATTTATAAGAAGCTCGGGGTAACTGACAGACTTCACCTTGCGCTGCATTATTCTGAATTGTCTTGATTTGTCATGATATTCCGCTATTCTTGCAACTATAGTTTTAAGAATAAGTAATACTTTGTAATTATTCTTTTCAAACTTTTTCCTGCTTGCATCTTTTCCTGTGATCTTACTAAAATTTACGTAGATTCACGTAACCAATCGAAGAAAAAAGTTTTATTGAAACTAACGATCGTAGCACGAAGCTGGGGGATTCCTTCATGAGGAGGGAAGATGAATAGAGCAGCTGAAAGCATTCCTTTATCGACTTACCAACCCATACACTCTACTGTGTATCCTTGGTTTTCACAGCCAGTTTTGAATACCACAACTCCAGAATGCTCTCAGCTAGGAATTTCGAAAGGAGGTGAAAAAAGGAGGACGTCAGTAGGTTTGAACGTCCCGGTATCTTGTATCGGGACATCCGATTCATCAGGATTTTAAAAAAGAGATGGAGGTGAAAAGAATGAAGAAAGTTTTATTGTTAGCAGTAGCGCTTATGCTTATTTTTAGCGTTGCTACACTGCTTTGGGCCAGAGAAAGTGGTCAGCCCGGTATTGCAGGTACCCCTCATGATGTTGGGGTAATGACAGGAGATGATACTCTTGAGCCCTGCGCCATGTGTCACAGCCCGCACTCCGGAACAGGTGACTATCCGATCTGGAACAGGGATCAGGCAGCACAGACTTATACTCTCTATGACAGCCCTTCATATGACATGAACGAGAACAAGCAGCCCCAGGCTCCGTCCTCGCTCTGTCTGGTTTGTCACAATGGGGTGTTTAGTTCACTGGTGAACTATCCGGGACCGGGTTCCCACACAAACGAAAATTACGACTATGAGATGAACCCGACCTTCTGGGCTATGCTCGGAACAGACCTTACCAATGATCACCCGATCAGCTTCACGTACGACCCCACAAAGGATAACAACCAGGACAACAACGGTTTTCCGCCGCCACAGCCCTGCCCGACAGCACCCTGGAGACTCTGGATTCCTGGAGATCAGGGACTGCTCACTTATCCTTTATATGGAACTGGTGCAACTGCTGATCAGTTTGAGTGCGCCACATGCCATTCTGTCCATGATACCATTGCTTATATAGGCAAACAGATGACAGGTGGTAAATCAGTGGGAACTCAGGTATTCTTCCTGAGGTCAAGCAATGCCGGCTCTGATATGTGCAATGACTGCCATGTCAATAGATGGTAAGACAGGAGACATGTTGAAAGAGTACAGCAGAAGAGACTTCTTTACTTCAGGCTCGAAGGACATGCTGAAGGATGTGATGCACGCATGGCAGAATTTCAGCGAAGAGAAGAAGAAAGAAGAGACAAAGCTTTCCTGTGAGGAAGCAGCGCGGAAATTCTTTTCGCGAAATACAGGGAAAAATTCCCTGTTCAAAAAAGTTATTAAAAAGTAGAAAGGAGGGAATAAAGATATGAGAATTTCTCGTAGAGAATTCTTGAAGTATTGCACGATCGCAGCCGGCGCTCTCGGTCTTACCACGACAGACCTTCTGAAAATCGAAGAGTCGTTCGCAAAGGTCGGCAATGGCGGACCTCACGTTGTCTGGCTTCCGGGTCAGGCTTGCACAGGCTGCACGATGTCGCTTGCCAACAGCATAAAGGATCGTGAAGTTGATGATCTGTTACTCCATGACATCGACCTCGACTACAATGAGCAGCTTTGTGCATCAGCAGGAGCATTGGCAGTTGGTGCCGCAGTCAGCGCTATCGGAAAAACAACCGTTCTCGCAATAGAGGGTGCGATCCCGTCAGCGGCAACAGGTGGTAGTGAGGAATTCTGCACCATCTGGTCCCGTACCGGAGGTATTCTCGCTGCCGGCTCAAGTGTCGTATCAGTGCCCGCAGCATCGGCAAACGGTACACTCGTCGGCGCCGCTCCGGTCGCACTTGCTGCGAATGACGTTATCGGGGCAGGCAGTGAGCTCGTTGCAGGCACCACACTTCCCGCAGACACCATTGTAGCGGACGCTGATGACAGGGCGGCCATGACAGCGTTGGGCGCAAGCTTCAACACTGCGGTTTCATCCCTGTACGGAACAGACCGCACTAACGCCAATATAATACTTGCCAATCCTATAACTGTCACAGCAGGTACCGTTGAGGTCACCGGAGGTACAGACGGAGGAGGCACGCAGACCCAGCAGGGAAGCATACTCGGCATTGGCACAACACTGGCAGCCGGAACCATCGCAACCAGTTCGTTCGACCGTCTCTGGCTTTCAGAGGTTGACACCCTGGGAGCCCCGGTTAACACTCTGCCCGCCGAAGCTGTATGGACATATGCCGGATCAGCCAACAATTTCACGTTAAATGCTACTGTTAGAATAATTACCTCAGACACTTCTAACACAATTGGCCGGGCAGTCAGCGGCCCGATGGTTGTCGTTCCAACAAGCGTCATCGCTGCAGGATCAAGCCTGAAAACCGGGACAAGAGTTACTGACGGACCAGGTGCTGGAACTGTACAGGATGCGTTGATCGTTGATTCAGGCATCGCAACCCTGTTTGATGGTTACGGTAGTTCTACAAGCACCGTCTTCACACTGGCAGGGACTTTAGCAATCGGTGGTACAGATGAGATCTTCCTGAAGGGTGCCGTTACCCTACCGCCGCTTACGGGCGGACAGTTTGGCGCAACAGCCGAGGCGGACAAGACCATGTTGCATGAATGTACCCTCTTCGGTACAAGCGCAGCAGCCATCCTCTGCGTCGGAACATGCTCTTCATTCGGCGGAATCCCGGCAGCAGCTGGAAACAGGACAGGCGCATCAGGAGCCCTTTATAAAGGCTATGTCAAAGCCGGTAAATTCAACGGCGCGCTGCAGGATTTCGCAGCAAAGACCATCAATATAGGTGGTTGCCCGCCGCATTCCGACTGGATTGTCGGCACCATCGCCTACATCCTTGCAACAAACCTCCAGCTCCCGCCTGTCGAGGCATATGGCCGTCCGATCGACTATTTCGGCCAGTATCAGTGCAACGCAGGTCCGTGCGAGTGGCGTTTCAACCAGGGCTACACTGCAGCAGATGAGGTAAATCCGCCGTACGCCAACCCGAAGGTTGATCCTATACTGAACGCCAATATCAACAGCTCGCTGCTCTACAAGAACAAGTGGAGCAACGATCCCATTTCAAATGTGAGATATACAGGCTGCATTGGTGTTCTCGGTTGCAAAGGCAGGAAGACGAAGGCAGACTGCTCCCTCAGGAGATGGAATGCTGACGCCCCGAATGGATACGGCACTAACTGGTGTGTTGGTAGCGGTGCCGGATGCCACGGTTGTACAGAACCTACATTCCCCGACAAAGTCGGGAAATTCTTCAATTTTGCTTAAGGAAGGAGGTGTAAAATATGCCAACTATTACTATTGATCCTTTAACAAGGATAGAAGGACATTCAAAATGGGTTGTGACAGTCGATACGAATCTTTCAACTGTCACTGCTCAGGCCTCTGGAACCATGTTCAGGGGTTTTGAGAACATCCTGATGAGAAGGGACCCGAGAGATGCCCCTGTCATCACCCAGAGAATCTGCGGGGTTTGACCCACCGGGCATACCATGGCTTCCGTGAGAAGCCTTGACAATGCTCTGGAAGTTGCACCCAATCTCCAGACACTCCCGCAGGCAAAGATCACAAACGATGACGGCCGCACCCATATTCCGGACAACGGGAAGATCCTCCGCAACCTGATCCATGGCGCAGACACGGTCATGTCGCACATCACCCATTTCTATCACCTCGCGGCACTCGACTTTGTCGATGCCTCGTCTCTTGGCGCCCCGTTCTCGCCGACATATACAGCTCCAGCCGGACTGCAAATGCTTATCCCGGGTTCTTTTCCAATGCCGAACGGCCAATCGGTTGTAAGCAACTACGTTGAAGCGCTCGCCATGAGAAGGAAGATGCATTCCGCAGGCGCAATCTTCAGCGGTAGGCAGCCGATCCAGAACGCCATCGTTCCGGGCGGTGCAACAACCCTGCCGACAATGTCTGATGTCGTCACATTCTCGAACCTGCTCGACACAGTCAGGAACTTCATCAACACCGCTTACATCCCTGACGTCGTCACAGTTGCCAATACCTACGGAACATACTGGACATTAGGCACACAGCCGGGGGCACTCCTGTCATACGGTGAGTACCCGATCCAAGCGGGAACCAGTGCAGAAGCCCTGCTTCTCAGCAGAGGATTGGTTACATTACCGCTAGCTCTTTCCATAACCGGCGGTCCGACTTCCTTCCTGTCGAACATCAGGGAGTTTGTCGGCTATTCATACTACGATGCAGGTGCGCTTGGCGTAAATGACGGGCTCTATCCCGGAAACGGCGTGACCCTGCCGGATGTCGCCAAAGTCACCGGTGCTGGTCAGGAATACTCCTGGCTGAAGGCCCCGAGGTTTGGAACTACAGTCTGCGAGGTCGGTCCGATATCACGCGTAATTGCAAGTGTTCTCGCAGGGAACGGAGCCACTGTTGGCGACGGAGCGGGAGCATCATCATCAGTTCCTGTCACTCCGCTGATGGGTGGTAATTATACTATCACACAGCTTGCGACAACAGCGGGTACTCTTCTCAACCCTCCGTTTGTGTACCCTGGTTCTCTGGTCAGCATACTCGGAAGGCACGCATGCCGTGCGCTGGAGTGCAAATTCGTCGCCGATGCCATGGCAGAAACAGCAGCGCCGGTAGCATGGCTGTCACAGCTTGCGGCCAATCTGACCGCTCCTACATACGTGTATGCGAAGCTCCCGACCAAGATTAAATCAGGCGCCGGATGGGCTGAGGCACCGAGAGGCGCACTCGGCCACTGGATCACGATTGAGAACAAGCGCATCAAGAATTACCAGTGCGTAGTTCCGTCCACATGGAACCATTCTCCGCGTGATACAGCTGGAAACCCGGGTGCAGCTGAGCAGGTGATACAGGGACTGCCTTGGGCTGTAGTCTCAGGTCTTCTTGGGACTTATAATCCAGGTGTCGATGATGGTCTCTACATAACACTGCTCCGCGTTATGCACACTTATGACTTCTGCATCGCTTGCGCTGTCCACGTGGTAAAACCGGACGGTTCAACGATTATGAAGTTCAAGATGGGAACAGACGGAAGTGCAACAAGACTAGCACACGATGCCGAGATTTAGTTGATACTCGTTCTCACGAGGAGGTGCCGAAAGGCACCTCCTTTTTTTTTGGATTCGTTTTGTCATTGCGAGCACCTGAAGGGTGCGCGGCACTCTCCATGAAAGAGGCGAGATTGTTTCGTTTCACTCGCAATGACCTCCTTATTGCTGGATTTGGGTATAATATGTTTAGCTTATTACATGGATATTTTTAAAATACTGACTACAAAAAATTATCTTTGATGACTGAAGACTATCTGAAAAAAAATAAAATCTATGTCCACCCCGACTCTGTAATAATAAGCCCCTGCACCATCGGCTACGGCACCTACATAAACGGCAAAATCTCCGTAATGGGCATTTCTGCCTGCAGCATTGGGAAATACTGCGCAATAGGACCTGACGTAAAGATTTTAACCGCTGAGCATGTGATGAATATGGCGAATATCCAGGCGAGATTACAAAAACGAATCGGCGGGAACCCTATACAAACCAGCAAAGGAGATGTGGTTATCGGCAACAATGTATGGATCGGGGATTCCGCCATTCTCCTGTCGGGGGTAACCATAGGCGACGGCGCAGTCATAGGCGCGGGCTCGATAGTTACAAAAAACGTTGGACCCTTCTCAGTCGTTGCAGGCACTCCCGCCAGAAAGCTGCGCATGAGGTTCAACGATACTATCATCAGACAACTCCTTGATATTCAGTGGTGGAACTGGACCGAGGAAAAAATGAGAAGAAACCTGACCTTTTTTAATATGGATTTAACAGCCCTGCCTGATGAAGCCAATTTACAATCTTTTATTGTTGAATAAAGAGATCCTCCTTGCAGAGGGCATATGCTGTTGGAGTATAATTAGATATGAAATCCGCTGCAGCGTTTAGAGCATCTCTCTCACTCTCCCTCAGTCTCAATGAGTCTCAACAAATCTCCATGCGTCTCTGTATATCATGTCCTTAACCCTTAAACCCATCCTCATCCTTGGCATCGGCAATATCCTCCTGAAAGATGAGGGCGTCGGAGTCCATACGATAAAAAAAATGATGGAGATGGATTTTCCTTCTGAGATCGAACTTATGGACGGAGGGACCATGGGGCTGAACCTCCTGTTTTATATCGAGGGGAGGAAAAAAGTGATCGTCATAGATACGGTAATAACCGGAGACCCTCCCGGCACCATCTACCGCTTTACCGACGAGGGCCTTGCCGATAACAAGCCGATGCTCAGGACGGCCCACGGAATCGATTTCACCGACGTCATCAAGACCTCCAAAATGCTCGGCACAAAGCCCGAAGAGATCGTCTTCATCGGCATCGAACCCGAAAGCCTCGACGAAGGCCTCGAACTCACCCCGACGATAGAAAAACGAGTGCCGGTGCTGATAAAGATGGTGATGAGAGAACTGACCGAAAAACAGGGTAATAATCAATGAACAATTATCAATATGCAATGAACAATGAAAATAAATTTCAATTTCAAGGTGAGCTTCCCCCGAATTGATGGACACGCCTAAGAATTTGTATGATTGGAAGGGA
>JAVHLL010000017.1 GCA_031082155.1 Thermodesulfovibrionales bacterium | reverse complement strand
AATATCAAAGGCTCTATAAATTCAGTAGCGATATGCAATTGTGACACAGTCTGTTCGCAAGCATGACGAATTTTTATCGGAATAGTGCTTTATGGACAGACTCTATTGAGAGCACAAATACGCCCTTATCTCCTCTTTCAGAAATATGAATATTCGATTGTTATCATACTGTTGTTGATTAATTTCAATAAAAAACTTGAATAAATTCTTCTATTTTTCTATTATTAAATAAAAATATGGAGGATATATGCTAAAGGAAAAGGTTGAAAAGGCACTCGAAACAGTGAGAGCGGGACTGCAGAGAGATGGCGGTGATATAGATCTTGTTGAGATCAAGGATAACATAGTCTATGTGAAGCTGAAAGGCGCATGCGGAACCTGTCCGATGTCTACACTCACGCTGAAGACCTGGGTCGAAGCGAATCTCAAAAAGGAAATCCCTGAAATAAAAGCAGTTCAGGCCGTTTAAAGAACTGCATGAGGTTTGGAGAACAGAAATTGTTTTTAAACCTCCTAAAAGAGAAAGCAAGGTTCACCTTCTTTCCAATTTTTTGTCTGCTTGTTGTGTTCCCTTTTGCCGTCAGTGCTTCTGATACAAAAATAACCGATATCAAATACTGGTCCTCTGATGAGTACACGCGGGTAGTGATTGAATTGTCCGAGCCTGTTAATTTTTCAAAAAATCATTTGACAAACCCTGACAGGCTCTATTTTGACCTCCTCAATGTCACGCTGGACAAGAAGGTCAGGACAAGTTTTTCTGTCGGAGACGGTATCTTGAAGTCTGTAAGGGCAGGCCAGTTCAATCCATCAACGGTGAGGGTTGTCCTTGATCTGGAGAGTCTGAGTGACTGCAAGTCCTTTATACTCGAAAACCCGGCAAGATTGATTATCGATATTCAGGGAACCAGGACAAAGACACGACAGAAACCGGATATTCTTACGGCAAAGCGACGGATTGTGATCGACCCCGGTCATGGCGGTCACGATCCCGGTGCGGTGGGATTACGGAAGCTCTATGAAAAAGATGTTGTTCTGGATATTGCCTTAAAAATGGGGAAGATACTCATGAACGACCCGCTTTACGAGGTAGTTTTTACGAGAGAGCGGGATGTGTACCTGCCTCTTGAAGCGAGAACTGCCATTGCGAACAGGAAAAACGCGGACCTTTTTGTCTCAATCCATGCGAATGCAAGTCAGAAAAGGCAGGCGAAAGGGATCGAAACCTATATGCTCAATTGGACAGACGACGAAGAAGCTCTGCGTGTTGCGGCGCGGGAAAACCAGATATCCCTGAAAAAGATGCGAGACATGAACAAGAAGATGGACATTGTGGATATCATCAAAAGTGACCTTATGCGGGAGAACAAGCGGGATGAATCCATTAAACTTGCAAACTATATCCAGCAGTCCATGGTATCAAGGACCGAAGAACGGGATGACCTTGGAGTGAAACAGGCCCTTTTTTATGTGCTCTTTGGCGCCCGCATGCCGTCGGTGCTTGCCGAGGTGTCGTTCATCAGTAATCCGGAGGAAGAAAAGCTCCTTTCCCAGGACAGCTACAGAATGGAAATCGCTGAAGCGATTGTCGAAGGTATCAGAAAATATTTTCAAACAACACCGATGCTCCAGAAGGTCGTTGAACTGAGAAGCGAATACCGGCATTACAGGTAAGCACGTGCCTGCCACGATCAAGATTCTCCTCTATGTCCTCTTCGTCATCTCCCTTTTTATAATTAAGTCTCCCGATGTCCTTGTCGTTCTCACTCTTGCCATTTTGCCTCTCCTCCTTGCGGTTCCATTCCGTTTCGTCAGGCAGGGATGGGTTCCCATCAGCTTCCTGCTGATGTTCACGTTTCTCAGCAATCTGCTCTTTCATCAGGGGAAAGTGCTCTATCATTCGGGAATGCTGATTATTACTGAAGAGGGTTTGACTACCGCAGCCGTAAGGACCCTGAGGGTGTTTCTCATGATCATGGGCGCAAAGATAGTGATTGGGACGACATCGATCGAATCACTCGTTGCTGCCATGGGTAGGATGTTTCGGCCACTGGAGAGATTTGGATTGCCGGTTGGAGAATTTTTCACGACCATGGGACTTGTCATGAAATCCCTGCCGAAGCTTACAAAAGAAATAGCAGGATTGTACAAAGAAAAGATGAAAGAAGAAAACGTTTCCGGGTTCTGGAACCGGACAAGAACAGCAGCCATGGTTTTCAGCGCCCTTTTTGTGCGTGGGCTGGAGTCGCCGGAAAAGTTCCTGAACGATAAATCAGAGCGTACACACGATGGTTGATACAGTCATTCAGGGAGGTCTTGTCATTGACGGGAGCGGTTCGGAACCGTATGAAGGAGATATAGGCATAACCGGAGAGAAGATAGTATTTATAAAGAAAACCTTCCCCTCTGCCCACTCCGGACCGGAAGTGAATGCAAAGAAGAAAATCGATGCAGCGGGCATGGTCGTCTGTCCTGGTTTTATCGATACCCATGCGCATTCGGAATTCACCCTTCTCGCAGACCCCCGTGCAGAAGGAAAGGTCTCTCAGGGGATAACCACCGAAATAAACGGAAACTGCGGGCTGTCTGCGGCCCCTCTTCTGGGTGAAGCATTGGAGCGCAGGGAAGACGATCTGAGGGAATTCAACATCCGCGAACGATGGAAGTCTTTCAGGGAGTATTTCAGGCTGCTCCATGAGAGAGGTATTGCCCTGAATTTCCTTACCCTTGCCGGTCACGGAAACATCAGGGCCAGCGTCCTTGGCTACGAAGACAGGGAAGCCACAGACAAAGAGAAAAAGCGGATGTGCAGGCTCCTTGCGCAATCCCTCGGCGAAGGGGCAATCGGTCTTTCGACAGGCCTGATCTATCCACCGGGCGTATATTCGGATACCGCAGAATTGATCGAACTTTCCAGGGTTATGTCCATCCCGCACAAAACCAGCACAGGTTCTCGCCGGGCAGGAAAGGGCAAAGGCATATCCGGAATCTACACGACTCATATGCGGAGCGAAGGAGACGCCTTGATAGAATCCATACGGGAGACGCTTACCATTGGAAAGGAAGCGGATGTACCTATCCATATCTCCCATATCAAGACAAGCGGAGAGAAAAACTGGCACAAGGGAGACGAAGCCGTTGCGTGTCTGGAGAACGCGCGAAAGAGAGGTCTTCGGGTAACTGCCGACAGATACCCTTATATCGCAGCATCAACCGATCTCGATACGATTCTGCCCGCATGGACATACGAAGGGGGAAATCAGGAGGAACTGAGAAGGATAAAAACCCGGGAGATACGAGAGAGGATTAGAAAAGAAATCCTCCACGCACATCCGGAGAAAAGATACTGGGACAGTATACGGATATCAACTGTGGCGTCGCAAAAAAATGTATGGATGGAAGGAAAGAGCATCGCTGAGCTTGCAGGCATGAAAAGGGTGGCGCCGGTTGACATGCTTTTCAGGATACTCAGAGAAGAAAAGCTTAGGGCGGGCGCTATTTTTCTCTCCATGCATGAAGAGAACCTGAAGAAGTTCCTTTCGCTTCCTTATGTTATGATCGGCACAGACAGTTCTGCACGGTCTTACAGCGGTCCAACCTGCAAGGGAAAACCCCACCCAAGGGGATTCGGGAGCTTTCCGAGATTCCTCGGAGAGTATGTAAGAGACAAAGGCGTGTTGAGTATCCAGGAGGCTGTCCACAGGATAACTATGCTCCCTGCACGGACTTTCGGGATTCAGGACAGGGGGGTCCTGAAGAAAGGCGCATTCGCAGACATGGTTCTGCTGCAATACCAGAAAATAAGAGACAGGGCAACCTTCGACGAACCTTTTCTTAAGCCTGAGGGAATCCAGGTGGTAATGGTGAATGGGACGCCGGTGGTCTGGGATGGAGAGATAACACGGCACAAGCCCGGGAGAGTATTGAAATATGAGCGGTAAACCCCTTGTCGGTATTACCATGGACAAAGAAAGCGAACAGGTGAAGATGAAGCATTCCTATTCTGCTGCGATCCGAAAGAGCGGCGGAGTTCCGGTATTCCTCCCACCGGACCAGAATGCATCAGACTATGCTGCGCTTATCGATGGGCTGCTTATCCCGGGAGGGGATGATCTTGACCCGGAGTATTATGGCGAACCTGTGTCCCCTCAGGTGAAACCTGTCTCCAGGGAAAGGAGCGATTTTGAGTTCTCACTGCTCAATCGGGTTATGGAACTGCGCAAACCTGTTTTAGGCATCTGTTACGGCATGCAGCTGCTGAATGTTTTTTTCGGCGGTAAACTCTTCCAGGATCTTGCATCTCAGACTGAAGTAGCAATTAATCATAAAACAGGGTATCATGAAATTGTGATCACAGAAAACAGGTTTCTCGAAGAAGGTACGTTTTCTGTCAACAGTACACATCATCAGGGAGTAAAAACTATCGGGGAGGGTCTGTCCGCGTTCGTCTTTTCTCCCGATACCCTCGCAGAGGCATTCTCCAGAGAAGACTATCCATTTCTTGTCGGTGTCCAATGGCACCCTGAGCGTGATATGGGGAATGTGCTTTCGGTGCACCTCTTCAGAAAGTTTATAGAGGCATCTCAACGATAGGAAACAGAGAGAATATTCGAATTTCTGGTGCTTTTCGAACTATTCAGACCCAGAGAAGGAGGAGAATATGCTTAACAGGGAAGAACTCAAAGAGATAGCGAAGATGCGGGGTGACGGCGCCTATTTTGTGAGCCTCTATCTGAATGTGAATCCCATAACGAATGTAAAGGATAATTATGGTATTCATGTAAAGAATATGCTGAAACAGACAACCGAGCAACTCTCGAAGCCGGTCTTGAAAAGGATCAGCGCTGATCTCGAAAAGATTGAATCATATCTCCTCTCCAATAAAAGGATTTTCAAAAAGGGGCTTGCGCTCCTGAGTTCTCAGGAGAGCAAATTCTGGAAAGAGTTCCATCTGTCAGTTCCTCTCAGGAATGAAATCATTGTTGATCAGATCCCTTACATAAAACCACTGTTCGGCGTCCTTGACAATTACCAGAGGTATGCCATTCTGCTCGTCGGCAGGGACTCAGCACGGTTATTCCTGGTGCACCTGGGAGAAATTGAAGAGTACGCCGAGGTCCACAGTGAGAATGTGCCCGCCAGGCATAAAAAAGGCGGATGGTTCGCCCTTTCGGAGAAAAGCTATGAACGGCATATCGATTACCATGTGAGCATGCACCTGAAGGATGTTCTGAAAAAGCTGGATTCGTTTCTCTCCGGTGAATATGTCGGCAGGCTGCTAATCGGAGGTTCCGAAGAGGCGTTGACAAAGGTAAGGGCCATGCTCTCGCAATCCATGGCTGATAAAGTCATCGGCACATTCCAGG
The DNA here is from genome assembly GCA_031082155.1 of Thermodesulfovibrionales bacterium. GTDB lineage: Bacteria > Nitrospirota > Thermodesulfovibrionia > Thermodesulfovibrionales > SM23-35 > JAKLQR01. The sequence goes on along the minus strand of JAVHLL010000017.1, from coordinate 50,469 downwards.
CAGACATGTCAGCAAGGAGCAAGGATATTCTGGATAAGGCGGAGCCGATCCTCATGTCATTTGAAGAAAAGAGGGAGGAGGAAGACGTTGATGAGATGGTCGCCAAGGCGCTGAAGAATGAGAATGCCGTGCTCGGCGTCGAAGACGTGCTGAATGCACTCCAGGAAGGCCGCATCATGAAACTGGTCATGCTGAAAGACTTCAAGCTGTCAGGGAAATCCTGCAGCCAGTGCGGATATCTGAATTCTCATGATATTGCTTCATGTCCTTATTGCAAGGGGAAAATGCAGAAGGTCAAGTATATCGTCGATCTCATTGCCCAGAAGGCTGTTGAACAGGGAGCGTTGGTTGAAGTCGTTGACAAAAACAAAAAACTCAAGGAAGCCGGCAATATCGGAGCATTCCTGAGGTTCTAATACTTTTTCTGTAGTATTATTTTTGAAACACGGCGAATAGAGTATTTCTGATCATTTGTGGTCCCGGCTTAAGTCGGGCGTTCTGATTCAACGAGTTTGATAATTCCAAAGAATATGAAAAATTCAGTTCATCGGCTGTGTGTCGTCCTGTGTGTCCTTGTCCTTTTGACCGCCTGCTCTCCACAAAACCGGATCGAAGGATATGTGTATTACAGGTTGAATACAAATCCGACGACCCTCGATCCTGCCTTCATTGTCGATGTAACCGGCGGGTCGATTGCCGCAAAGCTGTTTAATGGGCTGGTTAAAATAGGGAAAGACCTCACCATAGAGCCTGACATCGCCAAGAATTGGACGCTATCTGCCGACGGACTGCACTATACGTTTCAATTGAAAGAAGGGGTAAAGTTTTCGAACGGACGGACAGTAACGGCCCGCGATTTTAAATACTCCTTCGAAAGGATACTGCATCCGGAGAACCGATCCCCCGCCACCTGGGTCTTCGAAAAGATACTCGGTGCGGAAGAATTTATGAAGGGTAGCGTAGTTGAGGTCAGAGGGATACAGGTGATTGATGGCCATACCCTGGCGATCCGGCTGAAGAAACCATTCTCGCCGTTTCTGGACCTTATGGCCATGACCTCTGCATATGTGGTGCCCCGTGAAGAAATAGAGAAATGGGGTCCTGACTTTTCGAGCCATCCGGTCGGTACAGGACCGTTTCTCCTGAAAGAATGGCAGCCGAACAGGGAGATACGCCTCGACAGGAGAACCAATTACTTCGAAAGGCCGGCAAAGATGCACGGTATTCTGTACCGGATTATACCTGAAGACCTTACCGCAGTAAGTGAATTTGAACTCGGGAATCTTGACCTCCTGACCATACCGGCAGCGGAATATGCACGATACAGCCGTGATCCGTCGAAACGTCAATGGATTGCGTCCATCGAGGGACTGAACACATATTACCTTGGGTTCAATTGTTCACGACCTCCTTTTGATAATCCGCGTCTAAGAAAAGCCGTTGCCTCTGCAATCGACAGGGAGAAGATTCTGAACACGATTTATGAGAACCGCGGAAGGCTTGCGGAAGGACCAGTACCGGATATTATGCGCAAATGGGTTCTCCGGTCACCATACCGGTATGATCCGCAAAAAGCCAGAGAGATTATTGCCGGAGAGGGGTTTCAGAACAGTACGGTACATTTTTATATAACGGCGGACCAGGAAATTGTGGACATAGCGGAAGTTGTACAATCGTATCTTTTGGCCGCCGGGATGAACGTGCAGATAAAACAGCTTGAATGGAGCGCATATAAGGAAGCGATTAACAGAGGTGAAGCAGATATGTTCTACCTCAGCTGGTGGGCTGATTATCCCGACCCTGAGAATTTCCTGTTCCCGCTCTTCCATTCCGCCAATCATGGCCCGGCAGGAAACAGAACGAGATATACGAACACCGTTGTCGATGCGCTGATAGAACAAGGCCGTCTGACAATGGATGAAAAAAAGAGGAATGCGCTCTATCAGAAGGCGGAGGAGTTGATCGTCGCCGATTCGCCATGGGTTTTCCTCTGGCACAGGACGGACTTTACCATACGACAGCCCAGGGTGAAGAACTACACCATGTATTCCATATACAGCATGGATAAGGGAACAGAGATATCGTTTTAGATTTGAAAATTAAAGATTATTGCTCGCTTCTTTATCTAAAATATCTTTAATTTGTTTTACAATCATTGGCAATTCTTTCTTAGCTATATTCCATACGATTTTATAATCAATGCCAAAATAGAAATGTATAAGCTTGTCTCTTAATCCCGATATCTTCTTCCATGGAATTTCAGGGTATTTTGCTTTTAATCCCGCAGAAATATTTTTTGAAGCTTCTCCTATTACCTCAAAATTACGGACAACTGCATCCTGAGTCTTTCTGTCATTAAGAAACTTTTTATAGGGAAGTCCTTTTGTATAGGAAGCAATCAAGTCAATTGCTTCTTTAATGTCGCCGAGGAAATCTTTATCTCTCCGTTTTTTAGACATGGAGCAGACTCTTTTCGATGTCTTTCGCTATGTGTTTGTATCTGGGATGCTGAAAGCTCCTTTTATAGTGGTTGTAAGTCGCAACATCAACTTTTCTGCCCAATACTTCTTCAAGTCTGTCTGCAAGTGTAACAAAATCAAGCCCTAACGGTTTGTTAAGATCAACCAGTATGTCAATATCGCTCTTTTCCCCCGGCTGTCCTTTTGCGAAAGAGCCGAACAGAAATATCCTATTGACACCATATTTGTCTTTCAGATACGGCAGTTCTTTCCTGAGAATTGAAATTACTTTCTCACGTGAAAGCACCATTGCTCTTTGTGGTTGTTTTTTCATATTCCCGCTTTCAGTTCCTCTAAGTTCTTTGTCTATATGTTACCAAATATTTGATTTAAACTTTCAGTATTTGAAATTATCCTAATACCGATATTTCTATTCCCGCATAGAGGCTGTTAGCATAAGTGGTTACTATTATAAAGAATTTGAATGGCTTAATACAGGTGCAACAAGGGATACATCAAGTTCTTTCAGGAATTTTCGGGTGCAATGGATGAAGGTAGCTAATCCTGACAGGAATATGCAAGGCAAAATAATAGTTTAATGTATACTAAATACCCGATGGGCAATATATTTTCAAATGAGAACCAACTTCAGGAATGGGTTGAAGCAGCCGAAGGGATAAAAGACCGTTTCGGTATTGATAAGGCTTTGGGTTATCTGATCGGTGAGAAGTTCTATACTCTCGTTGATACCCAACAATTTTCCCGAAAGCGGATTAGAAATATTGATGAAGAAAGGAAGTTCCCCGATTATAACCCTATACGGGAAAGAATATATGGCAATCGCAAGTTTGTTGAGAATCTTGATGAAACCTATGAGGCTGAAAAGGAAAGAATCGCTGAGGCTGCAGACTTGTTAATCAAATTTACGGGTTTAATCAAGAGCTACTTTGAACCATATGAGATAAAGGAATACTTTGAGTCTCATCCCCGGCTAGGAGTTCATGGACATATTGCTACCGATGAGGAATTTGACTTCCTTGTCAGCAAAGGAGCTATTGAACACTCCATAGATACCGAGATAGATGATGCCATAATATTTGGGAAAATGAAGAAGTATTTTGGAATAGTTTAATCAATGTGACAGGGCTATTTATGAACAGGACAGGCAATTAATCAGTAGATTATTCATTGTTAATTACCCCTTTGTTTTATATACTTCTACAATACAAATTTTATAACAAGGAGCCCGGCCATGATAAAACGGATTGAAGTGTTGAAAGAAGGCAGGTTCAGCGAAAAAGGCATGCAGAAGTTTCTGATTCATGATTCTCCCTATTTCAGGGTCTTGAACTTCAATTTCATGAGCGGACAGGAGTTGGGTATTCATTCCCATGAGGTAGAAGGACAGTTAAGTATTATGGTACTTGAAGGGGAGGGTGAATTCCTGGGGAAAGACGGGTTGACACTCCCGGCGAATACCGGTGATGTCCTGATTTCGGATATCCGCGAACCGCATGGCATTCTCGCAATAAGTGACATGAGGGTGATAGTGACAATCGCTCCTCCGATATGAAATGATCAGGCCATTTGCTCATTGAGTATAGGGTTTAAAACCTATATGATGATGAAAAACAAACTCATGCATGACATGAAAACAGAAGTCAAAGACCGGGGAGGGGGGCCATAAAAGACTACCTGATTAGAAAGATGCTTCTCCTTATCCCCCTGCTTTTCGGAATCACCCTTCTGACATTCAGCCTTGCAAAGGCACTGCCCGGGGACCCTGTGCTGAGTATGGTCGGAGAAAGGGCCCAGCCGGAGGTCATCGAAAAAATCCGGAAGGAGATCGGCGCCGATAAAAATATCGTGGAGCAATATTATGGGTATCTCGCACTCCTGCTCCGTGGTGAATTTGGGAGGTCTTATTATACGAACAGGGAAGTCTTGCACGATATTCTCCTGAAATTCCCGAATACCCTGAAACTGGCACTCGCTGCAATGCTTATCGCGGTCCCGCTGGGAACAGCATTTGGGTTCATTTCCGCATACCGGAAAGACACGGTAACGGACAGAGTCATCTCAGCATTGTCGATTACAGGGCTCAGCGTACCGGTCTTCTGGAGCGGACTGCTTCTCATGCTTTTTTTCAGCCTGGAACTCAGGATGTTCCCGCCGTCAGGGAGCGGCGATCTCCGCTTCCTTGTCCTTCCGGCCCTTACGCTTTCTCTCCCTGCACTTGGTGCACTCGCGAGAATAACGAGAACAACAGTGCTGGAGGTACTGGACATGCCTTTTATAAAGACGGCAAGGGCAATGGGCATCAGGGAAGTCCGCATCCAGGCCGGACATGTTCTGAAAAATGCGCTTATCCCTATCGTGACCGTTATCGGGCTCGATTTCGGCAGCTATTTAAACGGAGCGGTGCTTACCGAAACAATATTCGGATGGGACGGAATCGGCAGGTTCATTATGGAAGGGATTATCAAACGGGATTATCCGGTAATCATGGGGTGTGTGATTATCGGCACCTTCGTTTTTGTGGCCATTAATATGGTTGTCGATATGCTCTATAATTCTCTCGACCCAAGAGTGCGATTCGGTGAACAGGACAGGTAAGGCTGCACTTCTCATTATTCTCCTTATTGCGGTTATGTCGTTTACCGCTTCGTTTATGCCCTGGTGCAATCCCGGGTCTATCAACCTTGACCGGATCAAGGAAGCCCCCAGTTTCGATCATCCCCTCGGTACCGATACCAAGGGAAGGGACATCCTTTCGAGAATCCTCTATGGAGGAAGGGTCTCGATCAGTATCGCAGTAAGCGCAGCACTCTTATCGACGATGATCGGTCTTGTGTTCGGCCTCTGTTCGGGGTATTTCGGCGGAAAAGTCGATGCGCTGCTGATGGCATTTGCAGACCTGGTCCTTTCATTTCCCACGCTCCTTCTCGCGATTGCCATATCTGTTCTTTTCCCTCCGGGGATATACACCGTTGTCATCGCTATTGTTGCAGTGGGTTGGGCTTCTTTTGCACGAATCATCAGAGGACAGGTATTAAGCCTGAAAGAAGCGAATTATATTGAGGCGGCAAAAGCTATGGGATGCAGCACAGGGAGAATCATACACAGACATCTCATGCCCCAATGCATCCCTGTTGTGCTTGTGGTAATGGGCATGAAGATCGGAGGCTATATTCTGGTTGAAGCGTCATTAAGTTTTTTAGGCCTCGGTGCCCAGCCGCCCATGCCGACCTGGGGATCCATGATCAGTGCTCACAGGGCTTACCTGACCTCTGCGCCATGGATGGTGGTTGCGCCGGGATTCATGATCGCACTTACCGCACTCTGTTTTAATCTGCTCGGAGATTCACTGCGGGACAGATACGGCCTCAAAATCAAGGGGTAGAAGCGGGAAGTCTATCCTTCACGTAATTTTTCTTCTTCCTCCTGCACGGTTTTACACTCAATGCACATGGTCGTAACCGGTCGTGCTTCGAGCCTTCTGATATCTATTTCCTCCCCGCATTTATCGCAGATGCCGAAAATGCCTTCATCGATTCTTTCGACAGCTTCTTCGATTTTCTTGATGAGTTTCCGTTCTCTCCCCTTGATTTTTAGCATGAAATTTCTGTCGATCTCGGCTGATGCCTGATCTCCAAGGTCAGGAAACACGGTCTGTTCGGGGAGTTCATTCCGGGCTTCCAGCGCTCCGAGGAGGAGAATCTTTTTCTGTCCGATAAGGTATTTCTTGATTTCCTGGATCTTCCTGTCCCGTGGTGCGAGTTTGACGGTTTTCCCGGTTTTCGGTTTTTTTACAGAAGCAACCACTTTTTTTGTGGGTGTCTTCTTCGCAGGTGTTTTCTTTGTTATTGGTTTCTTTGTCATTGGTTTCTTCGTCATCGCCTTCTTCTTTGGTGATATAGTTTTTTTCATTTTTGTCGAAGCGATTTTCTGTTTCTTTGGCATACAGACTCCTCAACGATAAAAGTAGTTTATTAAACTAACAAAAATATCTCTGATTAGTCAATGTGAATAAAGGATTTAGTTCGGCTACAATACTGGTATGGAGTATCCGGAGGAAGAAATACTCGCTGCGTCACGGGGTAGAGGAGAGGACCTCAGCATGCTCGTCCATCATCCTTCTCCGCAGGTCATCTCCCGACTTCTCCTGAACAGCAACCTCACAGAAGACCACGTGCGTGTGCTTGCGCGAAGAAGAAATCTTACGAGGGAAATAATCGAATCCATTTATTACGACCGCCGTTGGAAGGACAGTTACCCCATCATGATGGCTCTCTGCAGGAACCCGAAGACCCCGCAGAATATTTCGCTTTCGATCCTCAAGTCGCTGAGAATTTTCGATATGGCCGACCTCACAAGAAATCAGCAGATACCTGTTGCCGTGAGGATCAGGGCAGAGATGTATATTCTGGAAAAGATACTCACGCTGCCGCTCGGTATCAAGATAACCCTTGCGAAAAGGGCAAGCAGTGCAGTACTTGTAAAATTGCTGCAAGACGGAATGAAAGAGGTCTCTGTCGCATGCCTGGACAGCCCGATCCTCACGGAAGGGGACATATGCAGAATCATCAGCATGAAAAAGACCTCATCACAGGTCATCCGCCAGATAGCAGAGCATCCGAAATGGTCCCGCAGATATGATGTGCGATGGTCGCTTATCCGGAACCACTATGCTCCGCTCGCAATAGTGGTGAGGTTTCTGGAAAATATCAAGACGAATGACCTGAAGGAGCTTTATGAGGCGCCCGAAGTGCCGTCGAGCACAAAGCCATTTCTCTACCGCGAATTGCTTGACAGGGGAAAGGAGCCTTATTTATAGAACAGGTTGGTTGAGAAATCACTCCGAAGGTATAGGAACAGAGGGTAATGCCTCACTATACTCATAAATTTCTCTTCCATGGTATAGTAAAAAGAAATAATCTGAATTTCAACAAAAGGAGGAACCATGTTTTCCGGTATAGAGAAGGGATCTCTCATCAAAGCGATTGTTACAATATCCCTGCTTGCAGGATTTATTGGTTTCTTCGCGATCAGTATGCCATCATCAACATATGCCGGAGAGGTAAAGATTTCCGGGGAAGCAATCGATGTGCTTACAAAGGTAGGGCAGGCGACTGCAGAGATTGTCGCAGCGGTGAGACCTGCAGTGGTGAATATCTCGACTATGCGAACGATAAAGGTACGAGGGGGAGAGAACCCATTTCCGGACGACCCTTTCTTCAGGAGGTTTTTCGGAGATCAGTTCCGGGTGCCGAAAGAGCGAAAATCTGCCAACCTCGGCTCCGGAGTTATTGTTGATCCTCAGGGATATATCCTTACTGCAAACCATATGATACAGGGCGCGGAACAAATAAAGGTCACCCTTTCGGACAAAAGAGAATTCAAGGGAACGATTGTGGGAACTGACGCGATGACCGATATCGGCATCGTTAAAATCGATGCAGCAGAACTCCCTACCATACCATGGGGTAATTCGGACAAACTCAGGGTCGGAGAGACGGTGCTTGCGATAGGGAGTCCGTATGGATTGAGCCAGACGGTAACGATGGGTATTGTGAGTGCAGTCGGAAGGGCCAATGTGGGTATAGCCGATTACGAGGATTTTATCCAGACTGATGCGGCAATCAATCCCGGAAATTCCGGAGGAGCGCTTGTCAATGTCAGAGGCGAGCTCATTGGCATTAATACTGCAATATTCAGCACAAGCGGCGGATATCAGGGCATAGGGTTCGCAGTCCCTGCGAGCATGGCAAAAGCAGTGATGGACAAACTTATCAAAAAGGGTAAAGTCGTCAGGGGATGGCTCGGAGTAAACATCCAGGATCTTACGCCAGAGCTCGCAAAGCAGTTTAACCAGAGTGATGAGAAAGGCGTCCTCGTCGGAGATGTGATTGAAGGGAGTCCTGCGGAAAAGGCAGGCCTGCAGAGAGGGGACATCATCATTGAATTTGAAAACAGGAAGATCGAAGAGCCCTACCAGATGCGTAATATGGTTGCAGACACCTCACCGGGGCAGATTATAACCCTGAAAATTGTCAGAGAGAACAAGACGGAAATCAAGAATGTTATGGTAGAAGAATTGCCTTCCGATGATGAGCAGCAGCCTTCGAAAAGCAGTTTCGACAACCTTTTGTCAGGAGTAACTGTTCAGGACCTTACCCCTGAAATATCCCGAAAACTGAACCTGACCGAGAGGATGAAGGGTGTTGTTATTACCGATATCGGGGAAGAGAGCGCCGCCGTATCCGCGCTAATCAGGGGGGATGTCATACTGGAAGTCAACAAGCAGCAAATAAACAGTTTCAAAGACTACGAGCAGATAGTATCCAAAATACAACCCGGCAAAGACATTCTGCTCCTTATATTCAGACATGGTTCCACTCTCTATTTGACCCTTTCAGCGAAATAGAAGGGCAGGGCAACAACTGTCGATTCTATAAATGAGTGATTCGCGTGAAGAATGCAATCGCCTGCATAACAGGGCAATTGCAATTAAAAAAACAGAAGAATTGAATTCGTCTTAATCAATCCTTCATTGCTTATCTGAAAACTTCGTTTCCTCAATCTGAACCTGAGAGGCCTATAGTCCAATCGGAAACCCCCTGAAAAAATTCCGGGAAAAATATTGGTTTGCATAATTATGCGTATTCTCTATATCAATAAGAATAGCAACATTATAGAGAATTACTAAGGAGTTCATAAGTAAAGCCACATTTATTGATAAACAACCTTGGCAAACTTCTGTCATTCCGGCTTGTCCGGAATCCTTCTTCAGTGCAGGGTGCGGAGGTTATTTGCAAGAATGATTCCGGACAAGCCGGAATGACAATAAGAGGCTTTACAAATGTTTTCATTGGTATCAGTCACTTATGCGCTTTTTATCGTTATTCCTTATTGACAATCACCCGGTAAAATTATAATCTCGTAGACAAATATAGAATATGCTTAAAAATAAATGTTGGGGCACTGAGGTGATAACATGAAAGAAGCAATTACAAAGAGATTTCAAGAACTAGTGGAGCAGGGCCAACCACTAGTTGAGCGCATGAATAAGGATGATTACTACATTTCTGAACACAACATACCGGCGTTTCAAGCATGGTTGTCGTCCGTATCCAATATCCTCGAAACTGCTTCGCCGCCTGCCAGCTTTTTCCTAAGCGAATCAAAGCGCCTTATGACTAATGAGGACATGAAGCACGGCATTTCAACCAAGGTTGCATCGAAAATGCTAGGTTTGTTGCAGTCTGCTCAGCAGGAATGGGCTGGCGGCTTGTTGAGAAGAATTGAATACATACTTGTCGCAGAAACATTCGATAACTTCTTAGATCATGCCGCCGTGTATCATAAGGGAAATAAGAAAGTTGAGGCTGCTGTTCTTGCCAGTGCAGTGCTGGAGGATACCATTAAAAAGATTTCTCTGAAAAATGGTATACCGACGAAAGGGCAAGCCCTAGAAGCCTTAATTGACGAGCTTTCGAAAATAGGTGCAATAACGCCAGTCAAGACAAAGCGAATCAAAGCGTTTTCAGCAATTCGTAATCAGGCACTCCATGCAGAATTTGATGAGTTTGACATTAAAGATGTCGGGGAAATGATTAAGGGTATTCGAGAATTGATCGAAGATTATCTATAAGAAAAAGAGCCCTAACACGGCACTCAAGAGGGACGCGGGATTAGCCGTTTATCGTTTTCAATCTTGGGTTTTTGCCCCGCACCCCTGAGCTTGATCGTTTGAGTTCAAGAATAATAATTATGAATGCATTAGAACAATACATATCTGAATTGAATTCAAACATATTTTTTCGGGAGTTTTCATTTGCCAGAAATAAGTTTGCTCCAAAACCAAAAGAAGAATTGGAATTTGCTGATCACGTAGTCTGGATAGATGATCTAATGCTGGTGTTTCAATGCAAAGAACGTGAAATCTCTGAAAGCAATTCTGAGAATGAAAAAAACTGGTTCGATGATACCGTCGTGCGCCATGCCACAAGGCAAATCAGAAATACTTTAAGATATCTTAGAGATTACAAAGAGATTCATTTAACCAATGACCGCAATCACGTATTTAATATTGCAACGGCACAATTAAAATCAATCGACAAAATTGTTCTTTACTCATCCCATGACACTCTCCCGGCTAATTGTCGCAACAAGAAATATCATAATAGTTCATCAGTCGGAATTATTCATATTTTTAATATAGAAGACTACATAGGAATCTGCGAAACATTAGTCACACCAGCCGAAATTCATCATTACTTAACCTATCGTGAAGAACTTATAGCTCGATGGGAGACAAAGACTAATACAATTCCAGAATATGCTCTTTTAGGTCATTTTCTTTACGGAAATCTTTCTATCCAGCCAAGTCTTGAAGATAAGAAATATCTTTTGGCTTTAAAAGACGACCGTGCCGCATGGGATTTTACTAACATAGGCCGGATTTTTGCTGACCGCATGACAGTTACAAGCAATCCAAAAGATTATTACAAAATAATCGCTGAACTCGCAAAGCTTAAGCGCACCGATCTTAAGTTGTTTAAGGAGCGCTTTGAATTAGCAAAGGCAAAAGCTATGCAGAATGAATTTGCAAGGCCATACAGAATGACCATACCCGATAGAGTAGGCTTTGTTTTTATTCCTATTACTCAAGATATGATAGCTCATAGAACACAAGGACTATCAAATTTTACACTGGCGCATAAGTATGACCAGAAGCTTTCAAAGTGTATTGGCTTATCAATTTCTCCAGAGAATGACGAATTTTTCTATGTTGAGTGGTGCTATATAGAATCTCCCTGGGAATTCGATGAAGCAATAGATAAAATACTTAAAGAAAACTTCCCATTTAGGCCCGTCCGAGAGCATTACGTGCCGACATATGTTTTTGATAAGACCGAGAATAACAAATAAAAAACTCTGGGTAAATAGGGACAGCGCCTGTTTAAAGCAGAAGTGCAGCGTATACGTGAGAGTGTCAAACCAATTGTTCAAGGCTGTCTCTTTGTTTGGTCAGGCAATGACGATCATTGCTATACCGCAACGCAGGTAAATATCTGGTAATGGAGGTACGCGCAGAATCCGTCCGGTGTTTTCCGGAAGACATCGCCGGTTTCACTGAACTCCCGTGTGATGACGCTGCAAATTTCTCTGACCTTTCCCTTATTTAGCCCGTAGCGTTTTGCCAGATCGTCCGATTTCAACGGCAGTATCGGCGCAGGTTCAACTGAGATCACAGACCATCCCGACTGCACAAGAAGTGTCCGGAGGTCATTGGTCGAGGGATACCATTTTCCCGTGCCCATATGACTATAGAGCATGTTCAGACATTCGGCGTCGCTCTCTCTTTCGAAAGATGCTGTCTGGTGTAAAAAGAATTCTCCATCAGCCATCTGGGTCCGAAGGTGATGCAGGAATGGCCTGATACCGTGCTTTCCCATATAATGGAGTGCGGAGCGCATGAGGAAGAGGAATTTGTCCGCGCGGGGGTGGATGCGGGTACGGGTAAATGTTTCTATCGCGCACTGCACTGTGTGAATGCAGTCATGCGCAGACTCGCCGAGCTGCTTTCCTGAGAGGTCGATATTCACAAGTTGAGCCGAGAGATCCGGGCACTGCTCGCGCAGGGCGCCGAGGAGATAGCCGGTCCCTCCACCGAGATCGACGATTACTTCGGGATGCGAATGTCTCACCGCTTCGCATACGGTTAAAAGCAGAGGTTTTGCGATAGAGGGGTCTGAAAAATATCCTCCGTGGAAATTCCCCCAGGCGGAGCCGTGGACGCTTCTTTCTTTCCGGATATCGCGTTCTGTGGACTTTCTGCTCATGGGACCTTTTTTATAATATGCATAAGGGGAACTCCCAGTTTCCGCGCGATTTTCTTGCAGTCTTCATATTCGGGAGTAGCCTTCAGGACCTCCCCTCCGAAGCGGGAAAATTTCACCCGTATTTTCCCAAACTCTGTATCCATGTTTTTTATCGTCCGTTCAAGTGTGATTCTCTCCATCTCATAAAACCTCACCCCGATAGAACTGGTTTCTTTCAGGATGAGTGCACTCAGGGTATTTCTCTGCGCTTTTCTGCAGAGAACAGAGAGTTTGATTCCCGGCCTCCCTTTCTTCATGAGAATCTGTGTGAGAAAGACATCGAGAGCGCCGGCACGGAAAAGCTTTTCCATAACATATTCGAACAGCTGAGGATTCATGTCGTCAATATTCGTCTCGATGACCGTGATCATAGTATCGGAGGAGTCTGCCGGAGTGGTCCTGTGGACTTCACGGGAGAGGAGATTTCCGATGAAGACTCTCAGCACATTCGGCCATCTGCCTAAATCTCTTCCACCGGCGCCGGTTCCTGTTCTTGTCGTCTCCATTAAGGGCATCCCGGCGAATTCCGATGCGAGTTCTTTTATGATGACTGCACCGGTGGGCGTTGTCAGCTCATATGGCATGCCTGTGGAATACACCGGGACATCTCTCAGTATCTCAATAGTTGCGGGAGCCGGAACCGGCAGAATTCCATGCTCGGTCTCGATAGAGCCGCTTCCAAGATTTATTGGTGACGAACGGACTTGTTCGATTCCGAGAAGACTGAGCCCGATAAGCGTACCGAATATGTCTGCTATACAGTCTACCGCGCCGAGTTCATGGAGATGAACTTTTTGTGCCGAAATGCCGTGCACCTTTGCCTCTGCCCGAAAAAGCCGTTCGAAAATTTGCAGGCCTTTCTTTTTGATTTCCTGAGAAAGTGACGACGCCCGTATAATTTCCCTGACGTCGGTGAAAGTTCGGGCTGGATTGCTAAGCCCCTTCCTGAATACCACCTCAATCTTTGTGGCCGCAAGGTCAGCCCGTTTCGCTCGTTTTGCAGTGAGGTGATATCCCCTCACAGGGATTTTTTTCAGCTCTTTCTCCAGTTGTGGCAGCGGCACCCCGGCATCCACCAGCGCACTGAGGCACATATCACCGCTTATTCCGGAAAAGCATTCAAAATAGGCTATCTTCACGGATGTACTCCTCCTTTGATGCATATTGTACCACCTGTATATCCGTGCAGGGAAGGGCTTGTTCAAATACCTTACTTGTGGTAAGGTTATAGCAATAACAAACTGAAAAAATAAATAAATAATTCCCGGGGGGAATAAAGAATGGCCGATCCGTTTATTCTTGAGGACGGCTCCCATATCGCGGTGGTTGGAGGCGGGCCTACAGGCTCTTTTTTCAGCATCTTTGCGCTCAGAATGGCAAAGATGATCAATAAAAATCTCCGGGTGACGATCTACGAACCCAAAGATTTCAGCAAAGACGGCCCGCTGGGATGCAATCGGTGTGGAGGTATCATATCTGAACTTCTCGTCCAGGCGCTCGCAGTTGAAGGGATAAACCTCAGCGACAGAATTGTGCAGAGAGGGATTGATTCCTATAAACTTCATACCGATCATGGAACAGTATCTATAGATACTCCGACTCACGAAAAGAGGATTGCAGCAGTATACAGGGGAGGCGGACCAAAAGGGACTATGGGACAGGAAAAGGAGAGTTTCGACGGGTTTCTCCTGAAGCTTGCCAGGCAAGAGGGCGCTCTGCATGTTCCCCTGAAAATAGACCATATAGAATACAGGAACTCAAAGCCGGTGCTTTTTTCCAGAGAGGGGGAAGTACAGGAGGCAGACCTTGTGATTGGAGCGATCGGCATTAAAAGCCAGACATCAAAGCTCTTCGAGAATATGCGGTTCGGGTACCAGAGGCCCGAAACGGTTACTGCAGCTATTGCCGAAATAGGGTTTGACCGCGATATTCTCTCAGAGCGTTTCGGCACTTCCGTGCACTTGTTCCTCCTCCCGTTCAAAGAGATAAAGTTTGCCGCAATGATTCCGAAAGGAACGTATGTGACAATCTGTATTTTGGGGAAGAATATAAACGTGGGGATCGTGAATGCATTCCTGGCTCACCCTGTTGTCTCGGCTGTCCTTCCCGATTCTGTCCCTTACGAAATCGGCTGCCGATGCCTGCCTCAGATGAATGTGAAGGCACCTGAAGTACCGTTTACCGACCGAGTTGTGATGTGCGGCGACGCAGGGTCTACGCGGCTTTTCAAGGACGGGCTCGGCGCAGCATACCTCATGGGCAAGGCTGCAGCAAAGACCGCGGTATTTCATGGGGTGAGTGCGGACCATTTCCGGCGGGAATATCTTCCTGTGTACCGGAGCATCGCGAATGACAACAGATACGGAAAAATCCTGTTTAAGGCGACTGATTTATTCAAAAAACATAAAATACTTACCAGGGGTATGCTGAAAGTTGTAAGCAGGGAACAGGAGGACCAGTATCGGTCTAAAAGACTGAGTTCGGTTCTCTGGGACATGTTTACCGGAAACGAACGGTACAAGGATATATTCTTCAGGACGCTCAATTTCCCCCTGCAGCAGGATCTCCTCCGTGAGATAACAAAAGAACTTATCGCGGGTGAAGCATGAGAGAAGATGAACTGGGCAGGATGTATTCCGAAGGGGAGCAGATCTTCCGGGAAGGGCAGGAAGGCGACCGGCTGTATGTTATTCAGGCAGGAAGGGTGAAGATAACGAAAAAGTCCCGGACAGGGGATATGACCATTGCAACTCTCGAAAGCGGAGATATTTTCGGAGAAATGGCATTGTTTGACAAGCTGCCGCGTTCCGCCACTGCCACTGCGATGGACAACACCAGGGTGCTGAGTATTGACAAGGAAAAGCTTTTTCAGACCATAAGCAGAGACCCGACTCTCGCGTTCAGAATCATTTCGTCCATGAGTTCCAGGATCAGGAGGCTCGATGACGAACTGATTCAGGTGAAGAAGAAGAGATTGAACATCTGTACAGATATCGATGAGACCTGTGAGTACATTCTCGAAGAAGCAAAAAACGTCATACCCGCTGAAAACGGTTCGATCATGCTCCTTGACGAAGACGGAGAGAATCTCCTGGTAAGATCGGCCTTCGGGAAGGAGTGGAATCCGAAGATCAAACTCCGGGTTGGAGAAGGTGTTGCCGGAGATGTGCTGAAGACCGGCAAGGCTGAACTGATCAACAGCGTTTCACAGGACGCACGGTTCAAGTCAGGATCTGCAAAAATTGCATCCATGCTCTGTGTGCCACTCAAGTGGAAGACCAGCATCGGGACTCTCAATATGAGCAACAGTTCGAACAAATTATTCACACTCGAAGACCTTAAAATGCTTCGTTCCCTTGCCATGTATGCTTCCATTGCGATACAGAACGCAAAGAGCTGTGCTCAGCTCAAGAGCACCACAGAAGAGATGATCATGCATGTCTCTCTGCTGGATGTGTCATGAGGTGAGCAGAGATCCCTCAGCGGGGATTAATACTTTAGTTTCAGATCATATTAAACCAAGAATATTGTAAATTAAAACCTTTAGGGTATTGCAATTTATTCATTAATCACATAGCCTGTTATTGGAGATGAAAGTTCAGTATCTGTGACCGATGTGTATTTTTTGGGTGATATAGGGCAAGAAATGCAAGATATTTTCTTGTAAACGCAAGGTTTATACCTGATACCGTAAAAATACTCAACACATACGAATGAACTCTGATGACAAACAGTGAATGATTGAATCTTTGGGGGAGACCGCAGGCCTCTTCCAGAGAAATTGGGGGTTGTAAATGGAATCATGCAAACCGAAAGGAAAAGAAGAGAGGAAAGTATTAATCGGAGAACTGCTTGTCGAGGAGGGATACGTCTCTGAAAAGCAACTTCAGGATGCGCTCGCTTCTCAGCTGAAGCAGAGGACGTATGTGCCGCTTGGTGAGATGTGCGTGAGATTAAGATTTCTCTCGCGTGCTGAACTCAAGGATATCCTGAAAAAGCACAAGAAACGAGTGTTTCTCGGTGAACTGTTGGTGAATATGGGATTGCTAAGTCAGGAAGAAATTGACCATGCCCTCGAAATCCAGAGAATTGAAGAAAAAAGACTTGGCAAGATCCTTATAGAAAATGGTTTTATCACAGAAGCAAATTTGATCAACTCCCTGAGCACACAACTCGGTATCCCTAAAATTATCCCGACGATTGGGATCATTGATCCAAGTCTTCTGAAAGGGATCAGCAGGGCTTTTCTCCAGAAGAACGAATGTCTTCCTATATACCGTGATGGTGATGTGGTCACCGTGATTATGAGCGACCCCCTCTCGGAAGAGACGATCAATACCATGAAAAACGTATTCAAGTGCAAAATAGAAGCGGCAATTGCAAGTTCAGATGATATTAATAAGGCACTGAAACTGATTTATGAAGACATACGCATAACAGACAATACTGCCTGGGACAAGGAAGCACGCAATCCCTATAAAAACCTTGTTATCGGGGATTCGGTTGCGTTTAAGCGCGACGAAGATAATATCATCGACGTCGTGAACTTTATCGTATCCAATGCCTTACAGGAAAGGGCCAGTGATATTCATATAGAGCCTATGGAAAACATGCTAAGGGTGCGGTACCGTATAGACGGAGTACTGCACCATAAAACAGACCTGCCAATATCTCTTGCTCTTTCGCTATGCAGCCGGATTAAAGCCCTCTGTGGAATGGACATAGCAGACAGAAGGCGGCATCAGGACGGCAGACTCGGAGCAAAAGTTATGAACAGGTGTTTCGACCTGAGGGTTTCGACCTATGCATCTCTGGGCGGGGAGAGTATTGCAATTCGTGTGCTGCCCAACCAGAGCAACGTGATGGATCTCGATATGCTGGGGTTTTCCCCGACAAACCTCTACATATTCAGACAAATGCTCGAAATCCCCTCGGGCATCATTATGGTCACCGGACCGAGCAACTGCGGCAAGACAACGACCCTGTATGCAGCAATACTCCATCTGGGGGGGATGGACAAAAAGATAGTGACCATGGAGGACCCTATTGAATATACGATACAGGGGGTAGTGCAGGGTCAAATTAGCGATAGAACCGGGCTTACCTATGCGAATTTCGTCAAATCGGTACTGCGACAAGACCCTGATGTCATTATGATCGGTGAGATACGAGACAGGGATTCGGCCAAAGCAGTTATTGAGACCGCGCTTACCGGCCACAAGATACTGACTTCTTTTCATACCGACGACACAAGCGGTGCGCTCCTGCGTATGTTCGAAATCGGCATCGAGACTTTTCTCATCTCCTCCACAGTCATGTCGGTTATGGCGCAGCGGCTTGTGAGGGTTCTCTGTCCGAGCTGCAGAGTAGCGTATACACCGAGCAACGATATACTCAATTCCTTCAGAAGTATCCGTCCGATAAACCTCGATAATCATACATTCTATACTGCAAATGGATGTCTTGAGTGCAATAATACCGGATACAAAGGTCGTACCGCAATCAGCGAAATTATGCTTATAAACGACGAAATCCGTGATGCGCTTCTGCAGAGGGTTCCTTCGAGCAAGATCAGGGCACTTGCCCGTCAGACCTCCGGACTCATATCCATACAGGAGGACGGATTCTATAAGGCTACCAGAGGAATAACTTCACTTGAGGAAGTGTTACGCCTCGTCAATTTCCATGAAAGCGATACCCAGTCCCCATACTCTTCTGAGGAGCTAATCGCACTCTGTGAAATGGGGGGGGCTGTATAAAAGGGAACTTGAAAAATCCGTAAGGCTATTTGCCGATAATGAGTATCCTGTTGCTCTCTTCGTTGAATTCTTTCCAGATGTCGTTGAGATTTACATGGAAGTGCTTCCTGATGCATTCTTCCGGATTTAATATCTTCAGGGAAAGGAACCTGTCCTTGTAGACTCTGAACTCGATCGGGAAGCAGACAGAGAAGATAATCTTGCCGGTAGTCCCCAGGGAAAATTCTACCCCGGGCCTGACCGGCACTGTTTCGGCAGGTTTTTCGATCTCGATGGTATTGATCTTTTCCGCACCCTTATTCTCAACTTCCAGAAAGCCTTCACCGTTTTTTATTCCCACCCGTATCGGGATTCTTGATAGGGCCTGGTTCGAGATGGGGAAATCAGCGAGTGACACCCTGCCCATGATTATTGTCCGTTTAAAAAACCAGATGGCGTCCTCGTCAAAAAATTTTATATCCATTTTGTCATATCGTTCAAGATTGTTTTTCAGGTTCTGATACATTTCTTCAAGACCCGGATTTTTACGGTTATCCTCGCAGAGGAGAAAAAGTTTCAGAAATTCCTGTTCTTTTTCATAGTGGTTGGCTTTCCGCACGAGCGCATTGTCTTCCTGGGTCATCTCATCTTCAACAACGGGATGTGCCCTGCTGTACGCATTAAACGTTATAGTCCTGGGGCCGGTCTCTGCGCCGAGAGGGGCATTCAGGATAAATTTGTCCCGCTCAATTTCATCGTTATCCCAGAATACCTTGAAAATTTTAAACGATCCCTTTTTTTCTTTGAGGGTACTTTCCTTGATAAAACGACAGTAGAATGTATTCCTGGACTCGCCAAGCGCATCGTAGGTATTCTCCGAGATGTAAATTTCACCAGGACCTGCCAGGGACTCGAAGCGTGAGGCAGTATTCACCACGTCCCCATAAATATCGCTCCTCTCAACCATCCCGGTGCCGGTATTCAGGCCGATACGCAGCAGGATAGGGGGCCCACTCTTTCGTGTACTATTGTAGTCATTAACGCTCGTCTGAATATCTACAGAGGCGCGAATACCATCGACTGCCTCCTGAAAATATGACAACGTACCGTCTCCCATGGTTTTTACAAGAACACCGCCGTTTTGCTTAATAATGGGTATAAGAATATCGTGATGCCTCTTTATCAGGAATCGACTGACAATATCCCCTTCGGATTCGGCGATCGATGTCGATCCTTTCAGGTCAGTAAACATGATCGTGATAACCTTGGTAAACTTTTTCTGGATCAGTTCATCAAGTTGGGCCCGCTGTTCGAGTAATTTTTCAAGGTCAGCGCTGCTGACCGTCGGATCTTTTTTTGAGGAACTATCATCTTCCGGATTCATTGAAGCCATTTTCTCCATACAGCGTTATCCGAAAAGTCTATTGTAACGCACAATTTGTATTGCTTGGTTTGCAGTTTGTGAACTGCGGATACAGTATCCTTGGATGGCTCTTGATGTCACAATATACTGCCCCGCCGTCTTTGACCGCAGTACAGGTATTGAATTTACACCCTTTGAGTTGAGGATTTGCCTGGGAACAATATATACCGCCGCCATAGAGATAACTGGTTGAACAATTCTGGAACATGCAGTTTTCGACAATCGGATGCGATTGGGAGCAGAACATCCCGCCACCTTCCTTTTTGGAAGAACAGTTGAGGAATCTGCAATTCCGTATCACAGGATTCATCCGGTGACATGCGAATCCGCCGCCTGAAAGGAGTGCGAAACAATTCTGAAAGACACTATTTTCTATTGCGGGTTCCGCATTCAAACAGAAAATTGCGCCGCCTGAATGGGCGGAGCATTTGGAAATCGTACAATTGTGAATAGAGATATTCTTTTCGGTGATATCAACGATGAAGATCCCGCCACCATAATGATACTCATCATTGAGCGGATAGGTTCTGTCACCGAAAAAAGTCTTGAGTGATTTCCACGTTCTGCCTTTCCCGAAGCTGATTTTACAATCTTTGATGGAGGTTATTCGCGTGCCCTGGGGATTTAGAACGATATTGTTCCATTTTTTCGCATAATCGATTGCGCTAAAAGAGGAACCGGTAGCTCTTATTGTTCCAAATGAAACAATGCCGGAATCTTCGTCAAAATACAGCGTTGCATCCTCAATGATCAGCAGGGCTTTTCGTTCGACTATTATGTCCCCGTAGACCTTCAGGCTCTCTCCCTGAATTTTGTACACATCCCCACCCCGTACTACAAAGTCCCGGATCTCCTTGTCAACTTTATCGATAGCGTCCTGATTATCATAAAGCCTGACCGAAACAGCGCGCTTCTTCTCGGCGGTGATCATCTGCGAAAGCGACCCTGTCATCCCTAATCGTGCGTCGCCCGGAAGTATCGTCCTGTAAAATGATTGCCGGGGCTCCACAGGAGGTCTTGAAGGAGCTTCGGTCTCATTCTTCAGGCTTCCGAGTGTGATTGTTTCCTCACTGAACATGTTTCTTTCCCGATAAGTTTTTCCATGGAGGGCATCGATAATTTCGTTGAAATCGCTGTAGCGGCTTTCAGGGGAAAAAGCAACGCATTTCCCGATGATTTTTTTCAGTTGTTCAGGAATATCTTCGCGTTCATATAGAAGCCCCTTTTCTTTAATCAACTCTATACGGTCATTAATGCCGTGAGTTTCGTAGGGAAGATGACCTTCCAGGATAAGGTAGCTGATAAGTCCATAAGAATAAATTATGGAACGCAAATCGGGTTTCTGTCCTCTCCTGAGGACCTCTGCAGCACAATAGGAAAGGGTGACCTGGGAACTTGTTGTCGAAGCGCTTCCAAGATTTTTTAGGCCTCCGATGTCTCCGACAACGATTTTGACATCGCTGCCCAAATCTTTTATCAGGATATTGTCAGGTTTAAGGTCTTCAAAGAGAAATCCCCTTTTTATGTAAAGATTGCCGAGCAATTGCGCAAGTTTTTCGATGATCAATTGTGCTGTTTCAACAGGCAATGAACGATTGTTCTTTTTGAAATAATCAACCAGGTAAAGGAGCAGGTTGGACGGATAGAGTTCCATGACGACTATGGCATATGCTGTTTCTTTTCTTGTATTCTCGCCGTCGATAACTTTGTAAAAATCATATACGCTGACGATTTCATCGCACTTAATACGCTCATAATTTTCGACGATATGCCTGAAATCCCGCTCAATTTTTACCTCAGCGCTGACAACCTTTCCTCCTTCAATGGTGGGTGATGCGCTGAGCAGGATGATTTTTGCCGCCCTTTCCTTGAGTTCATCCTTTATTCTGAAAACAGCGCCAAAAGAGCCTTCCCCGATTACTTCTTTCACTTCATAAGTCGGGAGGACACTCTTTATGAGTTTTGCGGCAGATTCGATTTCCATTTATGAATCGTTTCCGATCAAGATAAAACTGAAATTATCCTTCATTCGTTCTTTGATGCATGCTACCAGGTCGGTTGTTCCGGCAAAGGGAGCCTGATGTAAGATAGCAAAGATTTCTTCGTCTTTCAAGACATCATAAACCCCGTCGGAGCAAATCAGATAGCACTCATTTTGTTGCAGCACATCTTCTCTGATATAGAGATTCTTGTCGCCGTTCTTCCACTCCTGTTGAAATACGCCCCCAATTCCGAATTCTATTATATGTTTAAATGCATAGGAGGATGCCTGATCCGCTGTTAAATAACCCCTGTCAATATTCGTCTGAAGGAGTGAGTGGTCATGGGACATGCGGAGAATTTGCTCATGGGTGATTTTATACACTCTGCTGTCTCCTGCATTGAAGATTCCGGTTTTGCCATTATCAAGAACAACGCCGGCAACAGTGGTACCGCTGTTCTTGACCTGTTCTCCTTCGATCTGGTGCTGTATCATACGAAAAATATCCTCGATGATTTCCGGCGAGGAACTGGAAAGGTGCAAGTTCTCGCCGAGTTTTTCGCATACATATCTGCTCGCCCATTCACCGGCATCACGCCCACCTATGCCGTCACAGACAGCAAACAGCCCCTTTTTTGAGAGAATGGTAGTGAGCAAAATATTCTTAAAGAGAGAGTTCTGAAAGATCTTCCCGTTGATAAAGACGCAGTCCTCTTGTAGTGTACGCAGCCCATGATGCATGTAATATGCAGCTTTCACTCTATCAAGCCCATACCGGAATGTTATGATGACCAAAAAAAAACCGGACTGCGGCTTCATGATTCCTTCGGCAGCCCGGCTGTGCTTTGTTTTATTCAGCACCCGTCGCTTTCCGTCCCCCCCTCACGAAGGATACGGCGTTATCGGGAATTTTCCTGCTTTCAGTTTATTATACTGTGCAGGAGAAGTCAATCTCATGATAAGCGTTACAATTCAGAGCTACAAAATAAATTTATTGGATAAAAAATATCATGTTTATGGCTACTGCTTAGTCACATTTTGCCGGCACGTCCGGAAGATTTGGGAGGATTGAATCATAATCCTGTGGTTTTCAAGGAAACTACCTGTATCTGAGGTGTTCATGCAAAATATAGCTGGATATTTTCATTGAAAAGTGTAAAATAAATATCCAATATGAAGATCAAAGTCATCGGCTGTTCGGGTGCTGAGTTTCCGGGACACAACCCTCCTTCCTTCCTCCTCGATAAAGAAATCGTATTTGATGCAGGAAGCATTACAAATGTCCTCGATAGAAAAGCGCAGTTAAAAATTAAACATATATTTATTACCCATGCTCATCTTGATCATATTCTGAGTATCCCGTTTCTTGCCGATAATATTATTGTAGGAAACAAAGGGCGTATCATCACACTCTACAGCATTGCCCCTGTAATCAGGACAATCAGGAACCATCTTTTTAATAGTGAAGTGTGGCCGGATTTCACTCTCTTACCGAATCCCAAGGAGGCTATTCTCAATCTTACCCCACTGAAGGCCGGGAGGACGATTACGGTGAACGGGTACTCTGTAACCCCTTACAAAGTAAACCATCCCGTCCCGGCTGTTGGGTATCTTGTCGAAGACAGGGGGGGGAAACTGTTTTTCTACACCGGCGATACCGGTCCGACACGACAGACATGGAAGCAAGCAGGGAAGAGACAGCTCGATGCCCTTATTATCGATGTTTCCTTTCCGAACAACATGCGGGAACTCGCAATTACAACAGGACATTTAACGCCGGATTTATTAGGGGAAGAAATCAAGCATATGCCCTGCAAACCTCGACGTGTCTACGTCACACACCTTAAACCGCAGTATTCTCGAAGAATTAGCGTGGAACTCCGGAAGCTTCTGTTGAGACATCTGAAAATACTGAAGGACGGCGATACGATCAGAATATGACGGAATGCATGACAGGGAGGATGAAGCATCAACCGGGCAAAGTTTTTCACAGAATATTCACGAAATGCCTTGATACTGCCAGGTTTATACGAATGAAAAGAAACACGGAGGGAAAATGTCCTGTTACCAATATAACAAAATGATTTTAAAGTATAATTTATCCGGCTCACTCTCAAGCGGAATGAAATATTTCTGGATTTTCAGGGGTTCTCGAAAGGTACGAATACTTTTACTAACAGGTTATGAACAGGTGATGGGGATTATCAGAAGTTCTTATAAGTTTATAAAGATAGAGAGAATAAATCAGGCCTGACAATTTTCTTTTTCCATTTAAGGTACAGAAAATGGTATTGTATGAGAACTATAAAGTAAGAGAAGCCACAAACGCATGAAAAGCAATGTCGCTTCTCAATTCTATTAAGAAAGGGTAAGGAATGGGCAAGAAACTGTATGTAGGAAGTATCTCTTTCAATGCGACAGAGGAGTCTCTTCGTGAACTCTTCTCGAGTATTGGAGAGGTTGAGTCGGTGAAAGTGATCACAGATCAGGACACCGGGCGTTCTAAGGGGTTTGGCTTTGTAGAAATGTCATCTGATGAAGATGCGAAAAAAGCCATTGAACAATTAAACGGCAAAACATTCATGGAACGTGCTTTGATCGTCAATGAGGCAAGACCCCAGCAGCCAAGGGAGAGACGCGGGTTCGGCGGCGGCGGCGGTGGCGGAGGCAGGGGCGGCTATGGACAGGGAAGAGGATCAGGGTATGGAAGAGGCAGGAGATAAATTATTATAGAGATTAGAGTTGTAGATAATGATATTGAAAAAGCCATTAAAGTCCTGAAACGGAAAATCCAGACGGAAGGTCTTCTCAAAGAGATCAAGACAAGAAGTTACTACGAGAAGCCGTCGGTAAAAGAGAAACGAAAACGTGCTGAGGCACGCAGGAAAAGGGCAAAGGCTCAGAAATTCAGAAGGTTTTAATACGCTTCTCGGAAAGCATTTTTCCCATTAAGATCTTATTCTATTGCGGGCAGTATTGCCTGGAAAGTGCTTGTATGGGTTATCCTGGAATACTGGCCGCAAGGAATAATGAATACACAAGAAAAAGCAGGGAAAAGCGAATAGAGGAAGAGTATTGCCCGGAATTTTTGTCGATAAAACCTGCATAAACCAATCCACCCGTTTGTGGTGATTCTTCAGTCACGCACGTTCTCCTGCAGGTTTTTGGGGTGGTCGATTGCTCCATGAGAACATCAGGTTCTTTCGTGTTCTATCAAACATGCCCATGTTAAGGAGGAAGCTTTGAGGGAATGGGATATTTTTGATGAGATATTGGACTTAGGCAAAAGGCGTGGAACGCTTACTTATGATGAAATAAATGATGCGTTTCCTCCCGAGTTTGTTTCTCCCGGTGAATTGGCGGAATTCATGGATCTTTTGAACGATATCGGGATTAGAGTGATTGATGATCAGGAACTCTGCGCTGAGGAGGGAGAGGAGCTGGAGGAAGAGGAGCAGCGAGGGTATGAAAAGAGAGAAGACCTTATTCAGACGTATTTCCATTCGATGGGGAATATTTCAATACTCAAGAGGGACGAGGAAGTAGAGCTCGCAAAAAGTCTGGAAGAGGGCAAAGAGATTATTAAGGAAATTGTTGTGACGCTCCCCTTTTATGAGGGCCACGAATCGGGTAGAGAGGGGAAAAATGGAGAAGGATCGGGCAGTTTAGAAAAAGAGACAACAGATGCGGACGTCGAAATGACTCTGAGTATATTTGAGAACCTCATGACAAGAATAGAGCGATCGGAAAGAAGGCTTGCAGGGTACGGGACATTGAAGGATTTGAAAAAAATAATCTCTGCAAAAAAGAAAAAACATTCCAGTCCGGTTCAACTCAGCGCCATAGCAAAAGAAGTGCGGAATGAATTCAGGCAGGTTGAATCAGAAACAGGGATCAAGGTTCAGGAATTGAAGGCAAAGTGGGACAGAATAACCAGGGCAAGGCTCCTTGTTACCGAAGCGAAGAATGAATTAATAACCCGGAATCTGAGGTTAGTAGTGAATGTTGCCAAGCATTATATCGGGAGAGGTCTTTCCCTGCTCGATCTCATACAGGAAGGGAATATCGGCCTCATGAGGGCAATTGACAAGTACGACTATACAAAAGGTTTCAAGTTCAGCACTTATGCAACATGGTGGATAAGGCAGGCAGTAACAAGGGCCATAATGGATCAGACAAAGACCATAAGGGTCCCCGTACATATGATGGAATTTTACAACAAGGTTGCAAAGACTTCCAAAGAATTGACCCTGCAATTCGGGAGAGAACCGAGCAAAGAAGAGATTGCCAAACAATTAGGAGTATCAAGAATAAAAATCGAAGAAGTATTCAGGATAATACAGGATACCATAGCCCTTCAGACTCCTCTGGGGGATGAAGGTTCAACTATCGAGGATTTCATCAGTGATAAAGAAAGTCTTTCCCCTTACTCCAATACAGAAATCAATGATGTTACCGACTACATATTGAGTGTTCTCAATACCTTGACTCCAAAGGAAGCAGAGATTATAAGAAGGCGGTTCGGTATAGGATTTGAGAAGGATCATACCCTCGAAGAAGTAGGGAGGCATTTTTGTATTACCCGTGAAAGAGTAAGGCAAATAGAAGCGAAAGCACTAAGAAAGCTGAAGCATCCGAATAGACTGAATGCATTGAAGGCATTGATCGGTTAACCCAGTCTTTATAAATCCCAAGCCTTTTGAGTCTCATTCATACGTCCTGCTTCTTTTTCGACCGTTTTTCTTCATACATCAGGGAATCGGCATGTGCAATCAGATCTTTTAATGAATAGTGAGAATCAGGAGCATAGCGTGCTACGCCGGCGCTTAGTGATATGAGAAAGCGGCGGGAACCCTTGGAATTAAAAGAGTTCGCCGCGTTTTGCAGACGTTTTTTGAATAGAACGATATCGAAGTCGGTAGATTCAATCGCAAGCACGACAAACTCATCTCCGCCAATTCTTCCGAGGATATCCGATTCCCTGAACGTTTCCCTCATAATATTTGCGGTATCTATCAATGCCTGGCTGCCCTCGTTGTGCCCGAATGTGTCGTTGATACTCTTAAGGCCGTCAAAGTCAATAAAAAGCAGGAACATCTCTCTTTTCATCCTGTCAGCTACCTTGAGTTGCTGTTCCGCAAGGGTGAAGAACCCTCTCCTGTTGTATAAACCGGTAAGTTCATCGAACAGGGAGAGAGAGCGGAGATCTTCCTCAAGCATCTTCCGTTCGGAAATATCGAATGCGGTGCCCAAGCCGGCGGGTTTTCCGTGAAATTGAGTGAGCGTCATGCTGATATCAGCCCAACGCTCCTGGCCGCTTTTTGTAATGATTTTCAGTTCGTAACGGGGTAATACTGGTATATTTTTCTGTCTTGCGAGTCCGCGTTGTTTTGCGAGGTCCCGGAAGGCAGGGTGAATTATATCCCAGAAATTCATTGCAAAAAGCTCTTCCCTTGAATACCCTGTCAGGGAAATCATCGTAGGATTGACATAACAGAACTTCTCGCCCTGATAGATGAAGATGCCGGAAGAGGTCGTGTCTGTCAGACTGCGGAATAATGCCTCGCTTTCATGAATCGACTGTTCCGCCTCTCTCCGTTCGGTAATGTCTCTTGCAAGTTCAAGTATCCCGGTTGTTTGAAGGGAACGAGAATTCAGAAGCGGAAAGGTGAGAATTTCGAGCCATAGGTGTTTTTTCTCCGGAGACGGAAAGGGAATAATCGCGATATCCTTTTTATTGCTGTTCAGCGTCCGAAGACTTGGGCAGCCCTCACACGGTTCCGTCCGGTTCTGGTAGGCAAGATAACATTTTTTCCCCACGAGCGGCATCCGGTTCTGATACCATTGTTCAATGACAGGGTTTACGAAAGAGATATTCAGATCTCTGTCCAGAACTGTAATGCCATCCTGTATGCTCCCGATGATATCCCTGAAGAGTTTTTCCCCGACGGGGAATTGATTCGCAGATTTTGCTCCATGGCATTTTTGTGAAGGATTCCGAATGTCTTTTCCCATAAATCAAGACCCCCTGATTGCGGTGAAATTATTTTTGCTGAAAACAGTCTCTCTGTTTCAGGGTAAGGGAAAAGGTCAAAAAATACCCCTCCCTTATCTGTGATATTATCACGGAGAAATACAAATTGCAAAAGCAGAACTTGCTTGATGAGAAAGGGAAAAAAGGCAGAGTATGGTATAATTCCCTTGCTATGGACATCAGGAAATTCGTGAGGCCAAACATCGTCTCTCTCTCCGCATACGAGGCCAGGGAAATCCCCTGCAGGGTGAAACTTGATGCAAATGAAAGTCCCTATGGATTCAGCGAGGCACTCCTCGCGGTGAAATCCCTGAAAACCAACCGTTATCCCGATCCCGAAGCGAAAGAACTCAGAAAACTCATTGCAAAAGACCTCAGAACCAGGCCGGAAAATATCCTTCAGGGGAATGGTTCTGATGAGTTGATCTCTTATCTTATCACCACCTTCGGAGGGCCGGTCTTGTATCCGGTCCCGACATTTTCGATGTACGGGATTATTTCCCAGGCCCTCGGCGAGAGGAGTGTGGGAATTCCTCTGGATGAAGAGTTTGATCTTGACTTGAAACCCATGCTGTCGGCAATACACAAATACAGGCCGAAAATTATTTTCCTCAGTTCACCGAACAATCCGACCGGGAATTGTTTTTCTTCAGAAAAGATTTTGAAAATACTGGAAGCGTCCGGTTCAACATCTCTTGTGGTGGTTGATGAGGCATATCAGGCTTTTGCAGGGAATAAGAGTTTTGTCAGGCTCATTGATGATTCCGGGAACCTTCTCGTTATGAGGACATTGAGTAAAGTAGGTCTCGCTGCTCTGAGGGTGGGTTTCCTGATAACAAAAAAAGAAATTATCAGGGAGGTCAATAAGATCCGGCTTCCCTTTAACCTGAATTCTTTTTCGCAGGCAATTGCCTGCAAGGCCCTGAAAAACGGGAAACTATTAAAACAGCACGTTCAATCTGTCATTGAAGAGAGGGGGATCCTTTTTCGTGAACTTTCGAAGATTCGGCAGGTTACCCCTTTTCCGTCAGACGCGAATTTCATCTTGTTCCGGGTCAAAGAGCCGGACAGGATATACAGGGACTTATTAAAAATGGGTGTGCTCCTAAGGAATATGAATGGTGCTGTTGCCGGATGCCTCAGGGTGACTGTCGGAACAAAGAAAGAAAATACTATTTTTCTGGCAGCGTTGAAAAGAATCATGAAAGGAGAGGCAGGTGCGCAATAAAGGCCGCAGTACGAGAAAAGCAGAAATAACGAGAAAGACAAAAGAGACGGACATCAGGGTAATGCTGCATCTTGACGGGCAAGGGAAGTATAGTATAAATACCGCTATACCATTTCTTGATCATATGCTTTCCCTTCTGTGCAAGCATGGCCTCTTTGACATAAGGCTGAAAGCAACTGGAGACATTGAAGTTGATGACCATCATACGATTGAAGATGTGGGTATTGTTCTGGGAAAAGCTTTAAAACAGGCGCTTGGGGATATGAAAGGAATATCAAGGTATGGAGAGGCTACCATACCTATGGATGAGGCTATCGCCTCTGTATCTGTCGATATCAGCGGAAGGCCCTATCTGGTCTACAGGGTACAGTTTCCGAAAAAGAGCAAGATCAAAAAGTTCGACCCTGACCTTGTCGAGGACTTCCTTCAGGCATTTGTGAGCAACAGCAGCATCACGCTTCATGTCGAATCTCCGTATGGACGCAATACGCACCATATCATAGAAGCGGTATTCAAGGCATTAGGGAGGGCGCTCAGGCAGGCAGTTTCGATCGATCCCAGGGTGAAGGGCGTACCGTCAACGAAGAAAGTTATATAAAAGAACAAATATTCCATGAAAATCGCAATCACAGGAAAGGGAGGGGTTGGAAAGACAACTCTCGCTTCATTGCTTGCCTCTCTCTTTGCGGATGAGGGGAGAAGGGTAATTGCTGTGGATGCCGACCCTGATGCAAATCTTGCTTCCGGACTGGGGATCTCTCAGCAGGAGGCTGAGAAGATAAAACCGATTGCAGATATGGCAGACCTGATAGAGGAGCGGACCGGGGCAAAACCAGGTGGTCCCGGCGGTATTTTTAAATTGAATCCAAAAGTTAATGATCTGCCCGAAGGGATAGGCTACCGGAAGGGCCGAATTACCCTGCTCACCATGGGCAAGCTGAAGGACGCGGGATCCGGGTGCTATTGCCCTGAGAATGTACTGCTCCGGACTCTTCTGAAACACCTTATCATTGAGAGAAGCGAAGTCGTTATTGTCGATATGGAAGCGGGGATAGAGCATCTTACCCGGGGGACCGCCGAATCGGTAGATGCATTTATTGTCGTAGTAGAGCCTGGACAGAGAAGCATGCAGACCGCGAGAACAGTCGCGGAGATGGCAAAAAACCTTGGCGTCCAGAAAGTATTTGTGGTTGCGAACAAAGTGAGAGGGGCTGAAGACATCGATTTTATCAGGAAAAATATTCCCGGCATGGAATTTCTGGGGGCCATTTCTTTTAGCCATGCGCTTATGGAGGCGGATATCCAGGGGACGTCTCCCTACCTCCACGCGAAGGAGACGGTTGAAGAAATAAGGACACTGAAAAATATGATCGAAGAGAGAATCCTTTCATAAAATGGATATAAAAAAAATATTAGTCGGCGTTGACTTCGGGCCAGCTACCGAAGCAGTACTCTCATATGCTGCACACTTTGCGCTTGCAACTGATGCGTCGCTTACGCTGCTCTATGCAATAGATTATGTCACAACCCCGCCGGCTTATCTTGCTCCTTACCTGGAGGAAGAGAAGAAGGGGGCTCTGGACAATTTCACAGTCCTGCAAAAACAGCTTTCCGAACGGGGGATCAGGACAGAAACAGAAGTTACCGCAGGGAGGCTCCAGGAGTCTTTTGAATCAGCGATCAAGAAAACACAACCTGATATGCTGGTACTGGGATTCATGACGCATGCATTCAGAAGGAGCAGTTCCGAGAAACTGATCAAAAGTCTCAAAATGCCCATGCTTGTTGTCCGGGGAGAAAAAACCAGGACAGCGTGGTCCGGGCCGATAACTATGAAGAAGATCCTCTGCCCGGTTGATTTATCTGAACAATCGCAGAAGGCGCTCATAGTTGCGAAAGAATTGCAGAATACCTTATCGTGCGGCCTCGAAATCCTCTCGGTTATGCCTTACCACAAGATCAGAGGGTTAACCTCACAGGATGAAAGCGACAGGTTAATAAGGGAATTGCACGATGATACCAAGAACCGACTTGAGAAATTCCTCGGAGATACGGGGATAGAGGAATCTGTGATTATTGATGACGGAGAACCTGGACAGAGAATCCCTGCAGTAGCTCAGGAACTGGATGTTGATCTTATTGTCATTGGCGCCCGTGGTTTGGGTTTGATAAAAGGGATGCTCATAGGCAGTGTTACCGATGCGGTACTGAAAACCTCTCCCTGTCCTGTTCTTGTTATACACTGATGGCCGGGGAGATTTTATTTCTTCTCGTCGGGCTTCTCATGATACTCGCTGCCGCCGAAATCTTTACGAACGGCGTAGAAGCTTTCGGGATCAGGTTCAACCTCTCTCAGGCGGTTGTAGGAAGTCTTCTCGCTGCAGTGGGAACAGCCCTGCCGGAGACAATACTCCCCATAGTTGCAATATTTTTTTATAGCGGAAAATCTGCCGAGGAGATCGGGATCGGAGCGATTCTCGGGGCGCCGTTCATGCTTTCCACCCTTGCGTTTTTCCTTGTAGGGGTCACCGTGATCCTCTCGCATTTAAGGAAGCGACGGAAATTCGAGATCCATGTCGAAGCGCTCTCTATGAAAAGGGACCTCCTTTTTTTTATTCCCATGTATAGCGCAGCGGTGCTGGTACCCGTACTGGCGGGTAAGATATTTGCACTGCCTGTTGCAATACTCCTTATCCTCGGATATATATTCTACGCATACAAAACATTCTCTTGTGAAGAGAGCGCAGGAATCGAACATACGGAAAAGATGTATCTCTGGAGAATACTGACTTCCCTCAATTTCGCGATGAAAGAAAATCCCCATGTCGTCGCCATCGTTGTACAGATCGTCGGTGCTTTAACCGTCATGATAGCCGGAGCGCATACTTTTGTCGAAAGCCTGGAGCATGTTTCTGTCCGGTTCGGGATGAACCCCCTGCTTTTTGCCCTGATGCTTGCGCCCATTGCAACAGAACTGCCGGAAAAATTCAATAGCATTACCTGGACATGGAAGGGAAGAGATACGCTGGCACTGGGGAACATTACCGGAGCAATGGTTTTTCAATCCACCTTCCCTGTCTCTGTAGGGCTGCTGTTCACAGAGTGGAAGCTCACCGGAATGGCTTTCTTTTCAGCAATGATTGCATTGACTTCTGCATTGATCGTGCTTACGGAACTTATCCTGAGAAAGCGGATCTCGCCCTACACGATGCTTACGGGAGGAGGATTGTATTTAATCTATGCAATTATTCTAGTTACAGGTAATAATTAAACAATAACTTTATGTATTGATCCAGAAGTTATTCTGTCTTTTCTCTTTTTCTAAAAGGTAATTATGGGACAGTATGTCCCAGTCTGCTTTCCTCTCATATATCACCATTCCTGCGAACTGAACTGGAAGAAATTTCTTTTCCATGGTATACAATTATGTATGACTGCAAAAGAGGCAATCAGGAAAGAAGTGCTGAAAAAACGCGATTCCCTGAAACCGGAGATAAGAGCGGAGAAAGATGCATCTATCAGGGAGCGGCTTTTTGCGATGCCTGAATTCGTAGAAGCGAAGCTGGTTTTACTCTATGCCTCTTTTAGGTCAGAAGCAGATACCCTGAAAATCCTTGATGGTTCTTTGCATATGGGCAAGAGAATCGTACTCCCAAAAGTCGATAAAGAAAACCGGAGGCTTGTTCTCCATGAAATAGTTGGGCTGCCCGAGTTATTTCCCGGATTTATGGGGATCCCCGAGCCGCTGGTAATGGAGGGAAGGATGAGAGGTGTTGATATCGCGGACCTTGTCATTCTACCCGGAGTGGCATTTGATCCTAGGGGTAACAGGCTTGGATACGGAGCAGGGTATTATGATATACTCCTGAGTGAACGTACAAAGAAGATGCCTCTCGTTGCCCTTGCATATGAAGAACAGATCGTAGATTGTATCCCAGCAGAAAAACACGATGTCAGGATCGATATGATCATCACCGATCAGCGCCTTATCCTAACATGAATTAATACGGCTTGAGGGAACCATTCATGGCTGCAATGAACAAAAGAATATTTAGAGAAACTGCTGTAAAAGCTGCCAGGCTGGCAGCTGGCCAGCTTACAGGCGTAAGATGTTTTTTGACAGATAATTAGCTTGGTGCTAAAATATGGCCGAAATGATGAGGGAGAGGGAATGGATCTGAAAAAAATTGAAAAGGGCATCAGAATGATTCTCGAGGGTATCGGTGAAGACCTCGATAGGGCAGGGATACGGGAAACACCTGAACGCGTTGCGCGGATGTGCCAGGAGATATTTTCTGGACTTGAAACCCCCACTGAAGAGATCCTGAAACATATTGAAGGTGAGAGCCATGATGAGATGGTAATACTCAAGGATATACCGTTTTTCTCCATGTGTGAACATCATATGCTCCCTTTCATGGGTAAAGCACATGTTGCGTATATCCCTTCAGGCGGAAAAATCGTCGGACTCGGCGAGCTTGCCAAGGCGGTAGAAATACTCACCAAGCGGCTTCAGGTTCAGGAAAGGCTCACCACGCAGCTTGCAGACCTGATTATGGAGAGGCTGAAACCAAAAGGCGCGATGGTTATTGTTGATGCAGAACATTTATGCATCAGCATGAGGGGACTGAAGAAGATCGGCACACGGACAATCACCTCGGCGGTAAGAGGCATCTTCCGCTCAAAGCAGTCGACACGCGAGGAGCTTCTTGAGCTCCTGAAGAGAAGGGGATAAGAAGAAACCCAGTAATATTTTGCCTGACGCTCCAGGTATCTGAATCGTCAGGGATAACGGAGGAGAGATGTCAGCACAATTAATCGATGGGAAAAAGGTATCGGCGGATATCAGGGAATCGCTCAAACAGGAGATCGCTGATTTAAAGGGGAAAGGGATTGATCCCTGCCTGGCAGTTGTCCTTGTCGGTGAAAATCCTGCGTCAAAGAAATACGTTGCTTCAAAGGAAAAGACCTGTGCGGAACTCGGCATTGTCAGTGTTGCCCATAAAATACCCGAAACAGCGACGCAATCGGAGCTTAACACCATTATAGACCAACTGAACAGCGACAAAAAGGTACATGGCATTCTTGTTCAGCTTCCCCTGCCGAAAGGTCTCGACGAAAAAGAAGTGATGTACCGTATTGCACCCGAAAAGGATGTGGACGGGTTCGGTCTCCAATCTCTCGGCAAACTGGTGCTCGATGAACCCGGATTTGTCCCGTGCACTCCCCACGGAGTAATGAAAATGCTCGATGCCTACGGGATAGACCCTTCAGGAAAACACGCAGTTATCATCGGCAGAAGCGTTATTGTAGGGAAACCTCTTGCACTCCTTCTCCTGAGAAAGAACGCAACTGTCACGATCTGCCACAGCAGAACACAGAATCTGAAGGAGGAATGCCTGAAAGCCGATATTCTCTGTGTTGCGATCGGGAAAGCGAAGTTCGTGAAAGGTGACTGGATAAAAAAGGGAGCTGTTGTTGTGGATGTTGGCATTAACGTGGGAGAAGACGGCAAGCTGGTCGGTGATGTTGATTTTCAGGCTGTTCAGGAGCATGCGGGCTGGATTACACCTGTGCCGGGGGGCGTCGGACCGATGACCATAGCGATGCTAATGTACAACACCGTACAGGCTGCAAAAAAGACAGCCTGATTCCAGTCATGAGAAAACACGGCAACCTTTTGGGGAAACAATAATATATTGTTACCATAAGGATAAAAAGAGGAATTTTACCATGACGACAGCAGTTATACCTCCCTGCCAGGCGGCCTGTCCGATTCGCACTGATGTCCGTGGGTATGTATCTGCAATAGCCCGGGGAAATTCAGAAGAGGCACTGCAGATCATCAGAAAGGTAAATCCACTCCCTTCAGTATGCGGAAGGATCTGCACACGACCGTGCGAGGACAACTGCAGGCGCGGCCAGATAGATGAAGCCGTGTCTATCAGAGCATTAAAACGGTTTGCTGCAGACAGGTCCGGACAGAATAACCGGATAAAAATCCCTGAATATTCCCACCGCGAAAAGATAGCAATAATCGGAAGCGGTCCATCGGGTCTTACCGCTGCGCATGACCTTGCCCTTATGGGATATAAGATCACCATATTTGAGGCACAAAAAGTGCTTGGAGGCTTATTAAGTGAGGGTATCCCAGAGTACAGGCTTCCAAGAGAAATGGTGAGGAAGGATATCGATCGAATATTATCTCTCGGCATAGAAGCCAGAACGGGTGTATCGCTCGGGAAGGATTTCTCTCTCGAAGATCTGCTGCAGAAATACCATGCGGTCTTTCTGGCAATTGGCAGTCAGAAAAGTTTGGTGCCGAAATGTAATGGGCATGCCCTTTCAGGTATTCTCGCAGGGGTCGAGTTTCTCAAAGAGGTGAGCAGGGGAGTTGTACCGAAAACAGGAGAGAAGGTTCTGATCATCGGCGGGGGACATACTGCCATAGATGCAGCCCGGACCTGTATACGGTTAGGTTGCAAAGAAGTGACTGTTGTGTATCGCCGTACTCTTGAGGAAATGCCGGCAGGCAGGGATGAGGTAGAGGTCGCTGAAAAAGAAGGAGTAAAGGTAGTCTATCTTGCTGCTCCCAAGGAGTTTATTGGCGAAGATTCGGTGAGATCGGTCAAGTGTATAAGAATGCAACTGGGTGAGCCTGACGCTACGGGCAGACGCCGGCCTGTTCCCATAGAAGGCTCGGAGTTTGAGAGAGAAGCAGATACTGTAATCCTTGCAATCGGGTATCTCCCTGATGGTGATGCAATGAAGCATGACGGGTTAAGTCTGAACAAAAACGATACGGTGATTGTGCAGGACAGCTCTGGCATGACGAATATCAAAGGGGTTTTTGCGGCTGGAGATGTGGTGAGCGGACCTCTCAGCGTTGTAAATGCCATGGCTTCAGGAAGGAAGGTGGCGGAATCCATACATCGATATATGCGCAATTTACCCAAGGAAGAAGTTGAACCGTACGAGGCGTTACGCTCTTTTGATAAGAACGTTTCCGGTCTTATCAAGAAGAACCTGAGACAGGAGATACCAACCCTGCCTGTGGAAGAACGGATTCAGACCTTTTCCGAAATAGATACCGGATATGATGATGAACAGGCCGTCAGGGAGGCACAGAGGTGCCTGAACTGCGGTGCCGGAGCAACAGTTTCCGAGACCTGTGCAAGCTGCCTGAACTGTGTCCGCATATGTCCGTACGGTATACCTTCTCCCGGGAAGGAACGTGTTGCAATTGACATCAGCCAGTGTCAGGCATGTGGTATCTGTGCTTCAGAATGTCCTGCATCAGCAATAGACCTGAAGATCGAAACCAGGGAACAAGAACAAAAAGCAGTGGAACAAATCATTGAATTCGCACGCCAGGAAACCCCCGAAACGCTCATCATCGGTTTCTATTGCAGATATGCAGCGCCGGTCGGCCCTCCGGCAGAAGGAGCTGATATTTACTGGCGCGGGAAATTCTGCACCGGCAGGCTGGAGATAGCGCAGATCCTTTATCCCTTTGAACTTGGAGCTGACGGAGTGATAATCCATACGTGCAAAAAAGAAGAGTGCCGTTTTCAGGAAGGAGACACTTGGACCAAACGCCATGCAAAGAAAGCGAGGAAGATACTGCAGGAGACCGGCATAGGAGGTGACAGACTGCATATCATGTCCGATGATGACGAGATTAGGGGATTGAAAGAAAAGTTTCAGGCTATGGGGGTGAATCCCGTCAGGGAAGGAAAGAAGGTGAAAATATGATTGTTGCAGAGGTCAAACCTTTTCAGGAAATAAAGGAGATGGTGAAAGACTGCAGGAGAGTGCTTGTGCTCGGCTGCGGCTCCTGTGTGACCGTATGCATGAGCGGAGGAGAAAAGCAGGCAGAGTTGCTTGCGTCTGCCCTGCGGATGGCAGGGAAGGCGGAAGGGGGCGCACTCGTGGTCTGCGATAAAACCATACTCAGGCAATGTGACCCTGAATTTATTGAACAGATACGGGATGAAGCAGCCGAATATGATGGTATTCTTTCTATGGCATGCGGAGCAGGGGTACAGGGAGTGACCGAGAAGCTGAAAGGTAAGTTGGTACTGCCTGCAATGAATACAAGGTTCATGGGGATGACGGATGGAAAGGGGACTTGGACTGAAGTCTGCACAGGATGTGGTGACTGTGTGCTTGCCCTGACCGGAGGGATATGTCCGGTAACCACATGTCCGAAAGGCATTCTCAACGGACCGTGCGGCGGGAATAAAAAGGGCAAGTGTGAAGTAAGTCCTGATGTGCCTTGTGCCTGGGTCAGGATTTATGAGCAGCTGAAAGCACTGGGCAGGCTTGATCT
Source organism: Thermodesulfovibrionales bacterium (assembly GCA_031082155.1). GTDB lineage: Bacteria > Nitrospirota > Thermodesulfovibrionia > Thermodesulfovibrionales > SM23-35 > JAKLQR01. Next base: position 13,387 of record JAVHLL010000017.1, on the reverse strand, counting down.
CCTGAAAAAAGAACTGGGAGCAAAGGATTGGTCAAGGAAGCAGAGACCGGGGAAGTACCGCATCGAAGAGGAAGAAACCGAAAAGGCTTCATAAGACAGGAAATAGATTTTCTGTAGCTCTGCAAGGAGAAACCCGAACTGCTCAGACGCTATGAAGAGATCGGCAAATTTACCGTTAGTCCCGGCGTCGAAAAGGGCACGCTGAAAGACTCTGTGGCAAAAAGATTGTTTCCTTACTGCACAGAGAATACATATAATAGACGAAAAAGAAAGGTGCAATAAAAACAATATGAAGGTCCTTGTTGTCGACAGCGGGGGAAGGGGTCATTCCATTGCCTGGCAGTTCAAAAATGATCCAAACGTGAAAGAAGTCATTTGTGCTCCGGGAAATGCGGGGATTGCAAAAGAGATCAGATGTGAAAGTGCACGGACGAATGAAGAGATTCTCGCACTTGCAAAGAAGGAAAAAGTTGACCTTGTCTTTGTCGGTCCGGAAAGTCCGCTCACAAACGGTATCGTGGATCTTTTTACGAATGAAACCATTCCCATTGTCGGTCCACTAAAAAAGGCCAGTATCCTCGAAGGGAGCAAGGCCTACGCGAAACTGCTGTGCAGAGAACTGGGGGTCCCGGTTGCCGAGTTCGAAGTATTCGAAGACCCCGATGCTGCAAAAGACTATATTGAGAGCTTGCCGTATCCTGTTGTGGTCAAGGCGGATGGGCTTGCACAGGGGAAAGGATCTCTTGTCTGTTCCACTACCGATGAGGCCCTGCATGCAGTTAACCAGCTGATGGTGGAGAAGGTCTTCGGCGATTCAGGCCGGAAGGTGGTCATCGAAAAAAGACTATTTGGAACAGAAATATCTTTTTTTGTGTTCACCGATGGGAATGCAATCGCAGCAATGCCTGTCGCCCAGGATTACAAAAGAGCCTTTGATAATGATGAAGGCATGAATACAGGCGGTATGGGGTCCTATTCACCGCATCGACTGGAAGGCGAAGAACTCACCCGCCTTGTATCAGAAAAGGTTGCCTTGCCGCTGATTCAGGGTTTTAGAGAAAAGGAGAACTGTGAGTATAAAGGGATTCTCTATATGGGGCTCATGCTCGTTGGAGACACTCCGCATCTTCTGGAGGCAAACGTCCGTTTCGGTGACCCCGAAGCAGAGGTGATCCTCCCCCGCTTGAAGACCCCCCTTAGTGATATCAGCTTCCAGATCATACGCGGGGTTCTCATTGACAGGGAAGTCGAATGGAGCAGGGATTATTACTGTGATGTCGTTGCAGCAGCCGGGAGAACCCGGCAGATGAAAAACGGAAAGAGCAAAGGCTGGTATCCGGGATATCCCAGCAGATATGGCAAGGGATATCCAATTTCAGGCCTCGATAAAATCGAAGACCCGGACTGTAAGATATTTTTTGCCGGAGTCGGCATATCTGAAAGAAAAGGGTTTGTTACCGACGGAGGGAGGGTTCTCCATGTAGTGGGAAGGGGAACGACACTCAGGGAAGCACGGGAGGTAGCATACCGAAATATCGAAGAGATTCATTTCGAAGGGATCAGATACCGAACAGATATTGGGAGAGAATAACCAATAACCATTTGCCAATAGCCAGACAATGTCTAATTACCAATTATCAACGATACAAACATCAGATGTTCAGAAGTCAATAATTGATAATCGTAATATATTTGTGCCTGGCAAATGGATATTGAGAGGTAGGAGGCAATGATGACGTTTCGAGAGAAGCTCAGTGCAGGACAGTTTGTGGTAACGGCTGAAATCGGCCCCCCGAAGGGGACCGATATCACCGAGATGACCGAAAATATTCACCTGCTCAAAGGAAATATCCACGCTGCAAATGTGACAGACAACCAATCTGCCGTTATGAGGATTTGTTCCCTTGCTGTGTGCAGGGTTGCTCTGGACAACGGTCTTGAGCCGATACTCCAGATGACCTGCCGCGACCGGAACAGGATAGGACTCCAGTCGGACCTGCTTGGGGCCCATGTGCTCGGTATACGGAATGTACTTTGCATGACGGGTGATTATGTATCTGCAGGAGACCATAAAGATGCGAAACCGGTCTATGATGTTGAATCAGTGCAGTTGTTAAGGATGGTCGACGGCCTGAACCGCGGGAAGGACATGTCAGGGAATGAACTGAAGGGCCCGACAGATTTTTTCCAGGGCGCTGTGGTCACACCTGAGACCGACTTCATCGAACCGCAGCTTATGAAATTCGAAAAGAAAATTAATGCAGGCGCGATGTTTTTTCAGACACAGGCAATATACGATATCGAAAAGTTTAAGGAGTTTATGGGCTATGTGCGGAAATTTCCGGTAAAAATGCTTGCAGGGATAGTTGTGCTGAAATCGGCTGGTATGGCAAACTTTATGAACAAAAATGTGCCCGGTATACGGGTTCCCCAGGAGCTTATTGACGAGATCAAGGCTGCAGGCAAGGAAAAGGCGCTTGATACCGGTTTGAATATTGCCGCGCGGCACATCCGTCAGCTCAAGGAAGAAGGTATATGCGACGGAGTCCATATAATGGCAATCGGCATAGAGCACAAGGTGCCTGTTATCATGGAAAGGGCAGGGTTGCTCTGAAATCAGGAGAGCTGAGAGAGAATGAAATGAAAAAGAAGCGGAGAAGCACGGAGGATTCACGGAAGTGGTTCAGGTACCAGTTCTTCGGGAGCGCAAGAGTGAACATTTCGAAAGAGAAGGCAGCTGTTGACATGACTATCGCGAATATATCTTTTTCAGGCATGGGTCTCTATGCAGACAAACCGGTTGGCAAAGGGAAGAAGGTGCAGATACAGATTGCTTATGTTGACAGGAACGGTAAAATTTGTGAGGATAGGACCACTGGGGTGGTCGACTGGCAGAAAAAATTTAAAACAAGGTATCTCATCGGTGTCCTTTTTGAGGAGGAGTTAAATATTGATAGACAGCCAAATCTTATTAAACATCTGATCTGGCTTATCGATACGTTCCGGTGGCCCCAGCCATATGGAGACAAAAGAATTTCGGTCATATAACCTGTGGTATACAGTGACCTCATCCGGGAAATGATCGTTAGCAGATGAGAAGAAAACTGTCCCGGGACATACGAAACTTCAGGAACGATACCATAAGATAAAAGGGTATTTCACGGAATGAGGATTTATCGGCTCTCGTTTGGTTTATCTTAAATTTTTCAGCAGTTCCTTTTCTTTTTTTTTCATTTTTTTCTCATCATATCCCGTCGTTTCATGGTCATACCCGATAAGATGGAGGAGGCCGTGGATGAGGAGCCTGTTCAATTCCTCGTAAAACGAATGCCCGTATTCAGTAGCCTGTCTATGCGTTTTTTGCAGGTTGATAACGATATCGCCCAGAATGCAATGTTTGGAGCCGGGAGCTGAGGACTGATGGCCCACGTCAGTCTGGGGGAATGAAAGCACATCGGTAGTTCTGTCCACGCCGCGAAATGAGCGGTTCAGTACCTGCATCCTGCGGTTGTTGACCAGGAGAATACTCAGTTCAGCTTTATGAAGGCCGAGGTGCCTGCACGTTTTCCGGAGAATGTTTGTTATTCTCCGGTGATTTACCTTTATGAGTTTTTGCTGGTTCTTTAAATAAATCTTCATTCGAAAAATCAAACCCCGGATAGTCGACTCTTTTATGGAATATGCCGGTGAGGACAAAGGAAAAACGTTTCTTTATTTCATGAATATCTTTCAGGGTAAGTTCGCATTCGTCAAGCTGACCTTCAAGAAAGATATGGTTGATTATCCTGTCGACTAGCGATGCGATTCGGGCAGGTGTAGGGTCTGTTAATACCCGCGAGGCTGCCTCAACCGCATCCGCCATCATAACCAGGGCGGCCACCCGTGTCTGGGGTTTGGGGCCGTGGTATTTATAGTCGTCTTCATTGGGAAGGGAACGCTCTCCTGTCTCTTTTGCTTTCTGATAGAAATAACTCACGAGCATAGTCCCGTGGTGCTGTTGCATTATCTCGACAATCGGTTCCGGTAAATTATACTGATTCGCAAGTTCGGTGCCCTCTTTGACATGGTTGATAATGATCATACTGCTCATGTGCGGGGTCAGTTTATCGTGCCTGCTTGCTGAGCCACCCTGATTCTCGACGAAATAATCAGGCATCTTTATCTTGCCTATATCATGGTAATAGGCGCTGACCCGTGCGAGAAGGGGATTCGCACCGACGGCTTCAGCCGCAGATTCTGCAAGATTGCCGACAATGACGCTGTGATGATAGGTGCCGGGTGCGGTGATCATGAGGTTTTTCATAACAGGCTGATTCAGATCGAGGAGCTCGAGAAGGCTTATGTCAGTGGTAACCTTGAAGGTATATTCAAGTACAGGAAGAAGCAGGGATACCAACGCAGCGACATTGATGCCTCCGAGAGCCGCAAAGATTATTGAAGGGAATGTCTTGTCGGTTAAGAGATAGCCCTCGAAGAGCAGGATGAGCATGACAGCCACAATATTTACTGCGATGATATAACCGCCGACTTTCAGGATGGAAGACCTTTTTTTGCACTGTATCCCTCCGAAGGCCGCCGTAATGCTGCTGACAAAGGCAAATATGGTGAAGGCTGCATCATGGAGCCAGAGACCGGTCAGGAGACTTACCAGGAATGAAAAGGTGATTGCGGTATGAAAATCGAACATGAGTGAGACGAGCATCGCTCCGGTAGCCACGGGTATTCCGTAGAGCGCACTCTCGATAAAGCGATATTCCAGTCCCTTTGAGAGATGCAGGAGGAGAAAACCGAATGTCCGTTCAATGAAAAGCGTACCGATGACAATCAGCCCCAGGAGCAGGAGCATATTATGTTTCTTCACATATGCAGGCCGGTATCTCATTATGTCCTTGTAAAAGATGAATAACAGGAGACTCGCGATGAAGAATCCTCCCATGAGCTGTTCAATACCAAAATCGGTCTGGATAGCAAGCGCTGAAACAATACCGCAGAATAGTACAAAATACATACGGAGAAGTTTTTCTTTTCCGGTCTGCGAGGGAGTCATTCCCTCTCCTTTCGAAGAAGTACCGTTCTTGAATTTCTGGAGGAAGATTCGGAGACTCCGGATATTACTCTTCTGTTGTCCGTTTTTCATATTTTTCGTATGCCTTGACGATTTCCTGTACGAGTTTATGTCTTACCACATCACGTTCGGAAAAATAAATAAATTTTATGCCTTCAGTATCCCTAAGAATTTTCTCAGCCTCGATAAGGCCTGATGCTTTCCCGTGGGGAAGGTCAATCTGGGTTACGTCTCCCGTGACAACCGTTTTTGAATTAAACCCGAGGCGGGTCAGGTACATCTTCATCTGTTCGGAAGTAGTATTCTGCGCTTCATCGAGGATGACAAACGAGTCGTTGAGGGTTCTCCCGCGCATAAAAGCAAGAGGAGCTATCTCTATTACTCCCCGTTCTATAAGCTTCCCTGCCTTTTCAGCCTCCATCATGTCCAGGAGTGCATCGTAGAGTGGCCTCAGGTAGGGGTTGAACTTTTCATAGATATCACCCGGCAGAAAACCCAATTTCTCGCCTGCCTCGACAGCAGGGCGGGCGAGGACGATCCTGCTGACCTGTTTTTTCAGAAACGCATTGATTGCCATTGCCATTGCAAGATAGGTTTTCCCGGTTCCCGCCGGGCCAATGCCCATTACGATATCGAAATTTCTTATGGCTTCTATATATCGCTTCTGTGTCTCTGTCTTGGGAATAATGAAACGTTTTTTGGAAGAAATAGGGATATTGTTGAGAAAAAGTTCTTTGACCGAGGTATATTCGCCTTCGGTTGCTGTTGATCTAAGAGCAAACCGGATATCATCCGGCGTAAGATTATACCCTTCAGAGCTGATCGTGCGGATATCCATGAGGAGTTTCTCCGCTTTCTCGACCGGTTTCTCGTCACCCCGTAAAAAAATTTTGTTCCCTCTCTGTGAGGCGACAATGCCGAGCGCCTCTTCAATGGTTTTCAGGTTCTTGTCAATCCTCCCGTAGAGCAGGTTCTCCTCTTTTTCCATATCAAGTTCTATCTCGACTGTTACCGTATGCCCTCCGTGTTTTTATGAAAGGTCACGAATGCTTTCAGCCCTTCCGATTTTTTCAGTTTCAGTGCGAGTATGTCAGCGTCTTTTCTTATAATGAACGCACCTACCATAACCTTGAAAAGTTTCTCGCGGCTCTTTTCCTGTGTGACAATCATCTGTGTGTTGTACCCCTTTTTCTCAAGCTTTTCACTGAGTATTCGCGCATCTGACTCATTTTTGAAGGCACCTACCTGCACGGTGTATTTCAGAGTTTTCCTGTTTTCGCTTGTCAGGCTGCCGGCTTGTTTACCCTGTGGGGGTTGAACGGCTTTCTTCTGCTCCTGTGTCTGAGTACCGCCAGAGGTGTCAGTTATATTTTTCCGGGAAGCTGAAGAATGTTGTCCGGATTTTTCGGTATTTTCTATGAGTTCCACTACCTCATCGGAATGAAAGGGCTGTTGACGGTCGCCTGTTCTCTCAGTATATTCAGGAGGGGAAGCCTGGGGCTCCTGACCCTCGGTTCCTGCGGTAGTCTGTTCATAAGGTATCGGCGCAGGAGCGATCTGCATGGTGGTCTCTTCGTGCGAATTTGTGTTTTTCCCAACAAAATAGCCCAGGACAAAAGTGACCGAGGATATAAGAACGAGTGAGACAATAATGATCCCTTTGCCGAGAAAAAGCACCGAGGATTGTTCTCTCCCTTCAGCCCTTTTCATAAAATAAGCATAGCATCACCATAAGAGAGAAATCTATACTCTTTGGCGAGAGCTTCTTTATATGCGTTCAGCATATTCTTCCATCCGGACTTGGCAGCGGCCAGCATAAGCGGGGTTGATCTCGGAAGATGAAAATTGGTAACAAGGGAATCTATGGCTTTGAACTCATGCCCTGGATAAATAAAGATGTCTGTTGTTCCCTGGACCTTCCCATTCCGGGAAACGATCCTGCATTTGCCGCTTAAGTATCCTTCCAGTGCGCGGGTCGACGTTGTTCCGACTGTAACCACACGCTTCCCTGATGCTTTCGTCTCCCCGATTTCCTGAACAAGGCCGGCATCTATCTCAAAATGTTCTGCATCCATATGATGCTCCTCAAGAATGTCTGTCCGGATAGGTTTGAACGTACCGATCCCGACATGCAGGGTAATCTCTTTTACTGCAACACCCTTCAGAGAAATCTCCCGGAGCAGAGCATCAGTAAAATGGAGACCAGCGGTCGGGGCAGCTATCGAGCCTTCTTCACAGGCATACACGGTCTGATACTGACCCTTATCATATTCATCAGGCAGACGTTTTATATAGGGAGGCAAAGGCATTAACCCGTGCTTCCAGATGTTCTCCATAAAGTCACCCTGGAAATGAAAATGCGCGGTCCTTCCCTGATAGAGATCGGAAAAAAAATCATCTGCGATGGTGACCCTGCCTGTATATGATCCACGGGAAAGCACCTCCCAGACGTCATCCCGGATTTTTTTTACCAGAAGTATTTCAATCTGTCCTCCGCCCTTTTTCCGACCCTTGAGTCTTGCCGGAAAGACTTTCGAATTATTGAGGATCAACATGTCTCCCTGCCCGAGATAGGCGGGGAGGTCAGAGAAAATCCTGTGCTCAACCATACCGTCCCGGTGGAGGACAAGAAGACGGGAACCCGTCCGTTCTTCCCATGGTCGTTCGGAAATGCGATCTTCAGGCAGGATATAGTCAAAATCAGTAACTTTCATAACGCTCCAAGGTCGTGCCGGGATAGAAAAAAGAGAGGATTTCCTTGTAATCTTTTCCATCAGCGGCCATTTCAAGTGCACACCACTGGCAGAGGCCTACACCGTGACCATACCCTTTCCCTTCGAAGATAAAAGTATTTTGATGCTTGCGGACCGTGAATTTTGTGCTTGGCAGCCTGTTCCAGCCGAGCGCTTTTCTGAATTCGGTTGCGCTTACGCACGATACACCGGAATAATGGGTGATGTCGAGCTGTTTTATCCGTTTTGTTGAGGTAAAGGATTTTATCGAGATGTCGTGAATCCCTGACATATTCAATGCCTGTGCGATTTCCTTCGCAGGAATCTCCCTCTCCCAGGTCGAATAAGGCGAAAGGGTGCAAGGTGATTCCACCGGTTTCAGAAACGGATAGCTCTTTCCGAATACCTCTTCCGCATCCTCGGTCTTTCCACCACAGGTTGAATGGTAAAAGGCTTCGATTGGCCTACCGTTATAGGTAAGTATCTCCCCGTTGGTATTTTCCACTGCATATGACACTCTCAAGTCGGGTCTGTTCCCTCTGTATACCTGGTTGAGTATGGATGATGCAATATGATAGGAGGACCCGCCGTTCATTTTCCTGTGGTAGAGGGCGTATGTCCTTGATACCACTGCCTGTGCTTTCAACGCTTCCATATCCCATTCGGGTTTTACCTCAACTGCAACGACGTCCCTGATATATTCCTCCAGGGGCAGTTCATTGATAAGATATATCCCGTTGTCACCCCTCCAGACTTCTATATTGCCGGTATAGTGCGTTCCCGACAGGAGCAGATCTCCATGCGCGCTGCCGAGTCTCACAATCTTTTCATTTTTGGAGGGTATCCGGGAATACACATCATTCAGGATAAGGACTTTTATCGTATCGGCAGCCTGAGTATTCCAGGGACAGATAAGTGTGCAGAAAATGAGTGGCATGAACAAGGAGAGAATTTTCGTCATTCCGTTATCGTTTCCCGAATATCCAGAATATGAGACTCAGAATTACGCTTAAGAGAATGCTGGTGGCCAAAGGGAAGTAAAACGTAAAGTTTTTCTTCTGTATTACGATATCTCCCGGGAGCTTCCCGAACCACGAAAATTTTCCCATGAGCATCAGCAGGCCGCCCATGGCAACCACGACGATACCGGTAAAAATAAGCATTTTACCTATAGAATGCATGCTGTCAGGCATAAATAAAGTTTACCGGATTCCCTGATTTCCTGAGTTCATTGTAGCTGAGAAACCTGTTTTTTCATATACCGTTCCATTTCGGAATAGATGCACCCGCAGTATTTCTGCCGGTAAAGGCCGAATTCCTTCGAAAGCCGCATGCCTTCCTTCCATCCCGGTCTGAAATCTTCGATAAAAAACGGTATTGAATATTTTTTTCCCATGTCTGTTCCAACCTTAAGTATCATATCAAATTTCTGGTACGGACTTACAAGAAGGGAGGTTGTGAAACCGTCAAGCCCCATCTTTTTCGCAGTCCTTGCAGTCTCCTCGAGGCGCATCGTGTAACAGAATGCACAGCGGTTCTCCTCGTGGTTTACCACAGTTCTGAGGAACTCTTTCAGCCCATAATTGTCTCTATATTCAATGTCAAGGTTCCACATATCCTCAAGTTTCTGAAGGGCATCAAACCGCAGCCTGTATTCAGTGTAAGGGTGTATATTTGGATTCAGCCAGAGGCCCTTTATGTCTATGCCTTTGGAAGTGAGCGACTGAATAGGGTACAAACTGCAGTTCGCACAGCAGATATGCATTAAGAGCTTCATCTCTTCATATTATAAAACAATAGGTATGTGTTTCGGTTTAAAAACCATAAGTATGATCTCGGTATATAGTGGGTGTAGATCATCGTAATCCTTACATCGCTGTGGTGGAAAGTATGGGAGAAAGAACCAAAGTCCATAATATCAATGAGAAAGGGCAGACCCCAATGACCCTGATCTGATTATTCTCAATGGAAATTCATCCAGGGCGGTATTCGGGGGGATATCCGGAAAGAGTTACAGGAAGAGGATAGGGAAAAGGAGAATGGAGAGCGCTCTGGTTCCGGTTGAGAACTGTCTGTAACTGGTGTATTACGAACGGCGCTTTGTTTTTGTGTTCTCGAACAGGTTCGGTTCTTTACCGTGGGTGATATTCAGGTGGGTATATGCTATGTCTGTTGCTTTTCTGCCCTGTGATGTTCTGATCACAAAACCCGATTTCAGGAGGTAGGGTTCAATGACATCCAGTAAAACGTCGGTTTCTATCTGGAGTGTCGAGGCGATTGCCTCAATGCCCACGGGACCGCCTTTATAATTCAGAATGATGGTTTTCAGAAGCTTCCTGTCTGTCTCTCCCAGACCGTGTTCGTCGATACCTTCAAGCGCCAGCGCATCGATTGCAATAGGCCTCGTTATTTTTCCATCGGCCCTGACCTGTGCAAAGTCACGGACCCGCTTGAGCAGTCTGTTCGCGACCCGCGGTGTGCCCCGTGCCCGGCGGGCGATTTCGAAGGTGCCCTCATCGTCTATCGGCACATCGAGAAGAGCGGCAGAACGCTTTACAATGAGAACCAGTTCTTTTTCCTGATAGAAATCAAGGTCTCTCGTAATACCGAAGCGCTCTCTCAGCGGAGAGGAGAGAAGCCCTGCGCGGGTTGTTGCGCCGATCAGGGTGAATGGTTCAAGACGGTAGCGGTGTGTCCGTGCGTGAACACCCTTGTCAAAAACAAAGTCCACTGCAAAATCTTCCATGGCCGGATAGAGGAATTCTTCGACGATCTTCGGAATCCGGTGTATTTCGTCAATAAAGAGGATATCGCCTTTTTCGAGATGGGTCAGAATGCCCATGAGGTCACCGCCTTTTTCAAGAGCCGGACCGGACGAGGTTATGATCCGTGTGCCCATCTCAATGGCCATGATATGGGCCAGCGTTGTTTTGCCGAGACCGGGCGGACCGTTGAAGAGGATGTGATCCAGGGATTCCTGTCTTTTTAATGCAGCCTCGATCGCTATCTTTAAAGTCTCGACAATTTTCCCCTGGCCGATGTATTCGGAGAGGCTTTTCGGTCTGAGATTTACGACAATTTCTTCTTCGGCAGGACCTTTTTCCATCAGGAAATCTTCTATCTTCCCGGATTCTTCGTGTATCATTTCTTCTGTGCCCTGTAGACTTCCTCGAATAACTCTTCAGCAGAACTGATGCGAGGGTTGCGTCCGATGGCTTCCTCGATCATCTGCCGCGCTTCCAGATGCTTATGCCCGAGCTGAGTGACGAGGACGTCTTCGACTTCTTTCCTGAAATCTTCCGTGACAGCCGGCGCTGTTTCGATCTCCTGCATCAGGGCGAATTTTGCTACCTTACCTTTCAGTGTTGCGATAATCTTTTCCGCTTTTCTTTCCCCGATACCTTTTAGCTGTCTGAGCGCCTTCGTATCCTTCTCTTCGATAAAGCGGGCGATTTCTCTTATGGGTTTGATAAGCGCCTTTACTGCGGCGGAAGGACCGATGTCCTCTACCGATATGAAAAGTTCAAAGAACTCTTTGTCGAGGGATGACTGAAAGCCGACAAGGACTGGCTTCGGCTGTCTTTCCGTCTGGTTGTATGAGACGTAGAGTTCTATTTCGTCACCGTCGGAATGCGTCTGCTTAACCTTATTCATGACATAGCCAGGCAGAAGGATATCGTATCCGATCCCATTCACGACAAGGGTAATCCGGTCATCGTGGGCATAGCTTGTTTTCAGCGCACCTTTAAAATAGGAGATCATGGTTTCCCCTTAAAAGATTTTCTGTAAAAAGCGGTGAGTGCTACCGCGAGAGCGTCGGATGCGTGCAGGGACTTGATATGATTTATTTTCAGCAACTTCTTCACCTGTGTCCTGAGCTGGTGCTTACTCGCAGCTCCATACCCAACCAGCGCATTCTTGATCTCTTTTGGCGTTATCTCCACCATGGGGATATTATGGTGAAAAACAGAGACATATACAATACCCAGAACACTGCCGAGGAGAATACCCGCCCTCGGATACCTAACCAGGGAGAATGCAGTTTCGATTGCTATGAGATCAGGCTGTGTTGAACGGAGCAGCTGTTCGAGGTCGGTATAAATCTGGGAAACCCTTTTTGCGGTATGCTCTCTGCTCGATGTTTTAATAGATCCGCAGGTGAGAAGGGAAGGGGTCTCGTTTTGGCACTGAATCGCCCCGAACCCGGTGTTTGCCAACCCAGGATCAATACCAAGGATTCTCATGTCAGGAAGGTGATGCGTGTGAGAAGACGATACCGGTCATTTTTTCCTTGGCGCTTCAAAGAGGATCTCGTCAACCAACTGGCACAAAACATGTCCCAGCGTAATGTGGGTTTCCTGAATGCGGGGAGTACTGTCCGACGGGACAATGAACGCATAGGTGGCGCGAGAAGCGAATTTTTCCCCTTTTGCCCCAGTGAACGCGACCGTGGTCAGCTTTTTTCTCTTCGCGATGTCCATTGCCTTGAGGATGTTCGGAGAATTTCCGCTTGTGCTGAGCGCAAGAACGATATCGCCTTCTTCAGAGAGGGATTTGAGTTGCTTCGAGAAAATCTCGGAAAAATCATAATCGTTTGCTATGGACGTGATGACAGCCATATCCGTATTGAGTGCGATTGCTGGAAGACTGGGGCGTTCTCTTTTGAATCTGTTGATGAATTCTGCTGCAATATGCGAAGCGTCGGTAGAACTGCCGCCGTTGCCGAAGAGAATGACTTTCTTCCCGTCATTGAAGGCGCTGGCAATCGCTTTTGCTACCTCAATGATCCTGTCGATATTCTTTGTGTCAAGAAACTTCTCTTTTACTCGTATGCTTTCTTCAAAGGCTTTTTGTATCTTGTCCCGCATAATTATTCTCACAGTCGTTATGCTCTGCGGCAGCGTCTGCACCGGAGAAATACACCATTGGCTGCCACGGAGATGACACTATTATCCAATCTCTCACTTTCCCGCAACACGTTCCCCGGAGCGGTTGGAATTCAAGGAGAGATTACTTAGAGTAATAGAATCGCTCTTTTCTGTCAACCTGTTGAATTTCCTTGACCTTTTTCAGGATCCTATGCAATACTAACGCCGAAGTTTCGGAAGTTTTGTTGTAGGTAGCTCCAAAGACTTTGGACTTTGCAGCATTTATGGCAAGTTCCGTAATCTTCGATTACAATCATCAAGGAGGTGTAGTAGCATGGTAAAAGGAACCGTGAAATGGTTCAACGAGTCCAAAGGCTTCGGATTCATTACCAAGGAAGATGGCGGAGATGTTTTCGTACACTATTCTGCTATCCAGGGCAGTGGGTTCAAGACGCTGACAGAAGGTCAGGCAGTCAGCTTTGAAGTCGTTGACGGCCCAAAGGGACCCAAAGCAGAAAACGTCCAAAAGGCTTAACAATCAACATGCGGGTTCCGGAAGACCGGAACCCGCATTCCTAATATCCCCTTATTTTTTCAACACTTTCTTCTCTATCTGTGTGCATAATCCCTGAATCATGTTCAGTTCCTTTTCCGTCATCCCGGCTCTGAGACTGTGTCACAATTGCATATCGCTACTGAATTTATAGAGCCTTTGATATTAG
>JAVHLL010000016.1 GCA_031082155.1 Thermodesulfovibrionales bacterium | reverse complement strand
ACCCTTTTATTTTTTACCTCAAGATTTTTACACAGAAGATTTTACGCTACCTTTCACTGGCTTGTTGGGGTTGACGCAAGAAGACTCTTTTGACACTCTTCCCTAAAACCCTCCCATCAAGGGAAGGAATGTGAAAGATGCCCTGTAGTTTTTTGGAGGGAAATGCATTCCCTTGAAATTTTCGAGGTATATATTTGGATTGGTTGTGGTGACGATACAGAATTACTGGTCTTTTATCTTCTGAATTGCCCCTGCTGCCACATCTCTGACATATGAATCTCTATCGTTGGTTGCATCATATAAAGGCCCCAGAGCCTGTTCATCACCGATCTTTCCCAGAGCAATAGCTGCTTCGGCTCTCACAACCCATGTTTGATCTTTTAATGCATCAATTAAATATATGATGGCACTCTTATCACGGACCTCCCCAAGTATTTTTGCTGCTGACGAACGAATACGGATATCATCTTCTTTGAGAGCATGAACAAGAAGAGGATCAGCAACGGAAGTACCCAGAGATATGAGGGACCTTTCTGCAGCATCATGTACAGAGGCGTTCCTATCCCTGAGTGCGTTGATAAGTGGGCCTACCGCCTGAGCGTCATTTATTTTTCCAAGTGCTCTTGCTGCCTCAAGTCTGACTATCCAGGATTCATCATCAAGAGCATCGATCATATATGTCAGCATACGCTTATCTTTTATCCCGCTCAGGATCTTCACTGCTGCTATGCGAACAGATTCATTTTTATCTTTCAAAGCATTAAGAAGAGTCTCCAGTGCAACAACGCCGATGTTCTGCAGTGCTTTGACTGCACCTTCCCTGACTTCTTCGTTGTTGTCCCTGAGCAGGGATATAAGTGGGTCAACAGCTTTCTGGTCCTTGATTGCTCCAAGTGCCACCGCTGCTTTTTTCCTCACCTCTGGGTCCTCGTCCTCCAATAAGGTAATAAGTGGTTGAACGGCACGGCTGGCCTGCATCTGTCCCAACGCATCTGCCGCAAGTTCGCGAACAATTGCTTCAGAATTATTCAGTGCCCTGATGAGCTCTTCCGTATTGCGATTTTCTCTCATTTTGTCGATGATGTTCTTTAAAGCAAACGCTACTTCCTGTTTTTGTGAATACTTGGAATTATGGTGAAAAGAACTGAGGGGACCAAGCGCATGCATGTCCCGAATCTGACCAAGTGCTTCAACCGCATTTTTCTGTACATCAGAATCGTTGTCCTTGAGCACATGAATAAGTGGTTCGACTGCACGAGGATCTTTAATTTTTTTAAGGGCTTCCACTGAGTTGAATCGAATGATAGTGCGTTTGTCCTGAAGTGCGGCAATTAAAGGTTCAATAGCTGGTGGGCCGATTTTAATAAGAGAAGCTACTGCTTTTTTACTGGGAGAGGTTATTTCTGCTGTTCCGTCCTGAGCTTTAAGGATGATAGGATCGGTATCGGCAAACAGTTCAATAAGAAAAGGGATGGCAGAAACTGCCTGTTGCCCCATTTCACCCAGAGCTTCTGCAGCAGCCCCACGTTCAGAAGCTTTGTCATCGTACAGCCTTTCGATCTGCTTTTTAACTTCGGAAGAGGTTGTTTCAGAGATATTCTCTTTTGGTATTTGTGGTTGAGTATATCCACCTGAAGCAAAGAACAGAATGATAAAAGATACAACAAGAATATGGAAATTTCTTATACTTTTCATGGAATTGTTCTGTATTTTATAGTATACCATTTGTCTTCAAAATGACATTGATTTATATTATTTCCGGAATCTGTCCATAGCGCTTGTGGCTTGAATAATACTTTACTCTGAATGAACAAATATTTTAAAATATAAAAACAAAGATTCCTGGAATATGCAAACGGGACTTGAAATAAGGAGGTAATGAAATGAAACAAATATTGGTAATAGGTTTTTCTCTGTTTCTTTGTCTCTCTCTGATACAAACTTCTCTTGCAGGAAATTTGGGGAGTATGATGGGGAGCGTAAAAGTAGCAAAACAGGTGAATGGTACAATAAGTTCCATTGATACGGATTCCATGACGATTACCCTGAAAGAAGCAGTGGAGGGTAAAGAAGTAGAGAATAAATACGTATTTGATAAATACACCAGTGTGAAAAAGGGTGAGGCAATTAAGACCATCGCTGATTTGAATAAAGGTGATGAAATAATTCTTATTTATGTTCGCAATGGGAAAAACAATTTAACAAAAAAGATCACAATCGGAAAAGAATAAATTTTCCGTTACTATTTCGACTTACTTAAAACTCTGTTCCTCTGAAGGAAAAACTCCCTTCTCCACTTCTTCCTTATATTCTTTAATGGCCTCAAAGGCTGATTCTTTCAGGTTTGTATATCGTTTGGCGAATTTGGGGAGGAAGCGTTCGAACAGGCCGATGACGTCGTGGAGGACGAGGACCTGACCATCGCAGAAAGGACCGGCGCCGATGCCGATAGTCGGGATGCTTAACTCTTCTGTAATTTTTTTAGCCAATCCCATCGGAATCGCTTCCAGCAATAGGGAAAAAGCCCCTGCGTCCTCAGCGATATGCGCTTCTTCGAGAAGCCTTTTCGCAGAGGCTTCTGTTTTGCCCTGTACCTTGTAGCCGCCCATCCTGTGGATGGACTGAGGAGTTAACCCGATATGGGCCATAACCGGGATATCCGATCTTGTCATCGCCCGGATATGCTCTGCAACTTCAGCGCCGCCTTCGATTTTTACGACTGAAGCCCCGGCTTCTTTAAGAAACCTTCCCGCATTCTTTACCCCATCTGCAACGCTTGTCTGGTAAGACATGAAGGGCAGGTCGCCGATTACCATTGCGTTCTGCACGGCTCTTGATACGATCTTTGTATGATAAATCATCTCATCCATGGTGACCGGCAGGGTCGTTTCGAGCCCCTGGACGACCATGCCCACTGAATCACCGACTATGATCCCATCAATGCCTGCTTCGTCAACGATCTTTGCGAAAGGGTAGTCGTAGGCGGTAAGAAGGGTAATTTTTTGTTTTTCGCGTTTCTTTTTCAGGAAGTCCTGAATCGTTATTTTTTGCATATTGATACTCCTTAATTTATTGCGATCATAGATTTTCTCAGTTAAAGACAGGGCACGGTATTTGAACGGATTTATTTTGCCGATACACAGACAGTGTATAAATTTGATAATAAAGAGGCAAAATTCCTCGGAGTCTCCCGGTTTGTATCGGGAGATGAGAATGAGTGAAAGTACTGTGACCTGTCTTTATAGTCATAGGGTATTAGAATATATTTATCGCCTCTACCTTATGACTCAGAAAGGCTTTTTGTCAAGTAGTGGGTGAGTTCATTGCCATCCAAAATATTGAAGTATGGTATAAGGCTTAATTTCCAAATCAAACTAAACTACCTTTGAGAAAATGCGTGGCTTTGCATGAATTATAATGTTGTCATCACAATGAGAGCTGAGGCTTCCGCTTCGACTTCAGCCTCATCAAGATTACCCGTGATTTTGATTTGGAAATTAAGCCTTATACCATACTTTCCGGAAACTGAATATTTACTGCAGAGGCAGCCTTATCTTGAAAGTCGTGCCTTCCCCGCTGCTTTCGACCGAGATGCTCCCGCTATGCGAGATTATGATCTTGTGGACTATGGCCAGACCGAGGCCTGTCCCTTTCTCTTTTGTGGTGAAGAAGGGCAGAAATATCTTATTTTTTATCTCATCGGGAATTCCATGTCCGGTATCAGAGAGCACCATGTTCAGGAAATTCCCTGCCGGATCTGCGGTCCGGAATGCCCGGAGAGAAAGATTCCCGCCCTGCGGCATTGCTTCAACAGAGTTTTGAATAAGGTTAATGAACGCCTGTCTGAGAAGCACCTCATCGCCCCTGAATTCCGGCAGGTCCGGGATGTCCACCGCAAGCCTTATATCATCTCTCTCTCCCACTGCGATACTGATGCAGTCCCCGATCATTTTCCTGAGATTGATCTCGGAAATTGCAAGCGATGCAGGTTTGGCAAACGAGAGGAAATCAGAGATGATCCTGTCCATGACCGTAATCTCACCGGATATCGCATCCACTGTAGGTTTCAGGGCAGCATCAATTTTTTTGGACAGCAATTTCGTATACCCTGCAATGACCCCCATGGGATTTCTTAATTCATGCGCGATCCCCGCCGATATTTCTCCAAGGCTCGAGAGTTTATCCCTCAGTTCCATCTGGGATTCGATCGCCTTGAGATGGGTGAGGTCGGTAAAGACGAGGATCTGGCCGATTGTCTGTCCCTCGCTGTTTTTCAATGGTGAAAAGGTGAGTCCCAGCCATATGCTTCGCCCGGACGGCGTTATGTACCGCACTTCATTTCTTTCGATAACCTTTTTTGCGGAGAGGAGGTCGGTTATCGATTTCCCGAGCACCTCGGTATAGGGTTTCCCGTTTACGCTTGCCCCTTTGACTTCAAGTATCTTTTCCGCAGCATAATTCAGCTTTGTTATGTGCAGATCTTCATCAAAACTGATCACGCCGCTCGGTACGCTCTGGAGGATGTTCTCATTGTATCCTTCTATTGCAGTCGCCCTGTCTTCCGCTTGCTGTCTCAAGTCTTCAAGCTCTTTTTCTTTCTCTTTCAGTTTGGACATAAGGTCGTGGAACGTGTCCACGACAAAACCTACCTGTGAGACATCCTTGGTCTCCGGACGTTTTTTCCCTCCATAATATCTTGTAATGATTTTGATGAGAGAGAATGCGGCAACTCCCATGAACAGGAAAACGATTAAATAGAAGAGGGCTATTTCAGGACCCATGGTATCACCGCCGGAGGTACCAGGAAAGGATTTCCTGCCCCCAAAAGAGGGTTATGAGAGAGCCGAGCGCAAGAAAGGGTCCGAAGGGGATTTTTGTCTTTCTTCCCTTGCCCTTGAAGATCATGAGAAAGATGCCGACAAGGGAGCCCGTGAGACTGCCGAGAAATGTCGTGAGGAGCACGGATTTCCATCCCGTAAGAGAACCGACCATGGCCATCATTTTGATGTCTCCTCCCCCCATTCCACCCCTGCTGACCAGGGCGATAAGATAAAAAAGACCGCCTCCGGCAAGAAATCCGATGACCGAATCCTTGACGCCGAGAGCAGAATATCGCGTGAAAGGGTCGGGCAGCAGGAACGCGCCGGCGATAAGCGCAACAGGTATACCTGGGAGGGTGATCTTGTCGGGGATGATCTGGAAATCCAGGTCTATAAAAGTGATGACGACGAGTGCGGAACAAAAAATGCAGTATACAACCGCGTCCCAGTTGAGACCGTATCTCCAAACAACAATTACGTACAATGATGCATTGAGAAATTCGACGAGAGGATACCGGAATGCGATCTTTGCTTTGCAGACCCTGCATTTCCCGCCAAGGAGGATATAGCTGAGGACCGGTATATTATCCAAAGGGTTTATCGGGGTATTGCATGACGGACACCGGGAGGCGGGGAATATGATCGAGATATTCCTCGGCATCCGGTAGATGCAGACATTCAGAAACGAACCGACCGCAGAGCCGACAAGAAAGGTAAATAAATAAAGAATTATGTTATTCATTTATGTTATTAGTTTCAATTGATCTGGAAACTTTTTAAGAGCTGTTCCTGTCATTCCCCGACTTGATCGGGGAATCCAGATAGTAATTCTTTATACAAATCCTTCCAAGCTGGATTTGACTTCTCAATAAGATCCATTTTCCATCCGCGATTATATTTTTTCAATTGTTTTTCTCTCCTGATGGCATATTCAGCATCATGGAATTGTTCATAATATACAAGTTTGTCGATATCATATTTTTTCGTAAAACCTTCAACCAGTTTTTCTTTATGTTCCCAAACCCTTTTAAACAAATTAGAGGTCACTCCAATATACAAAGTGCCGTTTTGTTTGCTTGCCAGTATATATACGAAGTAATTTTTATTGACCAAAAGATACTCCTGAAAACCTGGATTCCCCGATCAGGTCGGGGAATGACAAAACCTGAGTTCATAGATAGACACTAATTAGTGTCTGTGTATAAAGTACGATTCTGATAAAAATTCGTCATTCTCGCGAAGGCGGGAATCCAGTGTTTTCATCCCGAAAGCTTTCGGGACTGGATCCCCCGGTCAAGCCGGAGGATGACAAAACCTGAGTTCATAGACAGACACTAATTACCTGTGCTGCTGATTTCCGACGCCTGTTTTTTTATCTCTTCGATTTCCTGATTGATTTTTTCTATTTCGTTCATTGCGTCCGCAATAACCCTGTCTTTAAGGATGGATTTCTCGGAGTGGTCTTTCAGTTCCAGCATCCGCTCGCCGATGGTCTTCATAAGATCTTCCTTGTTCTTCTCCCTCTGCTCAGCCTGGTAGAGTAATTTGAAGACAGACAGTTCGATCTTCATCCTGTCCGAAAGGATATGCGAAAACCATTTCAGCTTCATCAGCCCGTTGTCGAAATTTTCTTTTATTCTCTTGTACACAGGTCCCTCATCCGGTCTTGAAAAGCTCGATCTTGCCTTTCCAGAAGGTTTCGAGAGATCTTCGCAGGAGCGGATATCCCTCCAGACCGGGGTCTTTCTCGATAAGAGCAAAGGCCTCTCTTCTCGCATCATTGAGCAGCAGGCCGTCCCGTACTATATTTGCTATCCTGAGATCGGGCATACCGGACTGGCGGGTGCCGAAGAATTCGCCTGGCCCCCGTATATCCAGGTCTTCTTCCGCTATCCTGAATCCGTCGTGAGTCTTCACCATGATGTCTATCCTTCTCCTCGCTTCGTCGGTATATGGCTTATACACAACAAGTATACAATGAGACTGATGGGTCCCTCTCCCGATCCTCCCCCTCAACTGGTGGAGCTGCGAGAGCCCGAACCTCTCTGCATGTATTATAATCATAAGCGTCGCATTTGGCACGTCAACCCCGACTTCTATGACTGTGGTGCTTACGAGGATATCGAGGCCGCCCTCTTTGAAGGACGTCATGACCTCCTCGCGTTCCGGTGTCTTCATCCTGCCATGAAGCAGTCCGATCCTGAATTCGGGGAATACTTTCTCGAATGCTTCTTTGCCGAGTATTGCCGACCTGAGGTCTGTTTTTTCTGATTCCTCGATGAGCGGATACACGATATAGACCTGCCTCCCGTTTCTCACTTCATCCCTGATGAACGTATAGATCTGCTCTTTCTGTGATGCATTGAACGAGCGGGTTGTTACCGGTTTTCTGTCCGGGGGGAGTTCATCAATGACTGAATAATCAAGGTCTCCGTAGACAGTCATTGCAAGTGTCCTTGGTATCGGCGTGGCGGTCATTACGAGCACGTCAGGGTTTTTCGCCTTTTTCCTGAGGAGCGCGCGCTGCATGACGCCGAACCGGTGCTGCTCATCTATGACCGCGATCCCCAGGTTTTTGAACACGACCCCTTCCTGTATCAATGCATGGGTGCCGATGACAATGTCCGCCTCTCCCGAAGTAATGACGTCGAGCGGCTTTTCTTTCCTGCTCCCGGTGAGGAGACAGACTTTCAATCCAAGATGTTCGAGGGCAGGGCGAATAGTGATATAATGCTGTTCCGCCAGTATTTCGGTAGGAGCCATCAGCGCCGATTGATAGCCGCATTCTGCCGCAACCGTCATTGCCATAAGCGCAACAATGGTCTTGCCGCACCCCACGTCTCCCTGGAGAAGTCTGCTCATCGGTTGAGGACTGTTCATGTCTTTGCTGATGTCGTTGAACACTCTTTCCTGCGCCTGTGTCAGGGTAAAGGGAAGCGAACCGGTAAGCTTTGCGAGCAGCCTGCCCCCGGGCTTGAACGAGATGCCCCTCTCGGATACACTCCCCCTCTTTATCACGGCAAGACCGAGTTCAAGCATGAAGAGTTCGTCGAAAGAGAGCCTTCTGTGGAAATCACTGAGTCCGCGGTTCAGGAGGTCGATGTTGGTATTTTCCACGGGGAAATGGACATTCATGGTGCTTTCCGGGAGTCCGGACAGCCCGTATTTTTGCAGGATCTCGGAGGGCAGACAGTCATGGACCCCGCTCATACATGTCTGCACTACCGTGAACATTATTGACCGCATCTGTCTGACGCTCAAACCATTGGTAACTCTGTATACGGGCACTATTCTCCCGGTGTGGATATGCGCATCATCCCCGTCGTGGATAATCTCAAATTCGGGGTTGTCAATCTCGAACCCGCCCCAGTAAGGGTTTCTTTTGATCACGCCGGAAAAAAGCACTTCCTGTCCGACCCGAAAGTTTTTTTTCATGAAAGGCTGGTTAAACCACTTCCCCTTTAAAAGACCGCTCCCGTCGTTGAGGACGAGTTCGAATATCCGCAGGTTCCTCCCCGGAACTCTGATTACTTCCGCAGAAATGATCTTCCCTGCCGCTGTTTCCATCCTGCCGTAACTCAGGGTGCTGATCTTTTTTATCGTGCTCCGGTCTTCGTACCGGTAGGGAAGGTAAGAGAGGGCGTCTTTTGCTGATCTGATGCCGATGCGGTTAAGGAGTCTTGCTCGCTGTGGTCCTACACCCTTGATGTACTGTATTGGAAATTCTGAGAGGTCTTTATCCATCCGTAGAAGGAGAGGAAAAAGTCTTGTCCGCTTCTTCTATTCGTATTTTCGAGTATTCTGTTTCGCTCATGATGTCGATGTCCCAGCCGGTGAGTTTCATCGCGAGTCTGACATTCTGGCCTTTTTTCCCGATTGCAAGGGAAAGCTGCAGGTCGTTGACAACCACCATGGCTGTCTTGGTTTCTTCATTGATCCCTATCCTGTCCACGACAGCGGGGCTCAATGCCCTTGACACAAGCTGTCTGGGGTCCTCGGTCCAGGGGACTATATCTATCCGTTCTCCTCTCAATTCCCGAACAATGGACTGGACACGGGTGCCTTTCATGCCGACGCACGCGCCTACGGGGTCGATTGACGGATTTTTCGAATATACCGCCAGTTTCGTCCGTTCTCCGGGCTCTCTGACGATATTCTGAATGACGACGAGACCGTCGTTGATCTCCGGGACTTCCATGCTGAAAAGCGAAGCAACGAACTGCGGGCTTGTACGGGTTACCAGGATGACGGGCCCCTTTGAGGTGACTTTGACCTCTTCTATATAGACCCGGACATTGTCGCCCCGCTTAAGGCTTTCATTCGGGAGAGTCTCCTTGACAGGGAGAAGCGCTTCGGTTTTGCCGAGGTTCAGGAAATATATACCTCTTTCCTTTCTCATTACCACTCCGCTCACAATCTGGCCTACTTTGTCCTTGAACTCACTGTAGATCACATCGCGCTCGGCTTCCCGTACCTTCTGGAAAATAACCTGCTTGGCAGTCTGTGCCGCCATTCTGCTGAAATCGTGAAGGTCGAGAGGAATGTTTATTGTTTCTCCCTCCAGCGCATCGGGAGTTATCTTCCGCGCATCTTCGCGAGAGATCTCCTCGTCTTTATTCGTAACGGTCGCAACGATATTCTTTATTTCGAATGCATTGATATCGCATGTCTTAGGATCGATCAGAAGGTCGATATTCGTCCTCCCGCTGAATTTTCTCCGCGTGGCAGAGAGGAGGGCGGAGCGAAGGGTCTCGATAAGGACTTCTCTCGAGATGCCTTTCTCCCTGCTTATCTGGTCGATGACGTAGCAGAGTTCTTTTGACATTACAGTTCTATCTCCAGCCTCGCTTTTGTGATCATATGAAAAGGGATATCGATTTCATGGTCTTTTATCTGTATCCGTATAATCGTGTCACGTACCTCTACTATGCGTCCAAGCAAGAAGTTCTGGTTTTCTATCTTTTCCGCAGTAACAATCCGGGCGAGTTTGCCCTTGTTGTTTTCGAAATCCTTTATCGTCCTGAGCGGTTTGTCAAGGCCGGGAGAGGAAACTTCAATAGTATAGGAACCGGGCAAGGAGCTCTCGACGTCCATAAGTGCCCCGAAGCTCTTGCTGAACCGTTCACAGTCGTTGAGCGTAATGCCGTTTTCCTTCTCAAGAAAAACCCTGAGCAATATTTTCCCCTTCCCCAGCAGTTCTATGTCCGCTATTCCCACTCCCTGACTCAACGCTATCTGTTGAGCCATTTCCAGCAACTTCTGCCTGATATCGTAAGCCATAATACCTGTAAGCGTACCGGAATACGCAATATCCTTATAAAATAAAAGAGTGGGATGACCCACTCTTCACGATCGAGAAAACACTATGTAAAATATACCAGGTTTGCCTGAAAAAAGCAAATTCAGGGGATGGAAAACATCCACCCCCTGAATCTATAAACAAACTAGTTTGCTGGCTTTTCAGGAGCCGGCGCTCCCGGTTCTCCCGGCGCTCCCGGCGCTCCCGGCGCTCCCGGCGCTCCCGGCGCTCCCGGCGCTCCCGGCGCTGCCTGCTCAGCCGGAGCCGGAACCGGAGCCTCCGTTTTCGGTGTTTCAGCCGGCTTGCAGCCTACGGTAAATGCTACCAGTAACATTAAAGACAAAATTAATGCTATAACCTTCTTCATTTAAATTTTCACCTCCTTCCATATATCTTATGTCATGTAAAGATAGTACAACGTACTATGTTTGTCAACATAAAACTCATAAGATTTTACCCCCCGGCAAAAGAAAAATCAAGACGTTTTAACCTATGCTAAAAAAAACTCTTTACGTGGAGGAAAAAATATGGTATTTTATATGTTACATTTCTGAGACCTGTAGATTAGTATTTTTCATACGACAATTAATGGTGCAACAAAAGGGGCGATTTTCAGATCGCCCCTCATAGTCAGAAGAAAGGGGTGTTCAGAACATGTTGATCATAGGGGAAAAGCTCAGTATCATCGCCAAGAGGGTGCGTGAGGCAATGATGAAAAAGGACAAAGCTCCCATACAGGAGATCGCGCTTTCGCAATGGAAGGCAGGCGCAGGCATGATCGACGCAAACATAGGGCCTGCTGAAGACGGAGGCGAAGACCTGATGCAATGGATGGTCACCGGAATACAGGAAGTTGTTCCCCTCCCTATATGTCTTGATACAACAAACCGGCAGGCGATTGAGGCTGGGCTCAAGGTGCACAATAATGAATGGGGGAGAGCGCTCATCAATTCTACTTCGAATGACCCCGAACGCTTTCCCATGCTCGAACTCGCGGCCCGGCACAACGCCCGGATAATCGGACTGACTGTCGGAAAAGGAGGTCTTCCGGCAGATGCAGAGGAACGGGCAGCGATAGCAGCCGAGATCATGGCTAGGGCTATGGAATATGGTGTGCCGCTCGAAGACATTTACCTCGATCCCCTTGTCCTCCAGATCGCAACATCACAGGATCATGCGTTGAAAGTTATAAAGGCAGTAAAGATGTTCCAGGAGTTGAACGACCCACCCATGAAGACGGTAGTTGGCCTGAGTAATATTTCGAATGGCTGCCCGAAACCGCTTCGTCCCATACTGAACAATCATTTTCTTGCTCTGCTGATGTACGAAGGGCTCACTGCGATAATTGCGGACCCGCATGAGGTAGCACCGACAGTGAAGACGATTGATGTGATCATGGGCAATACTTTGTATGCCCATTCATATCTCGAAATGTAGCATTAAGTCAAACAGAGATCAAACGGAGAGAAGGTGATACGGAGTATAGTCTCAAAATTCCGGGACTTGACCAAGCCCCAGTAATGTCATTCCGGCTCGTCCGGAATCTCTCTTTGCGATACATACTGGTCTGAAAAAGGAAAAAGAAAGATTCCCGACAAGCGGGAATGACATGAAACCGGAAAATGCGTTGAAGGAGTACAGGTGTTGTGAAAAAAATTATTCGAGCAGAGTCTGTATTTCTTGGGGTACAAGGACAGACTTGCCAAAAGAGGAGGCAACATGACGTTTACCCCATCTAAGGAGACATATACCGGAAAGGTTTATCCTGTATCGGTCGGTACCGCCCCGCATGAAGTTGTCTTTGGAGGTGAAAATATCCTTCCGTTCCATACCTTTGAGGGTTCGTCACCCAACCGTCCTCTCATTGCCCATGAAATACAGGATGTCCCTCCCTATGACTGGCCGGAATATCTGCAAAAGCCCTTTCAGGACGTCTCGAATGATCCGGTATCATGGGCAAAATTCTGTCAGGAAACACTGGGAGCAGGAGCGATTGCGCTCAGGCTTATCGGGACACATCCGGACAGAGAGAACCGTTCTCCTGAAGATGCAGCAAAAACGGTAAAAGAGGTATTGTCATCGATAACTATCCCCTGTATCATCCTGGGAAGCAACCACACAGAAAAGGATTCCGCGGTTTTGATTGCAGCTGCAGAAGCGGCAAAAGACAGGAACTGTATTCTCGGCAAGGCCCAGGAAGCCAATTACAAAACGATTGCCGCCGCTGCGATGGCAAACAATCACAAATTGATTGCCATGTCGGAACTCGATATCAATCTCTCAAAACAGTTGAATATCCTGCTTACCCAGATGGGGTTCGATAAGGAGAGAATTATTACAGACCCGATGAGTTCAGCGCTCGGGTATGGTCTCGAATATACGTATTCAGTGATGGAGCGGATACGGCTTGCAGCGCTCACCCAGAATGATGCGACGATGCAGCAGCCGATACTCGCCGACGTAGGTCTTTATGTATGGAAAGTGAAAGAGACACAGGCTTCTGAAAACGACGTTCCGCAGTGGGGCAGCCTTGAAGAAAGAGGCATTGCCTGGGAGGCGATGACTGCGACCGCGTTCCTTCTTTCAGGCGCCGGATTCCTCATCATGAGACATCCGAAGGCAATTGAGGCGGTAGGGAAAATAATAGATGAACTTATTTAGATTCTGTTTATAAACTGTTAAACATTTAAAAATGAGCAATGCAAAATTTACAATGATAAATGAGAATTGATAATTCCGGAGGTTTATAATGGCGTTAACCGGCGTAGAAATATTCAAACTCCTTCCGAAGACGAACTGTAAGAAATGCGGATTCCCCACCTGTCTTGCCTTTGCAATGAAACTTGCGCAGAGGCAGGCGTCTCTCGATGCATGTCCTGATGTCTCTGAAGAGGCAAAGCAGAAACTCGGAGAAGCATCTGCTCCACCGGTCAGGCCGGTCACACTGGGCATCGGGGAAAAAGCGGTGAAGATGGGTGAGGAAACAGTACTCTTCAGGCATGATAAGAAGTTCGTGAACCCCTGTGTCTTTGCCCTTGCGATACGAGATACCCTTGGAGATGATGAGATAAAGAACAGGGTTGATACAGTGCTTCATTCCGAAATTGATAGAGTAGGCCAGAAGTTAAAAGTTGATGCCCTCGCACTTATTCATGAATCCAACGATCCCGTCAGATTCGGGTCTGTTGCCGGGATGGTTGCCGGGATGGCGCCGGAAGTTCCTGTAATTTTCTGTACTTCAGACCCGCAGGCTGCCGAAGCTGCCGGGAAAATATATTCTGACAAAAAACCGGTCATCTACGGAGCGAATTCCGGCAATCTTGAAGCGATGGCGGCTGTTGCGAAAACGAATAAGACAATTCTCGGAGTGGCGGCAAAAGGGCTTGAGGAACTCGCAGCCCTTACCGAAAAGACAAAATCCCTCGGAATAGAAGACATGGTGATTGACTCAGGGGCCCGCACTGCGAAAGAAATTCTTGAACATAATACCCTGATACGGCGTGCGGCGATAAAGAAAAATTATAAACCCCTCGGATATCCGATCATCACCTTTGCATATCGTGATGACAGTCTTGCCGAAGCGCTGATCGCAGGCATCGGTGTTGCGAAATATTCTTCGATTGTTGTATTAAACAGCATTGAACAGTGGAAAAACCTTGTGCTTTTCACGCTCCGTCAGAATATCTATACAGACCCGCAGGTGCCGATGCAGGTGGAGCAAAAAGTATACAAAATCGGTGAACCGACCGCGGAATCACCGCTGCTTATCACGACTAACTTCTCTCTTACGTATTTTATTGTATCGGGCGAGGTTGAAAACAGCAGAGTGCCGACTTATCTCGCGGTTATGGATTGCGAAGGCCTCTCCGTTCTCACTGCCTGGGCAGCAGGAAAATTCACCGCCTCGAAAATTGCCCAGTTCATAAAAGAAAGCGGCGCTGATTCTCTGGTAAGCCACAGAGAACTGATCATCCCCGGTTATGTTGCTATACTGAGCGGGGCGCTCGAAGATAAGCTTGACGGATGGAAGGTCACGGTCGGACCGAGAGAAGCGAACGGGATCCCGGCGTTTATGAAGACAAGGATGTCGTAACGATACAGAACAATTATCAATGAATAAGCCGGCCGTAAGTAAGGCAACGTTTCTATCGCTTTTTGTCATTGCGGCTTGTCCGCAATCTTTCCGGGTTTTCAGAAAGATTCCCGACAAGCGGGAATGACATCGATGTAGCTTTACTCATGGCCGTTAGTAACAATTAGCAATTTAACTTTTGACTTTTGCAATGATAATTTTGACTTGTTTTTTCCATAGGAGGGTGTGATGTCTAAGGTTATAGCCACGGCAGCCATAAGCGGTGCACGGGCACTTGTCATACAGGCGGAAGAGATGCTTGAAAAGACGATTGCGGAAAAGGGGGGAAGCACACCGTTCGAATTTCCCGATACCGCATATTATCTCCCCATGATCTATGCGATGACCGGCTTCGCGGTGAAGACATTGTCCGACATGAAGGCAGCGCTCGGCCTCGCAAAGGAATTGCTGCATCCCGATCCGGAAGCGGAGGTATGGAAACCCTATCTTGGTGAAGCCCTCGATTCGGGGATGGCCACGCTTTTTGCCGAGGAGATCATCATGGCCCTCCGGTATGTGCATGGCCTTGAACCTGTCACCGATCCGGAGACAGGATATGTATATAACGGCTTCATAACGGATACGGTTCAAAGGAATCTCGGCATACAGCTTGTTGACGGAACGATGCCGGGTTTTGCTGCGGTCATAGGCGCTGCTCCTGATGATGATACTGCCGTAAAAATAGTCCGTGAACTTCAGGAAAAAAATATCCTCACGTTCCTTTCCGGTCAGGTACACGGAAACAGCGTGACCAAACAGCTTCTCAGAAAGGGAGTTGAACTGGGCTGGGAGACGCGAATCGTACCGGTTGGTCCGGATACGGAGCATACCATATATCCGCTGAACTGGTCGGTAAGGGCCTCGCTTATTTTTGGAGGGAAAAAACCGGGAAATTACAGAGAGCATCTCAGATATACCAAGGACAGGGTTTTCGCGTTCGCGCTTGTTCTGGGAGAACTGGACGACACCAAGTGGACGACGGGCGCAGGGGCAATCAATATGGGATATCCTGCCATCTGCGATACCGATGTCCCGGTCATCCACCCAACCGGAGTCTGTATCTATGAAGAGGTCGATAAGGAATTCGACCATGACAGGATAGTCCAGAAGGCCATTGAAGTCCGCGGACTGAAAATTATTACAGAAAAACCGCCGATTCCCGTTGCGTACGGTCCTGCCTTTGAAGGTGAAAGGATCAGGAAAGAGGATATGTTTATGGAATTCGGCGGAGCACGCACGCCGTCGTTTGAATGGGTGAGAACACGCGAAATGGAGGAGATAGAGGACGGCAAAATCTCGGTCGTGGGAAACAACTGGCAGGAGAAATATGAGCAGGGCGGAAAGATGCCGCTCGCTATCGTTATAGACATTGCGGGACGGAAGATGCAGAAGGATTTTGAAGGTGTTATAGAAAGAAAAGTACACCATAATATAAACGAAGCACAGGGAGTCTGGCATATGGGCCAGCGCGATATCAACTGGCTCAGGATCAGCCATAATGCAAAAAAAGAAGGATTTACCCTTGAGCATCTCGGCGTCATCAATGCCACCATGACGCATGCCAGATTCAAGTCGATTGTCGACAAGGTCCAGGTGACGATTTATACGGACGAGGAAGATGTTCTGAGAATCCAGGAAGAGGCCCGGAAATCCTATAAGGAACGTGACCAGAGGCTTGGCGGGTTGGTAGACGAATCTGTCGACTTGTTCTATTCGTGTCTCCTCTGCCAGTCTTTTGCCCCAAGCCATGTCTGTGTGATCAGTCCGGAACGGCTTGGACTCTGCGGCGCCTATAACTGGCTTGACTGCAAGGCGGCGTTCGAGATAGACCCCACAGGCGGCAATCAGCCGATCGCAAAAGGTGACCTCATCGACGCACGGTTTGGACGCTATACCGGAATCGATGATTATTTAGTGAAGGCATCAGGCGGAAAAGTAGAGACACTCAACCTTTATACCATTATGGAAAACCCGATGACCTCATGCGGGTGTTTTGAAAGCATCGTCGCGATAGTTCCCGAGGCGAACGGCGTTATGGTCGTCCAGCGCGGTCATACGGGGATGACGCCCGTGGGGATGAAGTTCTCGACACTTGCCGGCACGGTGGGAGGCGGCACACAGAACCCGGGATTTATGGGTATAGGGAGAAATTTCATCATCAGTAAAAAGTTCCTCGCAGGTGACGGCGGCAT
Organism: Thermodesulfovibrionales bacterium; assembly: GCA_031082155.1. Lineage (GTDB taxonomy): Bacteria > Nitrospirota > Thermodesulfovibrionia > Thermodesulfovibrionales > SM23-35 > JAKLQR01. Next base: position 39,756 of record JAVHLL010000016.1, on the reverse strand, counting down.
CAAGCGGATCGTATGGATGACAAAGAACCTCAAGGAAAGCCTGAAGGAGGCATTCGATAAAAGGGCCGCCGAAGAAGGGGCGCCGGACCTCCTTGACAAGATCGCCGATGAAACGATAGCAGAAGACTCTGAGAAATTACTCGAGTTCCTGACAAGCGCAGGACATCCTGCACTTGAGATGGAACCGATGTTTTAAAGAAAGTCATCAGTCAATAGTAAAAAGCAATGACTGATGACCGATGACTGATGACCGATGACTAATGACTCATTTGGTGGAGGTTGCATGAAAAAGATTGTAAAAAGCGCGAATGAGGCTGCAGAAAAGATCATCGAATGGAGTGAAGAACAGAAGATAGAGACCTGTTTTGATAGGGCGGAGAAGATGAAGCCATGCCCTGTAGGCGCTACAGGTGCGTGCTGTAGAATCTGCCATATAGGACCGTGCCGGCTTGTGGGAGCTCATGCGGAAGAGGAAGCCAGAGGGGTATGCGGCGCTACACTCCCGACGGTTGCTTCAAGAAACCTCCTGAGGATGGCGGCAGCTGGGTCAGCGGCCCATTCCGACCATGCGCGTGACATGGCCTTTACTCTGCTCGCTGCAGCAAACGGAGAGGCAAAGGATTTCAAGGTAAATGACGTCAAGAAACTTTACCGTCTTGCAGGAATCCTGGAGATCGAGTTTGAGGGCCGGCCGGTGAATGATGTTGCGAGAGAGGTTGCAATGGCGCTTATAGAAGACTTCAGGCGGCAGAAAGGTGAATTGAATTACATAAAAAGAGCGCCGCAGAAAACCCGTGAACGATGGAAAAAGTGGGGGATAGTCCCCCGGGGCGTCGACAGGGAGATCACGGAAGCCATGCACAGGACGCATATGGGTGTTGACCATGACCCCGACAGTCTCCTCCTGAGTGTCCTCAAGGTATCTCTTGCTGACGGGTGGGGCGGGTCGATGGTCTCCACCGATATCACTGATATGCTCTTCGGGACACCGAAACCGGTGAAAGGCGAAGCGAGTTTCGGTATATTCAAGGAGGATGAAGTGAACCTCGTTGTGCACGGACATGAACCATCCCTTGCAGAAATAATTGTGGATGTGGTAAATGAACCTGAATTGATCGAATATGCAAAATCAAAAGGCGCAAAGGGCATCAACCTGGGAGGGATGTGCTGTACGGCCAATGAAGTGCTGATGAGGCATGGGATTCCGACTGCGGGAGGCTTTACGAACCAGGAGCTTGCGATTCTCACGGGACTGGTTGATGCGATAAGCGTTGATGTGCAGTGCATCATGCCTGCATTGACCGAGCTTTCCAAAAAATTCCATACCAAGGTGATCACGACTTCGCATAAGGCGAAATTTCCGGGCGCGACCCATATCGAATACGATGAACACAGGGCACGGGAAATAGCACGAAAGATCGTAAGGGTTGCTATAGACAATTTTACAAACAGGAAGAGGGCGGGCAGTGTCAGAACGGAAAAGTTCCCCCTTATCGCCGGGTTCTCCCACGAATATATAGAATATATGCAGGGTGGTCGCTGGAGGGCATCCTTCAGGCCGCTGAATGAGGCCATCATGGCCGGAAGAATTCGTGGTGTTGTTGGTCTTGCGGGATGTGATAACCCCAGGGTCCCCTCGCAGGGACTTCACCGCTTTCTCGCACAGGAACTTATCAAGGCCGACGTCCTTATTGTATCGACAGGATGCGGTTCAGCCGCATGCGGAACCGCGGGGTATCTCACTCCCGAGACAGCCCTTGAAAATGCCGGCCAGGGTTTGCGCGAAGTCTGCGAGGCGATCGGAATTCCGCCTATACTCCACCTCGGCTCCTGTGTCGATAATTCAAGGATCCTGACGATCCTCTCCGCTATGGCTGAGGAAGGCGGTCTTTCCGATGAGATCGGGGGTATGCCCGCAGTCGGTATCGCACCTGAATGGATGTCAGAAAAGGCTATTGCAATCGGCTGCTATCTCGCAGCATCGGGTGTGCCTGTTATTTTCGGAGGCGAATCTCCGGTGGGTGCGAGCAAGGAAGTGACGAGGATAATGACCGAAGTCTGGTTTGAACGCTTCAGGGGCGCATTGCATTTCGAGCCTGATCCGGAAAAAGTGTTGAGCCTCGCATTGCACTACATAGACAGTGCCCGTGAAACGTTAAAACTCAGGAAATATGAGTCCGGGAAATTCGGCGCTGAAAGAGTGCTGATGGATATGGCTGCACGGCGTGAACTGGAAAAAGCGGCAAAACCGCATATAGGAATATATTAAATACGGTAGGCACTAAACAGTAAACACTATGCAGTCAAAGACAAGCAGTCAAGAATGCTTACTGCTTACTTCTTGGTTCCTGCTGCAGTTTGGAGGTTTGATGAAAGTAGAAGAGATGAGTATTGATGAACAGATCGGTGAAGTGGGGGACATTCTCAGCGAACATGAAAAAACACGGGGGGTACTGATACATGCCCTTCATCAGATACAGGCGGAGAACGGCTACCTTCCTGAAGACGTGTTGAAGAGACTCTCCGGGAAACTGGACATAGCCCTTTCGGAAGTATACAGCGTGGCGAGTTTTTACAAAATGTTCCACTTTAAGCCAAGAGGCAAAAAAGTGGTGAAAGTCTGCCTTGGTACTGCATGTTATGTGAGAGGCTCCAAAAAAGTTCTTACGGCGCTTGAAAAAGAATTTAATGTGAAGAATGGAGAAACGACTGAGGACCTTGCCTTGACACTGGAGACCGTAGGATGTGTCGGATGTTGCGGCCTTGCGCCGGTTTCAACAATTAACGAGGAAGTTGTCGGCGAAATTATCGGCGAGAAAAAAATGCAGCATTTCATACAGATTATAAAAACTGATTAAATCATTATATTAAGCAGTTATAACTTATATATAAAGTAACACATGAGCAAATATTTCGCTGAATAAATGTATCTTGATTCATTTTTAAGGATAGGGTACCATGCAAAAACTAAATGCAATTGAAGAACTCAAGAAGCTGAGAGAGGTACTCGTAAAGGAAGTCTTTAATCCCGGGAAAAATATGGTGAAAGTTTGTTGCGGGCTTCCTTGCAGCACCTTAGGAGCTCATAAGGTCGCCGATGCGTTAAAGGATGAAGCACGCAAGACCGGGATCGAGGTCGAGATTGTAAAGACCGGATGTCAGGGACTCTGCCAGAAAGGTCCCATCATACGGGCCGAACCATACGGGTTCTACTACCAGAAAGTCAATGCTGAACACGCACATGAGGTAATTTCGACCACATATACCACAGGAACTCCGGTGAGGGAACTTGCTTTCAGGGAATCTTTTCTCGAAGAGCCTACAGCCATCTGGGACGAAGTTCCCTTCTATAAAAAACAGCGAAAAATTGCGCTTCGTAATACCGGCAATATTGATCCTTTTGACATACAGCATTATCTTGGCGTCGGCGGGTATGGTGCAATTGAGAAAATGTTCTCATCCATGAGTCCGGAACAGGTAATTGAAGAGGTGAGACAGGCCAATCTCAGAGGGAGGGGCGGTGCAGGTTTTCCCGCCGGCGTAAAATGGGCACATGCGAAAAGGGCTCCCGGTTCAATAAAGATGGTCATCGCAAACGGAGATGAGGGAGATCCAGGCGCATTCATGGACAGGTCTATCATGGAGGGAGACCCCCACAGCCTGCTCGAAGGGATGCTCGTCTGTGCATATGCAATCGATGCACATTATGGATTCATTTATGTCCGTCATGAATATCCCCTCGCTATCAAGACCCTCAAAAATGCGATCAAACAGGCAGAAGACCTCGGGCTTATGGGGAAGAACATTCTCGGTACCGGGTTTGATTTCATGGTGCATATCAGACAAGGCGCGGGAGCGTTCGTATGCGGAGAGGCAACCGCTCTTGTTGCATCTCTCGAAGGGAGAAGAGGGTTTCCCCATGCGAGACCCCCCAGGGTTTCAGAACCGGGCGGAGGTCCCTGGGGCTACCCGTCCAATCTCAACAATGTTGAAACGTTTGCCTGTGTTCCTCCGATCATAGAGAAAGGGGCGGATTGGTTTTTGAACATCGGAACCGAAGGATCTTCCGGTACAAAGGTTTTTTCCCTTGCAGGCAAAATCAATAATACAGGCCTTGTCGAGGTTCCAATGGGGATTACGCTGAGGGAGATCGTTTTCGACATCGGCGGCGGTATTCTCGAAGACAAGAAATTCAAGGCAGTACAAACAGGAGGTCCGTCAGGCGGATGTATTCCTGAAAAGTTCCTTGACCTGCCGGTTGACTTTGACTCGCTCCGCAAAGTCGGTTCTATCATGGGTTCTGGAGGGATGGTGGTAATGGACGAAGATGACTGCATGGTTGATGTGGCCAAATTCTTCCTGTCCTTTACACAGGCAGAGTCATGCGGCAAATGTCCACCCTGCAGGATCGGTACCTACCAGATGCTCCGGATTCTGGAAAAGATCACTTCAGGTCAGGGTGAAAAGGGAGATATCGAACGGCTCGAAAAACTCGGAAAACTGGTACAGCGGGGCTCACTCTGCGGACTCGGCCAGAGTGCGCCGAATCCCGTACTCACCACCATCAAGCATTTCCGGGAGGAATATGAGGAACATATCTTTGATAAATACTGCAGGTCAACGGTATGTAACCTGGGTCTCTTTGTCATTGTAGAGGAAGAATGCATACTCTGCGGTCTCTGCAAGGAGGCATGCGCTTTTGACGCGGTAAAGGAAACGAGGAGAAGTTTCTTTATCGACCGCGATTACTGCACCAGATGCAAAGCCTGTTACAATGTATGTCCCACAAAAGCAGTGAAGATAGTAAGGACAATGTTTGAAAGACTTGAAGAGGAGTTGGATATCCCGATTGAGCGTCTGGAAGTTATTGAAAAGAGACGCAGGACGGCGTTGAAAGACATCCTGGAATCAAGACCTTATGATATTGTGAGCATTCATAAAGACAGCGCTATAACTGATGCGGTGCGCATAATGACCGAGAAGAATGTGAGCGGATTGTTCGTGGTGGATGAAAACAATACGCTCTTGAGTCTGTTCACTGAAAGGGACATTGCGCAAGCTGTCTTTCAAGGCGTCCCTTTTGATCACACTTTATGGAGTATCGTACAGATGCGGCAGATTATCACGTTTGATCCTTCTATGGAGATAAGTACGGCTATTTCCGTTGCTTCACGGAACAAGATCAGACATCTCCCGGTTGTCGAGGAAGGAAGGATAATCGGTATGATCACATTCAGGGATCTGGTTTCATATTTGCTCCCTGAGATTTTCTATATGGCGACGAGGGAGTAAATGCATAGTATGTCTCTTTGTGCATCTCCGGATTGGCCTTTAATAGAGAAAGAAAGGTATTTTATATGACAGAGACAGGCAAAACAGCGAAACTCAGGAGTATAAAAGACCTTACCGACCTCCGGGTCCGGCTTGCCGCGCAGGGCATGCTGGCTCCCGGCAAGAAACGAATCAGTGTATGTTGCGGCACAGGCTGTCAGGCGAACGGATCGATGAGACTGGTCCATGAGTTGAAGAAAACTGCGGAGAAAAAAGAATTGGATGTTGAAATAGTTGCGACAGGATGTCAGGGTCTCTGCCAGAAAGGACCTATTATGAGAGCGGAGCCATACGGATATTTTTATCAGAAAGTACAACCTGACAAAGTTGACGAGATTATTTCTATCACCTACTCCGCAGACATGCCTGTGAGGAAACTCCTCTACAAGGATACATTTCTCAACAAGCCTGTGGAAAAGATGGAGGAAGTGCCGTTCTACAAGAAACAGATGCGTATTGTGCTCAAGAATAATGGAAGGATAGACCCGACGAATATTCTTCATTATGTGGCAGTAGAAGGTTACAAAGCTGCGGAAAAAATATTCTCATCAATGAAACCCGATGCGGTGATTGAAGAAATTACAAAGGCCAATCTCAGGGGAAGGGGTGGCGCGGGATTTCCCGCGGGCGTCAAATGGGCCCATACAAGGAGGGCTCCCGGAAAAATAAAGATGGTCATCGCAAACGGAGACGAGGGAGACCCCGGCGCATTTATGGACAGGTCGATCATGGAGGGCGACCCCCACAGCCTGCTCGAAGGGATGCTCGTCTGTGCATATGCAATCGATGCACATTACGGATTCATCTATGTCCGTCATGAATATCCCCTCGCTGTCAGGAATCTCAGAATAGCGATCAAACAGGCTGAAGATATGGGGCTTCTCGGAAAGAACATTCTCGGGACCGGGTTTGATTTCACGGTGTATATCAAAGAAGGCGCGGGAGCCTTTGTCTGCGGAGAAGCAACTGCACTTGTTGCTTCTCTCGAAGGAAGAAGAGGGTTCCCCCATGCGAGACCGCCAAGGGTTTCGGAAACGGGCGGAGGTCCCTGGGGCTATCCGTCCAATCTCAATAATGTAGAAACTTTTGCCTGTGTTCCTCCGATCATAGAGAAGGGTGCAGAGTGGTTTTTATCGATAGGGACGGTCAATTCTCCCGGGACAAAGGTCTTTGCCCTCACCGGCAAGGTGAGGAATACGGGGCTCGTAGAAGTGCCTATGGGGATAACGTTGCGCGAGATTGTTTTTGATATCGGGGGAGGTATCTTAGGAAACAAGAAATTCAAGGCAATACAGACGGGCGGACCATCAGGCGGATGCATTCCCGAACAGCATCTTGATCTCCCGGTTGACTTTGACTCGCTCCGCAAAGTCGGTTCTATCATGGGGTCAGGTGGGATGGTGGTAATGGACGCAGATAACTGCATGGTTGATATAGCAAAATTTTTCCTTTCGTTCACACAGGCAGAATCATGCGGGAAGTGTCCTCCCTGCAGAATCGGCACGTATCGGATGCTGGAATTGCTTGAAAAGATCACCGCAGGCAATGGCGAACCCGGCGACATAGAGAGGCTTGAAGAACTCGGGAAAATGATACAGCGGGGTTCACTCTGCGGTCTCGGCCAGAGTGCGCCGAATCCTGTGCTTACGACAATCCGGTATTTCCGGGAAGAATATGAAGAACATATTCAGGAAACATACTGCAGGGCAAATGTATGCAACCTCGGTGTTTTCACTATAAATCATAATGAATGTATCCTCTGTGGTCTGTGCAAACAGGCGTGTGCGTTTGATGCGGTTAAGGAGACGAGGAAGAGTTTCTTTATCGACCACGACTACTGTACGAAATGCAAGGCCTGTTATTCTGTCTGTCCGGTGCAGGCAATCATGATTACCAGGCCCAAATATGCCAGACTTGAGGAGGAATTCAAATTGCCTTCCGAGAAACTGGAGGTAATCGAAAGGAGAAGCAAGATGAGACTGAAAGATATCCTGGAATCACGGCCCTATGAGATAATCACTATCCGGAAGGACGAAACCATCAAAAACGCGGTGCACCTGATGAACGAGAAGAAAGTAAGCGGCGTTTTTGTGGTTGACGAACAAGGCAAGCTGGTGAGCATATTTACAGAACGGGATATAGTACGCTGTGTTTTCAACAATACTCCCACGTCCGAGAAACTCGAAAGCATCTGCATGCGGGATATCATCACTTTTGAGCCGACTGTTGCCGTGAGCGCTGCGATTGCGATAGCTTCCAGAAAGAATATACGGCATATCCCTGTTGTCGAGGACGGAAATATTATCGGAATGATCACATTCCGCGACCTCGTTGCGTATCTGCTTCCGGAGATCTGTTACATGGCGGAGACTATGTACTGATGCAGCTGAAGAGCAGAGAGCTATTTCGGAGGATGAATGAGTGAGGAAAGGATAGAAGAAGAAAAGGAGAAGAAACTCGGAGATATTCGGAAAGAGGCTGAAGGGAAGGCATGCGCGGTGCAAAGAGCCCTTTACTTTATCACTGAATTTCTTGAAGGGCCGATGTGCGGCAAATGTTATCCCTGTGCCCTTGGAACGTATGAGGCAAAGGTCAAGCTTACAAAGATCAGCCGGCACCTTGGCGACGTGAGCGATGCCGATGTCTCTATCTTTTTGAGGATAGGGAGAAATATGATTGAGGGATCTTTCTGCAAGAAAGGGAAAGATACAGGCAGGTTCCTTACCGAAACTCTTACCGGTGCGGAGGATGAATTCAAACAACACATCTCGGGCCTATGCCCGAAGCAGGAATGCGTCACCCTGGTGAAATATATCATAAATCCTGAACGGTGTACTATGTGTGGGAAATGTGCGGATGCCTGCGAATATGGCGCAATACTCGGAGAAAAGAGGACGCCCTATCGGTCCGGTTATCTTCCCTTTGAGATACGACAGAAGAGATGCACCAAATGCGGGAAATGTGTAACAGTTTGCACTGAGAACGCGATAGAAGTAATATCAGAGAAGGTTGCGGAATTAATCAATACATAAATTATCGTAAATTGTGTGTACAGAACAACCATACAATCGATCCTATCATGCCTTTGCCGAAGGTCTCGAAATATTTCGGGATTTGGCAAAGAGGGGCAAGATATATAACTCGTCTACGACCCATAGGGTAGAGGGAGATTTTTCTCAATGAATGGGACTGTAATTTTGAAATCCTTAATGATAGTACAGAGGAGGAAAATATGGCTAACATTGTAAAACTTCAGATAGACGGGCAGGAGGTTGAAGTACCGTCAGGGATGAATCTCATCGATGCTGCCGAGCGAGCAGGGGTTCATATACCGAACCTCTGTTATATGAAAGGCATGAAAGGCGTAGGGGCATGCAGGCTCTGCCTCGTAGAAATCGAGGGACTGAAGGCCCCGGTCGTCGCATGCAACACAAGAGTGCGGGAAGGGATGGTAGTCAATACAAAGACTGAGAGGGTTCAGGAAGTCAGAAAATTTGTTATAGACCTCCTTCTTTCCATGCATCCTCTTGATTGCATGACCTGTACGAAGGCTGGTGTGTGCAACCTCCAGAAATACGCGTATGATTTCGAGCTGAAAGAATCATCCTTCACGAGGAAAAAGTTCGGGTATCCGGTTGATGAAGCAAACCCTTTCATCAGGAGAGATCCTGAATACTGCATTCTATGCGGCAGATGTGTGAGGGTCTGTAAGGAGCAGGGGACGAATGTCCTCGATTTTATGGGAAGAGGGGTTGATTCAAAGGTTGTCACCGCCGGCGACAAGCCTCTCCAGGAGTCGGAATGCACATTCTGCGGGAGTTGCGTTGATGTGTGTCCGGTGAATGCTCTTCTGGAATCCGATCCCCAGCACAAGGGCAGAGCATGGGAATACGAACAGGTCGCGTCCGTATGCCTGCTCTGTGGAAACGGTTGTTCGATCACGGTGAGTTCAAAGGACGGAAAGATTCAGAAGATCAACGCCGGGGCGCCTGCGGGCTCTGCTGAAAGATACCTCTGCGCATACGGAAGGTTCGGTTTCGATTGTATGGAAGGAGATACCCGCCTCACCTCTCCGCTCATAAGAGAAAACGGTCGATTAAAAGAGGCTTCATGGGATGAGGCGCTTTCCCTTGCCGCGACTAAACTGAAAGAAGCGGGGCAGGATGCCGGATTCATCAGCACGGCAGGAATAGAGAACGAAGATGCACTGACCCTCGGCAGGCTCGCTGCCGATGTGGTGAAAACGTTGCATCTTGATACTACACTCAGTCTTTACGGAGAGAGTGATGTTTTCAGAAAATCACAGACAGCAGATATAGATAAAACGGACCTCATCCTCCTTGTTGACGTGAACCCTTCACAGTGGGAGAGAGTGCTTCCGGCTCTCGATGCCGCAATAAGAAGAAGAGTAGACAGGGGGGCAAAGCTTATTGTTATCAACTCTGCTGATACGAAAATCGGGAGTCTCGCGGCAGTGGACCTCAGGGGCGATATGCCCTCTCTCCTGAAAAGTCTCGCAAAAGCGCTGATCGGGAAGGGCATTAAAGCGACCGGACAGATCGGGCAATCTGTCGCGGATGCAGAGATTACCGAAGAGACCGAAAAGGCCGCAACAATGATTTCAGAAGCACATGCGCCTGTTATTTTCTCCTCTCCTTCGCTGTTCGAGGCAGCCGCAAATATCGCGCTCTTGAAAGGAAAAATTATTGCGATGCCTCTCGAAAGCAATGCGCGGGGCGTCGCTCTGATGGGACTGAAGGCAGAGGGAAAGACATATAAAGAAATGACCGGCACCGCAGAGAGCAAAGAGCAGAACGCAAAGAGCGCGGTGAAAGTCCTTTATACGGTTGGCGAAGTACCATTACAGAAAAGGGCGGAGGGTGTTGAATTCCTCATTGTGCAGAATTCACACCTTACGGAACTTGCGAAACAAGCGGATATCGTGCTCCCTTCTGCAGCATTTCTTGAGTCCGCAGGGACAATCGTCGATTACCTCGGAAGAATCAAATACCTCGCACAGGTGACTGAACCTCCGGGAGATGCAAAAACCCACAGAGATATCTTTATCGCCCTCGCAAAGGGAATGGGCAAGAAGATCAAGCGGCCGACCGAGGCCGAGGTAAAAAAGGCAGCGAAGGTGAAAACAAAACTCTCATTCAGTCCCTTTGTTCGACGGGAAGGAGTCGCAGTCACGCCGGGCGATTTCATCGAATCGATCAACGCTTCGGTCATCAATGGTTCGCGCCTCCTGTGGCTGAAGGAAGCGAGAGAGGCTGCAACGGTATAACCGTTCAAGTTAAGACTGTCCGGGCCGGAAGTGTTTTTATCAGTTGAAGCGTACTTTTTTTATCGAAGCGCTTACTATAAAGGCACGCTCATTGTTGGAACCGGCGTCGACAGGGAAGAGGAAAAAACCGGGACGGTCCGGAATATACCCTACCGTTGTGCCTGCCAGTAATTCACCATCTTTGAACTCCACCTCGATCTTCCGGCCATGAATCTGATCCGATTCCGTGAACTCTTTCACCTCATCATATGAAGGGTCACCGGCGAAGTCTTTTACGAAGAATACCGCTTTCAGGTCTTTTACCTGAATTTTGACCCCTTCCTGCGTGATATCTTCAAAGTTTGATGAAAGATGAAATATCGATTTGTTCGGATAAAAGTCGTGGGTAAATCCTTTCAATATCTTACCGTCGGCAAACCTGACAACAATTTTAGCCGGCTCGATGGGTTTTCTGTCTTCAGATGGATTCATACTCTGGAATGAACTCCTTTCTTTTTAAAACAATTATACTTGAAGCGCTCTTTTCCGGCAATCATCAACTACCTCCTGCGGTATGAATTTCAATGCCGCGATGACGAGGAGGGGGACGAGAATCAAGTCATCGAGATGTCCGATCACGGGGATGAAATCCGGGATGAGATCAAAGGGCAGGAGGAGATATCCGATAGCGAGACCGAGGAGGATTTTGGAAATCTTCGGGGTCCTTTTGTCTTTCAGGACAAACTGGTACACCCTGAGTTCATGTTTCACATTCCTGCCGACAGATTTCAATTTTTCGAACATAACACACATCTTGATATTGTATCTCTTAATAGTGGAAACGGGAAGACGAAATTTCCGGCAATCTGGTAGAATATGCTACACATGGAAGACGTATACAATATCAAAATCCCCGTGTTTGAAGGCCCCTTTGACCTCCTGTTGCACCTTATCAGGGAGAACAAAATCGATATCTATGACATTCCGATTGCCCTCATCACGAGGCAGTATCTTCACTATATCGAAATGATGAAGGAACTGAATCTCGAGATTGCCGGTGAATTTCTCGTTATGGCTGCAACGCTGATCTATATCAAATCGAGGATGCTCCTCCCGCCTGATGAAGAAGCGCCTGCCGAAGAACTGGAAGACCCGAGGGCGGAACTTGTCCAGAGACTTCTCGAGTACCAGAAATTCAAAGAGGCTGCCGGAGATTTCAGAATACGGGAAGAGGAATGGATAAAGGTTTACCGCAGGGATTCGCTTCTTGACGAAGAGGAAGAGGAGGGAGAACTGTATCTTTTCGATGTAAATCTTTTTGACCTCCTCGATGTTTTCAAGAAGATACTTGAGAAAGCCCCGCCGGAAATTGTCTCGATTACGAAAGAGACCCTCACGGTGAAGGACAGGATGTCTGTGATCATGGAAATTCTCGAAGGGCAGGATACCGTAAGGTTTGAAGACTTTTTTCAGGAGGGTATGACGAGGATTCAGCTTATCATCACCTTTGTTGCGCTTCTCGAACTCATCAGACTCGGTCTTGCCCGTGCATATCAGGAGCGGGACTTCGGAAACATCTGGGTCATTAATCCTGCCAGGCAATCTTCCGCTGTTCAGCAACCCTAATATTTCATTTTACCCCTTATGAATCTCTGTCAATACGCTCAACGTTTGTCATTCTCGGGGGATCCAGGACTGAAAGCTTTCGGGATAAATCTCCTTACATACCGCATCTGCCGCCAATTTTTTGAATACTGCGAGTTTGTAGTTCCCTCAATTACTGCCTTCTTGAATCATGCGTTTTCAAAAATGAGAATCTCTTTTCAGAAATGAGAATGGAAATTAATATTGACTTGCAGAAGAAGTTGTTGATAAATTAAGCTAAAGCTTAAGAATAGTAAATGTCGTATATTCTGGGAGAAACCAAATATTTTTTGACCAAGCTCTGTAGCCGGCGCTGTTGAATCTTCTGTTATGGCAAGGTGTTCGTCCGTGAGTATCGGAGAACCGCCGGAATGAGCACTGTTTTTGCATTTACACAGAGAAATATAGTCATGAATAAAGAAAAAATGATAGTTTTACTGCTCATTTGCACTGGTACTGTATTTCTGATCATAAATACTGCGGCTGCAGTTGTCAAAGGTGATTGCGAAGTATGTCACGTGCTTTTCCCCGGTGTGCCCCAGTATGAGTTGCCCTATACGCTCTGCATCGAGTGTCATTCCAATGCCGACCCGGATACCGTGAAGATATTCGGCAGAAGCAAGGTGCCGGTCGTATATAATTCGGTAAAACCAAGCCGCCATCTTGCAGGGGGAAACTTCTACTATCTTGCGAGGGGTTTCGGAGAAAGGAAGGGGCACAATGTTGCCGGTGTTTCACCTTCCGATACTAAGTTCAATAATAACCCTCCCGGCTACGTGAGAACCAATGACCCGTCGACTATCGGGTATAGTGATACGAAAACCCTGAAATGTTCAGGCTCCAACGGCTGTCATGGGAACAGAAATATCGAAGACCCTGTCAAGGCGATCATGGGAACCCATCATGCAGTGGATCAGCCGGTGGATGGAACCACTACCGCAAGGAGCTACCGCTATCTGAAAAACACCGGTACGGTAAAAGGCGTTACCGGGTTTGAAGAGGAAGAATGGAACCGGAACAGCACACCGCAGAAGCACAATGAATATTCTTCTTCAATCGATCAGTTCTGCGAAAGCTGTCACGGAGGGTTTCACCGGGAAGAAAAGTCGGGGCCATGGTTCAGGCACCCTACGGGCGTTACCCTTCCCAAAGAGTATGAGTATACGGAATACAATACGAATGCACCGGTTGCAAGGGCTTCCTCTTTTGAATTTTCGAAGAGCGAGATAGTTCCGGGAGTTGACTCTGTGATATGTCTTTCGTGCCACATGGCTCATGCAAGCCCCTACGAGTCGATGCTCAGATGGGATTATGACGCTATCGTAACAGGCGAAGAGGGAAAAGATGGCTGTCTTATCTGTCACACGGGTAAATGATGAAGAAACTGAGCATACTTTTTGCTACGAATAAAAATAGAAACAGGCATGTTTCATTGTTAACTCCTCCCCCCTTGCCCCCCGTTTCCACACTGGGGGGCATTTTTTTCTCCGCAGTTTTGACAGCAATTATTGCCTGTTCCCTGTTTTTTTCCGCTACACCGTCGGAAGCGCGGGCAAAAGGGAAGTGCAGGGACTGCCACACCATGCATAACAGCTACGAGGGAAGACCGATGACATACGGAAACCGGACAGGCCCCTTTCCAATGCTCACAAAAGGAGGCTGTGTCGGATGCCACGGGCAGAACCCGGACGGGGCAGAGAATATCATAACGCTTGGGAAGACAAGGATCCCCCAGATAATACACCGGCGGGATAAGGGAGACCTTGCAAGCGGGAATTACTCTTATGTTGCAGACGGATACAGCCCCGACTATACAAAAGGACATAATGTGAAAGGGATATCCATGCAGGAAAAACATCCTATGGACCAGCCGCCGGGATTTCTTGCCGGCGTTGTGATACCGGAGGGAGAGGGGCCGGCTTACTGGCCGGCTCAGAACCAACTTGACTGTTCGGGAACATGGGGCTGTCATGGAAACAGGAAAGAGGAAAATTCGTACAAAGCGGTGCATGGCGCGCACCATACCGATGACAGCGCTCTCGACGGAATCAGCGTGGGCAAGAGCTACCGGTTTCTGTCCGGAATAACCGGGATTGAGCATAAAGACTGGGAATATCTCGCTTCTCCTGACCGCCACAACGGCTATAAAGGAGACCCGGGCCATAATTCGTTGAACACCATAAGCTACCTCTGCGGTGAGTGCCACGCACGGTTCCATCCGAATGCCAATCTGGGAGGTAGCAAAGAGGTCGGTCATGCATACAACTCGGCCTGGAGAAAGCATCCCGCAGATATTGCGTTCAGCACCGTTCACGGAGGATATGCAGGTTCTGAGTACCAGGAGTATGTGCTCTACAGTCTCGTCGCTCCGGTTGCCTATTTTGATCCAAAAGGCACTGAAAAGGCTGTCGATGCTAACAGCATAGTCATGTGCCTTTCCTGCCACCGAGCACATGCCACCCGGTATCCTGATATTCTCAGGTGGGAGTACAACAATGATCCCCTGAAGATGACATCTTCCAGCAACGGCTGCATCGTCTGCCACACCAGGAAAAAACAGTAGATAGAACTTATTGTTCCATTTTTTGGTTCTTCTGGAATTCCTGTAGGCATAATCCGTTTCTTTTTTGTAATTCCGATCAGGATCGTTTGTCTCTTGACAAAGGGCCTTTTAATGGGTGTCCGGAATCCTTCCGGCGATCTCTTCATACAAGTCCCTCATCAGGGGATTTCCCTTCATGGTAAGTTCTCTCTTGCTTTGTCTGCTCATATTTTTTATCTGTTTTCCCCGTATTATGGCACCACGGCTGTTGCCGAAAAACTCATCATTAGTTATGCACTTCTTACCATCCCCCATCCGACTTAATAAAGGAGGAGATTGAACTCTTCACTAAAAAATAGCAAAAGATAAATTAATCTTGACAAAACCAGACCATTAAAGCTTAATATATAGCTATAGCTAAACATTTATATTTACATATAGCTTTTTTAATGGTATTAATATGCTGTGCCATAAATAGCTTGTCATTCCGATCTTATTTCGGAATCTCGCTTTTTAGGCTGGATAGATACCATTAACGAGTTCATGATGAAAAAAGTGTTATGGCTATTTGAGGGACAGCGCACCAGAGAATGAATTTATTGGCATATAAATTGCTTTATATTTCTTGCGTGAGGTGGTACATTCACAGTGCATTAAATTAGCAATAGATAAGTAACAAATGATTAAAGAAAGGAGGGATTTTACAATGCTTATCAATATCCTTAAAAAAGAGGCAAAATCGAACAGGAAAGGAGGTAAAAAGAGATGAAAAGGACAATAATTATAAGTCTTGTTGCACTTCTCTCCCTTGTGCTTATCAGTGGAGTTGCACATGCCGCAGTGAGTGGTCCTTGCGCCAATTGTCACACTATGCACTACAGCCAGGGTGGCTCTCCTGATGCTTCTTGGGGTAGCGGTGGTCCATACGATTTTTTGTTAACAAATGATTGTATTGGCTGTCATACCACAAGTGGAGCAGACCCATATGTTAATGGCTATCCCTTTGTCAAATCTACTGCAGGAAGTTTCAGTAGTAGCGCTTGTCTGGCCGGAGGGTTCTTTGCAGTGACTGACAGTGTTGGGAACAACAATGATGTTGCTCATTCTTTGGGTAATACCAATGCCCCCGCTGGTATTGCTGCAGCTGAAAATAGCTGGTACACCGGCAGTACAGACGGATTAAGCTGCGCGGGGACTAATGGGTGTCATGGTAATCAGACTGATCTTAGTGACATGGTTGCCATAAAGGGTGGACATCATGATCCTTCTGCCTACCGGATACTTTATGTTGGTACAAGTGCTGTTCTTGGCACCGGGGCCGCTGATTATGAGGAAGCACTAATCTCTGGTTCGGGAACTGTTCATAATGTTTACAGCGCAACAGTTGGCGGGCCAAGCATAAGCGAGCTATGCGGTAAATGCCACAGCGATTTCCATGGAAGCGATGACACGAATGCGGCAAGCCCATTTATAAGACATCCTACTGATGTTGCAATACCTACTACGTGGGATATATATGTAAATTTTGCTACTGAATGGACAGGCGATGCCGATGCAATGAGAAACCATCCTTTAGGATTTAATGCTGAAACAGAAACTGTTGGAAATGCAAGGGTTACGTGTCTTTCATGTCACAGGGCACATGGGACTGAATATAATGACTGCCTGAGGTGGGATTATAATGCTACGCAGATAGCGGGTGGTAGCGGAACTGAAGGCTGCCTCGGATGTCATAGCAGACAGAGATAGTATGAGATAGTATAGTGTGAAAAAGGCAAATAAAAAGGGGAGCGGGGTATAAGCTCTCCTTTTTATTTGTATTGTAAAAATAAAATAAAGAATAAGAATTATGGAATTAGAAAAAATATTTATTTTGAAAAATGGATTTCTTTTTAAAGAAATTATTTTGATGTATATATTATGCAATATATTGTTTACCCCTTTTCCTCTTGATGCTCAGACGCAAGGTTTGCCAGTTACATATCTTGATGCAATAAGAGAGGATGAAAATGGCGAAAAGATATTGTATCCATCTTTCATTTTTACTGAACCTACTATGAAAGAAATTTACATTATAGATCATGAGGCGAGGGTTATTATCTATACCTCTGATTTTTTCCCCATATTTACCCTTAGCAAAGCAGATGGAGTTTATATGCCACAGGGTCTAACAATTGATAAGAGCGGCAATCTTTATGTTGCTCAGGCAGGCTTGAAAGAGAACCCGAAACACAGGCTCTCGGTTTTCAATGCTTGCCTCAAATGGACAAGGGATATTTATTTAAAGGGCTTTGAAGGAGCCGAATCCTTTATACCATACAGGCTGGCTGTGGATAAAAAAGGGGATATTTATGTTGCCAGTTACTCTTTCCCAGGAATTGTGATACTGAATAACGACGGACAGTTTATAGATATTCTTTCACCTGAGGAAGAAGGCAGGAAGGTAAATGTCAACTATGTAACCATAGATAAAGAGGGAAGGATATATATTGTGAGCGAGGAAGTCAGTCATATTTATGTTTATGATGAGAACAGGAAATTCCTTTTTAAATTCGGCGATAAGGGCGGCAGCACGGGAAAGCTGAGCCGGCCCCATGCAGTGGGTGTGGATAATCGCAACGGAAGGATGTATGTAGTGGATTATATGCGCCATACCGTAAACGTCTACGACAAAGACGGTAAATATCTTTTTGAATTTGGCGGCCTTGGATGGGGTGAAGGCTGGTTCCAGTACCCGAAAGATATAGCGGTTGATTCTCAGGGCAGGATATTCGTCGCTGACACCTTCAACGACAGGATCGAGGTGTTCAAGCCGAATGAATAATTTAATCGTTTTTCGGCTACGGCTACGAAGCCCGTATCGAGAAAGATCGGTTAACGGCAACGGTAACGAAGCCCGTATCGGTAACGGCAAATGGTAAAGGTTACAGAAAAGACGAACAACGTAGCCGATAAACGAAACGGGCCTCGTAGCCGTAACCGAATGACGAAAAAGTCAAGACGAAACGGGCATCGTAACCGTAGCCGTTTGTTGCTTATAGCTCTCTGCTCTCTGCTTGTTTTCGGCGTGGGTTGCGCGTCAGTCAACAGATATAGTGACGCTTCGTCGTTGTCCGGCGGTCAGGTTTCGTTTTTTCTGAAAGTACCGGAAAGGATATCCACCGACCTGACAGTTGAACTTTCGGCAGTCAATATCATGGCTGAAGACGGCACATTCCTTGAAGTAATGAATGCTCCGCTTTCTATCCGGTCTTCTGAGGTTGCCGGACGCCAGGTATTGCTCGGTGAGAAGGCGCTGCCTGAGGGCAGGTACAAGAAACTCCAGCTCATTGTCAGGCAGGCGCTGGTGAACAGAAAAGACGGGGCAGCGCACCTTGCTCTGCCGCCCGAAGGAATAGAGACAGCAATAGACATCGCAGTAAAAAGAAACCAGAACACCGCGCTTTTTCTGAAATGGAACCCTGACGCCTCGGTCGGAGACGGCTATCTCTTCAGTCCTGCATTTGATGTGAGAGGGCAGACACCCGAACTGAGCAGTCTTCTCATTTATGTGACCAACGAGGACTCTGATAATGTATCCGTCATAAACAGGCAGACAGGTGAGGTCGTGGCAATGATCATGGTGGGGAGAAAACCGAGAGGCGTTGCCGTAAGCCAGAGCAAGGAGCGGCAGAGAGTGTATGTCGCGAATTCGGGATCAAACAGCATATCGGTCATAGACCCCACGAATAACCGGGTTGAGGTTGAGATACCAATCCGTTTCGGAAAAGAACCTGAAGGCATTGCAGTTGCGAGGGTCGCACCGGATAAAGAGTTCATCTTCGTAACGAATTACGGTTCGAACACTGTTTCGATCATAGACGCTTCCACCTATCAGGAGTTCGACCGTGCGAATGTCGGGGACGGTCCTATAGCAATAGTTGCTGACCCTTCTGTCGATACTATCTCCAGTTCACGGTTTCTGAGCATGAGCGATATGAATACGATAAGGAATTACCGAAGAAACTACTACAACGTATATGTCGCCAATAAAAACTCACGTGATGTTTCCATCCTCAAGATGGACAGGGCAAGCGGGAGACCTGAGGAGGTAATCACTCTCAATGTCCAATGGAGCCCGATCGCGCTCACCGTGGATTACCCAAGAGGCAAAGTCTATGTTGCGAATTACGGGTATGACAACCTCTCCCTCATCGACATCATACAGGTGATTGGCGGAAACAAGTCCGGGGCCGTGAGCGAGACGAGCAATGTAGGTGCTTCGCTGACAGGGGTTATTTCCGACCCTGATTTTGACAGGCTCTATCTTTTGAAAGAATTTTCAGGAGAGATACTAATGCTAAGGCCATTTTCAGAGGCATCGAGTGCCCTGAAAACATCGTTGTCACCGGTCATCGGAACCATATCGGTAGGAAGTCAACCAAGATCGTTCCTCATGGACCCTGAGGGGCGAAAGATATATGTAGTGAACAGGGGGTCAGACAGCGTCTCAGTTGTAGACAAGACAACGAAGCGGGAAGAGAAGGTTATTCCGGTAGGCAGGAGGCCATACGGTATTGCGATGTTTCCGGAGAAGCCAGAATGACAGGAAAAGATCTTAAAAGATTTTCAAGATCTTTGAGAAGGAACAATATAAAAATAAATGAATCGAATGGGTTAGGGGACGGGAGATCGATAATGTGGAGGAGATTGCTTGGGGCTCAAGAAACAACTTGCAGCGATTCAGATTCTGCTCCTGGCGCTTAGCGCCATGGTCCTGTATGCTCAGGCTGCGTACGCCGATGGACCCAGCGCCTGGCTTAATATGAATTATACGAATCTGAAAGGATACGAGGACGATCAAAAGGTGAACGAATCCGACAGCCTTAATCAGAACTATTATTTCCGTTTCGAAAAGAGCGTCACTCCTCTTCTCTCGTATCATCTGAACCTCAGGACGACACTCACCAATACCCATATTACCGATTCAGGAGGGGAGACGACAGCGGATTACCTGAGGGCTGTGGAGCCGGGTTTGGATCTGTTTTTCAGGCATCCTGTGTACGGAATTGAATTGGGGGCAAGGCGTCTTGAGCAGTGGGACACGGCAAATCTCCAGAATGACAGCAGAAGGACCACCGAATTCTATTATTCCCGTTTCACGGTGAGACCCTACGAATTGCCGAATCTCTCTGTCCAGTTCGACAGGCAGAGGGATTATGATTATCTCTCTCCCAGAGGGACAGATTCCACCGATACGAAATTCACTGGTACGTCATGGCACGACCTGACATACAGGGGATTGAAATTCTCGTACAACGTCTCATACAAATGGAATGAGAACAAGACGCCCCTGAAAACTGTCTATAACACAGTGAATAATAACCTGAACAGCATGTACAACATCGGTTACAACAAATCGCTTCTGAACAACCGCATCAGTCTGACAGCGGGGTATCAGGGCAACTATACCCGGAACAAGACCGAGAGCTTCGCAGGACAAAGCGGCAGCATAGAGGTCAGGAGGACGCCTTTATCCGGCCAGTACGGGCTCGGGACGCAGATTCAACCGCCGGTAGACACGCTTGTTCCGACCCCTACGCTTACTGACGGCAACTATGATTCACCTGCGACGACTTCAGGCGGCACAATCAATATCGGACAGAACGGGAGCAGGTACCACAATATAGGGGTTCTAAACGAATCCGGCAAATCAGTCGACGCCCTTTACCTTTATGTGAATAAAGACATCAGGAATGATATAAATTTAGTCAATCCGGCCAATTGGAGAGTTTACAGAAGCAATACCAATCTGCCCAATACCTGGACCGAAGTATCTGTTCAGACAATAACCATAACGTTGTTCGATGCGCTTAACCATATCTATCGCTACGAAATGCAACTCTCTTCTGCACAGGATGCGCGATACCTGAAGGCGGTTACAATGGATACCGCAACCATAAACGATGTGTTCGTCACCGAGATAGAGGCATGGGGAACGGAAACCTTCGGGAAAGGCAAAAATACTGAAATCAGTACGTTTTTCACCCACGGAATCAACTTTGGCGCAACGTACAGACCGGTTACCAGGCTGAGTTTTGCCCTGAACTACTACCTGAACCGGAACGACCAGGAGCCTGAGTCGGTCCCGGGTTCCATAGGAGGGGCCTTCGCAAACATTATCAGCAAACTTGACAGCGAAAAAAATACCAGTCTGAAAAGCAATGTGACAAGGACCTATGGCGCGAGCGCCACATGGCTTACCACCAATTTTTTGACAACAACAGCACGAATTCAGAGAAACGAGGCTTTTGACAACAGGGCTGAGGATGATCCGAACAAGACCGAAATAAAGTCGGATTCCTATTCCCTTACGTTCAGTTCGTCCCCTCTCCCTACGCTCGATACCAATCTCTCCCTAATCAGGACATACAGCTACAGTTTTGATCAGAAACAATCGCTCAGTGACCTTTTGCTCCTTACGATCGGATCGCGGCTGCACAGGGATGTGAATATGATTACTGACGTCGGGTATACGAACGCGAAGACTTATCCGGTATACCATCTATCAAATCCTGCATCTTCTCCAGAAAAGACGCAGAACACCACATGGTATGTGAGGGGAACCCTTGATGCACGGCTCACGCTGAACCTGACGGCAAACCTGAGCTACGGGTTGAGTTTCCTTTCCGGAGATACATCCGGACATTCCCATGACGGAGCATTTATCGTTACCTACCGTCCCGGAAGGTTCATTAGTCTTTCAGGAAACTTCAGGATTAACGATACGGAAGGGGAACAAACCATTTCTGAAGGGGCATTCGTCGACTGGCTGGTAGTGCCTGCGGTCAGGATGAACCTCCGGTATGAGCACAGATATGAGAAAACAGCATCCGCCAACACGCATACTATGGGCGGGTATGTTCTATGGTATATGACAAGGTTCATCGATTTCCAGCTTACCTATAATTACACCCTCAGCGAAGACGAGAAAAAGACCGAAACACATAACCTGGGAGGCAATCTCACATGCAGGTTCTGGTAACACTGTTTAAAAAGTTTACACAGTTGAGGCTCTTGCAAAAGTTACAGATTGTCATTCCGAACGAAGGTGAGGAATCTTATACCCCATTGATTATAAAAGATTTCTCGTTTCACTCGAAATGACAAATTGGCCTGTTTTAGGACTTTTGCAAGAGCCTCAGTTGTTTGAATCGGAAAACTCAGTAAACCAAGAAAACCGTGTAAACAGAGTAAACCATATAGACTCCAAATCCAGCGATTCGTATCTCAAACGTTTGATAAATGTGTCATTGCGAGAACCTGAAAGGTGCGTGGCAATCTCCCATGAGAAGACGAGATTGCTTCGTTACACTCGCAATGACAATTCTTATCGCTGGATTTGGGTCGACCATGTAACTTTGCTAAACCGTCTTGTTCTGGTAAGCTTCTTGCTTCTTATATGTTTACTATGTTTCGCAGGAGGATGCGGGCCGAAGCATTTTGTTAAAAAGAATACGGACACGAGCGGGCTGAAGAAGATAGCGGTGATGCCGTTCGAGAATTTTACCGGTGATGAGCATGCCGGCGAGAAGATAAGGAGGATAGTCCTGACAGAATTGCTTTCACGGGACGTAGAGGTGATTGAACCCGGTGAGATAACAAAGCTCTGCAGGGAGTTGAAGGTGAAATCGCTTGCCGCAATCAGCGTGAAGGAACTCCAGGAAATAGGGAAGACACTCGATGCATCAGCGGTGATGATGGGGGCTGTTGAAACATATGGCACGGGAAGAGGCGTCTCTGTCTCATACCCTGAAGTGACCATTAATCTGCGCCTCATCGAGGTTTCTTCCGGCAATATTGTCTGGTCGGTACGGCATACGTCAGGAGGACCGGATTTCTGGACCAGACATTTCGGGTCAGAAGGGATGTCGTTGAGTGAGACGGCGGGAAAGGTAGTCAAAGAAGCAATAAGGACATTGTTTTAAGAGTTTACACAGTTCGTTGAGTTTGTTGAGTTATAACACAAGAAACCTGGCAAACTCAATAAACCCAAGAAACTCAATAAACTATGAGAGGTTTTAACAGAATGAAATTATTGAAGCGATTGTTTCTACTAAGCGTTATCATTTTATTATCCATTTCCGGATGCGGTGGAAAGGGAAACTCTTCTTTTTATCTGGACCAGAATATAGATTTTAGTTTCATCAAGCGGGTAGCCGTGCTGCCTCTCGATAATTTCAGCAATGATAAATTTGCTGCGGATGCAGTGCGACAGGTTGTCATCAGCGAACTGCTTGCCTCGAACCTCGTTGAAGTTGTCTCCCCCGGGGATGTCAACGCTGCACTGGCGTCGCTCAAGTTCAAGTCAGGAGAGTCACCGAATTCGGAGCATATGAAGTCTATCGGGAAATCCCTGCATGTTCAGGGGATCATCCTGGGGGCGGTCAATAAATATGGCGAGATCAGGGAAGGGAACGTATCTGCACCCGAGGTCGCCATTACCCTTATGATGGCTGACGCCAGTTCGGGGAGCATTATCTGGTCTGTCACCAAAACAAAGGGAGGGGCCAGTTTTATGGCAAAGCATTTTGGCGCAAGGGCGGATACCATGAGCGAAACGGTTTTGGAGGTTGTCAGGGAGGCGATACAGACCTTGTATCACTGAACTCATGATAGGTTTTCTTGTTGTCATTATCCGGCTTGACCGGATAATCCAGGCCTTTCTCTGGATTCCCCGATCAAGTCGGGGAATGACTGAGAGAAGAAGTCTTGAAAATTTTATCGGTTCTTGAGGCTCTATAGCATGATGGAATTACAGATTACAAGACGGAGTGCAGGGTGCGCAGCACTAAGACCAGCGGACAGGAGGTTGTGAGCAAAGGGTTGAATGGAATGAGAAACCGTCAAAATATATTTGGCCCTTTGCTCCGAACCCTCTGCCTTTTACCCGTCTTTATTGGGTTTTTTATGTTCTCTCAGGGCATTAGATTCGCAGGGTCAGCCGAAGGAAAAGAGAGGATAGCGTTGCTCCCCTTTGAAAATTTCACTGAGGATCCAAATGCGTTGAAATTTCTCATGCCCAAAATAAGGAGCAGACTTGAAGATAAGGGATTTATGGTTATCGATGAGGCAACACTTGACGCATTTTTACTCAGGGAGAGGATCAGGACCACCGGCTGCATCGGAAGAGAGGCCGCGGGTAAGATGGGCCGGGAGCTTGATGTCAGAGGTATCGTGCTGGGGTCGGTCAATTCGTTTTCGAACGGTGAGAAACCCATAGTCGGTCTGTCGGCCAGGCTTGTTCGCACTGCGGACTGCGGTATTCTCTGGGCAGATAACGCAGCATTCACCGGAGAAGATTTCACAACTGTCCTGGGACTTGGCACAATAAAAGAGATCGGGCAACTCACGGACAGGGTATTGGATGCGTTATTCGATTCCCTCGCCGCATATCCGCTCAAAAAAGAGAGCGGGAAGACATACAAAATTGCGGTTATCCCGTTTAAAAACGACAGCAGGAGAGACAACGCGGGTATGATTGCAACATATCTTTTTCTTTCAGCGCTGTCCAAGAACAAGATGTTCGAGGCTGTGGAATTCGGTGAAGTAAGACGGTTCATGGTTGAAAACCGGATAAGAGGTAAGGGGGAACTGGATTATACGAATAAGGATACTCTGGCAGAAATGACCGGGGTGGACGGCATTCTTGTGGGGACGGTCGAGTCATATAGCGAAGGCAAAGGAAATATGCCGCCGGAAGCATCAATAAGCGCCCGCCTTATCGACGCCCGGAAAAACAGAATACTCTGGTGCAACCGCTATGAATACAGGGGCGATGACGACATTGTAATGCTCGACTGGGGAAGAATACGGTCAGCGGAAAATGTGGCTTACAAAATACTATCAAAAATTGTTAAAGATATGGAGACGGTAACGTGGCAATAAAAAAGTCAATAGTCATTAGTCAACAGTCAGTAGTAAATAGCATCTTACTGCTTGCTGCTTGCTGCTTACTGGTTACTGTTTTTTCTGGTTGCGCAACGTTTTCAGAAAGAGAAACGGTGCTGGCTGTTGTGGACGGCACACCCATTACCGAAGAAGACCTGACGTATGCGCTGACGATTGCCCACAGAAGAGAAGACCTTTCATCTGCAGGGACTCTTGATATACGACAGTATGTTGATAAACTTGTAGACGACAGGCTGATCATGAACGAGGCCCGCACTGCGGGAATAGACCAGTATCCCGATGTGAGGCAGGCTGTAGAGGCATATATCCTGAGGGAATCTGTTGTAAAGCTCCACAGCGAAGAGATTGTCAGGAAGGTCTCGGTTACAGCGCAGGAGTTTGAGGAATTTTACAGAAAGAATTATGAACGCTTCGTCCTGGGTATCATAGAGACTGATTCGGAGGAAAAAGCACAGACAATCCTCAATGAACTGGAACACGAGAGTGATTTTGCTGAATCAGCAAAGAAATATTCAACGCATCCCTCTCAGCAAAAGGGCGCTGAAACTATTCTTGAATATCAGTCGATGTCGCCTCTCCTTCGCGATGCAGTCTCTGTCCTGAAGCCCGGAGAAACAAGCGATGCGATAAAAATAGGCGATAAATACTATATTGCAAGGTTAGTCCGGAGGGAAGAGGCGCCTATTCAGGAATGCGAGAGAGCCAGAAAAAGGATCGAAAAAGCTCTCAGGGAACAGAAAGAAAAAAAGAGAAGCGATGAGTATCTTGCATATCTCAGAGGAAAGGCGAACGTGACGATTAATCACGAACTGCTGGCTGAGGTGAACCTGAATGGGTCTGAAGAAGAAAGAAAAAAGTGGCTTGAGGACAGGACCCCTTTGGTAACCATGAACGAAACAGTTCTCACCGTATCGGATTTTTTCTCGTCAGTACCACTGAAAAACAGAAAATCCAAAGAACAACTCGTTGAGAGCTGGATTGAGAGAAAACTGGTGGACCAGGAAGCGCTCAGCCGGCATTATGAGAACGACCCCGACATGAAGAGGAGCATCCGCCGGTATGAGGATCAACTCCTCAAAGACATATTCATCAAGAGGATTATTTTCCCCCAGATCAAAATAACAGAGCAGACGTTGAAGGACTATTACTCCCAGCATAAAGATGATTTCAGGAAGCCTGTGTGCTACAAAATCCAGCAGATCACGGTAAAGAACCGTGAAGAGGCGGAAGAGATAGTGAAAAGTCTTTCCGGCGGCGCGGATTTTAGCTGGCTTGCAAAGAGGAAATCTGTTGGTCCCTATGCAGATAAGGGAGGAGATGCGGGATGTCAGACGAAAAAAGAGTTGCCTGAGCAGGCAAGAGATCTCCTCGGCACACTCAGGACAGGTGAGGCAAGTCCTGTCGTTCAGCTTGACCAGATGTACAGAGTATTCATGATACGGGGACAGGAAGGGGGGATGGTCGAAGAGCTTGAAAAAGTGAAAGAGGCCGTCACCAGAGCATGTTTTTCAGAACAACTCGACACCCTTATGGAAAAATATGTGAACCAACTCAAGGCCGACGCACGGATACATATTTATTCCGATGAAATCAGTGCGTTCGAAAAGAAGGTAAAGACATGAAAGGGTTGAATGCCATGCAAAAGAAGAAACCACTCAGGGGAATAGTCTTTGGTGTACTGCTACTCCCGGTTATTTTTATTTTCGCTTGTGCTACCGAAGATACGGTCCGCAAAAAGGGCTTCCAGGCGAAACCATGCCTGGACTGTCATAAAAATACCATGAGCGAATTTCAGAAAAAATATGTGCATGACCCGATGAAAAAGCGTGACTGCGAGGCGTGTCATCTCCGTCACGGGAAGATTGCGGTCCTCACTCTCAAGGAGAGAGACGAGAAGAAACTCTGTTTCCTGTGCCATAAGACCATGGCTACAACACTCGATGGCACAGCCCATGTGCACACGCCGCTCAAACAGAACCAGTGCCGTCCCTGTCACAGCGCACACGCTTCGGACTATACGTATCTTCAGAAAAAGACAGGGAGCGAACAGTGTTTCACCTGCCATAAGAAAGGCTCTTTTGTCAGGACGAAACAGCATAAACCCCTCGAACAGGGTTGCCACGTGTGTCATAACGCCCATGGTTCGCCCTATGAGAACAATCTTGTGAAGCCGGAGCCGGCACTCTGTGCATCCTGCCATACCCTGAATGCGGAGAAATTCAGAAAGGCCCACAGGGACTATCCGGTTGAGAAGAGCACCTGCAGCCGATGCCATACCGCCCACAGTTCGTCGAATACCGCTTTGCTCAGGGAATCGGTCCATTCGCCTTTGCAGGCAGGGAAGTGCAGCGCATGCCATAATCCGGTTACCGATTCCAATCCGTTCGGTATTCTCGCAACAGATTCCAAGCTCTGCTACACCTGCCATACAAAGGAAGAGGCCGGATTCAAAAAGACTTACCGGCACAGCCCTCTTGATAAGGGGAAATGCCGGGATTGTCACGATCCCCATGCAACTGACTATCCGAAGGTTACGATAAGGGACAAAAATGCTCTCTGCATCCACTGTCACAAGAAAAAAGAGGAGTTAATGAAGCTGGGAAATGTGCATGCGCCGATCAAAGACAAAGGTTGCACTGCCTGCCACGACCCGCATGCCTCACAATATTCTTACTCCCTCAACGCATCGGAGAAGCAGATCTGCTTCCAATGCCATGGAAAAACGGAACAGCAGTTAAAAGAGCAGCATGTGCATCAGCCGTTTTCAAAAGTTGAATGCAACAGGTGTCATGATTCACACGGCAGTAATCAGGCGAATCTCCTGAAAACTCCCCCGACTGAATTATGTTACACCTGTCACAAGAAAGAGGAAAAGGAGTTTTTCAAGACATATATTCATACCCCGGTCAATAATAAACAGTGTACCTCCTGTCATAAACCCCATGCATCACAAAACAGCCGTTTGCTGCAGGCACAGTCACAGCAATTGTGCATGAACTGTCATGAGAAGACATTCCCTGATTTGAAGGAGAATGAGATGCATAAGCCTTTCAGGGAGAAAGACTGTGGGGCCTGTCATGACCCTCATGCGAGTGAATTTCCGGGAAGCACCCTGAAACCTATGTCTTCCCTCTGTTATGGATGTCACAAGAACATGGAGAAAGACATGATCGCAAGCGCCACTAAGCATATGCCTGTCGAAGAAGGCAGGTGTACCGGCTGCCATAGTCCCCACGGGACAAAAATTAAACCACTTCTCTATAACAGACCGAGAGAACTCTGTCTCTCATGTCATGAGCGAATAATTACCACCACAGTAAGGAAAGGGCATATCGGCATGGAAAAGGGAGATTGTCTGAGTTGCCACCGCTCCCACTCCGCCGATTTGCGCAGCCTGCTGAAACAGAAAGACCCTGCCGTCTGCATGGATTGCCATTCAGCCGATGCTGCGAAATTGCAAACAATACATATAAAACCGCTGACGGATATACAATCCTGTCTCGGGTGTCACCAACCCCATGTTACTGAGAAACCCGGCCTCCTGCGAAACATCAAGCACAGTCCGTTCGCAAAAGGTGACTGCAAGGTGTGTCATGAATAACAGAAAATTAAACTCAAAAAACGGGGTAAACTTTCTATCCTGCGTCTTATGCCTTCTCTTGTTTTTCACTTGTAGTGGTTCTGTATATGCACAGACCGGTTTAAAAGAGAATATCCCTGATCTCTGCTACAAGTGCCACGCAAAGGTGAAGGAGGAACTTCTGCGGCCTCAAGTTCATTTTCCCTTTCGCGAAGGGAAATGCACAGCCTGTCATGACTCCCATGCAGGGAATATGAAGGGATTGGTAAAGAAGGAGATATCTCCCCTATGTCTCAGTTGTCATGAAAAAGTAAAAAATTCGCTGAACAAGAAATTTGTGCATAATGCGCTTAAAAAAGGAGTATGTACCGATTGCCATAATGCACATAGTGGGGAATACCCGAAGCTTCTGGTCAAGAACCAGAAAGATCTGTGCTGGAGTTGTCATGAGGCCCTGAGCCAGAGGCTTAAGAACGCGCATGTCCATGTGCCTTTCCAGGAGGGGAAATGTTCTTCCTGTCACGAACCCCATGCATCCACAGTAGAAAATCTGATGCCTGAGCAAACGCATAAGGTGTGCGTCACATGCCACACAGTGAAGTGCACGTCCAGTGGCATATCAATAACCTATGCGACGGAAAAAATGGACTGCATAGAGTGTCACACCGGTCATGCGTCCCCGTATAACGGGTTGCTCGGTCCCTGTGGCCATAAAGCTTTCCTTGAGGAAAAATGCGAGACCTGCCACAATCCGATAAAGGCCGGCGCGCGAATCACTACAAAGACCTCGGGTCAAAGTTTGTGTATAAGCTGTCATAAACTTGATGCGACAAAACTGAAGGGGGACGATGTACACATCAAAGAAGCAAAAGGCGGGTGTACGCTATGCCATAACCACCATGCGTCGAAGAGCAGTAAGTTTACTGTAAAAGCTTCCCTTATCTGTGTGAGCTGCCACGAGAATACGGAGAAAAGGACAATGTTCATGGAGAAGGCATTTAAGTCGATACGGTGTGTCCCGGTCAAGGAAAGGAAATGCTTCGAGTGCCACATCCCTCCCCATTCCCAGAGCCCGCTCTATTTTTCCGGAGATGTTGTCAAAACATGCTCCCGCTGCCATTCGACTCAGCACAAGATCAGCCATCCGCTCGGACCTGATATCAAGGACCCGCGGAACGGGCAGCCGGTAACCTGCATCACCTGCCACAGCATGCATTCTGCCAGGGCCGAATTCATGCTCCATTTCGACAGGAAGAGACAATTATGCATTCAGTGCCATAAGAAATAGCAAAGAGTTAATAGCAAGGTGCGTAAAGCAAAGAGCTAAGGGTATGAAGAACAAAAAGTTTATAAAGTTTATCGAGTTCATCGGGTTTATTGTGTTAAAAAACTCAACAAACTCAAAAAATATTATAAACTCAATAAACGCCTTATGTTTTTTACTCTCTGCTCTCTGCTCCCTGCTCTTCGCTTTGCCTTCGGAGGCGAAGGTTACCGGCGTCTGCAGTAACTGCCATACCATGCATAACAGCCAGGGCGGACAGGCCATGGCGACATATGGAGCTGACGGTCAACCATGGAGGGGGACCGGGAATCCCATAAGTTTTTTACTCCGGGGGACCTGTTTAGGATGCCATGGCATGGGTACTGCAAACAAAATCGTTGCGTTGGAAGGCAACAATATTCCCCAGGTGTATCATACTGATCCGTCGGGAGATCTTGCAGCGGGAAATTTTGCGTATATCATTGGCACAAAAGGGAATGGAGCATCTGACAGAAAAGGCCATAATGTAATCGATCTTGGAAATCTCGATGATTTTTTGACAATTCCTCCCGGTCAATATCATGACCATGGTATCAGGAACACCAACCTTACCTGTGCGGGAACGAGGGGATGCCATGGGACAAGAAACAGCTCTTCTACGAAATATAACAGTCTTAGAGGGGCCCATCACGGAAATGTGGAGGGGCGACTTGATAATCCGACAGAGAATTACAACAGTTACAGGTTTTTGCGGAATGTGAAAGGTCTTGAGAATCCGGGGGTAGCGAAATGGCAAAACAATGCCCCGGACAGTCACAATGAATACTTTGGCGCGACAACTCCGCTCACCAGCGCCTGTGGCACCTGCCATATCAGCGAATGGGTTCCTCCGGGGGTATCGGTAATGGTTGCAAAACCGGCAAGCGGGACGATGAGTAATTTTTGCGGCACCTGTCATGGCAATTTTTATACGTTGGAAGGAATTGGGAACGACGTTTCTTCACCCTTTGTGCGCCATCCGACCGACGTATTTCTCAAGGGAACAAAAGAATATGCCGGATATGTATATTACAGTGTGATAGCCCCGGTAGCAAGGACAACCGTTCCTGCTGCTGCCAGTGATATCGTACAACCAGGAACAGACGTTATCATGTGCCTGTCGTGCCATGGAGCTCATGCGACAAACTTCGAACATTTGATGAGGTGGGATTATAAGGGCTGGCCGGAAAATGGCCAGACGAACGGGTGTAATGTATGTCATACGTCGAAGAATTAGCATAGAGCATGGAGCAAACGAAAGAGAGAATAAGTGACAAAATCATTTTAAATAAACAAATCTTAAGAAATAAGAGGATTTATGCCGAAAGATAAGTGGTTTTACAAAAAATCCCGGAAATTTACTCTAAGCTCTAAGCTCTTAACTCTATGCGTTATGCTGTGTGGAGGTATTCTTTTCTGCTGGTTATTCTATCCTAACATTGCAAATAGCGGCCCCTACCTCAATTCTGCCCATGGGAACACTATTTACGGTGTCAAACGGAGTGCTACAGGATTTCCTGCAGATTATACACAAGGTAACTGCGCCCACTGCCATGAACAGCATGCAGGCATCGGCGGATCTGAGCCGGCGCCAAACACTGGTGGCGCTTCAGGCCCTGATAAATTTCTTTTGTTCGATGAAAACCATACCAGTCAGACCGTTAATTTCTGCTTCGACTGCCATACAAGTGTAGGGTCATATCAAAGTGGTGGTATTTCTCTCAATAGAAGTTACAGCTACAATTTCGGCGGCAACACCAATGCCGGTTCTTACGACAGCAATATACTTGCGGCCTTCAGTCACACCGTGGTAACAGGCTCTTCCCATCATTTACCTGATATTGTATCCCAGGCATTAGGAAAAACCATGTACGATGCCGATGGTGTTGCTTGGTCGCTACCGGCAAATATAAATCCCTGTGACGCTTGCCACAATCCCCATATAGCGCAACGGAACAAAAATACTCCCTATGATGCCGCCAAATCGGCCATCTCCAGGCCGAGCGACCATAATAATAAGTGGGGCGATGACCTGACGGAGAGGATGAATGCGGCCTACGCAGACTACCAGGCCCCCTACTGGTATGGCTCAACGACAGCCTATGAACCTGCCAACAACACCACTGCCAATGGCTCCAATCTGCCCAATTACGTCAGGCTCTGTACTGACTGTCATAATGACTTAAATACCATTAACAGCACCAATCCGCGACTACCCGGCACGCCCAGGGCCATCCGGAAATTGAGCTGGAAGACCGCCAGCGCTGTTGTTACTGCGGATGGACATGGTGCCCTAAACGGAGGAATCAACTATGCCAGAAGTCCCTATGTAAATGGGGGTTACCGTACCCTCTCCTGCCTCGATTGCCATGAGCCGCACGGTTCTCCGACCAATATCGATCTGATCCGGTCATCCGTAAACGGTGTCTCCATCTCCGTACCCAATACCTCAGACGCCTCCTGGCAGAGTTTCTGCTTTAGCGCCTGCCATGTACGGGCTACCCACAATTCGAGCAAACCCGGCTGCGCCGGTTGTCACTATCATGGGGGCGGTCGCGGCGGTTTCTGATAGATGATAGAGGAAGAGGATATGGCCCTGTCCTATCCCGATCGGGCTGAAAGTTTTATCTGATTCGGTGATGATGAATGATTCTACCCGTTCTATAGCTTTTCAACTAAAAGTAGCTTATACTTAAATTTAGGAGTTTATGTTGCTTGAATTCGAGCCGGAAATGAATGTTTTAAAGCTCGACGGCATAGGAGTATCTCTTCACTGCCATCACTTTAACTGCGGCCTTGTAAAAGCCCTTGAGGAAATGGAAGGGATAGATGCGCGTTCCCTCATTATCCAGGCTGCACAGGAAGAGTTCCATGATAATTTTACCCGGTATATCCTGAATCATCTGAGCGGCGCTCCCGCAGAGGAGAAATTGAAGACAGCTGCAGAACTGTATCGGTTTATGGGATTCGGGCGGATTGACCTTTCGAGATTGAGCGGATCAGGCGGCAAGGCATATGCCGACTCTTCATATTATGTGACAGGCTGGCTGGCGAAATACGAGCGACGGACAACCCCTGTGTGTCATTTGACCTGCGGTTTTCTGAGTGGAATACTCTCTGCAGTGTATGAAAAACCGCTTGATACGTACCGCGTTGAGGAGACCATGTGTATGATATCCGGGCAGGAACAATGTGAATTTCTCCTCACGGTGAAGGAATAATGGCGATAGACAGCAAAAAGGTTATTGAAATAGCTTCAAAGTTGCAAATCGAAAGCAACGAGAAGGGCATCATGGCTGCTTTTGGCGTCTATGCAGCAATGAATTACAATGAATTCTACTTCAAGGTCGTGTCTCAGGCGATACATGGCATGAATACTCATTCAGTATATGCGATCGAAAAAAAATTATACGAAGCTGTTCTCGAATGCGGCTATCATACCTTTCACGGCATACGGGCTTCCATGCACTGGCGGGAACATATCACGCCGATGATTTCCACTCCGGAAGATGAAGTCGCTGCGCTTGTTGCGTTTACGAATATCTTTGGTATCGGCTACATCGAAATTGAAGAGATCATCCCCGGAGAGCGGCTGGTGACAGTGGTGAAGAATGCATATGATCCCGGCCGGTATATCGAAAAATACGGCCCGCAGCCCTATGGCAGATGCTATATGTTCAGCGCGTGCACTGCTTCTTATATGGACCTCGTCTATAGTGATCCCTATCCGTCCGGCATGGGGATGTTTAAGGCCAGAGAAGTAACCTGCCGCTCAACGGGCGATTTAATCTGCAGGTTTATTGCAGAGCGGTAGATACAGGGCATGAAGCGTCGCACAACAGAAGAATTCACGAAACATAATACCTGGCCGAAAGACATAAGTGCATCTGTCGTCCTGCACTCTTTGCCGGATGCCGTATTTTTTACCGACCCCCAGATGCGCATAGTCTACTTTAATCTGGAAGCGGAAAAGATAACCGGGTTCAAGGAATACGAAGCCTGCGGCATGTACTGTAAAGATGTTCTGAAGACGGGGATATGCGAAACTGAATGTGTTGTGAAAAAAGCCCTGGATGCGGACCAGAATATCTTTAATATTGAGACAACACTCAAAACTGCCACCGGGAGGACCATCCCCGCACTGGTGAGCGCCTCTCTCATCAAGAACACGGAAGGCAGGATTATTGGCTATCTCTATTCATTCCGGGACATAACTTCATTGAAAAAAGTTATGTGGGACCTTGAAACTTCTCATGTAACCCTGGAAGAAAAGAACCTTGAACTTTCCCGTGCGCTTGAAGAACTTACCAGGACCGAAGAATCGCTGAGAAAGTCAGAAAATGAGAAGAGGGTAATTCTTGACGCAATGCATGAGAGGATGAGCTACCGCGATAAGGACATGAAACTATTGTGGGCGAACAGGACCTTTATGGAATATGCATCCTTGCCTGAAGAAGAGATAAAGGGCCGCACCTGTTATGAAGTATTGCATAAAAGGAATGAGCCGTGTCCGGAATGTCCTTTCCATGAGAATATCCTCGCAGCTGGTAAATCAGTCGCGATCGAACGCGCTGCTCCTGATGGAAAGACCTGGTTTATTCGGGGTCATCCTGTGAAAGATTCCCGGGGGGACATTACAGGCGTAGTGGAGATCAGTACGGATGTAACGGACCTGAAAAAAACAGAAGAAGAGTTGAGGTTATTAAAACAACAGATCGAGTTTATCCTGGGCGCAACAAATACGGGCATCGACATTATAGACGCAGAATATAATGTCCGGTATGTCGACCCGGAGTGGGCAAAAAAGTACGGCGACTTTACCGGCAGGAAATGTTATGCATACTTTATGGACCGGGATAAACCATGTCCTGACTGCGGCATACTGAAATCTCTGGAGACAAAGACCGCCACGGTTACTGAGGAATTCCTCGTGAAGGAGAATAACAGGCCGATACAGGTTATAAGCAAGCCCTTCCAGAATGAGAAAGGCGAATGGCTGGTGGCTGAAGTGAATGTCGATATTACCGAACGCAAGAGAGTTGAAAACGCTTTGAGGGAGAGTGAAGAGAAGCTCGACGCCATGCTGCATTCAATTGGCGACCATATGAGTATGATGGACAGAGACCTTACTATTGTCTGGGCCAATACTATTGCTAAGAAAATATTTGGAGACGATGTTATAGGCAGAAAATGTTATGAAGCATATCACCGGAGGGAAAAACCCTGCGAACCTTACCCCTGTAGTGTGCTCAAGGCGTTTCAGGATGGCAAGGCGCATGAGCATGATACCCAGGTAACAGACAAAAACGGGCAAATACTGCACTTTCATTGCACCGCGAATATGGCGTTAAGGGATAAAGAGGGAAATCCCGCAGCAGTGCTCGAGGTTTCCAGAGATACCACGGAGCACAAGAAGCTCGAACAGCAGCTTCTTCAGGCACAGAAGATGGAGGCCATTGGTCAGCTTGCGGGGGGCATTGCTCATGATTTCAACAATATTCTTACCGCAATCATAGGCTTTTCGAATCTTCTCCAGATGGAGATAGGGAAAGACAGCCCCTTGCAAAATAATATAGCGCCGATACTCAACGCGGCGCAGAGAGCGTCAAGCTTAACCCATGCCCTTCTCGCCTTCAGCAGGAAACAGGTAATGAATCCAAAGCCCGTGAATCTCAATCAAATCATCAAGGGCATTGAGCGGATGTTATCAAGGATTATCGGGGAAGACATAGAATTGTCTGCAAGTCTTGCCGATAAAGACGTCATAATTATGGCAGATGCGAACCAGATTGAGCAGGTACTGATGAACCTTGCTGCAAACGCAAGGGATGCAATGCCTGACGGAGGGAAGTTAACCATCAGAACTGATTTGTTAAAAATTGACGATCAGTATCTCGCAGCCCATGGGTATGGCAAGCCGGGAATATATGCGGTAATTTCGTTTGAGGATACAGGCCACGGAATAGATATAAAGACGCAAGAAAGGATATTCGAGCCATTTTTTACAACCAAGCAAGTGGGCAAGGGGACAGGACTCGGACTTGCGATGGTATACGGAATCATTAAACAACACGAGGGATATATCAACGTATACAGTGAGCCTGACAAAGGCACCACATTTAAGATATATCTGCCTTTAATTCCATCAGTTCTTGAAGTTGCACAGCAGGAACAGCCCACCCACATAAAAGGGGGTGAAGAGACAATTCTTGTGGCAGAGGATGATATCCAGGTCAGAAGCTTCATGCAGAAGTTGCTTGAGAAATATGGATATGAAGTTCTGATAGCAATAGACGGAGAGGACGCGATAAAGGTTTTTCATGAACACAAGGAAAAAATTCAGCTTATTATTCTTGATACGATAATGCCGAAAAAGAGCGGGAAAGAAGTTTATGATGAGATAAAGAAAATAAGACCTGAGATGAAGGCAATTTTTACAAGCGGCTATGTTTCTGATATTGAACAAAGAAAAGGCATGGGGGAGAACGGCCTGAATTTTATACCGAAACCTATTTCGCCCCATGAGTTCTTAACGAAGATATACGAAATTCTCCATAATACTTCACTATAACAAGAGAATTATCCCGCAAGAGCAGGGCATGATGACGACGCCGGCATACCGATTCATCCGGCGTATTTCCTTCGCATTTATCAATATGCATTTCCCAGGTTCCTATAGTCAATTCTGAGAATAAGTATTTAAGCAGTTATCCGGATTATCGTGCAGAAAACGAGCAGTTCGCAGTTGCGCTTGGGGAGTATTTATTGTTACATTATAGCAACTGCTTATTTTTAATTTATAGATATCTGGTATATCTTTTGCTTAATTGCAGTATGGGCAAAACCGGAAAGAAAAAAGGTGTGTCTGAAAAGGTGTTAAGGAAAAAGATGGTTCGGGAGCCTGTCCATATACTCGAAATCGAAGCCGCCAAAGAGATAATGGACGAGATGTTTGCGGTCATGGACGGAGTGGAAGGATTAGTGTATGTCTCTGACATGCAGAACTATACGCTTTTGCGTGTCAATAAACAAGTGAAGAAACTCTATGGCAAGAACATCGTCGGGAAGAAGTGTTATGAAGCTTTTCATGGGGGATCAGATGAGCCCTGCCGTTGTTGTACAAACGACCGTCTCCTTATCCATGGAAAACCGGGCGTCCCTATTTTATGGGATTTTTATGACACCATAACAGGGCGCTGGTATCATTGCATTGATAAAGCTATACGCTGGCCAAGCAAGTGTTTTGTAAGGCTGCAGATCGCGTTTGATATCACGGATATTAAGAAGAATGAAATTGCACTCAGAGATTCAGAGGAATTTTATAATACGATATTCGAGAGCATTCAGGATCCTTTCTGCATTATTCATTGCGACTATCGCTTTGAAAAAACAAATGAATCATATGCACGCATGCGGGAAAAGACGGTCGACGAACTGATCGGGAACCGGTGTTTTCAAATTCTCCACAACAGAACAGATGTGTGCAATGACTGCGTTGTTCAGGAAACATTTTACACGGGTGCCCCTCAGATGAAAGAAAAATTGACGATGCTCCCATCGGGGGCGCCAATATGGGTTGAGATTCATACGTATCCAATATTCGACGAGAACGGCAAGGTAACGAATGTCATAGAATACACCCGGGACATCACTGCGCGAAAACGGACGGAAACTGAGCGAGATATTCTGATTGACAGGTTTCAGCATCTCTCTCGCACTGACGATCTTACCGGGTTATTGAACAGAAGAGCTCTTATCGAAAAATTGGAGGAAGAGACCAGAAGGTCAAAAAGGTATGGTTCGAAGCTGGCCCTCATGGTCTGTGATGTTGATTATTTTAAGGAAATCAACGACTCATACGGACATGATCATGGAGATAAAGTTTTGCAGGCAATCGCTTCCCTGCTGAATAAATCTCTCAGGAAGACTGATATCATCGGCAGGTACGGGGGTGACGAGTTTTTTATGGTTCTGCCGGAAACTCCTTTAGAAAACGCTCAGGAACTTGCGGAACGTATAAGGGCAAATGTTGAAGAGTTTGGCTTGAAGGTGAAGAGCGGAGAAACGATTACAACTTCTGTGAGCATAGGAATTGCTGCGTTTAATCCCCAAAATGAGGACATGAATGATTTTGTGAAAAGGGGTGATAATGCATTGTATGCGGCAAAAGGCGAAGGGAGAAACAGAGTGTACCTCATACAGGGATAAGCTGAAATGAAAAATAAAGATGAAATTGATGAAGCAATGACAATGAAATGTTGGGAAGTGTTCGATTGTAAGGAAACTGCCTGTCCGGGGTACAGTGCTGAGGGAATGAAGTGCTGGCTTATCTCAGAAACCCATTGCAGTGGAGAGATAAGAGGAGAGTTTCTGGAGAAGATGGAAATCTGCCTTGAGTGCGATATTTTCAGGAAGAATGGAAAGCCCTCTGATATGCCAGAGACGTTTCAGGAAATAAAAAGGCAATTCCAGGGCTTGCGAAAGATAGTGGAAATGAGCAACAAAGAAGTCGAAACCATGAGTCTGGAACTGGCAATAAGCCTTTCTGAGGTATTCGAGGCATTAAAGAAGATCTCTGCCGGAGATCCTGCCGTAAGGATTCCGGAAAAATCGGAAGTAGAGCTTATCTCTCTTTTGAAGCAGATCGTGAATCTTACTGCACAAAACATTGGAGAGATTATTGACCAATCTCATGAATTTGCATTCTGTCTCGCAGAATACTTTGAAGTCCTGCATAAGGTCTCAAAGGGGGACCTGGATGTCAGAGTTTCAGATTTATCGCAATTGGATATTTTCCAATCCCTCAGGAAGCTGACGAATGAGACCATTGAGGGTATCGCAGAAGAAATCAACGAACGGAAACGGGTTGAAAAAGCGCTGAAATTGAATGAAGAGCGTTTCAGGACATTGCTGAAGCTCGAAAAAGTGAAGGTAAGTTCTGAAAGAGAATTCGCGAAGATTGCCCTTGGCGATGGGGTGAGGCT
This sequence comes from Thermodesulfovibrionales bacterium, assembly GCA_031082155.1. Lineage (GTDB taxonomy): Bacteria > Nitrospirota > Thermodesulfovibrionia > Thermodesulfovibrionales > SM23-35 > JAKLQR01. Next base: position 1,155 of record JAVHLL010000016.1, on the reverse strand, counting down.
GACCGGAAGCTCTTTGGGATATCTGCTTTTCGTTGATGATGAGAAGAACAGTTCAGACCTCTGTTTATGGTCAGGCGAGGCATTGGAGAAATGCGGCGCGCGGGAGATGTCACATTCTTTTTCTGAGAAAGCAGGAGTATGGGGAGATAGTATCCGTCTCAGAAAACCAGTTATCTATAATGATCTTCAAACTATGGCTGACAGGAAAGGATATCCGGAAAATCATTTGCCCATAACACGGTATATGAGCATCCCGATTTTCGATGAAAGCAGGATCGTGGCCGCAGCAGGCGTCTGCAATAAGGAAGATCCCTATAATGAATTCGACGTTATCCACCTTGCGTTAATTATGAACAGTATGTGGAGGATAAGAAAGCAAAAGAGGATAGAGTACCAAATAGAGAAGTATCACGAGCACATCGAGGAACTCGTGGAAGAACGCACTGCGAATCTCCGGCAAACGAGAGAGCGTTTACAGTTTCTGCTTGCCGCTACACCTGCAGTAATTTATACCACCGAAGCAGTCGGGGATTACAGACTTACCTTCATTAGTGAAAATGTATTTTCGGTGCTTGGGTACGAACCTCATGAATTCCTTGATTTACCACATTTCCAGGGAACCAAAATTCATCCCGAAGACAGCAGGAAAGTGTCTGAAGGTCTTGCTGAGTTCTCCCAAAGCGGGCATCATATGCTTGAGTACAGGTTCAAACATAAGAATGGAGCATACAGGTGGATGCTTAACGAATTCCGACTCTTGCGGGATGAAGAGGGAGCACCTGCCGAGATTATCGGCTACTGGATAGACATTACTGAACGCAAACGGTATGAGCACGAAATGGAAGCCATCATCTCTGTTGCGAATTCCCTGAGGGCTGCGCAAAATAAGTCGGAAATGCTGCCGATCATCCTCGATCAGGTTGATGATCTGATAAAAGCAGAAGGAGCTTCTCTTGCCATGCGGGACATGGTCAGTGGAAGAACAGTGATAGAACTTGCCCGTGGAAGGTGGACAACCCTGACAGGACAATCTCTGCCCGCAGGTGAAGGAATCAGCGGTCATGTTATTTCTACCGGAAAGGCATACAACAGTTTTATCACTTCCGATGTCCCCGGTGATCTGAACGCCATAGCCGCTATTCCCCTTATTTCGCA
>JAVHLL010000015.1 GCA_031082155.1 Thermodesulfovibrionales bacterium | reverse complement strand
CTGCATGAAGCCGAATTTTCCACTTCTGACCGGCACAGTTTTTGGGGAAAGGTCATATTATGCCAACACTCTATTTACAAGTGGCACTCTTTTCGGGGGGTACCTCCATACTATCTTACAATCTCCCCACCAAGTCCATTCCACACAATCTCCATTAGAGGGGATGTTAATATAAACTCCTATTGATTTTAAGATAAGGAACAAGATAATCAAAAAAACGGGAATGCCGAATAGAAAGCCAACATAAACAAGCCAGTCTCTTACTTCAAAACGACTTGTAAGATAAAAATAGATTATTATTACCAATATTATTATAATCCAGTATGGGATGGTGATATTCATTTTTACTCGTATTTATTGTTCCCTTTTTAACTTATTCTTGCAATTAGTTATCTGCACTTTTTAAATAATCCAGAAGTAAAAAGGGGGCATAATTGTTATCTGCTTCCCATGCAGATATTTCATCATTTCCAGTAGCGACTCCAAGTTCATATTCTTTTATTTCTTCCATAACTTTATATAAGTCTTCAGGATTGAGGTTGCTATTTTCATTTTCAAGAAGAGATTTCCCTAAGTTATAAGCATTAAGTTTGCTATCAAAAAATTTAATACCGGAAGAGGGGAATATGCTTGAAAGAACTTGTTCAAGATATTTTCTTTTCGTTTTATTGTCTTCAAACAAATAACTTAATTTCGGAGCAATAAAGCCTGCTATATAACCCGCAGAGAACATGCTATTAATTCTTCTATTAAAATTATCTTCATCAAGAATATTTCTTGCTCTAGAAATCTGCCTGAACAGTTCTTCTCCAACCTTGTGAATTTCGGTCTCTTTTTTTTGAGTATCTTTTGATTTCAAAAATTCAAACATAAGCTCAATTGCTTTCTCCTTATCGTATTTACTTGTAATACCAAAAGAATTATAGCATTCCTTTTATTTATGCACTAGTTATTCATTGGAAGAACAGAGCAAGAAGGTTTCTGGTGACAGTCTGGTGACAGTCATATTTTACATAATGAGTTTGTAACTTATTGATATTAAAGAGAAGAAATGGCGGGGCGGACGGGACTTGAACCCGCGACCTCTGGCTTGACAGGCCAGCGTTCTAACCAACTGAACTACCGCCCCAAAAGATAAGGAGACAGTAAACAGGAAATAGGTAAAGAAAAAACAACAAGGATTAACACTGCTGAAGCTCTATTCTGCTGTGCCTATGTCTTTACCTTTTTACTGTTTTTAATGGTAGGCGGAACAGGGATCGAACCTGTGACATCAGCCTTGTAAGGGCTGCGCTCTCCCAGCTGAGCTATCCGCCCAAGAATTACTTTTATACAACATAAAATCTATTTTTGTCAATTGAATTGGTGAGAACTTTACTCTTCTAGCAGTTCCCTGATCGTATTTAATACGCATTCGCCGAGAGCTTGCAGGTCGTAACCACCTTCAAGGGTGAACACATAGGGAAGCGTCGGGAGGTAGGTTGCAGTCGAACGGAGAAGAATTCCCCGAATGATATGCCGCATGCCTTCATTGGTGATATTGATGCCGGAGAGGGGATCGTGGACATGAATGTCGTAGCCGGCGGAGATGAGCATGATATCGGGCCTGAAACTTTTCACTTTTTGCGGAAGGATATCCCTGTAGGCGTAGAAAAAGTCTTTGTCTCCTGCACCGAAAGACATGGGAATATTATATGTGTATCCCTCGCCTTTTCCTTTTCCTATCTCGAAGTCTTTGCCGGTACCCGGGTAATGAGGATACTGATGGGTGCTGAAATAAAATACGGTATCATCGTTCTCGAATATATGCTGCGTTCCGTTGCCGTGATGGACGTCGAAGTCGATAATAAACACCTTCTCGTAACCGATTTTCTGGGCATATCGGGCGCCGACTGCCACGTTATTGAAAATGCAGAAACCCATGGCACGGTCTGCTTCGGCATGATGGCCGGGAGGACGAACCGCGCAGAAGGCCCTGTCTAATTCACCGCTTTTGCAGCGGTCTATTGCCTCGATCACCGCGCCTGCTGCATATAACGCAGCCTCAAAAGAATGGGGCGAAACATAGGTATCGCCATCGAAGAATCCCGTAAATTTCTTTATGTGATCAAGATAAACCCTGGTATGCACCCTGAGGATATCTTCCTCTGTGGCCCTGCGCGGTTTGATATGAATAAGGTTGTCCCACAGGTCGGATTTTTTCAGCGTATCGAGAATATGCAGGAGCCTCTGCGAAGACTCAGGATGTCCCGGAGGCATTTCATGCTTCAGGAAGATATCGTCATATAAAAATCCAACTTTTCTCATAATTCAAAATGCAGAAAACGTGAAAGTTTCAGCGTGTGCGAAACTACTACCCTGTGGTTATGGCACAGGGTAGTACCTGCAGTTTAATTGACTGTAATAATTAATTAAAACAACCCTTTAACATTTCCAGCTTCAACATCTACATCAATTCTTCTATATGCCGGATCAGAGGCAGTGCCCGGCATCAGTTTGATAGCGCCGGCAACCGGAACGACAAACCCTGCTCCCTTATAGGTGAGGATATCACGGATGATGAGCTTCCACCCTTTTGGAACGCCCTTAAGGTTTGGATTGTCGGAGAGACTGAGATGGGTTTTCACCATGCAGGTGCCCAGCTGTGTTATATCAGGGTCCGCTTCCATTTTTTTTGCTTTTGCAAGCGCTTCCATTGAATATTCAACGCTGTCTGCGCCATATACCTCTTTTGCTATTATGTCTATCCGCTGACGGAGAGGCACCGAAAGATCATAGAGGAATTTGAAATCATTCGGTTCGTTGCATGCGTCTACAACCGCATCTGCAAGTTCGAGCGCTCCTTCGCCTCCAAACTGCCAGTGTTTTGAGACGGCAACCCGGGCCCCAGCAGCCTCTGCCAGTTTTCTTACTGCCTTAATCTCATTTTCCGTATCTGTAAAAAATGCATTAATACAGACGACAGGATTGATACCGGCCTTCTTTACAGTTCGAACGTGATGGACAAGGTTTTCGCAGCCTTTTTCGACCCAGGCGACATTCTCACCTTTATATTCAGCAGGCATGGGTTTTCCCGGTACAGGAATCGGGGCTCCTCCATGGCATTTGAGTGCGCGGATAGTGGATACAATAACCGATGCATTGGGTTTGAGCCCTGAGAACCTGCACTTGAGGTTCCAGAATTTCTCGAATCCGATGTCGGCGCCGAACCCTGATTCAGTAATATGATAATCGCCGAGTTTCAGGCCGATTCTGTCGGCAATGATAGACGATTGGCCGATGGCGATATTGGCAAAGGGCCCTGCATGGACAAGGACAGGCTGCCCCTCGATAGTCTGCATGAGGTTTGGATTCAGTGCCTCGACCATCCATGCAGTCATGGCGCCGGCAACTTCAAGGTCTTCGGTAGTAACCGGATGACCGCTCTTGTCGGAGGCAACGACAATCTTTCCCATGCGTTCCCGCATATCTTTGAGGTCTTTTGCCACTGCAAGGATCGCCATGATCTCGGACGAAACTGCTATTGCAAAACCCGATTGCATCATGAATCCGTCTATTCTGCCGCCGATCCCGATGATGATATCCCGCAACGACTGTGCGCAGAAATCGATGATCCATTTCATCTCGACATTCCGGGGGTCGATATTCAACCGCTTCAGTTTTCGTTTCGCAAGTTGATCGTCTGTATAATTGAATTCGTGCTGCATCCTTGAGGTGAGCGCCACCATAGCGAGGTTGTGAGCGTTCATAATGGCATTGATGTCTCCGGTCAGGCCGAGGGAAAACGGTGTCAAAGGGATGCACTGCGAGAGTCCTCCTCCTGCAGCAGAGCCTTTGATGTTCATTGTGGGTCCGCCGGAGGGTTGACGAATTGCGGCGATGACGTTTTTGCCCCGCTTCCCGAGACCCTGAGTAAGGCCCATTGTTGTTGTTGACTTGCCTTCTCCGAGGGGAGTCGGGGTGATGGCGGTTACATTAATGTACTTTCCGTCAGGTTTCCCTGCCAGACGTTTCAGGATGTTCTTGAAATCGAGTTTTGCAATATAATGCCCGTGTGGAAGAAGTTCGTGTTTTTCCAGTCCCAATTGCTCGCCTAACTGGTAGACTGTCTTCATGTGGGTTTCGGCAGCCTCCGCAATCTCCCAGTCTGCATGTTTGGTTGGATCAAGCGGCATGATTTAAACCCTCCTTTTTTGAAATATTGCAGCGACTAAAGAAAATTAAGGAGACAGCTGGTTCTTGATGGTCCAAACTCTGTCTCCCGGTTTCTCTTCTCTGTGGTTAGTAGCTTATGAGAGCACTCAGAAACTTATCGTTCATCCTTCTCAGGTTCTTGCTCATGACGATGGCGATTTTTTTGACAATGATCAACGCAAGCGCACAGTCTTCATTCATCAATTTTTCGAATTCTGCTTTCGGGATGAGAAGGAGTTCCGTATCATCAAGCGCGACCGCAGACGCTACATGTTTCCTGTTTTCAAGGATAGAAAGTTCTCCGAAGAAATGACCTGCGGGCAGAACGACAAGTGTCTGCCTCCAGCCGTCGGCCGTCACCCTTGATATCTCTATCTTGCCGGAGACGATAAGCCAGAAGCCCTGTGTCTGGTCGGATTCCTTGAAGAGAGGCTCCCCTTTTTTCACGGTGAACTGCTGCATGATTTTTGCCATTTTCGCAAGACCGACCTTATCAATATCCTGCAGCAAAACCTGTTGCTTCAATAACTCTGGTTTAACCATGATGACATCCTCCTCTGCATCTAAGGCTGAGTAAAACTCACCCCTTGTTAACGTTTTCCTCTGAGTCCACTGTCCGGTTAATCCTTACCGCACAGACCTTGAATTCCGGTATTTTTGCAATCGGATCGCATGCTTTATTTGTAAGCATATTTGCTGCAGCTTCCCGGAAATGGAAAGGAATGAATACGGTCTTTGATAAAGGGCGTTCTGTAACCCAGGCCTGAATATTTATTGAACCCCTCCTCGATGTTACGCATACTCTTTCTCCGTCTTTAATACCAAGAACTGCTGCGTCCTCGGGATGTATCTCGATATATGCGGTAGGAGAAACAGCATTTATTGCTTCGTTTCTTCTGGTCATTGATCCTGTATGATACTGGAAAAGCTGTCTCCCTGTCGAGAGCAAAAAAGGATATTCAGCGTCCGGAAGTTCCTCTGACGGCCTGTACGCTACAACTGTAAACGCAGCCTTGCCACGGGGAAAACCGCCTTTGAAAAGATAAGGGGTGCCGGGATGGTCCTGTGTAGGACAGGGCCACTGCAGGCCTGTTTTTGCAATTCGTTTGTATGTTATGCCTGCCAGTGCAGGCCAGAGTTTTTTTGATTCCTGGAAAACCTCTTCGATAAGGTTGTAATCCATGTGGTATCCGAACCTCTTTGCAAGTTCCGTAATGATATGAGAATCTTCACGGGCTTCTCCCGGCGGCTGTACCGCTTTTCTCACCCGTTGTACCCGGCGGGACGTATTGGTGAACGTGCCGTCTTTCTCGGCAAAACAGGCTGCGGGGAGGACGACGTCTGCAAGAGCCGCAGTTTCAGTGAGAAATATGTCCTGAACAACAAGGAAATCAAGTTTCTGCAAAGCTTTTACCGTATGCTGTATATCAGGATCGCTCAAAACAGGATTTTCTCCCATGATATAAAGCGCCTTGAGTTTTCTCTCAAACGCTTCCCCGGTCATTTCGGTTGCTGTCAGACCTTTTTTATCGGAAAGTTTCACTCCCCATGTTTTTTCGAATTTCGCCCTGATACCCGGCATTGCTGCAGGCTGATAACCGGGAAAGAAGTTCGGTATGCAGCCCATATCTGTGGCGCCCTGCACATTATTCTGGCCTCTAAGTGGATTGACTCCGGTACTTTCCCGTCCAAGATTTCCGGTCATGAGGGCCAGGTTTGCGATTGCATATACATTTTCTGTACCATGAGTGTGCTGGGTGATTCCCATGGTGTAATAGATACCGGGACGCACTGCATTCCCGTAGAAATGAGCTGCTTTGATGATATCCTGTTTCGGAACGCCGGTTATACGCTCGCCATATTCAGGCGTATACTCTTCGAGGGAGTCCTTGAAAGATTCGAATCCCTCGGTACGGGATTCGATGAATTTCGTGTCTGTCATATCCTCTTTCATGATGATATGCATAATGGAATTGAGAAGCGCAACATCAGTTCCCGGTCTGTGCTGGAGCCAAAGATGAGAAAATCTGACAAGGTCTATTCTGCGGGGGTCGGCGATAATGAGCTCCGCGCCTTTTCTTACGGCATTTTTCATTTTGAGTCCGATGATCGGGTGAGTCTCAGTTGTGTTCGAACCGATGACAAAAATGACGTCGTGGTTTTCGACTTCAGGCAAAGAATTTGTCATGGCGCCTGAACCGAATACCGTGGCCAGACCGGCCACTGAAGCACTGTGTCAGTAACGGGCGCAATGGTCGATGTTGTTTGTACCAATAACAGCCCTCATGAATTTCTGGAAAAGATAATTCTCTTCATTCGTACAGCGGGCGGATGCAAGACCGGCGATCGCATCAGGTCCTGATTTTTCTCTGATGTCCCTAAGCCGTTCTGCAATATAATCAAAGGCTTCATCCCAGGAGACCTCACGGAAAATATCACTACCTCCCCTGCGTCCCCCCTTGGCAAGGGGGGGATAGGGGGGTATGTTCCAAGTGTCGGAGGCTGAATATTCTTTGGAAATGGTTCGTATCAACGGCTTTGTCAATCTGTCGGGACTACTGATGAACTGATAACCAAATCTCCCTTTCGGACAGAGCCATCCTTCGTTGAGTGTCTCAGGTTTTGAAGACACCCGCATTACTTCATTCCGTCTGACATGGAGGGTTATATTGCATCCACAGCCGCAGTAGGGACAGATGGTATCAATTTTCGTGAAATTCTGCCTGCCTTTCTGCTTCCACATTTTCCCTGTGAGAGCCCCGGTGGGGCATATTGCGACACACTGACCGCAGAATTCGCAATTCAGGTCTTTATCAAAAGGAGGGCAGATTTTTGTCTTCAATCCTCTGTACGCAAAATCAATCGCGCCGACACCCTGTATCTCGTCACAGATCCTCACGCACTGGCCGCAGAGGATGCATTTCTCCATGTCTCTTGCGATAAACGGGTTCCCGTCTTTCTTATCGTAAGTCCTTCTCTCTCCGATAAAACGGTTTTCCTTTATTCCATAAAAGTAAGCGAGTTCCTGGAGTTTGCAGTCTCCCGCTCTTTCACACACCATGCAGTCTGTTGGATGGTCAGAGAGGAGCAGCTCAAGCGTCATTTTTCGCATGTTTTCCAGTTGGGGGCTGGATGTTTTCACTTCCATCCCGTCACGGGCGAATGTGGTACAGGAAGTGACTGGCTTGGGACTCCCCTTGATCTCAACGATGCAGAGCCTGCATCCGCCAAAAGGGGAGAGGGCAGGGTGATGACAGAGTGTGGGTATGGGGATATCGAGCTTGCGTGCCGCATCAAGAATTGTTGATAATTTCCTGACAGTGACTTTTTGCCCGTCTATTTTAAAGGTTACCATAATTTAGCTCATCGTTGATAGCTCATAGCACTTATTTTATGCCTTCATTATCGACTTGAACTTGCATGCATCAAAACAGGTCCCGCATTTTACACAGAGTGACTGATCGATTTTATGCGGGGTTTTCCTGGTGCCGCGAATTGCGTCCGCAGGACATACCTTCTTGCATGCTCCGCATCCCTTGCAGATTTCTTCGTGAATCGTATAGGTAATCAAATCCCTGCATACTGCAGCAGGGCATCTTTTCTCTTTGATGTGTGCTTCGTATTCATGGCGGAAATATCTGAGAGTGCTCAACACAGGATTTGGCGCAGTCATGCCGAGACCGCATAAAGAAGCGGCCCTGATGTAACGGCCGAGTTCTTCAAGCAGTTCAATGTCTCCGTCCCTGCCCTTTCCACGGGTTATTCTGCCGAGTATTTCGAGCATCCTCTTTGTGCCAATTCTGCAGGGAGTGCATTTGCCGCATGATTCCTCCTGTGTGAACTCGAGGAAGAATTTTGCAGTATTGACCATGCAGCTTGTCTCATCGAGCACAACCATCCCGCCCGAGCCCATGATCGAACCAACCTGTGCGAGCGATTCATAATCGACCTCGATATCGAGATGTTCAGCAGGAATACACCCTCCTGAAGGGCCGCCGGTTTGAATAGCCTTGAATGTTTTGTCTCCTTCGATGCCTCCGCCTATGTCATAGATGATATGTCTCAGGGATACTCCTAACGGTACTTCGACAAGGCCTGTATTTTTCACTTTTCCAGTGATGGAAAAGACTTTTGTACCTCCGCTTCTCTCGGTCCCGAGATTCCTGTACCACGATGCGCCTTTCAGGATGATGCGAGGTATATTTGCAAATGTTTCAACATTATTTAACACAGTGGGTTTATCCCAGAGCCCTTTCTCCGCAGAGCGCCACATTTTTGGACTCGGCATTCCCCGTTTTCCTTCAATCGAACGCATGAGTGCGGTTGCCTCTCCGCATACAAAAGCACCGGCGCCCTGAAATATACTGAGATCAAAGTCAAAATCACTGCCGAAGATTTTTTTGCCGAGAAACTTTTGCTTATGACACATATCTATTGCCAACTGAAGGCGCTTGACAGCCAGGGGATATTCTGCCCTTACATAAATGTATCCCCTGCGGGAACCAGTAGCTTTTGCACAGATGATCATGCCTTCTATGACAGAGTGGGGATCACCCTCCATAACAGACCTGTCCATAAAGGCTCCCGGGTCCCCCTCGTCTCCGTTGCAGATAACAAACTTGATATCCGACCTGATCCTGAGTCCGAGCTCCCATTTGAGTCCGGTTGGAAACCCTGCGCCGCCCCGACCGCGCAGGTTTGATTTTTTTACGGCATCCACAATTTCTTCAGGACTCATGGAAAGGATTGCTTTCCGGGCAGCTTCGTACCCGCCGACTGCGATATAGGCATCGATATCCTCGGGGTCTATTTCTCCGCAGTGCGACAGGACTACTTTTTGCTGTTTCTCATGAAAAGTGTAATAGTCGTCTTCAACAGTCCATTCTGCGACAGGATTTCCTTTCACAATATGTTCATCGAAAATACGCGGGACCATATCAACTTTGACATGCTTGTATGTTGTCTTTTCCCCATTGATAAGAATGTCAACGAGGACATCTTTTGAGCAGAAGCCGCGGCAGCCGACTTTTTTGGTGGTACATTTTTCATAGAAGGTGGCTTCGATACCTGTTGCTGCAATGGCATCCTGAAACGCCGAGAGGACCTTTTCACCGCCTGATGCGACTCCTCCGGTACCGGTGCAGACTTTAATGACGATCTCTTTGTCCATTATTCAGACTTTTTAAGCTTCCTGACTTCCTTCATCATCTTGTCAAGGGACATCTTCCCGTGCACTTCATGGTTGACAACGGCAACGGGTGCAATTCCGCAGGCGCCGATACAGTTCACTTTTTCGACGGTAAATTTCTGATCGGATGTTGTATCCTCGTTGTCAGTAATGTCGAGTTCGATGAACAGTCTGTTGATCAGACGCTCCGAACCTTTCACATGGCAGGCTGTACCGCGGCAGACGGTGATGATGTTCCTGCCCCGCGGTTTGAGGTGAAACTGCGAATAGAATGTGGCGACGCCGAAGAAACGGCTTGCCGGAATATCGAGTTTCTTCGAAAACCAGGTTACTGCCTCTTCCGGGATGTATCCGAAGGTTTTCTCGATGTCCTGGAGGATGGTCACGATATTCCCCTCATTCTTTCTGTACTCTTCCAGTATCTTTTGAAGGGTCTCTTCCATCCGTTCTCTCTTCACATCTTGTATTGAGTAGAAGATGCAGACAGTCCTCAAATCTCACGTCGAGGTTTGAGTAATGATAAATAAACCCTCCGTACGGGAGGGCCGGTTCGTTATATTACCACAAGGGTACAGGTCTTTCAAGGAAAATTAGCGTATGCTATTTTTGCAAAGAGAATGATTTTTTAGGTATAGTGCAACCGGCAATATGCATAACCTCATAAGTTTCTCGGGAATATTCATTCTCATGCTGATCGCCTGGATGGTCTCTTCAGACAGGAAAGTGATCAATTGGCGTGTGATTATTTGGGGCACTGCGCTGCAACTGGTTGTTGCTTTATAGTGCCCTGGCAGTCCTTCTCTCACAGGGAACACTCACAAGTCCCCGTTCCGCGGTGCTTGCGGCCTATGCCCTCTGCGGGTTTACACATGTTGCCTCGCTCGCCATCTTTATTGGTGGCACAGCAGCGCTTGTGCCCGAAAGGACAAGGGACCTTTCCGCTGTCGGTTTCAGGGCGCTCATCGCAGCAACCCTTGCCTGCCTCATGACTGCTGCAGTCGCCGGGACATTTTTTACCGAAGGGTCGATATTGCTGGGGAGATAAGGGGGATCAGCTGAATCAGTTTGACCCACCCCGAACACACCAGATAAACCGGCTATTCGGTTTGATTTCTAACCCGGCATTCCCTGTACCAAAGTCTACATACCAGGCATAATTAGAGTTTTCTATACCAGAGTCTGAGGACCAGTAAAGGGTATGTTGTATATTGTTGAACGGATGTCCGGTGGGCAAAGAGGGATAAATGTTTGTTGTGTCAACCAAGCTGTTTAACTCTTCCACTGTAGGAACCCGCCATCCTTTGCGAGCGCCTAAAACCTTATGAGCGCATGTTGCAAAAGTATCAACCCATTTAACACCTGCTCCAGCAGGCTCTTTTTCCCAAACAAGCCCTGTCTCTTTGTCCAGAACAGCAGTGCCGTCTAAAACCATTACAAATCTCTTTGTACCTGATAATTTCTGATACCAGGATGGGGGAACAGTCGGACCGGCGAAGCTCATTTGAGGGAGTAAACAACACACAAGAAAAAAGACTGTGAGAAACAAACCAATAAGAAAGCTGCTTTTTTGTTTGAATTCCATTGTATCCTCCTGTTTTATAGTTTGCCGACATTGAAAACACATTCGCATGTGAATTTTCAATTACTTTCGACTTTTCAGAAACACGTCTCATGATATGGCGGAAAATATTACCTCCTTTCAGGTACATCTTGTTCGCGCATAGAATAAAAGCTTCCTCATGTCGTCAAAGGATTATGCTATAGACTATACTATTTTCCCATGGAATCAGCAAACCATATCAGGGAAGATATGACCGGTGAAGCGGGAAAGCCCAAGACGGTTATGACACCTGCCGAGTAGCAGAGAACATCTTAGCAATCAGCAGAGTAGGTAGGAATGTATAGAATACGCAGAGTATACAAACCAAATAATTTTTACGGGAAAATTTGAAAAATCCCTGTAAATATTTATCTTTCAGGTTTTCACATACAATGTTCAGGAAGGAACAAGCGATAAGGGCATCGCCCTTATCGCATAGGCTGTTCTCTTTTATTGCGTACCTTTTGAATAGCTCTTTCTAAGTAAATAGAGCGATATTACAGTCCTTTGCGTATTTCAGAAATTCCTCGGCAGCCTGTATTTCGACGCCTTCGATGAAATCGTCTTTAGTAAAACCCATCATATCAATAGTCATTTTGCAGGCGATAAATTTAACTCCCTCACACTGTGCCATTTCCTGAAGGTCACCAACACACGGTACGTGTGCCTTTTTTATTTTCGACTTCATCATCCATGTTGCAATTGCGGACATTCCTGGTATTGCGCCCATAAATCCCGGAGGTTGAAATTTGGCTTTCTCAGACCATCCTTTTCTTATCACATTAATGCCCATAAAAGTATAAAATATCCGGGCTTCCATTCCTAACCGCACTGCATTCATGCCTAAAATTAATCCTGGGTAGACCCCATCAAGGGTATCCCGTGACGTAATAAATGCAGCAGTTTCTTTCTGGTCGATTGTTTTCATTGTTTTCTCCTTTCGATAATTACGAATTCTTATTGTCTGATATAAAGCAAAAGAGGTGCCATGATATAACTTATTGAATTATTTGGTTTAATAATAATGTATGGAATCGATATGTCAGGCAATATGTCCCCGCTGCAGTTATTTTGTCCCAATAGCATATTTGCAATTTTATTTTTTGAAGTACACTATATAAACTAATGACTACCCAAGATAACCTCTGTACAACAGCGATATTGTATCTTTTAAAGCATACTGTGTGCCTTGAACAGATGAAAATATTGTTACAAGTAAACAGGAAGGAGCTGACAAATGGGAGGGCATAAATGGATACAGGAATTTTCAGGGGCCGTTACGGTTTGCGACCCGGAAGGGACTGTCCTTGAGATGAATGATGAGGCGGATAGAGCTTTCCGGAAATGGGGAGGGAAACAGCTTTTGGGTTCGAATCTGCTCGAATGCCACCCGGAACCGGCCTGTTCAAAACTCAGACAGCTGATGGAAGAGCGGCGAAAAAATGTCTACACAATCGAGAAAAAGGGAATCAGAAAACTGGTTTATCAGGCTCCATGGTATGTGAATGGCCAATACCAGGGTTTTGTCGAGATTGTGATTGAACTGCCGTCTTCCATGCCTCATTTTATACGGGATGCTTCTCCCTGACAAAAACATCAGATCCTGTTATTTGACTTTCTTTTTCGTTTCTCGTCCCTTCTTCAACTCCCTGCCCAGTTCCTTCTCGTTCAATATGTTCTTTTTCAGTAACAAAGCGGTAATGGCCTCGACATTATGGATGTTCCTTTGCAGATAATGTCTCTTCTCCCCTACCTTGATATATCCCGACCGTACCAATTCTTTGATTACAAGGTTCAGATTTTTCTCGGAGTCTTTAATCCTTTTGGACAACTCATCGATATGTTCGCTCTGCTCCTCGATCCTTTTGTTTAAATTGATGAATATTCTCAGTATTTCTTCGGTATCAATATACACTCTACCCATGTGATCTTTTGCCTGGGTAAATCTGTTCAAAACCGAATCTATGAGCTTTTTAAATTCTTCTTTTTTCTTCATACCGTTTTCCTATATGGTTATGTCTATTCTACGAATAATGGACATGAAAGAAAACATTGCTGTCCATGGCTGAATCAGAAGTAATCCGTGAATATCTCCGGCAATGTACGCCATAAGCAACAAATATATATATCAATTGTCTATAGATATTATCAATTGACCTTTTATTATTTAACCATATAAAATATATAGAAAACAAGAATCTACCATTCCTTTAGGGGGGAATATGGCGAAAATAAAACCTACCAAATGTCAGGTATGTGGAAATGAAACATTACAGGGTGCCACGTGTGCATTATGCAGGTCCGGGATACCACAGATTCATAAAGAGTTAATTGACCTGCTGATGCAGGACGAAAACCCGGCCCTGGTGAAGAAACAAAAAGTCTCAAAACGATAGGAGAAAATTCTTAAAGAAAAGCATTGAATACAGTTAATCAATCATAAAGTGATATGAGTGGTGCAAACTTTACTATTGGCCGCAGTTTTAACAGGACACTATACTCTGGAATAGTTGAACTCACTTGGCCTGTCTCTAAAAAACACAGAAGCACATGTATTTTACTCCGTAAATTGTCTTTTTATGTTCCACTGCATTCTCTTTAACCATTTTTATCAGCCCGACATATCACATATCAGTAACTTAACCGGTACATACGACAATTTTTTTCATGAGATACCCTGGGTGAAAGAATAAAATAAATTATTTGTCCGGAAAGTTACTATAATAATAAGTAAGACGCTCAGATTACAGAGCAATAAAGAAAGGAGAAAGAGATGCCTCAAGAGAAAGCGAAAAAAGAGTCAGCAGCGTTTATCACTTCAAAGGATACCCTCGACGGTGCGTATCCCGGGTTGGTCCTGGGCATTAATGCACGTCGGCTTGGTATGGATGCATCGGTCTTTTATACCTTTATGGGTCTCAATGTTATCCGTAAAGGATGGGCAGAGAAGGCCAAGTTCCAGCCTCCGGGGTTTATGGGCGCAATACCCGGAATGGCTGCTGCTGCTACATGGATGATGAAGGGAAAGATAGAAAAAGCCCGTATCCCTGCTCTCCCTGATCTCCAGGAAATGGCCCAGCTTGAAGGAGTGCAGTTCATAGCCTGCAGGATGACTGTTGATATGATGGGCTTTACCCAGAAGGATTTTATAGATGGGGTCATCATACAGACTGCCGAGGAATTCCTCAAACACGCAAAGGATTGCAAGCTCGTACTGTACACATAAAAATAAGACAGATTCCGCTTTTAAATGACCATAAGCATGTGAGTGCAGTACTCTCCATGCACTAAAGAAAAAGGGCGGCGAAGAGCTGTTTCACCGGCTCTCCTCCGCCCTTATGTTTTAAGCAGAATCTTAGAATTTCCAGGTGTACCCTGCGGAAATTTCCCACTGGTTCATTTTAAGTTCTATCTGTTGTGCCGGATCGAGCGGGTTTGTTCCTTTCACTTTCTCATTGAAGGCATGCATGAGAGCGAATTTCAGTTCATTGTTCCCCATTGTTTTTGTCAGTCCTACAGTCGCATGATGCTTAATGACTCCGGGAGCAAGGATATTGAACAAAATTTCGCTGCCCGGGATCGGCTGTTCACCGTAAGAATATCCGGCTCTCCAGGTCCAGTCCTTGCAGCTCTGCCACTGGACGCCGACCTTGATGATATTGATATCTTCCCAGCCAAAGCCCGCCCCATTGTCGTTGCCGAGTTGGCTGATCATGATGTTGGGCAGGAGCGGATTGTTGATTGCATCAACATCACTGTAATATATCTTCTGCCAGTCGAGGGCTATCGTCAATTCAGGTGTTACTTTATAGGCAAGACCGACAGTTGTTGTGGCGGGTATGTCGAAATCTCCCTGTTCAGCGAAAAGACCCTTATAGCTGTTAAGCTTTGACATTAAAATCTTTGTCTGTACAGAAGCTCCGATGTTTAAGTTAGGAAGAATTTCACCGAGATAGCCGACTTTTAATCCAAAGCCATACGAACTGTCATGGTCATTGTTGGTGAGTTTGTCGGGTCTGCTTGAAAACCCGGAGAATGCCTGCAAGCCTTTTGCTTCAAAGCTCTGATACGCAAAAATAGGGGTAATGCCAAAGGCATGCTTTGCGGCAAACTTTCTGGCATAGGTGGGCGCAATAAAGAGCTGTATGAGGTCAACACCGGTGGGAGAGGATCCGTAAAAGGTGTTTGTATCATAATCCGTATTCATCCCGCCGTTGCCGTATATGGAGACCCCGACAGAGCTCTTATCATCGATCATCCAGTTGAACCCGAATGAGGGAATAATAAACCATTTTGCATCGCTGTCCACACTTCCCGGTGTCAATCCGAAAGCGGGAGGCGGGGACGGGTTCCCTGTAACTGTGTATTTCCTGTTCGGATTAAAAAAAGATAATCCAACATCAATCCGTTTGCCGACAAATACCATAGATGCGGGATTGGAAGACGCATCGAGGGACCCCTGCGGTAGTGCAACGCCTGCGCCGGCCATTGATTTACTCTCCAAGCTGTACCCGTTTGAAAAGTATCCGTTTGTCGCGAATGCATTCCCTGCAGCAAAGGCAATCAGCATGAGCGTTGCAAACGCAAGGACCGAAAGCTTCTGCATTCTCTTACTCTTCTTTGATCTCATGAAAGACCCTCCTTTTTTGATGAGATATATACTGAACTAATGATTCACTCTCTGCCTTTATCTAATCGTTTCAAGTGTATCACAAAATGTATCCGTGTGAAAGAAAAAAAGAAGCTGAATCTTCTGAATATTTGGGGCATAAATGCTATACTTGCAATAGGATGGACGGGAAAGAAGCACTAAAAGAATTTATTCAGAAGACTCTCGGCTGCGGGTGTCCGGAAGAAGTGTTCAGAAAGATAGAATCACAGGCGGATGTTCTTCTGGACGATCATGTGCGTGCGGGAAGAATCAATGTAGGGAACAGGTTGTTGATTTATATCGTTGATATAAAAGAAGAAGAAACCCTCATGTCCCTGCTGCCGTTCCTTATTGAAAAGGGGAAAACCGAGAGGGACAGCCTGCAGTTCAACCGGTTCCGCCTTGTGCTTGCAACAGACGAAAACAGCACAATCGAACAGGAAGCGAGGGCACTATTCGAAACAATTGAAAAGGACGAAAAGATCCACCTTCATACAATAAAAAGAAAAAATATCCCTCCGTTATAATGCACCACAAATAATCCTCAATTTCATGGCAGCATAATAATAATGTAATACATTATATATTGCTTATAACAATTTGATAAATATTAATTAATATCCACGCTGTTGAATCCATGTATTGATAAGAATATCGGGAATTCAAATGTATTTCTTATCGAAATATTCCATACGAAAATAATTGAGCAATCCTGAGAATAAGTGATGCGCAAAGCTTTTCAGTGGAAAAAAATGATGGTAACATATACAAAACGGTTCGGATTCTTCTATCAATGAAATATAAAAGAAAAAGACTATTCGGGGGGGAGTAATGAAGAAACCGCAAGAACGCAGGCAATGGCCGAGAGAAGTTATTGACCCGCCGAAAACGGGGATTATCTATTCTGATGATCAAAAGAAGGAACATTCAGACGGGAAGAAGAAACCACATGTCCTCTATATCAATGTTCTGAACATGAGCGATAAGGGGTTGCTTTTCCAGTCGCCGGTTAGATTCAGACAGCGGTCGACACTCAATATGAGAATCTGGAACCATCACGAAAAAGGGTGGATGGCAGTTCACGGTCGGGTTGTATGGGTGAACCATGATCCGTCCAGGCCGGATTATTTCCTTATAGGGATCGAGAACCGTGAGGAGAAACCCGCGCTGGAAACCGCTCCTTCTGAAGGTCTCCCGGCAGGGAGAACAATCTATCCTTCCGACCTTGAATTCCTTCTCGATACGAAGCTTTTCCAGGCTGTTCCCCGTGAATCTCTCGTCCCTCTTCTCAACAGCCTGAAGTTCGAACAATTCAGAAAGGGGGAAAGGCTCATTGCACAGGGGGATGAAGGAGACTGCTTCTATATCATCAGAAAAGGGTCCTGCATAGTGAGTATCGAAAAAGACAATACCCTGCACCCTGTTGCGCGGCTGAAAGCCGGTGACGTAGTAGGAGAGATGGCGGTATTGACCGGTGAAAAGAGGAGTTCGCATGTCGATGCCGAGACTGATGTGGAAGTTTGGAGCCTTGCAAGCACACAGTTCGATGAACTTGCCCGGGAATATCCTGATCTGAGGAATTTCCTCACTGAAATTATTACGGAACGACTGTCATCCCTGAAAATGACGTCTGCAAGAAGGATCGGAAAATATGTAATACGCGATGTACTGGGGCAGGGTGCTTGGAGTATTGTTTACAAAGGGAACCATGTAACCCTGAACTTTCCTGTCGCCATCAAAATGATGAAACATACCATGGCGATGGACCATGATTTTCAGGAGAAGTTCCAGAATGAGGCAAAAACCATTGCAGGTCTGAACCATGCCAATATTGTGAAAGTATATGATATCGAGGAAATGTACCGGACACTCTTTATTATTATGGAATATCTTGAAGGGTATTCTCTTGAGGAGCATCTGGAGAACATGCCGAAAATGCCCCTTCCGGCTGTCCTGGATATTCTGCTTCAGGTGTGCAACGGGCTGGAATATGCCCATAAGCACGGCATTGTCCATCAGGATATTAAACCCGCGAATGTTTTCATCCAGCCCGACGGACAGATAAAGATCGTTGATTTCGGCCTGGCCTGTCCTGCAGGCAACGTTGATTTTGATCTCCCCGGAACTGCATATTATATGGCGCCTGAACAGATACAGGGCGAACCTGTTGATGCACGTACCGACATATATTCGCTTGGGATCCTCGTCTATGAAATGATGACCGGAGGAAGACCGTTCCCTGAGGATACGATAGCGCTGGTAATGGACAAACACCTCAACGAAGACGGTCCCGACCCCCGGTTGCTGATACCTGAGCTGCCTTCTGAATTGAGTGAGTTCGTCATGATGTGTATAAGAAAGAGTCCGGACGAAAGACCGCAGAATGTTGCTCAGATCATTGATATGCTCTCACCGCTCGGAGAGAGATTCGGCGTGACCTGCCAACCGCGAATCGGGAAGAAGCCGAAGATCATGGGGATGTTTCTCTTCTATGAAGAAGAACATCAGCTTGCCTTAAATAATGTAATAGACGCTTTCCATGGTACGGTTGAGGAGTTAGGCGCCAGGCTGCATGTTACCCCGATAGAAGAAGGCTGAAGTAATCCTTTAATCGTCTTCGAGCAGTTGCCATTCAGCAAACCCCTGTTTGCCTTTGTCAATATACTGACCGACCAGGTGAATTCTTGCTTTCGTAGGGTGTGTCTTCACAGTGACATAGGCCCTCACGAGGTTGGCGATGGCTGCTTCAAGAAAGGTAATCTCCTGCCTATCTTTGAGAACGAATGTTACCTTCAGATGCGTGTGTCCCTCTGGTATCTCAACGATAAGTTCCTTGATCTCTTCATTTGGGATAAGCATTGTAGCACCTCCAGACAAATTAAGGATACTGCACCTTTACTCAAAGTGCAGGAATTGTATTTTCCCTGATCCATATATTACTATCTTTAATAAGTCAGTAAAAAGGTTCCCCATGTATAAAGAATATTTTGGTTTCATCGAACTTCCGTTTTCCATAGCGCCTGATCCGCGCTATCTCTATATGAGCGAACAGCATCGTGAAGCCCTCGCTCATCTTCTTTACGGAGTAACCGCCGACGGAGGATTCGTGCTCCTCACCGGTGAAATCGGGACAGGAAAAACAACTGTCTGCCGTGGCCTGCTGGAACAGATACCGGACAATACTGATATCGCATTTATTCTGAATCCAAAAGTCTCTGCCGGAGAACTGCTCGCAACAGTATGCGACGAACTGGGAATACAATACCCTGAGCAAAATCAGAGCATCAAGGTTTTTGTAGACAGCATCAATACACACCTTCTCACTACTCATGGGAAGGACCGGAAGACAATACTTATTATTGAAGAAGCGCAGAATCTCACTGCTGATGTCATGGAGCAGATAAGGCTCCTCACCAACCTGGAAACAGACCAGAAGAAACTTCTCCAGATAATCATGGTTGGACAGCCTGAGTTGAGGGATATCCTGGAGCGACCCGGTATGGAACAGCTTTCCCAGAGGATCACCGCACGATATCATCTCGGACCCCTGAGTAAAAAAGAAGTGAATGAATACATCAATCATCGTCTTACCATAGCCGGGGTCAGCAGCCAGTTATTCCCCGTTTCCCTTATGGACAGGATTTACCGGATGAGCCGGGGAATTCCGAGGCTGATAAACGTGATCTGTGACAGGGCGCTGCTCGGCACATATGTTCAGGGGAAGCAAACTGTCGACAGAAAGACCTTAGTAAATGCGGCACGCGAAATTCTTTCGGGCAGCAGTTTAAATAGTTTTAGAGGGCGACTGTTTCTGTGGAGTGGCATAAGCATTTTCCTTCTTATCATTGCTTTCACTATGGCCTTTGTATCATACAATCAAAGGCATCAGGCAGCATCTCCTCCAACTGCAGGCGGTTCAGAAACTCCCATAGATGCAACGGAACCTTTGCGGGTTTGGCCGGCGGACCAGCCGATAGAGAAGAGCAGGCAAATGGCCTTTCAATCCCTCGCAAATCTCTGGAACCTCAATGTACCGGTGTTTGACGAAACCGGCATATGCAGTGCAGCCCGGGAAAGAGGATTGGCATGTCTGCACGACGCGGCAAGCCTTGAAGGGTTAAAGGATCTGAACAGACCTGCAGTGTTAAATCTCTTTGACGACAATAACCGTGAATTCTATGTCACGATTATCAGTATGAAAGATCAGACTGCGATAGTTCTTATCGCCTCTCAGCCCAAGGAAGTTGATCTTTCAGAATTAAAAAAACACTGGCTTGGTGATTACACCCTTTTATGGAAGCCTCCCGAACATTACCGCGAAGAGATACATCCGGGTTCTGCCAGCGCAGGAGTTGAATGGCTGGACCGGCAAATTTCCCTTATTCAGGGAGAACCGGAGAAAAGACAGTGGAAAAAAATATATGACGAGGAACTGCTGAGAAAGGTGAGAACGTTTCAGCTGGACAGGGGGTTGAAGCCTGACGGTATTGTCGGACCTCTCACGATTATTCATCTGTATAACGCAGAGGGACGCGATGAACCGGTGTTGAACAGAAGGGGGAAGACATAAGTATGTCATATATCCTTGATGCGCTGAAGAAATCCGGGAAAGAAAGAAACCGCGGTACAGTTCCGGACGTCCTTACCGTTCAGGAACCTATAGCATATGATAGGAAAAAAAGGAATATCTTGCTCTCTCTTATTGCCATTGCACTGCTCGTGAACGCAGCGATACTGATATGGTGGCTGGCATTTTCACCGGAAAAGAATAAAGTCCCTGGAAATTCGGATGCCGTGCGTGAAATCGTATCCGGGGCGCAGGAAACAACTCCAGGAAATCCGGCGCAATTCCCGGCTGATACAAACACATTGCGAAAAAAAGAAAAGACGATGCTAGTGGGAGAAACACAGCCTCTGGTCACGAAAATGAATAATCGTTCACTCCAGGAGACGCAATCCATGAAGGCGGTGATTGAAACAGTCAAGAAGGGCATTCCTCAGAAAAACGATGAGGTGGATCAGGTTCATACCGTAAAAAACCCTCAGTCAAAGGATACTGTGTTCAATTCCCCTCGCTCCCAGGAGGGAATCCCAAAACCTGACCTGAAAAAAATTTATTCGTTCAAGGAACTCCCTGAAGGCATAAGAAAAGAACTTCCCCCTTTGTCTCTTTCCATCGCCCTGTATTCGGACGACCCAGCTACCCGTGTTGCAAGAATTGACGGACAGTCTCTTCGGGAGGGCCAGGACCTTGCACCGGGGCTGAAGCTTGAGCAAATCATTGAACATGGAGCAATACTCAGCTACCGAAATTACCGGTTCCGCATTGGAATTCAATAGTGAACACTATGGGAGTTGAACAATGAGCATGCAATGAGGATACAGGAAGTCGTTTTTTATTCAGACGAACGTGACTTGTTGAAACCCCATTGATTTTTTATAATTACGAAAGGAGATCGCAATGCAAAAGATACTACGATATCTTATCATGTTTTTTTTCGTACTCCTCGTTGTATTCCCTGTATATGCGGAAGACAAGAAAGGTTCCGGGGAAGAGACGAAGACCAGCAGTGATGCGGAGAGGAAAAAGATTGAAGAACAGTGGGGCATTCAGGTCAAGGGGATCAGGCTCACCGCTGCTGACTATATGCTTGATTTCCGTTATTGTGTTACCGATTCCGAAAAGGCGTCTTCTATTCTGAACCGTCAGGAGAAGGCAACCCTTATCCACCAGGAGAACGGAACTGTGATGCATGTCCCTACGACAAGGCTTGGAGCAATGCGTCAGACTTCTGTCAGGCCTGCAGAGGGCCGCGACTACCTCATATTCTTTGCGAACAGGAACGGACTGGTGAAAACAGGAGACAAGGTAACGGTCATGATCGGCGATTTTAAGATAGAGAACCTGATTGTGGAGGAGTAGCACCCCTGATTTCTCTCTCTTTCCATATCATGAAGAGGGCGGGGTAGATCAGGAGTTCCAGAAGCGTTGACGTGACGATCCCTCCTACCATGGGTGCGGCAATCCTTTTCATAACATCAGACCCTATACCTGAACTGAACAGAATAGGGAGGAGTCCTGCAATGATGACGGTAACGGTCATATGCTTTGGACGGATTCTTCTTACTGCACCGAACATGATAGCTTCCTTCAGGTCCTCGGCCGTCTTCATCCTGCCCTCCTTTTTCCACTGAGTATAGGCAAGGTCGAGGTAAAGAAGCATAATAACCCCGGTCTCCGCGTCTATGCCGGCCATCGCGATAATACCGATCCAGACAGCGGTGCTCATGTTGTAGTTCAGAATATACAAAAGCCAGAACGAACCCACGAGCGAAAATGGTACGGCGAGCAGAATAATCGCTGTTTTCACAAGAGATTTTGTATTGAAATAGAGAAGGAAAAATATAATGATGAGAGTAAGAGGGATCACCATTTTCAGCCTCTGTCGGGTCTTGAGGAGGTACTCAAAGTCACCGCTCCAGAGAATTTGATAACCCGGAGAAATGTTGACCGACGATATTTTTTCACCGGCTTTCTCCATATAACTCTGGATATTGCTCCCAGTATAGTCAATGTAGATGTAGGCGGTAAGGAAGCCTTCTTCGCTTTTTATCACATTTGGTCCTTTTACAACGTGGATATCTGCAAGTTCGGACACGGGGACCATGGATGAGCCCCTGAATACATTACTGACAGGGTTCGAGACGATTGGGGTATAGGGTAATGGCACAAGAAGGTTTCTGATCGATTCACTGTTGTCACGCAATTCCCTTGCATACCTGACGTTCACCGGATATCGCTCGCGTCCCTCGACTGTTGTGGTAAGGTTCAGCCCGCCGGCGGCAGACTGAACAATATCGAGAACATCGTTTACATTCAGGTTATACCGGGCTGCTGATTCTCTCTTCACATTGATATCCAGATAATAACCGGTATTTACCCGCTCGGCGTAAATACTTCTCGTGCCCGGGATATCCCTCAGACGTTGTTCGATCTCGAGCGCAACACGCTCGATTTCTTTGAGCTCAGTGCCGATAACCTTTATGCCGAGGGGCGTTCTGATACCGGTAGAAAGCATGTCTATACGGGCTTTAATGGGGTAGGTAAAAGAATTCGCAACACCGGGGATTGTCAAAATATCGTTCATCTCATCTTTCAGCATATCCACGGTAATCCCTTCTCTCCATTGATTTTCGGGTTTCAGGTTTATGACCGTTTCAAACATTTCGAGAGGGGCAGGGTCTGTAGCGGTTTCCGCACGGCCGGCCTTACCGAATACCTGAGAGACTTCCGGGATGGTCTTTAAAAGCTTGTCCTGAATCTGCAGCAGCTTTGATACTTCGGTTATCGAAGGTCCCGGGACTGTCACCGGCATGTAAAACAATGATCCTTCATAGAGGGGGGGCATAAACTCGGACCCCAGTTTCAGGAATGGATAGGCGGTGATAGCCATAATTACCAGGGCCAGTGCAATGACCATTCTCTTTTTTGCAAGGACAAACCGGACTGCCGGTCCATAGATTTTGTGAAGGAATATATTGAACGGATTTTCTTCCTCGCTGCGTGTCTTTCCCCTGATAAGTAGTGTCATAAGCATAGGGGTCAGCGTGATTGCAAGAAAAGAAGCGAAGAGCATGGCAAACGTTTTCGTATATGCAAGCGGTCTGAAGAGTTTTCCCGCCTGCGCCTGGAGAAAGAACACAGGCAGAAACGCAACCGTAATGACCAGGAGAGAAAAGAAGAGGGAAGGTCCAACCTCTTTGGCGGCATCGATAATCACTTCTGTTTTCGATCCCCGGCTTCCATGTTTTTCCCAGTCCGCAAGCCTCTTATGGGCATTTTCGACCATTATGATCGAGGCGTCGACCATTGTGCCGATGGCAATGGCGATACCGCTCAAACTCATAATATTGGAAGTTACATTGAGAGCATGCATGCATATAAAAGACATAAGAATGGCAAGGGGGAGTGTAATGAGAATTACAAAGGTGCTGGGCAGATGAAAGAGGAAAATAACACAGGAAATGCCTACGACGAGAGAGATGGTGATCAACTTGTTCCGGAGAGTGTCCACTGATTTGTGAATGAGGTCAGATCTGTCATAAGTAGGGACAATCTTTACTCCCTTCGGAAGGTTCGGTTCAATATCTTTCAATTTCTTTTTTACCCGGTCAAGAACATTCAGGACATTTTCACCGAACCTGACAATGACGATCCCGCCTGCCACCTCACCTTTTCCGTCAAGGTCTGCGATTCCCCTCCGGATCTCCGGCCCGAGTTGTATCCGTGCCACATCTTTCAGCAAGACAGGAGTGCCTGCTCTGTCTGTAGAAACAACAGTGTTGCCGAGGTCAGAAATATTTTTGATATACCCTCTTCCCCTCACTGCGAATTCTCTTCCCGCCGATTCGATGACCCGGCCTTCGACATCGATATTGCTCCGTCGTACACTATCAAGCACTGCAGTGAGTGGGATATCATATGCGAGAAGCCGGGCCGGATCGACTGTTACCTGGTATTGTCTTATAAACCCGCCGATACTGGCTACCTGAGCAACACCCGGTGTGCTCTCTACGGCGAGTTTTACCGTGAAGTCCTGCAGTGATCTCAGGTCCGCGAGATTCAGTGAACCGGACTCATCTACAATTGCGTAGGAGAACCCCCAACCGAGGCTTGTCGCATCAGGACCGAGTACGGGATTGACATCAGACGGAATCTTATTCCTGATGCTCTGGAGATACTCGATTATCCTGCTCCTTGCCCAGTAGATGTCGGTTCCTTCTTTAAAGATCACATAGATGAACGAGCTTCCGAGATAGGAGAAGCCCCTCACTACCTCAACCTCCGGAGCAGCGAGAAGCGTTGACGAGATAGGATAGGTTATCTGGTCTTCGACAAGGTCAGGGCTCCGCCCTGGCCAGTCTGTATATATGATGACTTGTGTTTCGCTGAGGTCAGGAAGTGCATCGAGCGGGGTATTTTTCAGGGACCAGATACCCCATCCGGTCAGGAGAACCACAAAAATGAGTACAATGAACCTGTTTTTTGCGCTGAATTCGATGATTCTGCTGATCATTCCTGAACGATTCCCTGCAACTTTGATTCGGAATCGATAAGGAAAGTGGCTGAAGAAGCAACCCTTTCCCCTGCTTTCAGTCCCCGCAAAACTTCTACCAGGCCGTTGGCTCTGACTCCTGCAGCAATTTCACGTGGTTCGAACAGTCCCTCTCCTTTGTCAACATAGACGAGCTGCCTTTTCCCTGAATCAAGGACAGCACTTTCGGGTATGGCAAGGCGTTTCCCCAAATCAATGGTTATCTCTACTGTGGTGAACATCTGGGGTTTAAGCTCTGTCCGGGGGTTCGGCACGCTGAAACGCACTTTTACAGAACGTGTTGCTTCAGCAAGAAAGGGATAGATGAAATCTATTTTCGAATGAATCGTTTTTTGAGGGAAGGAGCTTAGGGTGATCTTTGCCTGCTGCCCGGTTTTGATGAGAGGCAGATCAGGTTCGTAAATATCAGCGATTATCCAGACGGAAGAAAGATCGACGATATCGACGATCTTATCTCCCGGTAAAACCCTTGTACCTTTCACAACCGGCTTCTGCAGTATAAAAC
Source organism: Thermodesulfovibrionales bacterium (assembly GCA_031082155.1). GTDB lineage: Bacteria > Nitrospirota > Thermodesulfovibrionia > Thermodesulfovibrionales > SM23-35 > JAKLQR01. The sequence continues at coordinate 31,562 of JAVHLL010000015.1, read as the reverse complement.
CGTTCACAGGGCTTCGTACCGTCAATATTTTTACAGGTTCTTTTGTCTCTTCAATTTTGTTGATCTGATCGACGGGTATCTCCCAGAGCATCATTTTCTGTTTTGCTACCAGAATAAGCGCCTCGATATCAAAGGTGAGCATCTGACCGGTTGTGCCATAACGGTCACCCCATTGGAACTCGACATTTCGCTGAAAACGGTGTCCCTTTTCTTCTTTCCATTTCAGGAGGTTGATGAATTCCAGTTGAGTCGAAACCAGTTCGGGACTGTAAATATCTGCGATCAGATCGTCTTTTTTTATAGGCTTCCCAGCAAAATCGGCATAGAGTTTTTCGACCCAGCCTTCCACTTTGATATTAATCGTAGTAATCTTCCGTTCATCAGACTCAATACGGCCGACTGTCCTGATCGTTTTCCAGAGTGGTTTTAACGCTGCCTCGGTTATCTGAACCCCGATTAACTGCTGTTTGTCCGGAGGGATATCAACGGTCGGAACATCTTCTCCAAATTCACTCCGATCAGTTTGTTTCCCCACGGCATCAGCAGCAGGGATACCCAGCGTTCTGTCTGTGATTGTATTTTTTGCAACGGCGTCAGAATTCTTTTCATGAACACCGAACCCTGCAAAAGAAAGGAATACAAGAAATCCTCCGACAATTACTACGCATATGGCCAGTATGATTTTGTTCTTTCTCATCCCGGGCAACTCCTTACATGATATCAAAGACTATTCTCACTGCTGCTCCTCCAACGGTCAATACAAATGTATCGTGTATGCGCAGCAGAGTCAAGTCCCTGCAACAGACCATGCACGCCTCATGCTGTTCAACGGACATCAATCGAAAACCGCACGGTTTCTATTTTACCGGCGCGGGATATCTTTATTACGATGTTCCAGGGGCCCGACATGATAAGGTCCATGATAATGACATATTTCTTCCCGGACAGTTTTGCCAATGTCTTGTAGTTCATCGGCGGCATGCCGGGCATTGGCGGCATGTAATAATTCACGAGCACTTTGGCATCGGTAACATGCTTGCCAAAGGGATCTTTAATTTCGAGACTCAGAGTATTTTTATCCACTATGGGAGGGTTTCTGTCTATGCTCATCTCGATCGTATAAGCAGCAATTATCTTTCTCGCTTTGTATTCCCGTGCGAATGACATGTCAGCGATCAGGAGGAGAGCGACAACCGAAATGAAGAGTGTTTTCACGGATATTTTCATAAACTTCAGCATACTTAATTATACTTCATGCGTCTGGTGGAAGGACGCTCAGACAACAGCAGTTAAGAGAAAGAGCTTACAAAGCATAATTTTTGTGGTAACATTTTATAGCAGTCAGACTTTTATGCAATCTAAATATTTCGGAATATTTTCCATGAAGGAGGAAAAATTATGAAAAGAAGCGCGATGGTACTTATCACGATTTCTTTGGTGCTCTGCATGAGTTCGATTGGTTTTGCGGAAACACATGGCAAAGATGCATGTCCGTTCTGCGGCATGGAGAAGGAAAAATTCGGACACAGCTGGATGGTTATAGAATATGACGACGGCAAAAAGCAGGGGTTTTGCAGTATTCACTGTGCCTCCCTGGAGCTTGCTCTTCATATTGATAAGACTCCGGTGAAGATACACGTCGGGGACTATAACACAAAAAAACTGATTGACGCTGAGAAAGCACCGTGGGTCATAGGGGGGAATAAACCCGGAGTAATGACCAAGAGACCGAAATGGGCATTTGAGAATAAAAGTGATGCAGAGGCTTTCATGAAGGAAAACGGAGGCGTTGCCGCTACCTTTGATGAAGCGATGAAGGCTGCATATGAGGATATGTATGCCGATACGAAAATGATCCGTGATAAGCGAAAAATGATGAAAATGAAGAAAATGGAGCATAAATAGAGTCTGTTTATAGCCTTCATAATTTGTCATTGTACGGCTTGACCGGGCATTGAAACTACTCGATTTCCGCCTTCGAGAGAATGACGATTTTTTATCGGAATCATACGGTATGAATAGAATCTAAATAGACTGAACGACCGGAGAAGTAAGGATTTCCTTCCTCTTTGGAAAGTTGAACCGGGAGAAGAGAATGAGAATTTGGATAATCACTCTTGTCATGCTTTATATTGTAACAGTGCCTGCTGTAGCCGGACAAAAGAAACCTTTGACCCCGGCACAAAAAGACAAGTGCCCGGTATGCGGGATGTTCGTAGCGAAATACCCTGACTTCGTCGCTGAGATTATTTTCCGGGATGGTTCATATGCGGTATTCGATGGGGTAAAAGATATGTTCAAATACTATTTCAACCTGCAAAAATACAATCCGAAAAAGACACATGAGGAGATTGATTCACTTTATGGCACAGATTATTATGACTTGGTCCTCATAGACGGCCGAAAAGCATTCTATGTGATAGGGAGTGATGTATACGGCCCCATGGGTCGTGAACTTATTCTGTTCAGGAACTACTCTGACGCCCGGGAATTCATGAGGGACCACAAGGGTAACGCCATCCTGAAGTTTCAGGATATAACGCCAAAAACGATCGAAGGCCTCGATTAATGCTGTCCCGCAAGTCAGACTTCTTTATAGCTTTCTTGGTGATCTGTTTAATGCTCCTGCTGCTCATGACCGTTCATGCCGCTTTTTCCGTAAGGCATGCAATGCCAAACATTCAGGCGAAAGCCAGAATGGTAAGGGGACTTCATCTCACCGACCTCAGCCTGTTCACTGATGCCCGTTATACCCGTCACCCTTCAATGGCTGATCTGCATACGGCATTCCAGGACCATCCGATGTCGTTTGAGCATTTCCCGTCCGGGGCTATTGTTTTCCCTCCTTCACATATTCACTCTTATGGGTTGGATCAATAAACAGAGAAATATTCTGGACTTTGCCCTCAACTCACTGTTGAGGCGCAAAGGGAAAAACTCGGCCCTTTTCGTTGTCTACACCGGTATAATTTTTCTTGTTTCCTCGATTATTTTTTCATCAGAATCGATCAAAAGAGAATCCCAAATCCTTTTGGAAAACAGCCCGGAGGTCGTTGTGCAGAGAACAATCGCCGGCAGGCATGATCTTATCCCGGAACAGTATATCGGACAGCTCAAATCCATCAGGGGAGTTCAGGAGGTGAAAGGGCGGTTGTGGGGATATTACTTTGAACCGGGTGTACAGGCGAATTACACGTTCGTCGTCCCTGATGAGTTCCTATACGGTCCCGGATATATTGTTATCGGCAATGGCGTCTCAAAAACTTTTCTCGCGGGGAAAGGAGATATTCTTCCTTTCAAAACTCTTGACGGTTCCTACACGAGTCTGGAAGTCGCCGATATTCTCTCCCCTGATTCTGAAATCGTATCCTCTGATCTTATCTTGCTCTCCGAGTATGATTTCAGGAAAGTGACGGGAATGCAGAAAGGTTTCTATACGGATATGATCCTTAAGGTAAGAAATACGAGGGAACTGCAGGCTATAACTGACAAGATCCGGCGAATACTGCCTGATACGAGGCCGATAACAAGAAATGAGATAATGAGAACTTATGAAGCGATTTTCGATTGGCGTAGCGGCATTCTCCTTGCAGTCATTTCAGGAGCCGCATTCGCGTTCATAATATTTGCATGGGATAAAGCAACCGGACTGAGTTCAGAGGAGAAAAAAGAAATAGGGATATTGAAAGGTATCGGATGGGAGACATCAGACGTGCTTTTCATGAAAACGTGGGAAGGTTTAATTATTTCGCTTTCCGCATTCTTCCTCGGCGTGTTCTTCGCGTATATCCATATTTATTTCGCTTCGGCTTTTCTCTTCATGCCGGTGTTGAAAGGGTGGTCTGTTCTTTACCCTGAATTCAGGCTCGTACCATTCCTTGATATGTTTCAAATAACAACGATCTTTTTTCTTACGGTTGCCCCGTATACCGTTGCGACTATAATCCCTTCATGGAGGGCTGCAACGATAGACCCCGATTCTGTAATGCGGTTATGACTATGGGAGGGCTTTCCCTATGATACAACTGTCCGCGGTCACAAAGGTCTACAATGCGGGAAAACAGAATGAATTTACCGCACTCAGGAATATCAGTATGTCAATAGACCCCGGAAGAGTGACTGTCCTGAAAGGACCGAGCGGATCAGGAAAGACGACGCTCCTCAGCATCATCGGCTGCATGATCAGGCCAACGGCAGGGAGGGTCCTGGTCAATGGCAAAGAGATCACGAGCCTGCCGGAGAGATTTCTCACCGGGACCAGACGTATGACGTTCGGTTTTGTGTTCCAGCAGTTCAACCTCATAAAAGGATTGTCTGTGATCGAGAATGTGATGCTTCCAGCTTTTCCCTGTGGAGATCCGTACGGAACTATGAAGAAAAGGACGCTTCAGATTCTGGATATTCTCAAGATTGAGGATAAAGCCAAATCGAAAATCGAGTGGCTTTCAGGAGGAGAGGCCCAGCGGGTGAGCATCGCCCGCGCACTTATGAACGACCCTGAAGTGATCATCGCGGATGAACCAACTGCTCACCTCGATACAAAACTGTCGGAGGAATTTATGGACATCCTCGGCGAGATGAAGAGCAGAGGCAAGACAGTTCTTATTGCGAGCCACGACCCTATTGTATACGATTGTAAAATTATAGACCGCGTCGTCGAAATGCGCGACGGGACAATAACAGGTTCGGAAAACAGAGCGTGATCATTCATCCCGCGGTCATTGCACTCATTGCCGGATCTCTTATGGTGAGCGTTATGCTTCTGCTATCGGCATTCTTCGGGGTATCCATTTTCAGGAGCTGGGATATCAGGAGCGGGAGCGAGCTTCAATTGAATCTGGAGCGCAAAACCTATCTCATTTCTACCTTAATGATGTATGTGCTCTGGTTTCAGCTTGCGTCTTTTTTTCTGTTCATTTTTACTGCCGACCGTCTCCACGAACTTTTTGTCGGCGCGATGTGCGCTGCCGGAACGTTGAACGTAAACGAATACGGTTATCCTGCACTCATCCTGAAGATGGTCAATTTTATTCTCGCGGGTCTCTGGCTGATCGTTAATTATGTAGATAACAGGGCATATGACTATCCGCTAATAAAAAAAAAATATGCGTTGCTGCTTGTAATAACGCCATTTGTTTTCCTGGAGGCAGCGATTCAGGGACTGTATTTCGCGGGGATGAAAGCAGACCTTATCACTTCATGCTGCGGCAGCCAGTTCAGTAGCGGAGAGGGCACTGTTGCTTCTGAACTGGCTTCATTGCCGGTGATTCCGCTTAAGATAGCGTTTTATTCCAGCATTGCATGTACTTTCATGTCCGGGTTTATTTTCCTGTGGAAGGAAAACAGTAAAGGAGTGCTGTTTTCCCTTGCAAGCGGGATAACCTTCCTGATATCCATAGCTGCAGTCATCTCATTTTTCTCTCTTTATCTCTATGAACTTCCTACCCATCACTGTCCGTTTTGCATGCTCCAGAGAGAGTATCGCTACCTCGGTTATGTTTTTTATCTCCCGCTCCTCTGTGCTGCGGTAACAGGGTCTGGAGTTGGGGTGCTTGCATCTTTCCGTACCATAGAGAGCCTGAATGATGCTGTCCCTGTGACTCAAAGGAAATTAATTGCCGTCACGCTTATCTCATATTTCCTCTTCAGTGCAGTGGCAACCTATGCTATGATCTCATCCCCGCTGATGTTGAAGGGCTATTAAAAAAACAACGCATCTGATGTTGCTCGTTTCGGGTTAAGGTGCTCTTCTTTTTACACCCGGGAAATCAAAAGAAACATTGTCGGAAATTCCATCTTTTCGTATCATGATTTTTAATGTCCAGTTTCCTTCCATATCAATATAGAGGTTCTCAACGGAGTAGTTACCGTCTGATTTTTCCTGCACAAACGGTCTGGGCGAGGTGCTTTCGCCATGGGCGGTGATAACAGGCAGAACCCTCACCTCAGCGCCGTTTATGCTGTTTTGCTTATCATCACAAAGAAAGAGTGTCGCGCTGTTTTGTCCCACCACAAGGTTTTTTCTGGAAAGACGAATCTCAACAGTAAAAAGCTTATTCTCTGTAGGCTTGGTGAGGACAACCGATGGTTCTTCCGGAGAACCTGTTCCCGCACTTAGTGAAATAGCGGTGGGGAGAAAAAATGAGCAAATAACCAAAACCATGATGAATGATCTCATGTATGCCTCCTTAATTTGGATACCATAAAGAACGATTAAATGGTTCCCGTTTTTGTAAATTGGTTCATATAAGATTAGCAAATTATTGGGGTGCCTTCAACAACAGTAATCTTAAATAAAAGTGAGCAGACCTCGCAAGGAATCATGCGGCCATTTATTCATGTCATATTTTATCCTGCAAGAAAGAACCCATTTTCATGCAAAGAGAGAGGAAATAAACGGATATTCTTTTGCATATATCCGAAACAAGCTATGTGAAGAATCCAGCGAATATTTGCAAAGCAGGAACACTCTTCAACCTGTAATTGGCAAGGCAAATTACCACAATATGAGGAAATATGTCCTGCAGAATGCATACTATACGGATGAAAAGCTTGAAAAACAAATAGATTTAAAGTGGTATTCTTTTTGCTATATGACAGTAATTATATATACTAATAAAATAAATAATAAATAAAATATATAATATATTAATAAGTATTTTGAATGTTCATACGAGAAGCGCTATTTCTTAATTTGCTTATACGATATAAATTTAGCAAAAAAGGAGTGAGATGTATTTTCCTGGTGGTTTAGCTCAATACTTTATGAAAATAATAAGGAATTTACTCAAAACAGAAAGGAGTGTATTTATGAACAAGGCAAGGTTAATAATTCTCTTTTCCCTGCTCGCTGTTCTCATTTTGGGAATGGCCATATCTGAAGCGGCAGTATCCGTTCAATGCCCCTATACCATTATTGATGACCAGGGGAATACTGCGAATCCGAATGTTATCTGCAAGCACATCACAGGTAGCGACGGATTTGCAACAATGGCCGACGGAAGGGTTCTCTATACTTTCGGCTTCAGCGATGTTACCAACCAACTCCCGCTTGATCAGATCCTCGTTACCGCTGAGCTTGATGCAAGAATACCTGCTCCGCTTATCAAGGTGAAGGAAGGGCAGGAGTTTTATCTGACATTGACGACGCTTCCGATGTCGATGCGTCCGGACCTTTTCGACCCTCACACCGTTCACTGGCACGGATTTCCGAATGCAGCGACTGTATTTGACGGCGAACCAATGGCATCGATAGCAATTAACCCGAATGCGAGTCTGACCTATTACTATCAGGTGCCGGGTCCGGGGACTTACATGTACCATTGCCATGTTGAAGCAACAGAGCACATGCAAATGGGAATGCTGGGAACTCTCTACGTGACTCCTCTTCAGGACGGACAGCTCCTGAATGGTTTTACGCAATTTGCCTACAACGACGAGGACGGTTCGACAGGATATACCAAAGACTATCCGATACAGATAACGTCTATCGATCCTTTGTTCCATGACGCCAACCTGAATGTTCAGCCGCTTCCCTTTGCTGCAATGGAAGACACCTATCCGCTGATAAACGGCAGGGGATATCCTGATACGATAAACCCTTCAACTACGCTCGGCACAAGTGCGGAGAATAATTTCAAGCCGTCCCAGAATCTGCCTTCATTAATAGAAGCTCAGTGGGGCGATATGCTGCTCCTGCGTATTTCCAGTTTGGCAACTGTGAGATTCTATACCCTGATCTCTCCGAACCTTCCCATGAAGGTGGTAGGCAAGGATGCGATGCTGCTGCGGGGTACTGCAGGACACGACCTTTATTATGAGACGAATTCCATCACCCTTGGGGGTGGACAGTCAGCTGATGTGCTTATAGATACATCGGTTATCGGACCAATAGCAGCACCTCAGCGATTTTTTCTCTATACCAGCAATTTGAACGAACTGAGCAACGATCAGGAAGATTTCGGCGGTATGATGACCGAGATTGTTATTTCTCCATAGCAGGAAATATTTTGGAGGAGGAACGAAATGAGGGAGGAAATAATGATGATAAAAAAAATTAATATCATGGAAGCACTCGTCATTCTGGCGCTTGTTTTCCTTTTTGGAGTCCAGCAGGCCGATGCCAAGATTTATGGTATCAGCGGTCCGACTTTCAATCTGAGAGCCATGAAAGGCAATATCATAGCAGATGACGGGAAAAGCATATTCATGTGGGGGTTTGCGAATGCATCTACCGCAAGAGTAAGATTCCAGTATCCCGGTCCCACCCTAATTGTCAATCAGGGGCAGACGGTAACCGTAAATTTGACAAATACTCTTCCTGTACCGGTCTCTATTGTCTTCCCGGGACAGAATAATGTTAATGCCGTTGGTGGTGTGCCCGGTATGCTTACCCGCGAAGCACCACCCGGAGGAAGTGTTTCTTATACGTTTGCGGCAAGCGAACCGGGAACGTATATCTACTATAGCGGAACAAGGCCGGAATTACAGGTGGAAATGGGCCTTTTGGGTGCACTGATCGTAAGGCCTGCAGCGATTACCACGCCGGCAGGATTTGCAGGATGCGCATACAATACTGTCGATTCCTGTTATCACAGAGAATACCTGCAGCTCCTCACCGACATTGATCACACGATCCATGATCTTGTTTTGTTGAATAAAACCGCAAATGTGGACAACACGATAGCATATCCTGTGTACTGGTTCATAAACGGCCGTGCAGGGCTCGATACCGTAGCGAAGAATTTTGCACCCTATCTTCCGTACCAGCCATACAGCGCAATGGCAAGGATGCATCCGGGTGAAAAAATCCTCGTGAGAATGATAGGTGGGGTTAGGGATCTCCATCCTCACCACATGCATGGGAATCAGCACTATGTGATTGCAAGGGATGGGAGGATTCTGAAAGGTCCTGCAGGCGAAGATTTATCCGAAGGCTTATTTACCACGACAGTTGCACCCGGCCAGACAACGGATGCTTTATTTACCTGGACAGGTGAGAATATCGGCTGGGATATTTATGGAACTACCTCTCATACCTGTAACCCGGGACCCGATAATTTTGATCCTGTAACAAAGGAATACTGCCCCAATCACGGAAAACCTTTGCCTGTTGGACTGCCGGACCAGAATGATCTGACTTTTGGCATATTTTACAGCGGCAGTCCGTATATCGGTTCTCCGGGTGCTCTACCTCCAGGGGAAGGCGGTCTGAATCCGACTGCAGGTCTATTCTTCATGTGGCATTCCCATAATGAAAAAGAGCTGACAACGAATAATATTTTCCCCGGTGGAATGATGACATGGGCATCCGTTGAATATCCGTCAGTCATTTTGCCTGCAGAGTAAGGAGGATACAAATGGATACATGTACCATGAATAGAAGAGCAGGGATGAAGATACTCCTGTCTTTATTCTTCGTCCTGACTGTTATGCTGCAGGTATCTTCTGCAGCTGTCGTGGATGTATATCTGAGGGCGGATACATTCACAGTCACAATGCCGGATGGCCAGATGATCACCATGTGGGGGTTTGTCCAGACGGACAATACGTATACTCCTCTGCCCGGACAATTGCCTTCAGTGCCGGGACCGCAGATAAATGCGCTGGCAGGGGATACAGTAAATCTCCATGTTCAAAATAATCTGACAGGTCTTTACACAGAACCTGTATCGATCCATATCCCCGGCCAGATAGCTGTTATGACGCCGACGTGGACCGATGGCTCAAGCGGAAACCGGATCTCCGTGACGCAAAGGGTGAGGTCCTTTGCCCATGAAGCTGCCCAGGGAGGCGGTACCGCTACCTATACGTGGAACAATATCAAAGCAGGAACATACCTTTATCAGAGCGCAACCCATCCATCTGTTCAGATACAGATGGGGCTGTTCGGAGTCCTAGAGGTGAATGCAGCAGCCGGCCCGCCTCTGCAGGCATATCCTGCAATATCATATGATATCGATCTTACGCTTGTATTCAGTGAGATAGATCCGGTAATCCATACTGCGGTTGCTGCAGGGACATACGGTGCGAATCCAACCAGCACAATCCATTATAATCCGAAATATTTTCTCATCAATGGAAAACCTTTTACGTATGGAGAAAGTGCCATACCAATAGGGACACCAACACAAACTACGTTACTACGGTTCTTGAATGCAGGACTCGATGACCATGTGCCGGTTTTTCAGGGATTTTATGTAAAAATTATCGCTGAGGACGGAAAACTCTATCCTTATCAAAAAGATCAATACTCTCTTCACCTTTCGGCCGGGAAAACCGCTGATGTTCTTATATCGGCGCCATCGGCGGGGTATTATCCTCTCTACGACAGAAGACTTTATCTGACCAACGCAGCAGCTTCACCAGGCGGCATGTTCAGATATCTCATGGTACAATCTGCCACGCAATATCTCCTCACTGTGAACCTGGCAGGGACTGGAACGGGTAAGGTCGAGCTTGTCAGTATTCCGGGTGGTATCAATTGCGGGATGGGGAATGTGGACTGTACAGAACTTATTAATGACGGTACATCGGTTGTTTTGTCTGCCACCGCAGCAGCGGTTTCTTCCTTTGCCGGATGGTCCGGTGACTGCACGGGGCTTGGAACGTGTACCTTAACTATGAATGCGGCCAAGTCAGTCACTGCAACCTTTACAGGGGGTATCGGAGCATCGATTTCCGGAACAGTCGCTACAGCCGGCGGTACACCGATAGCGGGGGTCACGATGACCCTGACCGGAGCAGCCAATGCAACGGCTACGACTGACGCATCGGGAAATTACAGTTTCGCAGGTCTGACAAACGGTGCGTATACAGTAACACCGTCTCTTGCAGGCTATACGTTCTCACCGGTAAACAGGGCGGTGACGATCAGCAATGCGAATGTGACAGGCCAGAACTTCACCGGTAGTCCTTTGACATACTTGATTTCCGGAACAGTCGCTACAGCCGGCGGTACACCGATAGCGGGGGTCACGATGACCCTGACCGGAGCAGCCAATGCAACGGCTACGACTGACGCATCGGGAAATTACAGTTTCGCAGGTCTGACAAACGGTGCGTACACAGTTACCCCAAGTCTGACAGGGTATTCATTTACTCCTATAAACAGAAATGTGACGATAAGTAATGCAAACGTAACGAACCAGAACTTTACAGGGACCGCAGCGGCGACATATTTTATACGCGGGTATGTAAAGGACTCAAACGGCCGGCTGATGTCCGGAGTAACAATGAGGCTGACCGGAGCTGCAACCATGACTATGCTCACGGATGCACTCGGTAATTACCAGTTCTCCGGGTTGTTGCCCGGTACATATACGGTGAATCCGAGCAAAACCGGATATGTCTTTTCTCCGCTAAGCAGGACTGTCACAATAACAAATCAGAACATTACCGGCCAGGAATTTGAAGGAAAGATAAGCTCAACACCATAATGAGCGTTATATTTATGGCGAAAATGACAGATTTTGAATGGAAAACAAAGGAGGAGTTGAAATGAATACCTTTTCAACGAAAAAATTCGCATACTTCTTTATGATTGCGCTGGTGGTTCTTGCCGGTATGCTTTCACATGAGTATGCGCTGGCGTTCACCGTCAACGTTGTAGGGTGCGACGAGAACAATGCTTGCACTCTTCCGGTGAACGGATTCCAGTGGGTTCTTGAGGAGGACAACACAAATCAGAAGCCTCCCGGAATCAGGGTGCATGACAGTATAGGGGTAGACATTCACAAAAGCCACGCACCGCTTGTCAATAAAGGTATGTCAGGTACAAATAGCGTGACTGTTACCCAGGACGTAAATGGAATGCCGCTCGATGCCACTAAAAAATATTTCATATCCGTGCTGCCAGGCAGCGGATTCACAATGGGGGGAGCAAACATCCAGTCGGTGAGCGGCAATGTGACACTGAAGGTCCACCGGTTGCCGATACCCACAGCCCAGATATCCGTTCTTGTCTTTGAGGACCACAACACAATAAATAATGTATTTGACGCCGGTGAACGGGTGCTTTCAGGGTTTACCGTCAAGTTATTTGACTTCGGAGGGACTGTCTCTGACGATGCGTTCGGAAACCCGCTTGGAACGACCTATAATCCTGACGGATCGGTCAACACCATCGGGACCGGCGCGATTATCACAGATGCCAATGGCGAAGCTTTAATCAGAAACCTGCCGCCCGGAAAATATGGTCTCAGGGCTGTTCCACCTCTTGGAACGAATTGGATACAGACGGCAACAATAGAGGGAACGCTCACTGTCGATGCATGGGTAAAGGCAAATGAACCCGAGAGATTCTTTGAAGGGTTCGGTACCGGCTTTTTCCATGTTTTCATCGGATTTGTTGATCCGAATGGATTACCCTGGGTTGGAAGCGGACCGGGCGGAAGCACAATATCAGGGAGAAATGTCTTTAATCATTTTTCCCGGCCTCCCACTACACAGGGATTCTTTCCCGGACCACCAGTGTCGGAATGCTGGATAGGTCTCAATGATGTTGCATCCCAGACAGGGCTTATCGCGCTTCCGTGCGATGCAGACAGTTATTTCTCAATCCCGGGGGTTCCGCAAGGTGCCTATCAACTGGTGACATGGGACAGACCACTTGACGCGCTCTTTGGGTTTAATGCGGTTACCGTCCCGGCTACAGACATTAATCTGGGCAATGTTCTTTCATTCCGCTGGTTCGGAACGCTGGAAGGCACTGTATTCCAGGATAACAACCAGAATGGGTTCAGGGATTGTTTTACGCCGACCTGTGATGTATGTATAACAGAATTTTGTGACGATCCTGCCTTGGATGATGAAATAGGTATAGGGAATAAGGCCGTCAATATACGTTTCAGGGACGGTTCGATTTATCAGGCAACCGTTTCCGATCCGTCTGGTGAATATGGGCTGACAGAAATATTCCCATTCTTTAAATGGCTTGTCACAGAGGTTGATTTTGCAACGATGAAGGCTACAGGCATTACTACTGCAATTGATTACGGGGGACAGATTCCACCGGCAAATGCCTGGATCATGCCTTCTTTCAATGCCTTGACCCCCCAGCCTCAGGCATCAGTGAACCCCAATACGGGTAATAATCTTTCAAGGACAGAGACAGGCCCTGTTCTCACACAGGCAATGCATCTGTTCCTGAATCAGACGAACGTAATAGACTGGGGAAAGGCAAATTATGGGGAGAGTGAAAACGGCGGCATATCGGGTATTGTCTACTATGCCGTTACCAGGGCCGAGAATGATCCTTCGCAGGCTGCAGCTGAACCCTGGGAGCCCGGGATACCGAGGGTTCAGGTTAATCTCTATGCAGATGTGGACTCTGACGGTCTCATCGATGATATAACCGGAGACGGCATTGTCACAAAGGCAGATGCAGATAATTATCCTTTTGGCAACTTCCCCGGTCCTGAAGATATAGACGAAAACCTGAATTCTCAATTTAACGCAGGCGATGCAATCAATGTTGCAACGACTGATAGCTGGGATGACAATCTTCCGTCAGGGTGTATCCAGACCCTGCCGGTTATCAACGGCATCCCGGTCAATGAATGTTTTGATAATTTCGGTACCTGGAACCAGGTACGGCCGGGACTTTTTGACGGTGGATATGCTTTCACTTCATATTTCCCTGGGGGCCTTGATTCCGGAAGTACGGAAGTCGATGGCCTTCCTACCGGACACTATATAATTGAGGCTGTTACCCCTCCGGGATATGAACTGTTAAAAGAAGAAGACAAGAACGTAGATTTCGGAGAGACCTATGTCCCGGCGGCTACACTTCCCCCATGTGTAGGAGGACTGCATCCTGTTCCCCAGTATCTGTCTCTGTTCCCAAATGAATTTATCGAGGTGTTTGGATGGTTCCCGGGAATGCAGACAAATCTCTGTGACAGGAAATGGGTTCTTGTAGACGAAGGGCAGAATACCGCAGCGGACTTCTTCTTCTTTACTCAGGTTCCCAAGGCTGCCAGGAACGTCGGATTTGTGAACAACGACCTTGCTGCTGAATTCGACCCGAACAGTCCTATTTTTGGCGAGAAGTCAGCACCTGCATGGATTCCGATTTCCTATCAGGACTGGCAGGGGAACGAGGTAACCAGGGTGTATTCAGACGAATTCGGCACATATAATGCACTGTTGCCGTCCACCTATACAATGAATATAGCAGCACCTTCGGGTGTTTCACCGAATGTGTTAACTATTGTGTTGAATCATCCGTTCCTGCCCAATGGTACAGTTGATCCGTATTATGACCCGCAATATGCTATAGCCCCATGGACATTCCAATTCATGCCGGGCACGACATCATATACGGACACTCCGATTGTTCCCATAGCTGCATTCGTAGGGTTTCCGAAGGGTGGAACAGATATGGAACCTCCTACCGGAACACCGGTAATATCCAAGGTTGTTGGGCCTGAAGGGGGACCGCTTGTCTGTGCGAACACCAGAAGTTCTCTCACGATAACTTCTGCAGGGTCCGTACAGGTGCCTAACCCCGATTATGATCCAACAGTGCCGGGAAGCCCGACTCTGATTACACGCAACTACGGTTTTGGCACAATCAGAGGAGTAGTGATGGTTGGAGGACAGGCGCTTTCTATCAATAGCTGGTCAAATACGACAATCAGGGCAACAGTTTCGATAGGCACACAGACAGGACAATTAATGGTAATCCGTGGCGACAATAAAATTTCGTCGGAGATTGGGGTTACCCTCCATGTTGTTGACTGCGGCACGGTTGTCCGGCGCCACGTATCGAGCGGACAGTCCATACAGGCAGCAATAGATGCCTCATCACCAGGCGACATCGTCCTCGTAAACCCCGGAACATACCATGAGAACGTGATTCTTTACAAGAATATAATATTACAGGGTTCGGGAGCAGGAGCTTCGATTAATGATCCGAATGCAACGATTATTTATGCGAATCCCAGCCCTCAGGAAAAACTGGCGGCATGGCATGACAAGATTGTCGCCATACGCGGAAACGATCCGTTCCGAGCGAACGAAGCCCCCGGCGTCATGGTCTTCGGAGATGTGCCCGGCTCAGGATTTGTGCTTGATCCTCCTCCTGCATCGAAACCGCTTGTTGACGCGTTCATGATTTTTGGAGCAGTGCAGGGTGGCGGAGTCTGTGCATATAACCAGTCGTACCATCTTATGATAAGCAATAACAAGGTAAGGGCTAATCAGGGGAGCTATGGCGGAGGTATAACCTTAGGACAGCCTGATATCGGCACAGGTGTTTTGAATAATGGATACATTACCATCCAATATAACAGAATTGCCGGGAACGGTGGTGTATTCGGAGCCGGCGGAATTGATATTACAAGCGGCAGTGATAATTACCGTGTTATGAAAAATATCGTCGTCGGAAATCTCTCGCGCTGGAACGGGGGAGGCATTGCTCATGACGGCCTCAGCAACAACGGCATGATTGTCAACAACCAGATAACATTCAATGAGGTATTCTTCGGTGCGGCAATCGGCGGAGACGGAGGGGGTATCTATATCGGCGGTGAAATAGCCAATGGAGCGATACCGGGAGCTCTCGGGGATGGAGCCGGTAATGTGACAGTAAATGCCAACCTGATTCAGGGCAACCTCTCTGGCTCCGGAAGCGGTGGTGGTATAAGGGCGCTGTGGTTTAACGGACAGGATGTTACAACTACACCTTATTCTCTGAACATATTCAACAACATGATCGTGAACAATGTTGCAGGATTTGCAGGGGGTGGCATAGCAATACAGGATGTTTCTGAGTCCACTATAATCAATAACACTATTGCACACAACGATAGTACTGCGACTGCTGCAAATGCATTTACCGCAGGGAGTCTTGATTCAACTCCGCAAGGTGCGGGGATCGTTTCGTCGGCTCATAGCGGAGCTCTGGCTGATGCAACCGGACAAATGTACTCTGATCCGTCGCTTGTGAATAATATTCTCTGGCAGAACCGTTCTTTCTATAATGATCACACTCTGAACGCGGGGGCCGGGGGACTGGCGCCAAATCCGGCAATGCCTGCATGGGATCTACAGGTGAGTGGCGTAGCCGGATTATTAAATCCGCAGAACTGTATTCTCAGTGACGTAGCAGGGTACGGGCCTTCAAATATTTCGGCAAATCCGGGTTTCCTGGGCGGATATCTGAATCAGCTCTTTTCCGCAACGGTACTTGATGAAGGCGGGAATGCAATAACAGTCAGATTTATTCCCGTGAAACCCTCTGGTAACTACCATATCAATAGTGGTTCCCCTGTAATTGATTTGGGAACCGGGCCACTTGCTTTCGCAGAATTGTCTGCAGATTATGATGGCCAGGCTCGTCCGAATCCGGGTGGTGGAATAGATAGTGGTGCGGATGAATTCTATTTAGGGACCATTTATTTAATCTCCGGCAGCGTGAGGACACCGGTTGGCTTACCGATAGCAGGAGTAACCATAACCCTGACCGGGGCAGCCAATACAACGACTACGACTGATGCATCGGGAAATTACAGTTTCGCAGGTCTGGCAAACGGGGCGTATACAGTAACGCCGTCACTTGCAGGCTACACATTTACACCGGTAAACAGGGCGGTGACGATCAGCGGTGCGAATGTAACAGGACAGGACTTTACCGGGACTCCTACTGCGATAACATACTCGATCTCCGGAACAGTCGCTACAGCCGGCGGTATACCGATAGCGGGGGTTACAATGACCCTGACCGGGGCAGCCAATGCAACGACTACGACTGATGCATTGGGGAATTACAGTTTTGCGGGTCTGGCAAACGGGGCGTATACAGTAACGCCGTCACTTGCAGGCTACACATTTACACCGGTAAACAGGGCGGTGACGATCAGCGGTGCGAATGTAACAGGACAGGACTTTACCGGGACTCCTACTGCGATAACATACTCGATCTCCGGAACAGTCGCTACAGCCGGCGGTATACCGATAGCGGGGGTTACAATGACCCTGACCGGGGCAGCCAATGCAACGACTACGACTGATGCATTGGGGAATTACAGTTTTGCGGGTCTGGCAAACGGGGCGTATACAGTAACGCCGTCACTTGCAGGCTACACATTTACACCGGTAAACAGGGCGGTGACGATCAGCGGTGTGAATGTAACAGGACAGAACTTTACCGGGACTGCTTCTGCAAGTGTATACAGTATCTCTGGAAACGTGAAGGATTCCAGAGGACGTAATCTGGCAGGTGTCACCATAGCACTCAGTGGTGCTGTTAGTCGGACTGTCACTACAAATATATCTGGAAATTACACGATTACCGGACTGGCCTCTGGCAGTTATGTAGTGACCCCGAGCAGGGCAGGGTATATATTCTCTCCTTTAAGCAGAAATATCACGATAACAAATGCCAGCTTCGCAGGTCAGGATTTTGAAGGAAGACTATCATCGACAGGTTTCTAAGAGAAAACGTTTTGGAATAGTTAGTGAGAAGCCCGGGATCTTCCGGGCTTCTTTTTTTCAGAAAAACACACCTCATACAGTTTTGTTATAATAAAAAACTTTCTTTAATGGAGGATACTCTTCAAATGAAAATAATCGTCTGTATCAAGCAAGTTCCTGATACCGCTGAAGTAAAAATCAACCCTGAAACAGGAACACTGATCCGGGAGGGAGTGCCGAGCATCATCAACCCTTTCGACCTTCATGCTCTTGAAGCCGGATTGCAGATAAAGGAAAAAGCCGGAGGCACTGTCACGGTCCTCACAATGGGGCCGCCTCAGGCGGAAACAGCACTCAGGGAGGCAGTTGCCATGGGCGCTGACGAGGCAATCCTCCTCTCAGACCGGGCATTTGCGGGTTCGGATACCTGGGCCACCTCATATACCCTGTCGAAAGCGATACAAAAAATTGGGGCTGATATCATTATATGTGGAAAGCAGGCAATAGACGGTGATACCGCGCAGGTCGGCCCTGAAACAGCCGAATTCCTGCATATCCCGCACATCTCATATGTAAGGAAGATTGAAGCGGTTACCCCGGATGCAATAAAGGTGCAGCGGATGATGGATGAAGGGTATGACCTGGTAGAATCGTCTACCCCCGTACTCTTCACTGTTGTGAAAGAACTGAACGAACCCCGGTTACCTTCCCTGAAAGGAAAAATGACCGCAAAGAAAGCAGAGATAAAAAAATGGGGGATGTCTGATATTCAGGCGGATGAAAATTATGTCGGACTCAAGGGATCACCAACACAGGTGAAGAATATTTTTACTCCTGAAGTAAGGAGTGACAGAAAGATACTCGAAGGAACTCCGGATGAACAGGTTGACGCATTGCTTCAGGAGCTCAGGGGGTTGAAATGTCTGTAATCGTAAATCTCGAAAAGTGCCAGGGGTGTGAAGAGTGCCTCTCGTCATGTCCCTTTGACGCCATAATCATGAAAGAAGGCAAGGCATTTATTAATGAATACTGCCAGTCATGTATGGCCTGTATCAGCGTATGTCCGGAAGGCGCGATCATAGAAATCGAGAGCGAGAAAACCGGGGGCGCAGAAACCGGGGCATATAAAGGGGTATGGGTTTTTGCCGAGCAGAGGGGAGGGAAGGTAGCGTCCGTTGCATATGAACTCCTTGGTATCGGGAGGACCCTTGCTGACGACAGGAACACCGACCTTTCGGCAATACTTTTTGGCGCATCTGATGCCGCAGCGCAGGAACTGATCAGATGGGGAGCGGATAAAGTTTATATCGGGAAGCATGAGATTCTGGAGAGTTTCAATGACGAGCCATACGCCCAATTACTGTCGGCCCTGATAAAGGAACATAACCCGGAGATTGTCCTCGCAGGCGCTACCCCTATCGGCAGATCATTCCTCCCCCGGGTGGCGGCACGTCTGAGAACGGGATTGACCGCAGATTGCACCTCTCTCGCAATTGAGAAAGAGACCGGAAACCTTCTTCAGGTCAGGCCTGCTTTCGGCGGTAACATCATGGCTACGATCCTCTGTCGCCATACAAGGCCACAGATGGCGACCGTCAGGCCTAGGGTCATGAAGCGTGGTCAGTATAACGCAGAGAGAAGCGGAGAGATCAGAGAGGTCAGGACAGAAGGTCTTGCGTCACGGACGAAAGTGCTTGAGACAGTAAAGGAGGTTTCGGATATAACCGTGAACCTGCAGGAAGCCGATATTATTGTCTCAGGAGGGAGAGGCCTTGGAGACCCGAAAGGGTTTAAGCTCATAGAGGAGCTTGCTGAATTATTCGGAGGAGCTGTCGGTTCTTCGAGGGCTGCAGTTGATTCCGGATGGATACCTTACCGGCATCAGGTCGGACAGACAGGGAAGACAGTCTGTCCGAAAATATATATCGCATGCGGAATATCCGGAGCGGTGCAGCACCTTGTCGGCATGCAGTCGTCAGACATCATCATCGCAATCAACAAGAACCCCGAAGCACCGATATTCAATGTAGCTACATACGGGATAGTAGGGGATCTCCATGAAATAGTGCCTTTGCTCATAAAAAGAATAAAGGAAATGAAGGGGCAATAATTCCAGATGAACAGATGTTTTGTCTTTCCGGGGCAGGGGTCTCAGTATGTAGGGATGGGAAAGGAAATCCACGACACCTTCAGTCTTGCAAGGGAGACATTCGAACAGGCTTCAGAGGCGCTGCATTATGATATCGCAGGCCTTTGCTTCAGCGGGCCTGCTGAAGAACTGAACAAGACCTTCAGAACACAGCCATGCATACTCACCGTGAGCATTGCAATCCACAGGGTGCTCTCAGCAAAAGGAGTCAGGCCGGCTGTGGTTGCAGGGCATAGCCTCGGTGAATATTCTGCGCTGGTTGCAGCAGAGGTCATGACCTTCACTGACGCGGTCAAAATAACTGAAACGAGAGGGCAGTTCATGCAGGATGCCGTCCCCGAAGGGAAAGGTCTTATGGCTGCGATACTCGGTATGGACAGAAATATTGTGGACGAAATCTGCAGAAATATAAGCTCAGGCTATGTGTCGCCTGCAAATTACAACTGCCCGGGACAGATCGTGATCGCGGGAGAAAAAGAAGCGGTTGAGGAAGCGATAGAACGGTGCAAATCGTCCGGTGCAAAGAGGGCGGTTGCGCTTTCGGTCAGTGCGCCGTCTCATTGCAGACTGATGGAAAGCGCATCGAAGAAACTTTCGGACATCCTTGATACAATAGAATTGAAAAGACCGGTGATACCTTTTGTGAACAATGCAGACGCAGTGTTTCTCGATGACAGTCTTGCAATAAAATCCTCTCTCACGAGACAGTTGAACAGCCCGCTCCTGTGGGAAGACACGATACGGAAGATTGCGGATTCAGGGGCAACCACATTTATCGAAGTTGGTCCCGGGAAAGTGCTTTCAGGACTGATAAAGAGGATTCTGCCTGAAGCGGGAATTTACAATGCGGAAGACAGAAAAAGCATTGAAAACACGCTGATGCGTATCGGTTAACAGGGGACAGAGTGCAGGAACACATCAACAGATTTCTCCGGTATCTTGAATTCGAAAAAGGGGTATCGGCACATACGCTGAGGGCATACAGGAAAGACCTCAAAGTTTTTTCCGGGACTGTCAACACCGCTCCCGAAAACATAGATGTGATCGATGTCCGGGGTTTTATTGCAGGGCAGATCAAGCAGGGACTGAACAAGACAACGGTCGGCAGAAGACTTTCGAGCATCAGGTCTTTTTTTAAATTCCTCTACAGAGAAGGATTTATCAGGTCGAACCCTGCCAAGCTTGTATCAAACCCCAAAATGCAGAAACTGCTTCCAAGATTTCTCTCGGTTGACGACGTCTTTTCCCTCGTAGAGCAACCGGAGGGTATCGGTTTTCTTCCTGCACGCGACCGTGCGATTTTGGAACTCCTCTATTCCAGCGGTCTCCGGGTCAGTGAATTGTCGGGGCTGAACACCGACGAGGTAAATACCAAAGAGCACCTTGTAAAAGTAAGGGGCAAGGGGAAAAAAGAGCGGATCGTACCGGTGGGAACAAAGGCAATGGATGTACTCAAAACGTATCTCATCGAACGCTTCCTCCTGAAAAGCAAGGAGAAGGCGCTGTTTCTGAACAGACTCGGTACACGATTGACAGACCGGGGGGTAAGACGTATAGTAGTAAAATATGCCAAACGGATGGCTATGAATACCCGGGTCGGTCCGCATGTCCTGAGGCATACCTTTGCAAGTCATCTCCTTCAGGGCGGTGCAGACCTCAGGGTTATCCAGGAGCTTCTGGGACATTCTTCCCTTTCTACGACACAGAAATATACTCATCTCGATATAACGCATTTAATGGATATATATGACAAGGCCCATCCCCTGGCACGCGGGAAAGGGAAAAAGAAATGAGGAGGCATGAAGTGAATCAAGAACGTGTGATAAAAGGGACTACTATCCTGTGCGTGCGACGCAATGGGAAAGTTGCAATCGGCGGAGACGGTCAGGTTACTATGGGCAGCACGGTCCTGAAACACAACGCAAAGAAGATTAGAAAAATGTATAATGAGAAACTCCTCGCAGGGTTCTCAGGGGCCACTGCCGACGCGTTCACTCTGTTCGAAAAGTTTGAGGGCAAGCTTGAATCCTATAGAGGCAATATCACAAGGGCGGCGGTGGAACTTGCCAAGGACTGGCGTACGGATAAAATCCTGCGACGGCTTGAAGCCCTTCTGATTGTGGCCGATGCGGCACATATCTTCATTCTCTCAGGGACAGGGGATGTGATCGAACCGGAAAACGGAATCGCGGCAATAGGGTCCGGAGGACCATATGCCCAGGCAGCTGCGCGTGCTCTCTCTGAGAACACGGAGTTTGCCGCACATGAGATAGTAGAAAAAGCGATGAAGATCGCATCGGATATCTGTATTTATACCAACGAACAAATTCACATCGAGGAGCTCAATGGATAATCTTACCCCAAGAAAGATAGTCGAAGAGCTTGACAAATACATTATCGGGCAACGCAAAGCCAAAAAATCTGTTGCTATTGCGATGAGGAACAGGTGGAGGAGGCAAAGGCTGTCGCCAGAAATGAGAGACGAGGTGCTCCCGAAAAATATAATCATGATCGGTCCTACCGGCGTCGGAAAAACTGAAATTGCGCGGAGACTTTCTCGCCTCGCGAACGCTCCATTTGTAAAGGTAGAGGCGTCGAAGTTTACCGAAGTAGGATATGTGGGCCGCGACGTGGAATCGATGATCCGCGATCTGACCGAGATATCCGCGGGAATGGTTAAAACAGAGCATGTCGAAAAGGTGCAGGAGAAGGCAAAGAGCCTTGCGGAAGATCGTCTGCTCGACCTGCTCCTTCCCCCGCTGAGATCGACACGGGGAACAGGTACGGGAACGGAAGAAGAGGAACGCGAGAAACATAAGGATACAAGAGAGCGGCTCAGGGGTCAGTTGAGAGAAGGGAAACTCGACAACCGGTATGTGGATATTGAAGTCAGGGAGAAAATGGTCCCTTTTGGTGTTGTTTCGAATGTGGGGCTTGAAGACCTCGAAATAAATCTGAAAGAGATGCTGGGGAATTTTTTGCCGGAAAAATCAAAACGCAGAAAAGTGAAGGTTCCCGAGGCGCTTGTCATTCTGACCGAGGAAGAGGCTGCAAAGCTGATAGATATGGAAAAAGTCACGAGGGAATTGATTGAACGTGTCGAACAGTCCGGGATTGTGTTTATCGATGAAATAGACAAAATAGCCAGCAGGGGACACGCGCACGGCCCGGATGTCTCGCGGGAAGGCGTGCAGAGAGACCTGCTCCCTATTGTTGAGGGGACTACTGTTACCACTAAGCACGGGCCGGTAAAGACCGACCATATTCTCTTTATCGCTGCAGGAGCGTTTCATATGTCAAAGCCTTCTGACCTTATCCCGGAGCTTCAGGGGAGATTTCCTATCCGTGTCGAACTGGATCCGCTTGGGAAAGATGAATTCATCAGGATACTCACTGAGCCCTATAACGCCCTGATCAAACAGTATACCGCACTCCTTTCCACAGAAGAAGTCGATCTTGAATTTACCGGGGATTCAGTAGATGAGATTGCTCAGATTGCAGCACATGTAAATGAGAAGACTGAGAATATAGGAGCGAGGAGGCTCCATACTGTTCTTGAAAAACTACTTGAGGATATTTCATTTGAAGCGCCCGAGAAGAAGAATGGCAATCTCGTGATCGATAAAAATTATGTGAAAGAGAAACTGAGTGAGATCGTAAAAGACGAGGATCTCAGCCGATATATTCTCTAAACCCCGCTGGATTTACCGGAACCAACAATAGTTGCATCACAAGGAGGCTGATGTGCAGAATATCTCCCGCAATGCAACAAGGACTCTCATTCCAATTGCTGTGCTCTTTCTTCTCCTTACCCTCGCTTCCTGCGCTTCCCGTACCGGACTTTATCCGCAAGGATATGCAGTTGCTTCCTGGTATGGCTCTGAATTCCATGGAAGGCCGACATCGTCAGGTGAGACATTCAATATGTATGCACTTACCTGTGCGCACAGGGAATATCCTTTTGGCACTCAATTGAGAGTGACGAATGTTGACAATCAGAAAGCAGTGTCCTGTGTGGTTAACGACAGAGGACCTTTTGTTGCAGGGAGAGACATAGATCTTTCCTATGCCGCTGCGAAGGAAATAGGTCTCATAGGGAAAGGCACAGGGCATGTCTCTGTAGAGCATATGGGGAGAGATATCGCGTATATCAGAGAAGTCAAATATATGTCCCGCAGCGGACCATTTACCATACAGGTCGGTTCTTTCAGCGACTACGGGAATGCCGTCCGACTGAAAAATTCTCTCGAACTCAAGTATGAACGGGTGTATATCATGAACACTGAAATCAAAGGGGAAACGTTTTACCGGGTAAGGATAGGAAAATATCCCCTGAGAGATGAGGCATACATTTTTGCAAAGACACTTGCAGAAGAGGGATATGCTGTTCTTGTCACACGCTATGAGGAAAGGATCTAACCTTGTCTGTATCCATGAATGAACGATTTTCAGGTACAATAGACCATAATGAGGAGCGCATGAAAATAAACGGCAAGACAAAGATTACAGGAATTTTTGGATATCCGATTGAACATACTCTCTCGCCTGCCATGCATAATGCGGCATTTCAGGCACTCGGGCTGAATTATTGCTATGTCCCCTTCCTTGTACATCCGGATTTTCTCGATAAGGCTGTTCAGTCAGTGAAGGCGCTTAACCTTACCGGAGTAAATATAACAGTTCCTCACAAAGAAAAGGTCATCCCCTTGCTTGACCATATGAATGATGAAGCATTATTTATTGGTGCGGTGAATACGATAGTCAACAACGAAGGAAAACTGACGGGATACAACACTGATGGGAGGGGATTTATGGAATCGCTTGCAGAGAATGGAATTTCGTCAGAAGGAAAGGACATCCTTATCATAGGCGCAGGCGGAAGTGCAAGGGCAGTTGGTTATTCCCTGTGTCAGAGAGCAAACAGTCTTTCTATTCAGGGAAGAACAAGTGAAAAAGCAAAGCGGCTTGTGCAGGATTTATGCAGGATAAAAAACAATAGTTCTCCTATCGAAGATTTAGCAGACCTGAGCAGGTTTCAGATAATCATCCACGCAACACCACTCGGATTGAGAGAGCAAGACCCCATGCCGATAAAGGCAGAATCCCTCAGGGAAGGACAAATTGTGTATGACCTTGTCTATAGGGAGACGATGCTTCAGAAGGAAGCGTCGAAACGACAGTGTATCGTCCTCAACGGTCTCGGAATGCTCTTATGGCAGGGAGCGCTTGCATTTGAACTCTGGACAGGCAGGAAGCCTGACAGAGAAATCATGCGCAGGGCATTGAATATAGCTTCAAGTGAACCGCAAGGAATTTTGCCCTGAGGTCAGGGAATATTGTCCTGATATCCTCATCTCCCCCTCAAGAAATAACCCGCGAAAACAATCAGTTGCAATATGGCATTGCGTTTGCTTATGAATACAGTAATAAAGGATATTGAAAGTTAGGGGATGGGTTTTTATATTGTAAACCACAACCTTCAAGGAGGTGAATTATGAAAGAAAAATTTATCCTCAGCAAAGGACTCGAAACAGAATTGGAATTGAAAGGATTAAGCCGCCGCGATTTTCTGAAATATTGTACTGCGACGGCAGCGTTGTTCGGTCTCTCCGAATTCGAATTCACGGCAGGTATAGCCAGGGCTATGGAGACCGCATCAAAGAAACCTCCTGTTATATGGCTGGAGGGACAGGATTGCGCCGGCTGTACAATAGCCTTCACCCAGATACTCAATCCACCCGCTTCTTCAATAATCCTGGATACTATATCCCTGAGATACCATGAAACCGCAATGGCGGCGGCTGGATATTTAGCAGAAAAGGCATATGATGAGACAGTAAAAAAAGGCGGCTATGTGCTGATCGTTGAAGGTTCCGTGCCGAGTGCCGACGACCGTTACTGCATGATCGGAGGGCGTTCTTTCAGAAAAATCCTTGAAGAGGCTGCTGCAAAAGCCGGTGCGATAATTGCGGTCGGAGCATGTGCGACATACGGCGGAATTCCGGCTGCCACACCTACCAAAGGCATTGGACTGGATAAAGCGCTGCCTAAAAAGACCGTGATCAATCTTCCAACCTGTCCCGTACATCCGGATAGGCTTGCGGGTACAATCCTCTATTATCTTGCAACGGGAAAGGTTCCGGAGCTTGATAAATACGGTCGTCCGCTTATGTATTACCGTGAACTCATTCACGACAATTGCAGAAGGAGAGGGCACTTCAACGCAGGTGAGTTCCTGACGGACTGGAATGACCCGAAGCAGAGAGAATGGTGCATGATCCAGAAAGGATGCAAGGGACCGTTGACGCATGCAGACTGCCCGATTAGGAGATGGAACGACGGCATCAACTTCTGCATCGATTGCGGGAGTGTATGCAACGGGTGCGCCGAACCGGGTTTTTATGCGCAGATGACCCCTCTCTACACGGTAGAGGCGGAAACGCTCAGGAAGATATACGCTCAGAACGAAAAACCGGACAAAGAGAATACATAAAAGGAGGTGAGAATCCATGGCAAAGAAAATTACTATAGATCCTGTAACAAGAATTGAAGGTCACCTGAAGATCGAGATTGAGATCGAGGATGGGAAAGTCAAGGACGCCTGGAGCAGCGGGACTATGGCAAGGGGGTTTGAAGCGCTCCTGACCGGAAAAGATCCGAGAGATGCGCCCTATGTAACGAGCCGTTTCTGCGGAGTATGCTTCAGCGTTCACCAGATGGCATCGGCCCGCGCGCTCGATGCTGCGTTCGGAGCAAAGGTCCCTTGGGGAGGAACCCTTATCAGGAACCTTGTCATGGGCGCAGAATATATTTACGATCATGTGATACATTTCTACCAGCTCAGCGCTCTTGACTACATCGATATCATGGCGATTGCCGACTATTCAGGAAAAGACAAAGACCTGCTGGCAGTGAAGGATAAAATAGTATCGCTCGTAAAATCCAGGGATACGTTCCCCCTTACTCCGCGATATGAGCCGGACGAGTTTTCTGTCAAAGACCCCGAGATTGTTACCACAGCTGTCAAACACTATATTGATGCCCTGAAGATGAATGCCAAGGCAAGAAATATGGGGGCCATATGGGGAGGACGAACCCCGCATTACCAGAATATCGTCGTGGGTGGAGTCACCTCTTATCCCGACATCAACCAGGTCGCACGGTTCCGCACCATGCTTGATGAACAGAAAAAATTCGTTGAGGAAGTCTATATCCCTGATGTTCTTGCATTCGGAACCGGGCCCCTCTGGCCACTTGCAACTATGGGTGTAGGGGGAGGTCATTATAACTATCTCTCCTACGGAGCTTTCGAAAAAGACTCAGCCGGGAAAGATCTTCTCTTTCCTCCTGGTGTCATTACAGGTCTGAATCCGGCGGATATCAGGATTGACAAGTTTGATCCAGAAAAGATTACCGAATCGGTAAAATATGCATGGTATAAAGAGAAAGTACCTGTGCACCCGTATAACGGAGAGCAGATATTCAATCTCGACAAGAAAGGAGCATATTCCTTTGTGAAAGCTCCGCGATACGACGGCAACCCCATGGAGGTAGGACCGCTTGCAAGGATGATCATATCGAAGAACAAGGATATTCTCGGGCTGGTGGAGAAAGGGGCAAAGCCCGGCGCTGTTGCCCGTCATGCATCCCGTGCCATCGAGACTAAGCTTGTGGTCGATGCCTGCTATAACTGGTTGGATCAATTACAGGCTGAGATGACAAAACCCGGTTTTAAGATTCACGATACCGAACACTGGAATCCGCCATACAGCGGCATGGGAGTAGGTTTTTTTGAACCCCCACGGGGAGCGCTTGGCCACTGGATTAAGATAAAAGACCATAAGATCGAGAATTATCAGGCCGTTGTCCCCTCGACTTGGAATGCTTCACCGAGATGCGAGAACGGTGTACGTGGCCAGTACGAGGAATCTCTTATCGGTGTGCCGGTGCCGGACCCCGAGAATCCGATCAATGTGGTAAGGGTTATCCGTTCTTTTGACCCGTGTCTTGCCTGTGCAATTCATATTATCGACCCGCAGACAAACGAGGTCAGAAAGTTTATTGTTGAATGACGGAAGAGCCAGGGGCTTTCGCTCAGCATAACTCAGGGGGAGACGATATCTCCCCCGAAAAAATTGTTGTCCTCTGCGTGGGCAACGTGCTCTTATCAGATGAAGGAGTGGGTGTGCATGTAGCCAATGAGCTTCTGAAGATTGATTTCCCGCCGAATGTTTCGGTATTCGAGGGTGGGACTGATGGATTCCGCCTCATAGACATTATCACCGGGGCTGACCGCCTCATTGTTGTAGACGCGGTGAAAGGCGGCGGAGACCCGGGGTCTCTCTACCGCTTTGATATCGATGAGGTAACACAGTCACCTGCGGGCTTCAAGACTTCCGTGCATCAGATCGGTATCCTGGAGGTTATCCATTTATCCGAACTGATAGGGAAAAAACCCCGGACAACGATCATCGGCGTGGAACCGAAGTCCCTCGATATGAGCATGGAGCTGACACCGGAAATCCAGGCCAAGATGCCCCGGATTCTCGAACTGGTGCAGGAAGAAATCGCCCGTTCAGTCTGATTTTGCCCTGCCCAGCGCCTTAAAATTATCAGTTACCCTTTCTCTGCTTATGAATGAAATGTTGAGCTGTTCATTCATACCCTCTCTCATAGAGTAAATTGTCTTTTTATATTGTTTGTCGACGCCGCTTTCTGCAATACCTGCAAATTCATAAGGTATCCCGGGAACAGTTGATCTGGCATATTTCTCCCGGGATATTTGATATTATGTGAGAAACCTGGTTTATTCCTATATGGGCACCTTGCTCAGCGGGATACCAAGTGCGTCTGCTACCCCCTTGCCGTAAGCTGGATCGGCCTTCAGACAGTTGCCAATGTGACGGACCTTAATTTCTTTTGGCGCGTCACCGAGAGCACGGGCGGTGTTCTCAAAAAGAACCTTCTGTTGTGCTCTGCTCATCAGCCGGAACAGCAGGCCGGGTTGAGTGTAGTAATCGTCATCATCTTTACGGAAATCCCAGTGGTCTGCAGCTCCCTCTAAAGCCAGGGGCGGTTCTGCGAATTCCGGTTGCTGCTGCCACTCGCCATAACTGTTGGGCTCGTAGCCAAGAGTACTTCCGTAATTGCCGTCTACCCGCATGGCACCGTCACGATGATAGCTGTGGTACGGGCAACGGGGCGCATTGACCGGGATCTGGTGGTGATTCACTCCGAGCCTGTAGCGCTGGGCATCGCTGTAGGAGAACAAACGGCCCTGCAGCATCTTATCGGGTGAAAAACCAATACCCGGAACAACGTTTGCAGGGTTAAAGGCTGACTGTTCAACTTCGGCAAAATAGTTTTCAGGGTTGCGGTTCAGTTCCATAACTCCCACTTCGATCAAGGGATAATCCTTCTTGAGCCAGACCTTGGTGAGATCGAAGGGATGAAAACGGTATTTTGCTGCGTCCTTTTCCGGCATTATCTGGATAAACATGATCCAGTGGGGGAAATCGCCTTTTTCGATGCTGTAATAGAGGTCTCTCTGATGGCTTTCCCTGCAAATGCTGATCGCCTTCGCAGCTTCTTCATCGGTAAGGTTTTTAATACCCTGCTGTGTCTTGAAATGGAACTTGACCCAAACGCGTTGATTTTTCGCATTTATCATACTGAAGGTATGGCTGCCAAAACCGTGCATATGGCGGTAGGAAGCAGGGATGCCCCGATCACTCATGACAATGGTGACTTGGTGCAACGCTTCGGGCAGCGAAGTCCAGAAGTCCCAGTTATTGCGGGCGCTACGCAGATTTGTACGTGGATCACGCTTGACCGCATGGTTTAGGTCCGGAAATTTGAGAGGATCGCGCAGAAAGAATACGGGAGTGTTGTTACCAACCAGGTCCCAATTTCCTTCTTCGGTATAGAACTTCATTGCAAAACCTCTGATATCGCGCTCGGCATCAGCGGCACCACGCTCACCAGCCACGGTGGAAAAACGGGTAAACATCTCTGTCTTTTTACCAACCTTAGAAAATATTTTAGCTTTGGTATACTTGGTAATATCATGAGTGACTGTAAATGTTCCATAAGCTCCCGAGCCTTTCGCATGCATGCGTCGCTCGGGGATCACCTCCCGGTCAAAGTGGGCCAGTTTTTCCAGGAACCAAACGTCCTGAAGCAGTACCGGTCCGCGCGGACCGGCAGTCATGGTGTTCTGATTGTCAACGACTGGGGCGCCGTTTCTGTTGGTTAATTTTTTCTTTTTTGCCATTTCAATCTCCTTACCGATTTAGATTTTAATATCTGTTTTCTGCCCGTGGAAACATCATATTAAAGCATGTCCCTCCGCATTTCCCGGTTATGATATTTCTATTACATAGTAATAATTACTATTAGAGAAGAAAAAATATCAGCGTCTCTTACACTTACTGCAAAGGCCTTCAAGTACTACCTTCTTATTTATTACCGTAAACTGTTTATTGATTTCCTCAGGTACAGTTATATTGTCAAAGTCCTTGTTGTGAAAGTCTATTATGCTGTTACACTGAATACACCTGAAATGATGATGGGTTTCCATATCAGGATCATATCGCTTTGGTTGCCCGTACCCCTCAACTACATTTGTAATACCAATTTTAGAGAATGTCAAGAGGGTCCTGTTCACCGTATCAAATGATATATTCGGAATCTTTTTGATAATTCTCTTATAAATGTCATCAGCCGTAGGGTGATATTTCGTTTTAAGCAGTTCCTGATAAATAATCGTGCGCTGAGGTGTTATTTTCAGGCCGTGCTCTTTCGATAGCTGATGAAACATGTCTATTATTTCATTTTTTGTTAATTCAACTTCCATATAATAACTATATAGTAATAAATCTTATTTGTAAAATGTTATTTAAAGTGAGATATTTAAAGTCAGTTTTTATCGTGCTGAATGGCAAAATAGACAGATTATCCTGAGATATTAAGGCACGAGCTGATGCTCATGACTACAAATTCTATTTTTTGTATTATTAAGAACTAAGAAAGCAATACCATCTATCAACAACAGGATATCCGGCATTGCTAATTCATCAACTCCTTATTTTTGATAAAGAACTGCCAGGAAGGCAGTGAGACGTGTAATATCAGTGTCTGGAAGATCAAGTTCCATTCTTCACATTTCCATAAGGCAGTCAGATCCTCTTGTGCTTTCTTAATCTAATAAATCTTGTGAAAAGGTTATTCCAATTGATATCTTCCAGAAAGCCCACACTTCGAAATAAGTTTACCGTCTCCTTCATACCGGTTTTTGTAACCTCTATTGTTGGTTCATATATGGAAAGTAATCCATTTAACTTCACTGCAGTGCTTATATTTAAAGCAGCTTCAGCCTTGTCGCTGACTTCATGGAAGCTGTAATACATTATGCATACATCGGTAAACTGTTCTTGCATCCTATAAGTGGCAATATCACTACGGATAATCTCCACTCGGTCACCAAAGCGATGAACCCTTCTTTGGAGCTTTTTCACCATCCCTTCCTGCAATTCAACCGCATAAACCTTCTTTGCATGTTCGGCAAGGGTCTCTGTCAGAAAGCCGTTACCCGCACCTACTTCAAGTACTATGGAAGTGGAAGTAACACCGGACTCAGCGATGACCTTATTTCTGTCCTGGAATGCTTTCCTGATGGGGTTATAAAGTATAAAGGATAGCCATGAGGGACATACCATATTTTATTACCTTATGAGAACATTACAATCAAGACAAAGACTGCCGCTGCTATGAAAGGTATTTTCACCACAAGGTTTGCAGCCTTCCATATTAGAGCTATGATTAATAAACATCCAATGATAAGAACTTGATGATTCTGATCAAGAATACCCAAAGTTGTAAAGGTTTTCATGTGTTCTACTCAGCATTATATCACACATGAAAGGCGTTGCCTTCAGTCAACTATGCACAGACCTTCTTGAACATTGTCCTTTGGGTGAGCATAGCAAAGATAACG
>JAVHLL010000049.1 GCA_031082155.1 Thermodesulfovibrionales bacterium | reverse complement strand
CAAGGAGGCAGAGGAAGTATTGAAGCAACTGGCAGATGAACTGAAACGTTCCAATGAAGATTTGAAACAGTTTGCTTATGCTGCATCACATGACCTGCAGGAGCCTTTGCGTGGAATTGAAGGCTTTATAAAACTGCTGGTGAGGCGATACAAGGGCAAACTCGATGAAAAGGCTGGTGAGTATATCGATTATATTGTTGATGATGTCCAGAGGATGCAGATGCTCATTAAAGACCTGCTGGTATATTCACGGATAAGCGCAAAGGGCATAGTTTCGAAACATGCTAATTGTTCAGTGGCTCTGGAACAGGCGTTGAGCAATCTTCGTACAGCTCTTGAAGAAAGCGGCGCCGAAGTGACCTACGATTCACTGCCGGTTGTAATGGGTGATGCCGTCCAATTTACCAGGTTGTTCCAAAACTTAATTGGCAATGCGATCAAGTTCCGCGGCAAAGAGCCATTAAAGATTCACATATCAGCCCATCAGAAAGAAAATGAATGGATATTTTCAATCAGGGACAATGGTATAGGAATTGATCCAAAGCAGGCTGAGCGCATATTTGTTATCTTTCAGCGTCTGCACACGAGGCAGGAATACCCGGGCACGGGCATTGGCCTTGCAATCTGCAAGAGGATTGTTGAACGCCATGGTGGAAAAATTTGGTTAGAGTCAGAACCCGAAAAAGGCACGACATTTTACTTTACGATCCCTGAAAGCCACTGAAATCTTTTTTTCACTGGACGTGAGCTTCCTGCAGATAGGCGTAAGACGCATTCAGCGATTTACGAACGGCTGTCTTCCCAAAGATTCCGATCGCTGCATAGTGGAGGTCCAATCTTGCCAGATGCCTGAGAATATACTATACCTCCATGAATAAAAACGAGCCATTGCCCTGAAGGTCTGAAGCTGAAGGGTGGCCGGTGACATGAGCCGCGGCCTGAAAACCACATGCTGGACATCATATTTGCTCCAGTCAGTGTGGAGCAGTCTCCTTCTCTCCGTCATATCCTGAAAGAGCGGTGTTCCCGGCAACGGCGTAAGAATCAGGAACTGCACCGTGTCTATCCCATGGCCTGTTGCAAAATCAGCGGTACCGCGGATAGTCTCCACATCGTCGGTGTCCGCCCCCAGGACGAACATTCCCTGGATGTGAGTACCGTGATCTTTGACTGTCCTGATGCAGAATGATATCCTCCAGCCCCTGCTTTTTATTGTACTCTTCAAGCGTCCCGGCATTGTGGATTCAAAGCCGATGTGCAAAGTATGGCAGCCCGAGTCCGCCATCAGGAGGAGAAGTTCCGGGTCCCTGGCAACGTCTGTCCTCACCTGGGCAGAGCAGCGCGTCTTAATTCCCTCCGCAATCATTCCCCTGAGGATTTCCCTAAGCTCTTACTTGCAACCTCATGTTACACGTTTATCAATTGGCTGCATGCACTGAGAATTAACAAACGGGGTTCCAGCTATGGGGAACCCCGCCTATATTCTTGCTCTTTATGAGAGGATTTTGTTACTAGAGTCTTACGCCGAGGCCGAGGCCGTAAATAAAGTTTCCGTCGTTAAAGGAGTCACTGAAAGGGAACTGGTACTGGACCAGCGCACGAACGAAGGTGGTTTGATTGATAAAGTATTTTACCCCGGCTTCAGGCCCGCATGCCCATGTGTCCCTAATATCATCACCGTAGTTATACGCAATGCTCACCCCGATCAACGGTTGGAAACGGTCTAAATCAAAATGGTAGTCGGCAGCGAGTTCCGTTGAACCACCCCAAAAGTTGTCCCCTGGGGTGTCAATGAAAATAATATTCTGCCGGAGTTCTGCTTCAAAATTATCCGTGAAGAAATATCCGAGACCAGCTGATACTGAAAAATTCGTGTTGTCAACATTATTATCGCTTGAGCCACGTCCAAAAATACTGAATTCCAGGTCTCCTTTATGGAAACCATAGGTCGGCTGTTCAGCAGAAACGAATGCCGGTAATAAAAGAAGTGCGACAACAACGATACACACTTTGGCAATCAGAGGCGCTTTGTTATTCACCATAATCACTCTCCTTAACTTTTGTTTTTTTTATGCCAAGAGAAATCTTTTTGATATTCTTCCATGCCCGGTGCGGTCTGTTCTCGACCCGGTACCAAAATTTCTTTTTTCGGAATTACCTGTTTCACCTCCTCCATTGTTAATTTGGGCGCCATGAGTCATGCCCGTATAGAGACAAACTCTCATAAGCGTTATGCTCTACACTTTTAGTGTTCAATTTTTAATCCTTTTT
This sequence comes from Thermodesulfovibrionales bacterium, assembly GCA_031082155.1. Lineage (GTDB taxonomy): Bacteria > Nitrospirota > Thermodesulfovibrionia > Thermodesulfovibrionales > SM23-35 > JAKLQR01. The sequence continues at coordinate 4,298 of JAVHLL010000049.1, read as the reverse complement.
CACAGGGACAGACCTTTCAGCACCATCCCTGCAAAAAAGGAGGGTTAGCAATTTTCATTATAGCTCAGTAAAAGAATTTGTCAAGCGTGTGAATTCAAGCAGTCCGAGTTCAAACGGAAACCGACGGTATAAGGGCGGCTACTTCGGCACCAATTTTTCGCGTAGCATCTCTCCCGTCTGCAGGTCTTTGCCATACACCTCGATATCCAGGACTGTGGGCCCAAACAGCCCTTCGGATGCGTTTATGTACATCTTCTCCAAGACGGCAGGCCGGCCGTCAATGACCACCTCGGCACGGACGGCGTCCTTCTCCTGTTTCACGGTGATTTGGTGTTCGGAAGCGGCCACCAAGGTCATTTTATAGCTGTTTCCCGCCGGGTCCAGCTTGATGGTAAAACCATATGCCTTTTTCCTCTCGATCCAGCTAAGTTTCTTCCGGCGACCGTCCTCGGCGAGTAGGACCCAGTAGGCGATCACCGGCTCCTTCGGATCCAGGCTGCCGTCGGCGGTGAGCCTGGCGTCGTAATGAACGACGTTGGCGTTCTTGCTTCGCTCGACGATGAACAGCGGCGAAGTTGTTATCTGGGCTGAGGCCGGCGCGGCCAGCAGCACCAGAATAGCGAAACACCACATTGCCCTTTTCATGGGACCTCCTTCCCGTATATGAGTTTCACTACAAATCAGAACGTATGCAACCGGTTTGCTTTTACTCATTATACCAACTCCAGAGTTGGACTGCCTCCCCGGAGGCACGGTCAGGGAGTTATATGAGAAAATATCTATAAGAGAGAGATTGTTGGTGAGATAGAAAGATATCAGTTCTAAAATTTATAATTAATGCCGAATTCAATTATATTCAAAGTTGAGCCTGCGAAATTATCCTCAGTTACTCTTAACAGAGCCTGCATAGGAATTAACTTGGCATTTTCAGCCATATCTTTGTAAAAATATAGAGTAACCACAAATAACCCTGCAACTGAATTGAGTACATTTTTCAGATTGGCTTGATGGTAGTCTGTATCTCTATGGTGGTGCACTTTATTATAAGCAGTCCACCAAATAGGCGCTCCATTGCTCTCATTCCACTTTTCCCATGGTGTTAGATTTAAGCCAAATCTTGGTATGGTCACTTTGAAATTAGGAAATTTTGGAAATGCAGATATTATTTCGTTTCGATATTGATTTATGCTGTCAGCTCTTGAATCGACATCTATTTTTTGACAAAGTTGTTTTGCAATCACATCGATCTCAGATGAAGCTGCAAGTAATATCCTTGCCATTTCAAGTGAGTAACATTTAAAGTTTGAATCACAAAATTCGACATATCTCGATAAAGTCTCTAAATCCTTTTCGAGACAGAGAAAGAAATTCCAGTGAATTAATGAATCAAATAACCGAATTACTATAATTTATTAGCGCTCACAAGTAATTATATAGTTATTCTGTCATCTTCCCAAAATCAGATTAAAAATAGCATTTCTTTGCCTTTTTATCAATCAATAAAGCTGCTTTTATTTCTGTAAACTTTTTATTTCCACTTGTAGCCTGTTGTTTTAATGAGTATATCAATAGGTGTGGACTACAGTCATCTATGCACAGACCTCCTTGAACATCGTCCTTTGAGAGAGAAAATAAAATGCCCGTCTTTACTTCTCTTCGATTCTCGAACTAACCTCAGATTGATCAGCCTCTGTTTCTCATCCCTTACTGATGGGGCCGTATCCATAATCAAATAGTAAATACTTGCCAACCACGAAAAGCCCATGTGAATCCCTTTATTGCTGTTTAAAAAAAAACCTTTCAACGTCCGCTGCCGGGACGGGTTTGCTAAGATAGAAACCCTGTCCCATATCGCACCTTAAAAGACGCAAAAAGTTCCATTGCTCCTCTGTTTCTATCCCCTCTGCAATGGTCTTTAAATTCAGGGTATGTGCCATGTTGATAATAGCCATGACGATTGATGCGGAATCGGGATCTTGCACTACTTCCCTTATAAAGGATATATCAATCTTCAGGTTGTCAACCGGAAACCTCTTGAGATATGCCAAAGATGAATACCCTGTACCAAAATCATCAATAGAGACTGAACACCCTATTTCTTTCATCGCCGTAAGCACCGATTTGGTAAATTCTATGTCCTGCATAAAAGCGCTTTCCGTTATCTCCAGGGTAAGGAGTGACGGATAATAACCATGTTCTTTCATTATCTTTTTCACCATCCCTGCCAGATCTTTCTCCCTGAACTGAACTAATGACATATTCACAGAGACCGGCACTACGGGATATTCTTTGTTCTGCCATTCCTTCACCTGTCTCATGGCTGCCCTTAATATCCATTCGCCAACCTCTATGATCATCCCCGTATCTTCAAGTACCGGGATAAACTTCCCGGGAGGCACCAATCCTTTGTCCTTACTTTGCCACCTGATAAGGGCTTCCATGCCAACCATCTTTTTTGTCGTGATGTCCCAGTATGGTTGATAGTGGAGGATGAATTCCTCATTGGTAATCGCCTTGAGAAGACCTTTTTCCATCAATATAAGTTCCGATGCTTTAATATTTAAGTCTTCAGTGAAAAACTGGTAGGGGTTCATCCTCTCTTTCTTGGCCGTCCCAAGCGCCAATCCCGCAGCTTTTAGCAGTTCAGAAGCATTATTTCCGTCGTTAGGATATAGTGAGACACCGGTGCGAAAGGTGAGTGTCAATTCAACTCCATTGACCTTTAGAGGGCAAGATATCTCTTTTATGATCTTCTCTAAAACCATGATAATATCATCAGGATGTGCAACATCTAGAAGTGCTATCACAAATTCATCATTTGAAAGACGGGCTATGGTATCTCCTTTTCGGACAGAGGTTGAAAGTCTTCCTGCGATCTCCTTTAAAACTTTGTCCCCGGTCTCGGATCCATAGGTATCGTTTATGGACTTAAACTTGTCGATATTAGTGATTAAAACTGCGACAATCCTTGCCATAGGTTCTGCTCGTGCTATGGCCTGGTTGACCCTGTCAAAAAAAAGGGTTCGGTTGGGTAGGTCCGTCAGAGTATCATAATACGCAAGATGCTGGAGTTTTTCCGTCATATGCTTGCGTTCGGTGATGTCCCTGAAAATACCTACTAAATAATGCTTGCCCGATATTTCAACCAGCGCCGAACTGACATCAGCGTAAAAAACGCTGCCGTCCTTTCTTTTCATGGGCAAATCCGGTGCAACTATGATTTCTCTTCTGGACTGCTTTTCAAACTGCTCAATAACATAGGGTATATCTTTCTCAGGATGTATATCCATGACTCCCATATTTTTGCTTTCTTCCCGGCTATAGCCTAACATGCGGCAAATCGTTGCGTTAGCAAAATGTAATTTTTTGGTTTCTGTATCTGCAAGTAGTATTCCATCATTTGCGTTATCAAAAATCACCCTGAATTTTTCTTCCGAGGCTCTGATTTCCTCCTCAGTCAGTCGGTGCTGGATGATGTGCCCCAGAAAATCTGCTACTGTATTAATGAGGCTCCTTTCTTCATTGAGAAAAGGCCCCTCATGAGCAGCGGGCTTTTTCTCAAGATAACAGATCGTCACCGCTCCAAATTTCTTCCTGTAAACTTTTATATCCGCTGACTGGCTCCATTCCGTCTCACGGAAATTTGCTGTCTTGAATTCTTTTGAATTCAGCGTTATGCGGGCAGCACAAATCTCCGGATAACGCCAGGCAGGGGGCAATATGCCAACCGCTCTCTGCACAAATTCTTCGATCGAGTTCCAGTGTTCCTCAGCCAGACGGGAGATATCGTTTATGCATCCGAGCTCCTTGACCCGTTCGCCCAGAGCATGCAAAAGTTTTTCACTTTCTGCTTCCAGCCGTTTGCGATCGGTGATGTCGCGGAAGTACCAGACTCTGCCATAGTACCTCCCGTCAACCCCAAACATTGGAGCCGAATATCGTTCAAATACCCTGCCGTCTTTAAGAGCAATGTCCTCATGGCTTTTCTCCTCCTTGTGCCGGTAAAGGTACTTGACCCGAGCCAGGAAACCTTTCGGATCAACCGGCTTGGTCGCTACATATTGCAAAACCGGCTCATCATCTTTGGATTCAAGCAATTTGGGAGGGATACCCCACATTTCGACAAACCGCTGGTTGTAAGATATGATGGCATTACTTTCGTCAACAACGAGAATACCGTCGATCGAGGCTTCCTGCTGTGTGGACAGGATAATGTTTCGAAATTTCAACTCCTTTTCAGTCTGCTTCCGTTCGGTGATGTCGCGAATATTACATTGGACCAATCTTGCCCTGTCAAC
>JAVHLL010000014.1:52238-64800 GCA_031082155.1 Thermodesulfovibrionales bacterium | reverse complement strand
CAAGGAGGCAGAGGAAGTATTGAAGCAACTGGCAGATGAACTGAAACGTTCCAATACAGATTTGAAACAGTTTGCTTATGCTGCCGCCCATGACTTGCAGGAACCCTTAATTGGAATCGCCGGCTTCGGGAAGCTCTTGTCGAAGCAATACCAAGGCAAGCATGACGCCAAAGTTGATGAATTGATCACATTTATTAACGATGGCGTTAAAAGAATGCAGAATCTTATTAAAGACCTGCTGGAGTATTCTCGGGTTGGAACGGGAAGAACAAAATTCAAGCCCATTGATAGCTCGATGCCATTAGCCCTGGCACTTGCCAATTTGCAGAGGAGCATTGAGGAAAATGGGGCAGTTGTCACATATGATACCCTGCCCACAGTTTTCGCCGATTCTTCACAACTCGGCATGTTATTTCAGAACCTGATTGGAAATGCAATTAAATTTCGCACTAAAGCCCCACCCAATGTTCATCTATCGGTTGAAAAAAAAGGCAATGAGTGGATCTTCTCTGTGAGTGATAATGGTCTTGGGATAGACCCGAGTAAAGCAGAGAGTATATTTGTTGTATTCAAGCGGTTGCATAGTAAAGAGGAATATCCCGGCACAGGGATTGGTCTTGCAATCTGTAAAAAGATAGTAGAACGTCATAGTGGAAGAATCTGGGTTGAATCAAAACCCGGACAGGGATCAACCCTTTTCTTTACTCTCCCTGAAAAACAAACAAATACCTAAGACTTGTAAAGAGGAGGAGCGCTATTATAAAAGTTCTAATTGCTGATGATTATCCGTTATTGCGGAAAATGCTTAAGTTGTTAATTTCCGAGGCAGAGGATATTGTTGTCGCTGGTGAAGTATCTGATGGTGAAGAAGTTCTTGAAAAAGTGAAGGAGAATAATTTTAATGTCATACTATTGGATATCAACTTACCCAAGAAGAACGGCTTAGAGGTATTAAAGGAATTGAGATCCCAAGGGGAAAAAATATCTGCTCTGATAGTAAGTACGCATTCATATAACGATTACGGAGAACTGGTAATAAGAGAAGGTGCATCAGGATATATCGCAAAAGAGGAAGCTTCAGAAAAGCTTATTGATGCTATAAGGAATGTTTCACGGCATAAATAGTTATCATCAGAGAAAAATGATATCGGATGAAACCAAAAAAACCAGAACAGAAAAAGCCTTCTGAACTTCGCACAAGAGCGGAGGAAAAATTAAAGTCTCAAATAACCTCACCCAGGGTAATGTCTGATAAGGAGACGCAACAATTGATCCTTGAACTGCAGGTGCATCAGATCGAACTGGAGGTGCAGAATGAGGAACTCCGCAAGGCCCAGACAGAACTTGAAGAATCGAGAACCAGGTATTCCGACCTCTATGACTTCGCACCTGTCGGTTATTTTACTTTTGACAAAAATGGTCTGATAGTGGAAGCAAACCTCACCGCCGCAAAGGAGTTAGGCATTGAAAGGGCTCTTATAATCAATAAACCCTTCAGGACCTATATTGCTGCGGAATACAGGGAAATATTTGATAAACACCTTCAGGAGGTTTTTAGAAGCGACGAACGGCAGACCTGTGAGATAAGACTGAAAATAAAAAATGGGAGTGAGATTTATGCACAACTCGAAAGCATAGCAGGGTGGGAATCGAGCAGGAATACCATATGCAGAACATCATCAATTGACATCACTAAGCTGAAGAGTATGGAGGCAAAACTCAAAGCCCTATCGATTACTGATAACCTTACAGGGCTTTACAACCGGCGAGGGTTATTTGCCTTAGTTGAACAATTGTTTAAGCTGTCCAAAAGGCAAAACACAGGAATGTTCATGCTTTATGCAGATATAGATAATTTAAAGGAGATTAATGATACGTGGGGACACAAAGAAGGCGATTTGGTGATAATCGATATCGCCAATATTCTCAAAATGAATTATCGGGATTCCGACATTGTTGCTCGCATTGGAGGGGACGAGTTTGTGGTTATTCCAGTAGGAACTGATGGGGATAACATGGAGGAAAATATCTCTCGTTTGCAAAAAAACATTCAGGTTCACAACACAAAAGCAAACCGCAGCTACAAGCTATCATTAAGTGCAGGCATAGCTTACTATGATCCGAAAACCCCTTGCTCTGTTGAAGAACTTCTGGCTCAAGGGGACAAATTAATGTATGAGCAGAAAAAATATAAGCAGAAATCCTGACTCTATGACAACGTTATAACAGAAACAGGAACTTTCACGACGGATGGAAATTCTTATGAACACCGCAGCAGAAGTTTTAGGCATCAATCCAAAGACGTTTGAATTGATGATGCAAAGACGGGGCATCCAAATAAATAAGAAAAAAGCCTGATATATCAGGAGGCTCCTGATATATCAGAAGCCGACGCCTTGCAAAGTATCATCCCCCCATCGTAGCTTTCCCAGAAGTTCCAATGATTCCAAGGTCTTAGAGCATCTTTTTTTTTAACACAGGTATTGGCACAACTAATGCTCTTGATAAGGATGTAGCAAACATTTAAAGAGAAAGGAGAAAAGTCATGGAAACCATACTTATAATCGTTGTTTTGCTTTTGATTTTTGGCGGTAGCGGATTCTACTGGACGAGGCGGAGCCGTTAGGCACCCATAAGGACAGGAGGAGAGAAATGATAAAGAAGATGAGAAAGTCGTGTTTATTGGTTTTTGGTGCTCTGCTTTTCGTTGTAACAGGAGCTGCAACTCAAAGTCAGGCAGAGGTAAATGTCAATATAGGGGTCAATCTCCCGGCTTACACGTTTGCTGCTCCGCCTCACGTAGTTGTGATACCCGGAACATATGTTTATATGGTCCCTGACATTGATGTGGATGTTTTGTTTTTTCAAGGCTACTGGTGGCGTCCTTATGAAGGGCGCTGGTACAGATCCCGAAACTATAAGGGGTCGTGGCGCTACGCAGCCCCTTCGAATATTCCCCGTGGATTGAGAGAACTGCCACAGGACTATCGTCATCGTCTATCGCCGGGATACGGACGGATAGCCCACAGAGACGTGCAAAGGAACTGGAAGAAATGGGAGAAGGAAAAATATTGGGACAGGCGAGGTGAACAAGGCCGCGGAGGGCACGGTGAAAAAAAGGGGCGGGATTAACCGTATAAACATGACGGCTGCAGAGACTTTGACGATCATCGTTAAGCCGATGACGAATCGGAATCCGATGTCTGAATGTAAGGAGACCGGGTGGCGACGAAGATACTCGTGACATTAAGAATGGTTGTCCGGCCTGAAAGGCGGCGAGACCTATTAGAAACAATGCGGGGAATGCTCGAACCCGTGCGGGTCGAAAGGGGCTGCCTGAGTTATCGTCTCTATGAAAACGTAGAAGACAGAAACTCCTTCGTCCTGGTGGAGGAATGGAAGACACAGAAAGATCTTGAGAACCACCTCTGCACATACAATCAGCGGCAGCTGCTCGCGCTTATGGATATCCTGAGCGAGCAACCTGAATTGCGGTTCAACACTGTGTCACAGACGACGGGAATGAGTCTCATAGAAAATGTCCTCAAGACAGATGGACCGGGAAAACCTGTGTAAATGATCTGCAGGCATTCATTTGTCCTAGGTGCATTTATTAACATTGCAATCGGATGATTGCACATCGAAAGACAGGAGGAGGGAAATGAAGAAGCTTATTTTTATGACAGTGGTAATGATTTTCGGATTAGCCTTGTTTTCAGGCTGCGCTACTATGCCTCAAACATGGCCGGATTATGAGAGGAACGCAGAAAACAAGATGGTGGTAATCCAGGAGAAGATTGGTGACGGGCTGAAAACAAATGCGCTTAGCCCTGATCAGTCCCAGATGTTTCTGACGATACTGAAGAATATTCGAACAGACTATATGGAGCTGAGAGACAGAAGGGTCTACCGGGACGAATGGGACAGACTTCATGGAAGACTTGATGCGCTTGGAGAGGATATCAACAGAGCACTTGCCCGTACCACAAGAATTGAAGAACCAAGGAATGGGGACAGGATTGTAGCACTCCAAAGGAGAATTGATGAGGGAAGAATTAACGGGCGCCTACCTTTGACAGAGGGGAGAGAATTTCAATCCAGACTGGACTCTATCCGGCGTGAATATTTGCGGATGACGGAAGAAGGCAGATACACCACGTCTGAGGAGAGAACAGACATTTCCCGACGGCTTGACTCATTGGAAACGGAGTTGAATCGGTTCAGGTAAAGTTTTCATAAAAATCTTTCAGGAACGTAAACCGTTTTAACTCTTGGGATCAAGGAAAGCAGCGCAGGCACGAAGGAGGTGAAAACGAGAAAAGATTTTTTCTGGTTATGGAGAGGTTGTGAAAACAAAAAATCATAAAGGAGGTATAACGATGCAAGCAAGAACAGCAAAGAGAGTGCTCATAGTCGTCATTGCCGTGGTTTCCCTGAGTTTAATGATAGGATGCGCGGGCAGGGAGTATGCACACAAAGATCCCTATCCATATAGCTACTATCACAAGGAATTGCCGGAGGCAGATCGTGCCGTAGAAACAGCGCGTCAAGCCGGCAAGGATAGGGAATGTCCTGCGGAATTCAAAGCCGCCGAAGATTTAAAGAACAAGGCATATAAAGTGTATTCAGAGTGCAGGACTGATGAGGCGATTGCTATGGCCAGGGAGGCAACTGCGAAAGCAAGGGCCCTTTGTCCGGCGAGACCAAGAGTTGAGACAATGCCTGAGCCGAAACCGGAACCGAGACCTGAGCCAAAACCTGTGGCGAAGGTTGTGGAGAAGGTTGTGGAGAAGGTAATCCTTCTTGAGGACGTACATTTCGATCTCGATCAGTCCACCCTTACAAAAGAAGCGCAGATGATACTGAAAAGAAATATCCAGGTCCTGAAAGAAAACCCTAACATTAAAATCCGTATTCAGGGGCATACCTCTGCTATCGCCACTGAAGAATACAACCAGGCGTTGAGCGAAAGAAGAGCAAAGTCTGTCGAGGAATTCCTCGTTAAAGAAGGAGGCATTGCACCGGCCAGGCTTTCCGAAATCGGATATGGTGAGACAAAACTGGAAAAACCTGAGCCGAACCCTGAACTCAAGGAATCAGCGGCAGCACAGACTAACAGGAGAGTTATTTTTAAAATCATCGTGGAATAGGAGCACGAGGTCAAGGAGTCGGAAAGACTTTAAGTAGATCCGGCTCTTTGCCCTTGAAAATACTTATCCGGAACAGAATAAGAATTCAGGGAAATAACAACGTATCAGTTACTTTTATTAACGTTGCAATCAGATGATTGCATATCGAAAGACAGGAGGAGAGAAATGAAGAAGGTTATCTTGTTGTCAGTGTTAGTGGTTTTCGGATTGGCCTTGTTTTCGGGCTGCGCCACAATGACGGGAAGAACTGCAGGCGAGCATATCGATGACGCAAGCATTACTACGCAAGCGAATGCGATAATCGTCAAAGACCCGGATGCCCAGTATTTGAAGATCGATGTTTCCTCTACAAATGGACATGTTGTTCTTGCGGGTTTCATACATGACAAAAAGGCTGAGGAGCGGATCGTAGCAAAGATCAGGCAGATCAATGGCGTGAAATCCGTTAAGAGCGACTTGAAGGTGGAAGAGAAAAAGTAGATGGATAAGGGGCATTCCGTGAAAGCACTCCTCATTTATCCTGAATTTCCGGATACCTTCTGGAGTTTCAGGTATGCCCTGAAATTCATTCACAGAAAGTCGAGCAGTCCACCTCTCGGATTGTTGACTATTGCAGCCATGCTTCCTGAAGCGTGGGAGAAAAGACTGGTCGATATGAACGTGGAAAACCTGGATGAAGAGGACGTGAGGTGGGCTGACCTCGTTTTTATAAGCGCGATGTCAGTCCAGAAAGAATCGGTGAAAGAAGTGATTCAGAGATGCAAAACCGCCGGCGTCAGGATTGTCGCCGGCGGTCCTCTTTTCACGACTGAATATGAGGCATTCGGGGCGGTAGACCATCTGGTGCTGAACGAAGCCGAAATCACCCTGCCGCGTTTTCTGGAAGATTTCGAGAAAGGTGATGCAGGCCATTTCTATACCACTGATCAGTGGGCAGACATACGGAAGACACCCGTTCCTCTCTGGGGGCTTATTAATATGAAACACTATGCCTCAATCAATATCCAGTATTCCCGGGGCTGCCCCTTCAACTGTGAGTTTTGTGACATTACCCTGCTCTGCGGTCGCACGCCGCGCACAAAAGATAAAGACCAGATTATCAGGGAGATCGAGAGTGTTTACGCGTCAGGGTTCAGGGGCCCGATCTTCTTTGTTGACGACAATTTTATCGGGAACAAGAAAAAGCTGAAAGGGGAGGTCCTCCCCGCCATCATCGAATGGATGGAGCGGAAAAAGCATCCCTTCTATTTTAATACGCAGGCATCCATAGAACTGTCCGACCATAAAGACCTCATGGAAATGATGGTCAGGGCAGGATTCGATGTTGTCTTCATCGGCATCGAGACCCCGCATGAGCAGAGCCTTGCGGAATGCAACAAATTCCAGAACAGAAACCGCGATCTCCTCGCCAGTGTCAGGAATATACAGAAGTCCGGCCTCGAGGTACAGGGGGGATTCATTGTCGGTTTCGACAACGACCCCCTCACGATTTTCGACACCCAGATCAGGTTCATCCAGAAAAGCGGGGTCGTCACGGCCATGGTCGGCATTCTCACTGCCCTTCCGCGTACGCAACTGTACGAGAGACTCAAAAAGGAGCAGCGGCTGGTGAAAGAGACCTCGGGGAACAACACTGATTTCGCGACCAATTTTATCCCCAGGATGGACTATGACCTGCTGATAAGCGGCTACAAAAAGGTCCTCAGCACCCTCTATTCGCCCAAACATTACTATGAAAGGGTCAGGACATTCCTGAGGGAATACATCCCCCCCAAGAAAAAGAAGAAGGCCTTTCGATTTCGGCCGAACTATTTCGGCGCGTTCTTCAGGTCAATTGTCGTCCTCGGGGTAGTTGGAAAAGAACGGTTCCACTATTGGAGGCTGCTGTTCTGGACGGCGATCAGCCGTCCCCGCCTTCTTCCTCAGGCCGTTACCCTCTCGATCTACGGGTTTCATTTCCGAAAGATTTTTGAGAAACACCTTTTGGGGGGTACTCAATGACACAGCAAATATTCCAGGAAGCTTTTGAGACCGGGCTTGAAAAACCATCTTTGACGTTGAACAAGCTAAACATGAAAGGAGAAATACTATGCCATTAATTCAATTAGTAATTGTTCTGGTTGTCGTTGGTGTGGTCCTATGGGTGATTAATAGCTATATACCGATGCAATCTACCATAAAGAAAATTTTGAATGTGGTAGTGATTATCGGGGTGATTATCTGGCTATTGAGTGTCTTCGGAGTCATAGGGAACCTCTCAACGATTCGTATTGGGAAGTGAAGCTTCGAAAGGAGAAGGGGAGATGGCAACTATGGTTATCCACTGGAAAGACAAGGACATCCCGAACATGGAAATCAAGAATGCAACCTACAAAGGGGGCGATGGTTCAATCATCAAGATATCATCGGGGGACAAAGAATATTGGTTTAATTGGCAGGAGTGCTGGTTCCTGGAATCCATTCCATTACAATCGAAGTCAAATTGAAAGGAGAATGATATGTTGTGGACGATTGCTGTGATACTGATAGTTCTGTGGGTGCTGGGGCTGGTGAGCAGTTACACGATGGGAGGGCTGATTCACGTCCTACTGGTAATTGCTGTTATTGTGGTGCTGGTCAACATTATTTCGGGACGCAGAGGTTGATAGCCTTCAACCCATACAAGGTGACAACAGACAGGGGGAGCAAAATGAAACCGCTTCCCCTGCTGCCGCTCGTGGGCAGCATTGTATTGCTGGTCATTGGAAGCAAGAAGGGCTGAGAAGAAGCAAAACGTTTCAACTACGAGGAGTTTACAATGAATGACAAACGAAAAGCATACGAAGAAAAGCTCGAAGCGCAGTTGGAGGAATGGAACGCGCAGACTGCTCTTCTCAAGGCTAAGGCGGACAAGGCCAAGGCCGAGGCGAAAATTGAATACTACAAAAACATCGAAGCCTTGCAGCGCAGGCATGATGAGGCCGGGAAAAAGCTGCGCGAGTTGAAGACCGCCGGAGATGAGGCATGGGAAGACCTCAAAACAGCCGCAGAAAAGTTTTGGGATGAAGTCAGGACAGCCTTCCACATCGCGGCCTCAAAGTTCAAATGAGCAAGGACGCCGGACCCATCGGTCTGCCCTTTATTTGCGTCAAAAAAAAACGGAGGATGAAATGACCATACTGATGCGTATCACCACCTGTTCCAATGTTGCCTTCTGCTTGTGTGCTGTCGGTTTCTGTCTTATGCTCTTTTCCCCAGCTTCCCCGGCGTTAGCTGTGGACGGGGCCGGCGATGAATTTCTGGCCGGTTATATTGCCTCCATCCTTGAGCGGGACCAGCATTGGCAAAGAAACAGCTATCGTCTGAAAGTTGAGAGAGGGGTTGCCACGATTACCCTGTTTAAAGATGACTTGGCGCGCCGGGAGGCGGCCGAAAAGCAGTTGCGCACTATCGACGGACTACAGGATGTGGCGATTGTGGTGGAGCCTGTAGACAGAGACAAACCGGGAGCGGTAAGCAGAGTTATGGGTCTCACCGGCGAAGGGAAAGTTTTTCCGGTGGGCGACCTCTTCCGGCCGCTTCTTGCCGACCCGAAGCAGCCGCAGTTCTTTGTCAGTATAAACCGCTTCGAATCATCGGATGTCCGATACACTGTGGCGTCAGTCGGCTTCGGAGAGACATTCGGCATGTACAGATTCTTCGGTAGCCGTGAGGGGGATGGCCTTCAGCTCAGTGTGGAGGGCGCTATATTCGCCCAATTTAACCTTGACACCTCTTCCTACGACCTCATCAACGCGGATTATACCATTGGCATTCCCGTCACCTATCGGCATGGCGACAATTCGCTCCGCTTCCGCATTTATCACCAGAGTTCGCACCTGGGGGATGAATTCCTCCAGAGTCTTAACCCTCCGGAACGGATTAACCTCAGCTACGAAGCCATTGAGCTCATCTATTCCAGAGAATGGCACGGCTGGCGAGTGTACGGCGGTGGCGAGTACCTGATCCACAAGGAACCGGATGATCTAAAGCCGATGAGCGCCCACTGGGGAATCGAGTATCGCGGCAGCAAGCCGCTTATATGGAACGGCAGGCCGATTGGCGGGGTGGACATGAAGAGCTTCGAGGAGCATAAATGGAACATCGATACCAGCGTCAAGGCCGGACTAGAGTTCGGTCATCCCAACCCGGGGCAGCGTCGCCTGCGCCTTATGGCCGAGTGGTACAAGGGGTTTGATCCACGTGGACAGTTTTACAACAATAAGGTTGAATACTATGGACTGGGGGTATCGCTGGGATTCTGACGGAGTTTATCGAAGAGATGGTTATCTTAGTTGCTTTGTATTGCTGGTCACGGGACACAAGAAGGGCTGCTCAAAGACAAAACTTTTCAACTACAAGGAGTTTGCCATGAAGGACAAACAAAAAGCATATGAAGAAAAGTTCGATACGCAGTTGCATTCCTGGAAAGACCTGAACACAGGAGCAGAAAATACCTGGGACGAAGTCAGGACAGCCCATCCACCTCGCGGCATCGAAGTTCAAATGAGCAAGACAACCGGCCACGCTGCCAATAGCCGCGCCAGGAGGCTTGCTGAGGCGATAATCCTGCAATCCATTGAGGACCTCTGGAATCCCATGTGCAAGAAAGGAAGCCTGATATTTTTTAAGGGCGACGGGTTTGAACTCTGCGCCGAGATTGCGGGGATCAGTTATATCAAACAGCTTACCACGCTCAGAATGCTCGCGGCTGCCGGCCCAATAATAAATTTACGCAACATGAGAAAAGCACTTTAAGACTTAAGGAGATATTTATCTATGACTGTTAAGAGTGATCATGAGCAAGGAATTCGCTTCCTCATCATTGCGGCAGCGCTTGTGATCATCATCATGGGCATAAATCAGGCACAGTCGGTACTGGTGTCATTTCTTGTCGCCGTTTTTTTCGCTATCATCGGGACGCCGCCTGTACTCTGGCTTGAGCGGAAACGCATTCCCTCGGTTGTCGCGGTGCTGCTTGTAGTGGCTGGAATGATCACCATCCTGCTGATTGTCGCCGCAATCGTAGGCGCGTCCATCAACAGCTTTTACAATGAGTTGCCCGTCTATCAGACTCGTTTACATGAGCAAGTCTCGGAATTTAATGCGGTTTTGGCAACCAGGGGCATCCGGGGTATGGACAAGATTCTGCTAGGCTATATCAATCCGGTAGCGGTGATGAATCTCACGGTAGGCTTGCTTACGGGGTTGGGCTCGGCTCTTTCGAACATTGTCCTGATTTTGCTCACCGTAACCTTTATACTTTTTGAAGCCTCGAGCTTTCCCGTCAAGCTACGCGCTGTTCTCGGTAATCCTCAGCAGGTATTTCCCCAGTTCACGAGGTTCGCAGGTGATATTAAACGCTACATGGTCATCAAAACTCTCATCAGTATGGTCACGGGGGTCCTGATTGGGATATGGCTGACCATCATCGGCGTAGATTTTCCCATCCTCTGGGGTTTTCTGGCCTTTTTGCTTAACTATGTACCGAATGTCGGCTCCACAGTCGCGGCCATTCCCGCGGTTCTTCTTGCCCTTATCCAATTAGGGATAGGCAGCGCCGTGATGGCAACAGCAGGATATATGGCTGTTAACTTCATACTCGACAATGTGATTGAAACTAGGCTCATGGGGCAGAAGCTTGGACTGTCAACGCTGGTTGTCTTTCTCTCGTTGATTTTTTGGGGAAGCCTGCTTGGTCCAATCGGCATGGTTTTGTGCATTCCGCTTACCATGACCCTGAAGTTTGCATGCGAGAACAATAAAGGCACACAATGGATTGCAGTATTGCTTGGGCCTGAGGTGCCCACTGAAAGTATTCCAACCGTGTCGAAGAGAGGAGGAGGGACCGACGGCTATCCGCACGGATTCGGTCTTGAAGGTAGAGGAGAAAAGTAAAGCTGTTAAAATCTTTTTTTTAAATGGTTAGCTTTGTTAAGGAGGATAATATGAAGATATTAAAGACAATGATGCTTGTGGTCGTGCTACTTTTAGTGCCGGCTTATGCCCTCTCTGCGAATCTCGGCTACATGCGCTTAAGTCTCATCGAAGGTGACGTCCAGATAATGACGCCGGATGCCGAAGATTGGGGTTTTGCCTCGATAAATACACCGCTCGCCGAGGGTGATCAGGTTTGGGTCCCTCAGGGCGGGAGGGCTGAACTCCAACTGAACACAGGGACATATATTAGACTCGACCAGAACTCGGCACTCCAGATACTCTCGATGGATAAGGATTCTTCCCAGTTTTATCTTTCACAGGGGAATGCGTACTTTAATTATAATGCGTCAAGGGGCAGTGTTATACAGGTCGATACCCCTGATGCGTCAACCCGCGCTTTCGACAGGGCGATTTTCAGAATCGATACGTACGACCAGTACCAATACACCGACGTGGCTGTATATAAGGGATTTGTTGAAACAGAAAACGAAGTCGGAAGAACCAGGATAAACGCAGGGCAGATGGTGTCGCTCGGACAGAACACAAACGGAGAGGTCGCACCGATGGGCCCATCCGATGAGTGGGAAAGATGGAACAGGAAAAGAGACGATAGGATCTTCACAAGAAGGGACGGGGGATACCGTTATTTGCCTGTCGGACTCAGGTCGTATTCTTATGACTTTGACAGCTACGGCAGGTGGGTACATGTTCCTGAGTACGGCAATGTCTGGACCCCGACGGTCGGCATCGATGCGAACTGGTCTCCTTACAGGGAGGGCAGATGGATATGGAGGGGCGGTGATTACGTTTGGGTAGCTTCAGAGCCCTGGGGATGGGCGCCCTACCATTATGGCAGATGGAGCTTTATTGTGAGCATAGGCTGGTTTTGGGTGCCTCCTATCGCTCGTGAGGTTTACTGGAGTCCGGGATACGTTGGATGGGTCAGTACAGACAATTATGTAGGATGGGTTCCGCTGGCTCCGGGAGAGACCTATTATGGTCGCGGCTATTACGGTCGGAACAGCGTAAACATTACGAATATAAATATCAAACAGGTCAACATCACCAATGTATATAAGAACGTCTACGTTAACAATGGGGCGACGGTTGTTAATCGTAACACATTTAATACGGGTACACCTACCATTATTGAGGTCAATAAGAACAGCATACAGCAGCAAATATTCGTAAAAAATAATATCAGTGCCGGTGCGCCTGATATAAAACCTACGAAGGCGAGTTATTTTACCTCGGCCAATACGATTCCGCCTTCAAAGCTTCCACCACAGCCCGTCAGGAACTTGCAGGTGAAAGAACTAAAAAAGTCACGCCCGCTTATGAAGGCTCAAAACACGTCTGTCCTGAACCCTGGAACAAAGCCAAAGACCCTGCCGGTCAATACTGTTAAAACGCCACGAACCCCAGGTAAGGGAAAGCCGATGATTCAGCAGGTT